>CALUFA010000077.1 GCA_944319795.1 uncultured Prevotella sp. | reverse complement strand
GGCGCCGACACGCTGCGCCTCTACGAGATGTTCCTCGGCCCGGTGGAGCAGAGCAAGCCGTGGGACACCAACGGCATCGACGGCTGCCACCGCTTCCTTAAGAAGTTCTGGGCGCTCTACGCCGACAAGGACGGCCTTAAGCCCCTCGACGGCGGCGAGCCTACGGCCGACGAGATGAAGAGCCTGCACAAGCTGATTAAGAAGGTGACGGGCGACATCGAGACGTTCAGCTACAACACGTCGGTGGCAGCGTTCATGATATGCGTGGGCGAGATGGCCCAGATGAAGTGCCGCAACCGCAAGGTGCTCACCGAATTGGTGAAGCTCATCGCCCCCTTCGCGCCCCATACGGCCGAAGAGCTGTGGCACACGGCATTGGGCAACGACACTACCGTGTGCGACGCCGCATGGCCCGAGTTCGACGGTAAATACTTGGTAGAGAGCACCGTGCAGCTTACCGTGTCGTTCAACGGCAAGGCCCGCTTCTCGATGCAGTTCCCGGCCGACGCCGACAACAAGACGATAGAAGACACCGTGATGGCCGACGAACGCTCGAAGAAATACATCGGCGGAAAAAGCGTCGTCAAGGTGATCATAGTGCCAAAGAAGATCGTGAACATCGTGGTGAAATAGGGTTATTGGGTTGTGCGGTTTTACGGTTGTACGGTTTTACGGTTGTGAGGTTTTGCGGTTGTGAGGTTGTACGGTTGCGTAGTGAAATAATAAACCTTCAAAAACCATAAGAACCTTTAAAACCGCATAACCCAATAACCGTACAACCGCATAACCGCACAACCGTAAAACCGCACAACCGTAAAACCGTAAAACCGCACAACCGTAAAACCGTAAAACCGCATAACCGCACAACCGCACAACCGCACAACCACAAAACCGCATAACCACAAAACCGCATAACCACAAAACCGCATAACCACAAAACCGCATAACCCCAAATACTATGATAAAACAAACAATTACCCGCGAGCTGAAAGACTACGTGAACATCACGCTCGGCCTGATGCTCTACACTTTCGCCTTCACGGTGTTCCTCCTGCCTTACGAGATCGTGACGGGAGGAATAGCCGGAATCGGCGCCGTGGTGTTCTACGCCACTAAGTTTCCCGTGCAATACACGTTCTTCATCATCAACGCCGTGCTCATCGTAGCCGCGCTGAAGATATTGGGCTGGCGCTTCCTGATGAAGACCATCTACGCCACGTTCATGCTTACGTTCCTGCTCGAGGTGGCGCAAGACGTTATAATCCAGCCCGACGGCACGTTCTACAAGCTCCTCGGCGAGGGCAACGACTTCATGTCGCTCGTCATCGGCTGTATGATGACGGGCACGGCCTTAGCCATAGTATTCCTCAACAACGGCTCGACGGGCGGCACGGACATCATAGCCGCCTCGGTGAACAAGTACCGCAACATATCGCTCGGCCGCGTAATCCTGCTCATCGACGTGTGCATCATCGGCAGCTGCTTGTTCATCGACACGTTCGGCCCCATCGAGCTGCGCTGCCAGAAGGTGGTGTTCGGCTTCTGCACGATGTTCGTAGAGTGCACCATGCTCGACTTCGTGATGAACTGGCAGAGGCAGTCGGTGCAGTTCCTCATCTTCTCGAAGAAATACCAGGAGATAGCCAACGCCATAGCCAAGACCACCGACCACAGCCTTACGATACTCGACGGCCACGGATGGTACAGCGGCAAGCCAACGAAGGTGGTGTGCCTCTTGGCCAAGAAGCGCGAGAGCGTGACTATATTCCGACTGATAAAGTCGATCGACCCCAACGCCTTCGTTAGCCAAAGCTCGGTGATAGGAGTGTTCGGCGAAGGCTTCGACCAGATAAAGGTGAAGGTGCCGAAGAAAATGAAAAATGAGAAATGAAAAATGAAAAATGAAAAGTGAAAAATAATGAATATCCGCAATCGGCCTAATACTTACTTGCATCCTCTTCTAAGAAGTCGGCAGCATACCGTCATTCCGGGCCCAGACCCGGAATCCAGAAAACACCCTCTTACCAATACAATTTGTCTGCATACATTGGATTCCGGGTCTGGGCCCGGAATGACGGTATGCTGCCGACTTCTTAGAAGAGGATGCAAGTAAGTATTAGGCGGATTGCGGATATTCATTAATATTGAGAATGAAATAAGACAAATTAGCCTGATAACGGCCAATTGACCTAATAAAAACAAAAAAATATGAGAATAGTCTTTGCTACAAACAACAAGAACAAGTTGGCCGAGATACGCGAGATGCTCGACGGCAGCGGCATCGAAGTGCTCTCGCTCGGCGACATCGGCTGCCACGACGACATACCCGAGACCGCCGACACGCTCGAGGGCAACGCCCTGCAGAAGGCGCGCTACATACACGATAAGTACAAGATGAGCTGCTTCGCCGACGACACCGGGCTCGAGGTTGACGCCCTCGGCGGCGCGCCCGGCGTATACTCGGCGCGCTACGCCGGCGGCGAGGGCCACGACAGCGAGGCCAACATGGCAAAACTGCTGGCCGGACTCGACGGCAAGAGCGACCGCAGGGCGAGGTTCCGCACGGTGGTAGCCCTTATCACCGACGAAGAAGAGGGTAGGGAAGAGCTCTTCGAGGGCATCGTGACGGGCGAGATAATCAAGGAGAAAAGGGGAGCCGGAGGCTTCGGCTACGACCCCGTGTTCCGCCCCGACGGCTACGACAAGACCTTCGCCGAACTCGGCCACGAGGTGAAGAACAAGATATCGCACCGCGCGCTGGCCGTGGCCAAGCTCGTAGCCCGCCTTCTCGAAAACCGCCGATAACATGCCCCGGGGATAAAATAAACAAGGCCGTTACAACGTTATATAAGAAAAACATTACTGACATGGCAAAAACCAACGCCTACCACATACGCAGGCTCATGCTGGCGGCATGCCTGCCGGCGCTCATGGCCGCGCCGCTGCGGCTCGCCGCGCAGGACGGCGGCGACGGGCGGTGGCGCTTGTACCCGAGCTACGCCGACATAACCGAGATAGAGCCTACGGGCAAAAGCGTTTTCGTGCTGGCCTCGAACAACCTTTACTCTTACAACCCCGACGACCAATCGGTAACCACTTACGACAAGACCAACGCCCTTTCAGGCGTCGAAATAAGGCATATCGCATGGTCGAAGGCGGCAGGCAGGCTCGTAGTAGTCTACGACGACTCAAACATCGACCTGCTGGCGCGCGACGGCTCGGCCACGAACGTGCCCGACCTGTACATGAAGGAGACCACCTTCGACAAGACCGTCAACTCGATATACATATACGGCCGCTACGCATACCTGGCCACGGGCTTCGGCATCGTGAAGCTCGACGCCGCCGACGGCAGCATGGCCGAGAGCTACCAGTTAGGCTTCGCCGTCGACCACTGCCGCATCGACGGCGGCATGATATACGCCGCGTCGGCCGAGCGGCAGGCAACATACGGATGCGCGCTCGACGGCAACCTGATGGACCCGGCCAACTGGAGCCGTACCGGGGGCTACGAGCCCCTGTCGGCCGACAGGACCAACGTTTACGAACAGGCGCACGGCCGCTGGTGGACGAAGACCGCCGACGGGCGGCTGACGGCATACACCGTCGACGCCGACGGCAACCGAACGTACACCACCGGGGGCGTAGCGCCCGACGGGCCTTCGTCTAACAACTTCTACCGCCTGTACATGGACGGCGGCAAGCTCTACGCCGTGTCGGGGCTGTGGTCGCAGGAAACCGACGGCCAGCGCCCGGGCGAGGTGCACGTATGGGACGGCGAGGAATGGAGCGAGTTCGAGAAGCCCGAGGGGCTGGCCGAGGGCCACTCGTTCGTCGACCCCCTGTGCCTCGACTTCGACCCCGCCGAGCCGGGCCACGTAATGGTAGGCGCGAAAAGCGGCATGTACGAATACCGCGACGGGGCGTTCGTAAGGGCCTACAACAGGTACGGCAAGTACGACAGCGGACTTGAGTCGGAGTTCAACGGATACAACTATACGCTCGTAACCGGAGTGAAATACGACGCGTCGGGCGACTTGTGGGTGCTCAACTCGCAAACGGGCGGCGGAACGCCGCTGAAAAAGCTCGACGACGACGGCGCTACGTGGCACAAGTTCGCCCATGCCGAACTGTCGGGCGCAACCGAATACGAGCTGGCCAACCCCTTCATAAGCCCGACGAACGGCCTTATGTGGTTCACCAACAACTTCTTCATGGAGACGCGGCTCTTCGCCTACGACCCGGCCGCCGACCGGCTGACGGCCTACGGCCCGAGGTACGTAAACCAATACGGCACGCAGCTTGAGCCCCACTACGTGTTCGGCTGCACCGAAGACCGCCTCGGCAACGTATGGATGGCCACCGACATCGGCCCCATATACCTATCGGCCGAGAGCATACGCGACGGCTCTGACACGTTCACCCAGCACGCCGTGCCGCGCAACGACGGCACCAACTACGCCGACCTGCTGCTCTCGGGCATCGACATACGCGCCATAGCCGTAGACGGCGGCAACCGCAAGTGGATAGGCACGAACTCGAGCGGAGTGTTCCTAATAAGCGGCGACAACAACACGCAGGTAAGCCACTTCACCGCCGACAACTCGCCCCTGCCCTCGAACATCGTGCAGGGCATAGCCGTCGACGGCACTACGGGCCAGGTGTACTTCGCCACCGACAAGGGCCTGTGCTCTTACCGGGCCGACGCCACCGAGCCTTCGGCCGAGATGACCAAGGACAACGTATACGCATACCCCAACCCCGTAAGGCCCGACTACACGGGGCCGATAACCGTCGTAGGGCTGACGGCCGACGCCGAGGTGAAGATTGTGACGGCCGACGGCGCGCTCGTAAACCAGGGGCGCAGCACGGGCGGCACGTACACTTGGGACGGCTGCGACCTGAAGGGCCGCCGAGTGGCCAGCGGAGTCTACATGGTTGAAACCTCGACGGCCGACGGCGGCAAGGGCACCGTGTGCAAGATAGCCGTAGTGAACTGACCCCGTAACCTGCAACGACAACCGCCCGATGATTTCAGTATGCATGGCATCGTATAACGGCGAGAGGTTCATCCGCCGCCAGATAGAGTCGATACTCGCCCAGATAGGCCCGGGCGACGAGCTGATAGTGTCAGACGACGGCTCGACCGACGCCACGGCAGCCGTCGTTAAAGGCATCGGCGACGCGAGGATAAAGCTCTTGAAAGGCCCGTGCTTGAAGTCGCCTACGGCCAACTTCGAGAACGCCCTGCGCCACGCCCGTGGCGGCTACGTATTCCTGTCCGACCAGGACGACGTATGGAAGCCCGGCAAGGTAAGCACTTGCATGCGCTGGCTCGAGCGGTGCGACTGCGTGGTGAGCGACGCCGAGATGGCCGACGCGCGCCTCGAAGTGACCCACGAGTCTTACTACGCCTTACACGGCACAAGGCCGGGACGGCTTTACAACACGCTCGTCAGGAACGGATACATGGGCTGCTGCATGGCCTTCACGCGGCGCGTGCTCGACGCCGCGCTGCCGTTTCCGCCCGGAACGCCCATGCACGACATTTGGATAGGCAACGTGGCCGCCTACAAGTACGGCGTAAGGTTCATACCCGACAGGCTCGTAACCTACCGCTGCCACGGCGCCAACAGCTCGTTCACGGCCGCGGGCAAGAGCGGATACACGCTCGCACGCAAGCTCGGCTTCAGGCTCACCGTAGTTGGACAACTGCTCAAGAAATTCCTCCTTAAATGAAACTAAGCATAATCATACCCGTCTACAACGTCGAGGCGACGCTCGGCAAGTGCGTGGCCAGCGTGCTCGGCCAAGGCGTAGGCGACTGCGAGATACTGCTCGTCGACGACGGCTCGACCGACGGCAGCGCCGCCCTGGCCGACGGCTGGGCTGAAAAAGACGCGCGCATAACGGCCTGCCACAAGCCCAACGGCGGACTCTCATCGGCGCGCAACTACGGATTGGAGCGCGCGCGGGGCGAATACGTAACCTTCGTCGACAGCGACGACTACGTTAAGGAAAACACATACGCCATACTGTTGGAAACACTTGGCCGGCACCCCGAATACGACATTATAGAATACCCCGTGCTCCAGAATCCCGGCACGGCCGACGAACGGCTGTTCAACCCCGGCACGGCCGAATACGCCGACCCGCTCGACTGGCTCGCGGCCTACGGGCTTGAGCACTGCTGGGCGTGGAACAAGATATACCGCCGCGGCCTGTTCGCCACGGTAAGGTTCCCATTGGGCAAGACATACGAAGACGTCTACGCCGTAGCCGCCCTCGTAAGGCTCGGCCCGAAGATAGCCACAACCGGCAACGGCCTGTACTACTACCGCCGCAACGACGCCGGGATAGCAGCCGACGGCACGCGCAGCGGACTAACGGCGCTGCTCGCCGCGCAGACGGCGCTCGTAGCCGGGCTCGGCATCGACACGCGCCAAAGGCGCTGGCACAGGCTGTATCTCAACATGTTCACATCACAGCTATACGCCTACCGCGCCACGGGCAAGCTGACGCTCAAGCCGCAGCGCATAGCCCCGGGCCGCTACGCCGGGGGCAAGGACTGGCTGAAAGCCCTGATGCTCGACACACTGGGGCTCAGGCTGTCGTGCAAGATATTCAAACTACTGACACGGAAATGAAGATAGCCTACATCGTTGAAGACTACTACGTGAACGGCGGAGTTGAACGCATAGTGTCCGAAAAGGCCAACGTAATGGCCTCGGAGTGGGGCCACGAGGTTACGCTCGTATCGGTCTACCGCGACACGCCGAGGCAAACGTACCCCCTCGACGGCAGCGTAAGACTGGTGTTCCTCGACGTGCCGATGGCAGCCAAGGGCGCAGGCCCGATAGCCACAACCGCCAACCGCGCGGCAACGCTCGTTAAGGCCGCCCGGAGGTTAAACAGAACGCTAAAAAGCCTCGACCCCGACATAATATTCTTCACCACCGCGCTCGGCGCCCTGCTGCTGCCCTTCTACCACGGAAGGGCAAGGAAAATATACGAGTCGCACTCGGCAAGGAGCTTTACCCCTTACCACCGAATGTTCTTCCTGACCGAACTGAAGGCCGACGCCGTAGTATGCCTAACCGAAGGCGACGCCCGTGAATACAAACGGGCCAAGAGGGTGGAAGTGATACCAAACTTCGTCTACCAGCCCGAAAGGCGCGCGGCCGACTACTCGGTGAAGCGAGCCGTAGCCGTAGGAAGGCTCGAAGAGCAGAAAGGCTTCGACATAATGATAGACTGCTGGAAGGCCGCGGCGGCCGACACCACGGGCTGGCGGCTCGACATATACGGCGCTGGCCCGCTGCACGCAAGCCTGCAACGGCGGATAACGGCGCTCGGACTCGACGGCAGCGTAACACTGAAAGGGCGCTGCGAGGAAATGACCGAACGCTACGCCGACTACAGCCTGCACCTTATGACGTCGCGCTACGAGGGACTGCCCATGACGCTCATCGAGGCGCAGGCCGCCGGACTGCCCTCGGTGGTGACCGACTTCAAGTACGGCGCGCGCGACATCATTCGCAACGGCCACAACGGCATTATAACGCCGCAGGGCGACACGGCGGCCTTCGCCCGGGCACTAAGCCGCATGGCCGGCGACGAACGGCTGAGGGCCGAATACGGCGCCAACGCCCCGGCGGCGGCCGGAAGGTTCGGCAAAGAAAAGATAATGGAAGAATGGAAGAGGAAATTCCTTGAAGGATGGTAAAATAACGTTAGTTCGGTATAATGAAAAGGAATCCATTCTAAACCGTAAGAAGTCGGTAGCATATTGTCATTCCGGGCCGGGACCCGGAATCCAGAAAACACCCATATAATTATATAACGAGGATGCATACATTGGATTCCGGGTCCCGGCCCGGAATGACAATATGCTACCGACTTCTTAAAAGAGGGTGGAACCAGTTGCCTTATTACGGATATCCATACAAACTAAAATCCCTATCAGCCCAATAAGCCGCTGTAAATCCGCTCGCACTCGGCGGCAACGAGCCTGTAATCATGATATTTCCTTACGAACTCTATGCTCTGGCGCGACAGGCTCTCTACGCCGCCCGGAGCCGTAAGGGCGCGCTCTATCGCGGCCACGTTGTCGTCGAAGCTCTTCTCCGGACTGACGTTGATTATCGGGCGGAGCACGTCCTCGCCGATAAACCTGTAATACTCCTCCTCGCCGCCGCCTATGACAACCGTGCCACGGGCCATTGCCGCAAGAGAGTTCATCGACGGAGTATAGCTGTAAAACTGGTCTACAAGCACGTCGCAGGCCTCAAGCAGGGCGCAATACTCGCCGTAGGGCACGTCCTCGACATACCTTACGTCCAACCGCCCGGGATGGCGGCGAGCAACCTCGCTTACCATCCCGGCAATCTTCGTGGCCCCCTTCATATACTCGCGCTTGCTCTGCACACCTACGAGCACCTTCACCTTGGCCCCCGTGCCCTTAACCCGCGCAACATCCGGAATGCGCACCGGCAGCGGCATGTAGCGCAGCTTGGCGCGGAAAGGCTCTACGTCGTAGGCCAGCCAATACTCGTAAAGGCAGGGCAGCAGAGCGTCGGCCTTCAACGACGACTCGCGCCAGCAGGCCACGAACTCGGGCAGCCGCTGCTCGGCCAGCCTCGGGCGGTTCTCAACGGCGTTGCGCACCGACCCGCCCCAATACATGTCGGAATACCTCGGCACGCCCTTAAGCTGCATCTCAAGCACCTGAGGGTCGTCGCCGTAGCACCCCTTCACCACGCAGCGGTTGAAGCGCTTTAGGAAGCGCAGCAGCAACGTGTTCCAACGCGGCATCAGCGGCACGAACTGGTAATTGTGTATGTGCACAACGTCGTTGCCTACGAGCCTCGGCAGGTTGCGCAGCAGGGTGAGCACTACGCCCAGTCCGCCCAACTTTCCCCGTCTCATGTCGCGCCGCAGGTCGATGTCGCGCGGAGAGTCGTGCCACCCGTTACCGTCAGACATCAGCACAACGTCGTGGCCGCGCTCGGCCAACCCCCGGCGCAGCGTGGCATGAACGAAACTGGCGTCGCCAATCAACAGTATCCTCATTTTTTTTAATGCATAATTCATAATGCACAATTCATAATTTTCCAATGCATAATTTTTTCAATGCATAATGCATAATGAATAATTCTTTCAATGTATAATGAATAATTTCCTTCACCCTCAATTAAGCAGTCTGTCGCATTCCGTCATTCCGGGCCGGGACCCGGAATCCAAAAAAAATCCATTTTATAGTAAAGAAGTTGTATTATACTGGATTCCGGGTCCCGGCCCGGAATGACGGAATGCGACAGACTGCTTAATTGAAGGTGGAATCATTTGGCCAAATGCGGATTTTCTTATTATGCATTATGCATTATGAATTATGCATTATGAATTATGCATTATGAATTATGCATTATGAATTATGCATTATGAATTATGCATTGAAGAATTATGCATTGAAAAATTATGCATTAAGAAAGTTCCAACATTCTCTTTATCGGCTTCACGGCCTGCCGCGCTATGTCGTCGGGCACGCTTACCACCGGCCAGCCGTACTTAAGCGTGTTATACACCTTGAGCAGCGTGTTCAGCTTCATATACTCGCACACGTTGCACGCGCCACCGCCCTCGGGCGGCACGGGTATGAACTCCGTCGACGGGCAACGCTTGCGCATCTCGTGCAGGATGCCGGCCTCGGTGGCCACGATGTACGCGCGGTCGGGATGCTCCTCGGCATGCTTCAGCATCACGGCCGTAGAGCCCTTCACGTCGGCCAAGGCCAGCACGTCGGCCGAGCACTCCAAGTGGGCCATCACCACGGCGTCGGGCCTCGCCGCCTTAAGCCGCCTTACGGCACCGGCCGAGAATCGGCCGTGCACATGGCAACCGCCCTGCCACAGCAGCATGTTGCGGCCAGTAACGGCGTTCACGTAGTCGCCCAAGTGGCGGTCGGGGCCGAATATTATCTTCGCGTCCTCCGGCAGCCGGCGTATTATCCGCTCGGCGTTGCCGCTCGTAACCACGACGTCGGTCAGCGCCTTCACGGCCGCCGTAGTGTTCACGTAGCTCACGACGGTGTAGCCCTCGTGCCCACGCTTGAACTCGGCCAAGTCCTCCGCCCGGCACGAGTCGGCCAGCGAGCATCCGGCGTTAAGGTCGGGGCAGAGCACCGTCTTGTCCGGGCACAGCAGGCTGCACGTCTCGGCCATGAAGTGCACGCCGCACATCACTATCACCTTAGCCTCGGTCTCGGCAGCCTTGCGCGCCAGCGCCAGCGAGTCGCCTATGAAGTCGGCCACGTCCTGCACCGCGCCGTCCGTATAATAATGCGCCATTACCACGGCGTCCTTCTCCTTGCACATCCTGCGAATCTCGGCCGCGAGGTCAACGCCCTCGGGCGCGGGCTGGTCGATGCAGCCCTTCAGTTTCCATTCTTCCTTCATTGTTTTATCTTTTTAAAAAACAGACAAGCTGTCAGCAGACAAGCAGACAAGTCATCAGCAGACAAGCAAACAAGCTGTCAGCAGACAAGCAGACAAGCTGTCAGCAGACAAGCACACAGGGCTTATCAGCTTATTAGCCCTATCAGCCCAATAGGCCCGTCTTTTCCACAGCATAAATATAATTATCCTTTTTTCCTTTCTTTTAAAAAAACAGGATGAACACTTATGATATGCCGTGGATTTGTTGATAACTTCCACCGAAAATCCTTTGCGGTTAAGTTATAAACACAATGCCGATGGTTGTCAACACTAAAGTTTAATATCTTCACGCTGACTTTCAGGCATTAACGCCGGTTGTCCACAATAGCCCGCCGGACTGCAAAATTAATAAGTTTATATATTTTTCGGCCATCAAACCGTTGAAAACTTGCTTATTTTCCTTTAACAACCCTGTTGATATCCACCCCCGTGCCGTCGGCCCGCCGCTTTCGGTTGACAACCCACCGCTTATCAACACACTTATCAACACCTTTTTCCACACTCTCCCGTTTGCCTCCTTCCGCCCCGCGATACGCCGCCTTTTACAACGCGAAATGCGGCATACTGAACGGCAATATGCCGTATTTGCGGTTATGTTTTTTTGCGGTTATGGGGTTATACGGTTATTGGTTATACGGTTATTGGTTATACGGTTATTGGGTTATACGGTTATTGGGTTATACGGTTATTGGGTTTTGCGGTTATACGGTTATGGGGTTATACGGTTATTGGGTTTTGCGGTTATACGGTTATTGGGTTATTGGGTTATTGGGTTTTGCGGTTATGTTTTTTGCGGTTATACGGTTATGGGGTTATTGGGTTATACACAAGTTCGGCATAAGAATTAAGAAAATTAAATCATTTCTAATCTAAATGTAAAATTTAAGCAGTCTGTTGCATTCTGTCATTCCGGGCCGAGACCCGGAATCCAGTAAACATCATTTACAAAAACTTGATTGAATATGCTGGATTCCGGGTCCCAGCCCGGAATGACAGAATGCAACAGACTGCTTAAATCCAACATGCCGACATTACTTTTTAAATCTTTATGCCGGACTCATGTAATGTTACCGTATAACCCAATAACCGTATAACCCAATAATCCCACAACCGTAGACCCAATAACCGTATAACCCAATAACCGTAAACCCAATAACCGTATAACCCAATAACCGTATAACCCAATAATCCCACAACCGTAAACCCAATAACCGTAAACCCAATAACCGTAAACCGCATAACCTCACAACCGCATAACCTCACAACCGCAAAACCTCACAACCGCAAAACCCCACAACCGCAAAACCCCATAACCCCATAACCCCACAACCCTCAAAACCGCAAATACGTCTCGACGTCCTTGTCGCCGCGCCCGCTTACGGTCAGCACTACTACGTCGTCGCCGCCGTTGAATTTCACCTTGCCGAGGGCGGCAACGGCGTGGGCGCTCTCTATCGCTGGTATTATGCCCTCGAGGCGCGTCAGCTCGTATCCGGCGCGTATGGCCTCGCCGTCGTCTACGGCCACTATCTCGCAGCGCCCTGCGGCGGCCATGTTGCAGTGCATGGGGCCTACGCCGGGATAGTCGAGCCCGGCCGACACGGTGTAAGCCTCGTCGGTCAGCCCGTCGGGGGTCTGCATTACGAGTATCCTCGACCCGTGCAGTACGCCCGGCCGGCCGCGGTGGAGCGTGGCCGCGGTGCGCCCACTGTCGAGGCCCTCGCCGGCGGCCTCGGCCAGGACTATGCGCACGCGCTCGTCGTCGGCGTAGTGGAACACGGTGCCGGCGGCGTTCGACCCTCCGCCCACGCTGGCTATCAGGCAGTCGGGGCGGTCGCGCCCGGTCTTCTCGGCGAGCTGCGCCTTCAGTTCCTCGGATATTACGCTCTGTAGGCGCGCCACGAGGTCGGGGTAGGGGTGGGGCCCTACGGCCGAGCCTACGGCGTAGAACGTGTCGGCCGGGTTGCCGCACCAGTATCTTATAGCCGCCGTGCAGGCGTGGCTCAGCGTCATGTTGCCCTCGGCCACGGCCACCACCTCAGCCCCGAGCATGCGCATGCGCTCTACGTTGGCGTGCTGGCGCGCCACGTCGGCCTTGCCCATGAATATCTTGCAGTCCATGCCCAGCAGGGCGCACGCCGTCGCCACGGCCACTCCGTGCTGGCCGGCGCCCGTCTCGGCTATTACGTGGCGCTTGCCCATGCGCCGGGCTATGAGGGCCTGGCCTATGGCGTTGTTTATCTTGTGCGCCCCCGTATGGTTCAGGTCCTCGCGCTTCAGGTAGAGGCGGCAGCCGTACTTCTCGCTCATGCGCCGGGCGAAGTAGAGCGGCGTGGGGCGGCCTACGTAGTCTCTGAGCAGCGCGCGGAACTCTTGCCTGAAGCCGTCGCTGCCGATGATGCCGAGGTACGAGTCTTGCAGTTCGCCGAGGCATCCCCTTACTGCCTCGGGCACGAACGCTCCGCCGAACTCGCCGTAGAATCCGCCGACGGGCGTAGAATAGCTCTGTTTCTCCATAATTGTAAGTATTTTTAAGTTGTTTATGTTCTTATTCTAAGTTGCCGGCGTTCTTGTCAAGCAAGATGGTCCGCCGTATTATTAACTCCGTATTAACGCTGTATTAAAACTGAAGCGGACTTGCCGTAAGTAACGACAAGTCCGCTTAGTGTTCTTAATTCATCCGCACGGCTACGCCACCCACGATTGTCCCAATCCCGAGCTGCGCCACCACCATGCTGAAAACCTTTTATACATAACACTTAAATTTTACGTTCCGATTGCAAATATAATCATTTTATGATAATATACAAATTTTTTGCCTATAAATATTTACTTTTGTGATATTTTTCGTTATAACGCCGCCTTTTTATCACCTTAAGTCTTTTTTACGGCGCAAGCCGGGGCAACGGCTCCGGCCGCGTGTGCACGGCGCCGCAAAAAAGCGTTTCGGCGTAACGTTTTGTCGCAAAAAACCGCTATCTTTGTAAACGGTAATACTATATTAAACATTTCTTGCCATGAAAAGGATATTCGGGTTGGACCTCGGCCCCAACAGCATAGGCTGGGCCGTGGTGGATGAAAGTGAGAATGAGAACGAAAAGTCGTCGATAATAAAAATAGGCTCTCGTATTATAAGTCTCGACGATTTCGTAAGTACGAAAACGGGAAAAGAAAGTAAAGACCCTTTGAAGGACTTTTGTAGCGGGAAAGGTATATCCACATGTGCCGGACGCACTCTTAAGCGCGGCATGCGCCGCAACCTTAAGCGTTACAAGATGCGCCGCGACTGTCTTGTAGGCCTGCTGAAGGCCAACGGGTGGATAACCGACTCTACGGTGCTGGCCGAGCACGGCAACCGTACTACTTTCGAGACGCGCCGGCTTAGGGCGAAGGCTGCTACTGAGGAGGTGACGCTCGAAGAACTGGCCCGCGTGCTGCTGATGATCAACAAGAAGCGCGGCTATAAGAGCAGCCGCAAGGCCAGGCAGGACGGCGAGGACGGGCGGCTGATTGACGGCATGGAGGTGGCCAAGCGGCTGTACGACGAGGGGCTTACCCCGGGGCAGTATGCCTTGGGCTTGTTGAGGAACGGCAAGAAGTACGTGCCCGACTTTTACCGTTCCGACCTGCAGGCGGAGTTCGACAGGATATGGGATTTCCAGAAACAGTTTTATCCTGACGTGCTCACCGACGCGCTTAAGAACGAGCTTGCCGGCAAGAACGAGAAGCAGACTTGGGCCGTATGCGCAGCGCCGTTTGACATTAAGGGCATAAAGCGCGACACTAAAGGCGACGCGCTGCGCCTTGAAAACTATAAGTGGCGCGACGAGGCGCTGAGGTCGAAGCTCGACTTGGAGCGTTTGGCCATAGTGTTGCAAAAAGTAAACGGGCAGATGAAGAACTCGAGCGGATACCTCGGGGCGATAAGCGACCGCAGCAAGGAGCTGTATTTCAAGGGCATGACCGTAGGCCAATACCAGATGGCCGAGCTTGACGAAGACCCCAACCGCAGCCTTAAGAACCAAGTGTTCTACCGCCAGGACTACCTTGACGAGTTCGAGCGCATCTGGGAGACGCAGGCCGGGTGGCACAAGGAGCTTACGCCTGAACTGAAGCACGAGATACGCGACATAACTATATTCTACCAGCGCCCGCTGAAGTCGCAGAAGGGTCTTGTAGGCTTCTGCGAGTTCGAGAGCCGCGAGGTTGAAGTAGAGGTTGACGGCCGTATGAAGAAGCGCACCATAGGGCTGAAAGCAGCGCCGAAGTCGTCGCCGCTATACCAGGAGTTCCGCCTTTGGCAGACGGTGAACAACGTGCAGGTTAAGGGCGAGGTGGCGCAGGACGGGCCGGCCGACTTGTTCGGCAACGTTACGACGCGCAAGCGCGGCAAGCGCTTCCTTACGCAAGAGGAAAAGGAGACGCTCGTAAGGGAACTGGCCTTCAAGGAGAAGATGACCAAGAAGGAAATACTGAAGCTGCTCTTCGACAACCCATCCGAGCTCGACCTTAACTATAAGGAGATAAAGGGCGACACAACCCGGGCGGCGCTCTTGAAGGCGTGCCAGGCGATAGTCGAGATGAGCGGCCACGGCAGTTACGACTTCGCGAAGATGACGGCCGGCGAAGTGACGGGCGTAATTGAGCCGATATTCGGCGCGCTCGGTTTCAATACGGACATTCTGCGCTTCGACTCGTCGCTCGAGGGCAAGGCTTTCGCCGCGCAGCCGGCTTACAGGTTGTGGCACTTGCTGTATTCTTACGAGGGCGACAAGTCGAACACGGGCGACGAAAAGCTGATAGGCAAGATAACGGCCCTTTACGGTTTCGACAGGGAGTATGCCGCCGTGATAGCCGCCCTGGCGTTAGAGCCTGACTACGGCAGCCTTAGCGCGAAAGCCATGCGCAGGATACTGCCTTACATGAAAGACGGGCTGGAATACAGCACGGCGTGCCAGTACGCCGGCTACCGCCATTCGGCGCGCTCGCTTACCAAAGACGAGATAGAAAGCAAGCAACTGAAGGACAAGCTGGAAGAACTGCCGAGGGGCTCGCTGCGCAACCCCGTCGTCGAGAAGATATTGAACCAGATGATAAACGTCGTCAACTCGGCAATCGCCGAATACGGCCGCCCCGACGAGATACGCGTCGAGATGGCGCGCGAGCTGAAGAAGAGCGCCGCCGAGCGCGACGAGATGGTGAAGGCGATAAACAAGGCCACGGCCGAGAACGACGCTTACCGCAAGGAACTTAAGGAAGAGTTCGGCATGCAGAACCCCAGCCGCAACGACATAATAAAATACCGCCTTTACCTCGAACTGAAGGAAAACGGATTCCATACGCTTTACTCGGATACGTACATACCGCGCGAAAAACTGTTCAGCAAGGAGTTCGACGTGGAGCACATCATTCCGCAGGCGAAGCTCTTCGACGACTCTTTCTCCAACAAGACGCTCGAGGCAAGGAGCGTGAACATAGAGAAAAGCAACATGACGGCGCGCGACTACGTGCTCAGGAAATACGAAAAGGCCGGACTCGACGCTTACGAGAAACGCGTAGAGGCGATGTTCGCCAAGGGCGCGATAAGTAAGACGAAGCGCAACAGGCTGCTGACGGCCGAGGAAGACATACCCGACGGATTCATAAACCGCGACCTCAACGACACGCAATACATAGCCCGCAAGGCGCACGAGATATTGGAGGAAGCGGCCAGGAGGGTTACTTCGACCACGGGGTCGGTTACCGACCGCCTGCGCGAGGACTGGCAGCTCGTAGACATGATGAAGGAGCTTAACTGGGACAAGTACGACCGGCTCGGGCTGACCGAAATAGTGCAGGACAAGGACGGGCGGCGCATACGCCGCATAAAGGACTGGACTAAGCGCAACGACCACCGCCACCACGCAATGGACGCGCTGACCATAGCCTTCACCAAGCCGAGCTTCATACAATACCTTAACAACCTTAACGCGCGCAGCGACAAGGGCGGCAGCATATACGGCATAGAGCGTAAGGAACTTTACTGCGACAAGGACGGCAAGCTGAGGTTCCGTCCGCCGATGCCGCTCGACGAGTTCCGCGCCGAGGCGAAGCGCCACCTCGAAAGCGTGCTCGTTTCGATAAAGGCAAAAAACAAGGTAGTTACGCGCAACGTGAACATTATCAAGGTGAAGAACGGAGTGAAGAAGAAAGTGCAGCTTACGCCGCGCGGACAGCTGCACAACGAGACAATATACGGCAGCATAAGGCGTTACGACACGAAAGAGGAAAAAGTAAACGCCTCGTTCAACGAGGAAAAGGTAATGACCGTGGCCGACAAGTGCTACCGCGAGGCCCTGCTCGAAAGGCTGAGGATGTGCCGCGGCGACGCCAAAAAGGCGTTTACCGGAAAGAACAGCCTCGACAAGAACCCACTGTTCACCGACAAGTCGCACACACGCAAAGTTCCGTCGAAAGTGAAAACCGTAACGCTTCAAAACATATTCACGCAACGTAAGGAAGTGTCGAAAGACTTGAAAGTTGACAAAGTGATAGACAAACGGGTGAGAGACATACTTAAGGAACGCCTCGGACAGTTCGGCGGCGACGCCCAAAAAGCGTTCTCCAACCTCGACGAAAACCCGATCTGGCTCAACAAGGAAAAAGGCATAAGGATAAAGCGCGTCACCATCACAGGCGTAAGCAACGCCGTTGCGCTGCACGACAAGCGCGACGACCGCGGCAGGCCCGTGCTCGACGCCGACGGCCGCCGACAGCCCGTCGACTTCGTAAGCACGAGCAACAACCACCATGTGGCCATATTCCGCGACGCCGACGGCAACCTGCAGGAACACGTCGTGTCGTTCTACGAAGCCACGGCCCGCGCCATACAGCATCTGCCCGTAATCGACCGCGATTACAAAAAGGACGAAGGCTGGCAGTTCCTCTTCACGATGAAACAGAACGAATATTTCGTTTTCCCTAACGAACAGACTGGCTTCGACCCGAAGGAAACCGACTTGCTCGATCCTAAGAACTACGCCGATATAAGCAAGAACCTGTTCAGGGTGCAGAAGTTTACAATAAAAGATTATTTCTTTAGACACCATTTGGAAACTACGGTTGAGGATAAGAAAGAATTAGTCGGTATTACATGGAAACGTTGTGGGCTTTCAGGCATAAAAGGTATAGTCAAAGTCCGTGTCAACCACCTCGGCCAAATAGTTGCCGTAGGCGAATACTAATAAAAAAACGAAGTAGCCATGATTAAGCGCACACTATGCTTCACCTCTCCGGCCTATCTCTCGCTGAAAGACAGGCAGATGGTTATCCGGCTGCCCGAGGCGGAGAAGGCCGGAGTGCCCGAGGCGCTGAAGCGAGAGGCCGTAAGGACGATACCGGTGGAGGACATCGGCGTGGCTGTGCTCGACAACAGGCGGATAACCGTTACGCACGGACTGCTCGAGGCGTTGTTGGAAAACAACTGCGCCGTCGTTACGTGCGACGGCCGGGGCATGCCCGTGGGCCTGATGCTGCCCCTGTGCGGCAACACCGTGCAGAGCGAACGCTTCCGCGACCAGATAAGCGCCTCGATACCGCTGAAGAAGCAGCTTTGGCAGCAGACGGTGAAGGCGAAGATCGACAACCAGGCAGAGGTGCTGGCCGAGTGCGCCGGGGCAGAGACGGGATGCATGCGCCGCTGGTCGGCCGACGTGCGCAGCGGCGACGCCGACAACCTCGAGGCCCGCGCCGCGGCGTACTATTGGAAAAGCCTGTTCGCCGGCGTGCCCGTGCCCGGCCCGTTCACGCGCGACCGCGAAGGCGCGCCGCCAAACAACCTGCTCAACTACGGCTACGCCATACTGCGCGCCGTAGTGGCCCGCTCGCTCGTGTCGAGCGGGCTGCTGCCCACGCTCGGCATACACCACCACAACCGATACAACGCCTACTGCTTGGCCGACGACGTGATGGAGCCTTACCGCCCTTACGTAGACCGGCTCGTACACGGCATCGCCGTAGAAATGCGCGGCAACGTGCCCGCCGACCTAACCAAGGAACTTAAGATGCGCCTGCTCGGCATACCTGTAATCGACGTAAAGATAGGCGGCAAGCGCAGCCCGCTAATGGTGGCCGCCACGCAGACAACGGCCTCGCTCTACAAGTGCTTCACGGGCGAGGCGCGCCGCATAGCCTATCCTGATTTGCGGTTATAAGGTTGTGCGGTTATCGGGTTGTGCGGTTGTTGGGTTATGCGGTTGTTGGGGGGTGTAAACAGACGTTACGTAATATATTTCCCACCTTCCCCACCTTTTTTACTTTTTTACTTTTTTACCTTTTTACCTTTTCACCTTTTCACCTTTAAAAAATGTCTTCCCGTTTCAGCGAATACCGGATTATGTGGATACTCGTGTTTTTCGACCTACCGACCGAGACCAAGCGCGACAAGCAGGCATACGCCCTTTTCCGCAAGAACCTGCAGCGCGACGGCTTCACCATGTTCCAGTTCTCCATCTACGTGCGCCACTGCGCCAGCATGGAGAACGCCCAGGTGCACATCAGGCGCGTAAAGTCGTTCCTCCCAAAATACGGACACGTGGGCGTGCTATGCATAACCGACAAGCAGTTCGGAGCCATCGAGCTTTTCTACGGCAAGAAACCCGTAGAGCCCAACGCCCCCGGGCAGCAGCTCGAACTGTTCTGACATAACTAACATTCGTGCCTGATATTTATGTTTGTTTAACTTATCCGCCGTCCCGTTTCCTCTATCTAAACGGCATTCCAGCCTTCCCGTTCAGCCGTATGGGCATCTTACGGCCCTGTTATTAGAAACAAATAATCCGACCCATAAGGTCGGATTATTTGTTCGGACAACCATCTTTCCCTTTTTCTATTTTGTTGCTTATCTCACTGATTATCAGCTTATTGCCGACATCGTGATGTTTGTCTTTGTGCAAAGATACGAATTTTAAAGCAAATCACAACAGCATTTATAAGTTAAACTTCAATCTTTAAGATGTTTGTCTTTGTGCAAAGATACGAATTTTAAAGCAAATCACAACTGCATGTGATAAAAAAAGGAGACTCACGGCGATGTTTGTCTTTGTGCAAAGATACGAATTTTAAAGCAAATCACAACCATATACAAATATATTCGTTTTGTTATGAGATGTTTGTCTTTGTGCAAAGATACGAATTTTAAAGCAAATCACAACCTTATGTTGTATATGTATATATGATAACAGATGTTTGTCTTTGTGCAAAGATACGAATTTTAAAGCAAATCACAACTCCATTCTCGCACTTCGCCAAGCCGAGGCGGATGTTTGTCTTTGTGCAAAGATACGAATTTTAAAGCAAATCACAACCGCTTGCATCAGATAATTAAATATTGGAAGATGTTTGTCTTTGTGCAAAGATACGAATTTTAAAGCAAATCACAACATTAACGATGGTCTTTCCTTCCATCAAGAGGATGTTTGTCTTTGTGCAAAGATACGAATTTTAAAGCAAATCACAACTTATTAAAATTGCTATAATTTTTTTATAAGATGTTTGTCTTTGTGCAAAGATACGAATTTTAAAGCAAATCACAACTGTTGGTCGTGGCTCTGTTGAATTTGATGGATGTTTGTCTTTGTGCAAAGATACGAATTTTAAAGCAAATCACAACATTAATTATTTTACCTTTTTTTTCAATTTTGATGTTTGTCTTTGTGCAAAGATACGAATTTTAAAGCAAATCACAACTCTCCTACATCTATTTATTTTCTTAACAATGATGTTTGTCTTTGTGCAAAGATACGAATTTTAAAGCAAATCACAACTGCCTTGGCGGTCACTTACGGCTACGTTCTGATGTTTGTCTTTGTGCAAAGATACGAATTTTAAAGCAAATCACAACTACTTCTTTGTGTAATAACTCTCGTCCATGGATGTTTGTCTTTGTGCAAAGATACGAATTTTAAAGCAAATCACAACTTCAAAGGCTCATACTGCGACCAATCTCAAGATGTTTGTCTTTGTGCAAAGATACGAATTTTAAAGCAAATCACAACATCAAGATGCTTTGTATTTTTTACGTGATTGATGTTTGTCTTTGTGCAAAGATACGAATTTTAAAGCAAATCACAACTTTCCGCCGTTTTACCTAAAAATTCAAGTGGATGTTTGTCTTTGTGCAAAGATACGAATTTTAAAGCAAATCACAACTTTCACGTCAATAATTTATTATTTATTTAGATGTTTGTCTTTGTGCAAAGATACGAATTTTAAAGCAAATCACAACCAAAAAAGAATTAATTGAGGGCTTGACTGAGATGTTTGTCTTTGTGCAAAGATACGAATTTTAAAGCAAATCACAACATCTTTTCGCAATCTCAAGAGCTTTTTGCAGATGTTTGTCTTTGTGCAAAGATACGAATTTTAAAGCAAATCACAACGACTTGTCATTTAAGAATGCCTTTACAGCTGATGTTTGTCTTTGTGCAAAGATACGAATTTTAAAGCAAATCACAACCATTATATAATATGCAAGGTTTATTTAACGATGTTTGTCTTTGTGCAAAGATACGAATTTTAAAGCAAATCACAACCGCAAAAGATAACATCATTTTTCTGATTTGATGTTTGTCTTTGTGCAAAGATACGAATTTTAAAGCAAATCACAACCGCAAAAGCAAGTATCATTTTTCTGATTTTGATGTTTGTCTTTGTGCAAAGATACGAATTTTAAAGCAAATCACAACGCCATTTTTCCCAAGTACTCAAGAGTTATCGATGTTTGTCTTTGTGCAAAGATACGAATTTTAAAGCAAATCACAACCTTCTTTCATGTTTTCAGAACAAACACTTTGATGTTTGTCTTTGTGCAAAGATACGAATTTTAAAGCAAATCACAACACTTGATTTTGTTAAATACTAATAAATTTTGATGTTTGTCTTTGTGCAAAGATACGAATTTTAAAGCAAATCACAACTTGAGATACTGATTACACCCTATTAACGCGATGTTTGTCTTTGTGCAAAGATACGAATTTTAAAGCAAATCACAACTACAATTCGTTAAATTGTGCTTTTGCTTTGATGTTTGTCTTTGTGCAAAGATACGAATTTTAAAGCAAATCACAACTCCCTCAATCAATTCCTTTTTAAATACACGATGTTTGTCTTTGTGCAAAGATACGAATTTTAAAGCAAATCACAACTATAATTTATATAATAATCATGCATTAAAGATGTTTGTCTTTGTGCAAAGATACGAATTTTAAAGCAAATCACAACATCTATATTGCTCATATATTTATTAATATGGATGTTTGTCTTTGTGCAAAGATACGAATTTTAAAGCAAATCACAACGGTGACTACTTTCAAAGTTAATTGAAATTCGATGTTTGTCTTTGTGCAAAGATACGAATTTTAAAGCAAATCACAACTTAAGTGAATCGAAAAAAATCACCTCAATTGATGTTTGTCTTTGTGCAAAGATACGAATTTTAAAGCAAATCACAACTGTTCACTTGTATACTGTTTTTTTGCACAAGATGTTTGTCTTTGTGCAAAGATACGAATTTTAAAGCAAATCACAACTTTGTTACTGTTATTCTATATTTTTACTCTGATGTTTGTCTTTGTGCAAAGATACGAATTTTAAAGCAAATCACAACAGTATCTTAATGCGAACTATTCTGATATAGGATGTTTGTCTTTGTGCAAAGATACGAATTTTAAAGCAAATCACAACATCTGCGCTATTGTAATTATCCCAAAGATTGATGTTTGTCTTTGTGCAAAGATACGAATTTTAAAGCAAATCACAACTTACTCTTACATTATATCTTTTTATAATTGATGTTTGTCTTTGTGCAAAGATACGAATTTTAAAGCAAATCACAACTTTTCAATCAGCAACGCTTGGCCCACATGGGATGTTTGTCTTTGTGCAAAGATACGAATTTTAAAGCAAATCACAACCATGTAGCTTCAGTTCATTATGTTTCTGCTGATGTTTGTCTTTGTGCAAAGATACGAATTTTAAAGCAAATCACAACTATGGGTTGGTTTAAAGATTTTGGTTCTGCGATGTTTGTCTTTGTGCAAAGATACGAATTTTAAAGCAAATCACAACAGACCCCTTACGTAGACCTTCAAACGAATGGATGTTTGTCTTTGTGCAAAGATACGAATTTTAAAGCAAATCACAACAAATATAGAGCTAAACATCCTAAATTTACAGATGTTTGTCTTTGTGCAAAGATACGAATTTTAAAGCAAATCACAACACCAGAATCAGTTACAACAGTTTGCAATTGATGTTTGTCTTTGTGCAAAGATACGAATTTTAAAGCAAATCACAACGTATCTTCATAGGTGTTTTTGAGGTGTGCGATGTTTGTCTTTGTGCAAAGATACGAATTTTAAAGCAAATCACAACTTTATTTATTTTTGACAACTAACTCTGCAGGATGTTTGTCTTTGTGCAAAGATACGAATTTTAAAGCAAATCACAACGAGCATATACGCCTTATCTGGAAAGATGTTGATGTTTGTCTTTGTGCAAAGATACGAATTTTAAAGCAAATCACAACACTTGGTGGAGTACATATTTAGTCAACGTGATGTTTGTCTTTGTGCAAAGATACGAATTTTAAAGCAAATCACAACTGATGAATGGTGGTTCTGCCGGTACTGCCGGATGTTTGTCTTTGTGCAAAGATACGAATTTTAAAGCAAATCACAACAGCGAAAATATGAAAGATATTAACAAAAAAGATGTTTGTCTTTGTGCAAAGATACGAATTTTAAAGCAAATCACAACAAAACTCACATCGGTCTGTTTTCAAAAAGGGATGTTTGTCTTTGTGCAAAGATACGAATTTTAAAGCAAATCACAACAAAAAGGAATTAATTGAAAATATGACGGACGATGTTTGTCTTTGTGCAAAGATACGAATTTTAAAGCAAATCACAACACAACTCATTTTGTGGGTACATAGGCATCAGATGTTTGTCTTTGTGCAAAGATACGAATTTTAAAGCAAATCACAACAGAGCTTTTGTTAAGATTCGTTTATTTATCGATGTTTGTCTTTGTGCAAAGATACGAATTTTAAAGCAAATCACAACCAATAGGGGTGGCAAGGTTGCCGTGGTGTTGATGTTTGTCTTTGTGCAAAGATACGAATTTTAAAGCAAATCACAACCAATAAAAAATAATAAATGCAATACTTTTTGATGTTTGTCTTTGTGCAAAGATACGAATTTTAAAGCAAATCACAACTCTTCACCATTCGGCTTTTCGGACACGCCGGATGTCTGTCTTTGTGCAAAGGTACGGATTTTTGGGCTGGCCGCAGCGTGGCGGCGGTGGTTTTTTGTGTGGTTTCCGTCGGGGCGCGGCTGGTTATGTTGGGATGTTTTTTCATATTAACGGCCGTTGTATTGATGTCTTGTTGTGCGGTGCGGTGTGGGTGTTTGGGTATGGTGTGTAGTGTCTTTTTTTGTCGGGGCCTTTTGGGTTGCCGTTGGTGGTGTTTTGGTGTCTGTTTTGCCGTTTTTCGCAGGGTGTTGGGCGGCTTTTTGTAAGTGTGTGGCTTACAGGGGCTTGCGTGGTTGGTGTGGCTTACAGGGGTTTGCCGGGTTGGTGCGGCTTGCCGGTGGTCGTGGGCGGCGGTTGTGTCCTTGCCGGTGTTGGGAAGGAAGCGTCCGCCGCCGTGGGGGCGGCGGACGCTTGTCGGTGTGCCGTTTTGCCGGGGCGTGTGTGCCCGGGCGGCGCGTCCCCCGATGTGTGGGGTGTGTGTTGTTGCCGTGCTTGTGCTTTTGTTTTTATTCTATGACTATCATTGTCCAGTATTTCAGCGACGGCAGGGTGAAGGTTACTTCTCCTCCGGCTTGCTTGAAGGGCAGTTCCTGCATGGCTCCGCCGAGCGCGTCGGGGGTGGCCGCCCATATCTTGTTCACTTTCGTGCTTGCCTTCATGCGCAGGGGCAGGGCTTCGATGAGGCGTGGTTCGGGCATGGTGCCGTTCATGTCGCGCCAGCTTAGGTTGTCGGCGTCGGTGAAGTTGAGCAGGTGTATTATCTTCTTGCCGTCTTCTTGGCGTGCGAACGAGGCTACTTGGCCTAAGGCCGGCGGCCATGCGGCTACCTTGACGTCTGACGTCGAGCTTACGCCGGCGTCGGTTTCGGCGCCTCCGCCCCGCAGCAGGTTTTGGTAGGCGGTCATGAAGTCGTAGTAGCTTATGATGGCGTCTTTTAGTTCTTGCGTCATGGCAAGGTTGTCGTTGGGGAAGTATTCCTTGCAGAGCATGTGGTCGCCGAGTTCGAGGTGGGCGCCTCCGAGCGCGAATATCACGGCGTCGGTGAGCAGCACTCCGGGGGTGTTGAACTCGCCTTTGCCGTCTGCCTTGGCGTAGTTCATGTAGGCTGCGAACACGGTCTGCAGCTTGTTGCGGCCGTAGAGCCCGTTGTTGTGGATGATGTCGCGTATCGAGCTGAACGAGCTTTCGCTGTCCCACAGTTCGTTGTAGAGGAAGTCTACGTCGCCTTGGGCTATCGAGTATGTGCCGTAGCTGCTTACGGCGTTCATGACGAGGCGCTTGCCGGGGTGGCGCCGCTTCATGGCTTTTACGAACGATTCGTAGCCGAGTTGGAGGTTGGCCTTGCCGCCGTCGTAGGTGTATAGGTTGCCGCGGTCGCCGAGCTGGTCGATCTGGTAGCCGTCGAAGTCGAAGCTGGCGTATACGTCGTCGTTCCTGTCGGCTATGTATTGCTGCCATTGCTCGTTGGCCGGGTCGACGAGGTAGATGTCGCTTTTCCACGAGTCGGGCAGGTCGTGCGAGTCTTTCGTGGCGTGGTTGGTGTCCTTGAAGAGGTACCATTCCTCCTTGACCCCGTCTTGGGCGGCGTCGGATAGGGCGCCGAAGCAGAGGTTGTAGAACATGGCCTTCATGCCGTATGAGTGTTGCACGTCGATGTATTTCTTTATTACCGATGTGTGTACGTCGCGGTTGGCTATGTCCTTGTATACGGGGTCGAGGCTGCCGCGCGTGCCGCCGAGCGGCCAGTGGTGCTTGTTGTGCCAGTCTTGGAACTGCACTCCGTTGATGTGGCAGCGGTTGAGGAAGGCCATTTCCTGCTCGATTACGCCGTCGGCGGTCTTCGAGGCGTCGAACGTGGCCACGAAGCCGTAGCGTGGGAAGCGTGTCCAGTCGCTCGACACGTCGACGCCGATGGTGCCGAGCACGGTCTCCGAGCCGTCGGCCTCGGTGCGGTATACGTCGACGAGGTAGCCGGTGAAGTCGGCCGAGGGGGCCGTCCATGTCCACGTCCGTCCTGCGGCGGCCTGTTCGCCTACGACTTCGGAGCCGTTGCGGTAGCGTATCTTGGCTCCGGCCGGCATGTCGCCTTCGGCGGTGAAGGTCACCGTAGCGCCGGGCTTGTAGCACGCCTTGTCGGTCGAGAGGCTTACGGTGAGGTCGGCGTTGACCTTTACCACGTTGGTAACTCCGCCCGTAATGTCTACGTCGGGCTTTGCCGTCACGTTGTCGTCGTCGCTGCACGACCATAGCGCAAGCAGCGCGACGGTTGAATATATGAGTTTTCTCATTGTCTTATTGTTTTGCGATTGTTACTGTTTCGGTAAGCTGGTTGAGCGTGATAGTGTACGTTCCGGCCTCGGATATCTTCCATTTGTTGTCTACGTCGTTCACGTTCACGTCGGGGTATTGTGCCTTGAGGGCGTCGCTCGACTTGTCGATGAAGAGCGTCTTTTCTTCCTGTCCGGTGGGTGCGGCGCCGTTCTCGGCCGACATGAACCATGCTCCCATCCAGTCGCCCTTCCTGTCGCATGTGAACTTCAGCTCGCCCGTGTTGAGCGTTCCGGTCCATGTCATCACGTATGGGTTTGAGGCGTCTTTTGCCATTGGCTCTGCCGCGTCGAGCGACCATCCGGCCGGCGTGGCGTCGCCTATGAGCCATATCCCGTCGTAAGGCGTGAAGGGGGCCATCAGCATGCGTTCCTTGCCCGTGCGTATGTCGAGGCATATCTTGTATGCCTTGCCGGTCTCGTCGGCGTTGAGGTACCACTTGTTGTCGGGGTCGAAGCCTGCCACGAAGGCCACCGACGTGTCGGTGTAGGGCGCGTTGGGCTGGGTGGCCTTGTACATGTTCTCCCAGCTGCCGCTCATCGTGCCGAACTTGAACTCCTTGCCGACGGTGAACTCGCGGCCGTAGCGGAAGAGGTAGGGGTCGAGCGGGTCTTGGCTCATCTCGTCGAAGCCCCATCCGTTTTCGTCGCCGACGAAGTATATGCGGTCGTAGGCCGGCTTCTGCCCGTCAGACTTCTCGACGGCTATCGTGCCTGCGAGCAGGTCGAGGGTCATCGTATAGTCGTGGGCCTCGGTTATCTCGAAGAGGTCGTCGGGCTGGTCGGCCGACGTGCGCAGCACTATCGAGCCGTCGGCGCCGCGGTTGTATGATGGCAGCTCTGCGCCGAGGGTGGTTATGAACTTGTACGTTCCGGCGTTGAAGTAGCCCGTGTAGGTGAACCGGCCGTTGTCGGTGCGTGTCATCTCGGCGGCCTTCGTAAGGTCGGTGCCGCCCTCGGTGGCCGTTCCGGTTACGTAGAGCGTCGGCGTTACGGGTTCGTAGGCCGTTACGTTGAACGCCGTGGTGGCCGTCTGCGTTCCGCCTCCGCCGGCCACGGTGGCCGTCACGCGGGCCTCTACGGCGTAGCTGTTGCCGGCTTTCGGGCCGAAGTTGCCGCGCAGCAGCGAGTTGAGCTGCTCGGTCGTGGCCGACCACGAGTACTGCTGCGTCATGCCGTCGGCCGCGGTGTACGGGTCGGCGAAGCCCGTTCCGGCCTCGGCCAGCTCTAGTTTGTAGGTTATGCGGTTGCCCGTGCCGTGGTTGGTGCCCGTCGTCCATGTCAGCGTGAGCGCGTTCTCGGCGTGCTCGGCCTCGTTAAGCGTTATCTCTTCGCCGCTCGCCGTCAGCGCGAGTTCGGCCTCGCCCTTGTTCAGCTCGGTGTAGTCGTCGTCGGCGCAGGCGCCCAAGGCGGCGCAGCCGAGCATTATGAGCAGCGGTCTTAATATATGTTTTCTCATGTCCTTAGTTTTTAGTTAAAGTATTAGTAACCTGGGTTTTGCTTCAATAGTGGGTTGGCGTCGATTTCCGTCTGCGGTATGGGGAAGAGCAGGCGGTCCTTCGTTACGTTGCCCTTGCCTATGCCGCGCAGGAAGTTTATGGCGTAGTCGCCGTGGTCGAGGCGTATCATGTCGAACCAGCGGTGGCCTTCGAAGGCCAGCTCGACGCGGCGCTCGTGTATTATCTTGTCGCGCATCTCTTCCTGGCTGAGCCCCGACACGTCAGGCAGCCCGGCCCTTCGGCGCACTATGTTGAGCGGTGCGGCCGCCTCGTCGGTAAGTCCCTGCTCGTTGAGCGCCTCGGCCTCCATCAGCAGCACGTCGGCGTATCGGTAGACGACGAAGTTGGCCGGAGACGTGTTGAACTCGGGGGAAACCGACTTCGTGACGAGGAACTTGCGCACGTTGTAGCCCGTGTTCGACCATGAGCTCTTGTATTCCTTGCCGTCGAACGGCGGGCATCCGTCGTAAAACACGGTCAGGTCCTTGCGCAGGTCGCCGTCCTCGTACTGGTCGACGAACTCCTGCGTGGGCAGGTTCCAGCCGTAGCTGCCGGCCACCATGTCTGAATTGCGCGGCCCCATGAAGCATGACAGCCATGACATCTGCGGATTGTTGCCCCAGAAGTCCTCCTCGGTGCTGCCGCTGTACTGCACTTCGAAGAGCGACTCAGGCCCGTTGTTGATGGTCGCGTCGAAGTTGTCCTCGTACTTGCAGGCGGACAGGTCGTAGCCCATTGCCGTGATGCCCTTGCACAAGTCTTCGGCCTTTGCGTAATACTCCTTGTTGTCCGGGGCGAGCGTAAGGTATATGTCGGCCATCATGGCCATTGCGGCCTCGCGGCAGGCGCGGCCCTTGTCCTCGTCGGCGTAGTCGGCCTTGGCCGGCAGTCGGTCGATGCCTTCCTGGCAGTCTTTGATGATTTGGTCGTACACTTCTTCCTTCGTGGCGCGTGCTATGGCCGTGTCGTCGCCCGGGTTGAACGGCTCGAGGCGCAGGGGCACGCCTCCGAACAGGCGCACGAGGATGTAATAGTAGTGCGCGCGGAGGAAATACGCCTCGCCGAGGCTCTGGTTCCTGATTTCTTCCGACACTCCCGAAGCGCTGTTAAGGCTCTGTATCGTAGTGTTGCACTGGCCTATGCCGACCCACGGCGAGCGCCAAAGGTACAACGCCATTGCGTTGTCGCTCTGCGCGATGAAGTCTGCCGCCTGTATTGTCTCTATGCCGTCGGTGCCGCCTCCGGCTCCTACCTCGCTGTTTCCGGCCACGATGTCGAGCGTCCAGATGCGCTGGTTGTACATGTTGGATGACTGGAGCGTGCGGTAGCAGCCCAGCGTAAGGGCCTTGGCTACGTCGTCGGTCATGGTTGTCTCGGGGTCGAGCGTGTTGTGGGGCGACAGGTCGAGGAAGTCTGAGCACGACGACAGGGCCGCCGCCGTTACGCCTGCCAGTATTATGTTTCTTATCGTTTTCATTGTCGTTGATGGTTTAGAAGTTAAAGTTTAGGCCGAAGCTGAACGTCCTTGAGATGGGGTAGCGCGACAGGTCGATGCCGTTTATGTCTACCTCGGGGTCGAAGCCTGAGTATGACGTTATCGTGGCGACGTTCTCGCACGAGAACGACAGGCGCATGGCCTCTATGCCGATTTTCGAGAGCCACTTCTCCGGGAAGTTGTAAGCGAGCGTTATGTTCTTCAGGCGGAGGTACGAGCCGTCCTCGACGAAGCGGTCGGATACGCGGTTGTTGTTGTTCGGGTCGCCGTAGACGGCGCGCGGCATGAAGTTGCTCGTACCCTCGCCCGTCCAGCGGTTGAGCACGTCAGTAGTCTGGTTGTACGCCGTGGCCATGCCGGTGTTGTCGATGTTGTTGGCGTTGAAAATCTTGTTTCCGGCCACGCCCTGCAGGTAGACGGACAGCTCGAAGCCCTTGTAGGCGAGCGTGTTGTTCATCGAGAAGAGCCACGTAGGGTTCGGGTTGCCGAGCACGGTGCGGTCTTCGTCGTTGATTACGCCGTCGTTGTTAAGGTCGCGGAAGCGTATGTCGCCGGGCTCGGCGCCGGGCTGTACGGCGTGGTCGTTGACTTCCTGCTGGTTCTGGAACAGCCCGTCGGTAACGTATCCGTAGAACACGTTGATGGGATAACCGTCGGCCAGCATGGTGACATACGAGTTGTTGACCTGGTTTACGTAGTAAGGCACGTCGCTGTTGAGGTCCTTTATCTTGTTGCGGTTGTACGTAGCCGTGAGCGTGGTCTCCCAGCGGAGGGGCTTTTCGAAGTTGACGGTGCGCAGGCTCATCTCGAATCCCTTGTTGCTTACGCGTCCGGCGTTGGTGTATGTGGTCGAGGTGTCCTCGAATCCGGAGGTTATCGGTATGGCGGCCTTAACGAGCATGTCGCGCGTTTCCTTTATGTACGCGTCGAGCGAGAGCACGACGCGCGAGTTGAAGAACGACGCGTCGACGCCGAAGTTGGTCTGCGCCACTTCCTCCCAGTGTATGTACGGGTTGGCGAGGGCCGACGAGTAGAGCGCGGTCTGCACGTTGCCCGCCGTGCCGAGGGGGTATTCGGCTGTGTTGTATTGTGCCAGGTAGCCGTAGCTGCCTACGCTGGCCTGGCTGCCGGTGACGCCGTAGCCCACGCGGATTTTCAAGTCGTCGAGGAACGTTGTCTTAGGGAACCACTTCTCTTCGGTGATGCGCCATGCGGCCGAGGCCGACGGGAAAGTACCCCAGCGGTGCTTCGGGCCGAACTTGCTCGAGCCGTCGCGGCGCACGGTGGCCGTTAGCAGGTAGCGGTCCTTGTATGAATAGTTGAGTCGGGCCATGTATGAGAGTAGCGCCCACTCGGTCATGTTGCCGTTCATCGAGTACATTTTCTGCCCGTTGTCGAACTCGTGTACGTTGTCGAACTGGAACACGTTCTTCTGCGCCGAGTAGTAGTCGTAGTCGTTCCACTGGGCCGACATTCCGGCCATAACGCTGATGTTGTGGTCGTCGGCTATGGTGTAGTCGAACAGGAAGTAGTTGTCCCACAGGTAGGTGAACGACTTGTTGGTGCTCTTGTAGCGCGAGCTTTCCTCCACGGGGGTGGGTTTCCAGGCGTACTTGGGCGTATAGTTGTCGTCGAACCAGAACTTGGCGTCGTAGCCGAAGGTGCTGCGGAACTTGAGCCACTTGGCGAACTGTATTTCAGCCGTTATGTTGGCGAGGAAGTTGTAGCCGTTGGTCTTGTTGTGGTTCACCTCGGTTGTGCCTATCGGGTTGCGTATGCTGCCGTACCACTCGGCGTTGCCCTCGGGGCCGCTCCATGTGCCGTCGGCGTTCCTTACGGGCTGCACGGGCAGGGCCTTCATGGCGTCGCCGATGCTGTAAGAGCCCGACTTCTTCTCGTCGGCGCTGAACGTGAGGTTGTTTGACAGCTTGAGCCACTTGGTCACCTGGGCGTCGGTGTTGGCCTGGAAGTTGAAGCGGCGGTAGCCTACGCTGCGCACGATGCCCGACTGGTCGAGGAAACCGCCCGAGATGTAGTAGTGCGACTTGTCGTTGCCGCCCGAATAGCTTACCGTGTAGTTCTGCATCACGCCCGTGCGCAGCAGCTCGTCCATCCAGTCGGTGCCGCGGCCGAGGGCCGCCGGGTCGGCGAACTCGGGGTTGGGCGTGCGCCCGCTGTTCACCATCATCTCGTTGCTGAGGGCGGCGTACTGGGCCGCGTCGAGCAGCTCGGGCACGTTGGCGGCGTTCTGCACCGACACGTTGGCCGAAACCGACAGCGTGCTCTTGCCCTCGGCGCCGCGCTTGGTGGTTATCATCACCACGCCGTTGGCGCCGCGCGAGCCGTAGATGGCCGTGGCCGAGGCGTCCTTGAGCACGTCGAGGCGGTCAACGTCGGCCATGTTGATGGCGTTGAGCCCGAGGTCGGTGGGCACTCCGTCGATCACCACGAGCGGGTCGCAGTTGTTTATCGAGCCGAGTCCGCGTATCTTGATGTTCACGTTGTCGCCCGGCTTACCGGCGTCGACTATCTGCACGCCCGAGATTTTTCCCTGTATGGCCGAGCCGATGTTGTTCACCGAGTTGTTGTTGATGTCCTTGGCGCCGAGCGAGCCCACCGAGCCGGTAAGGTCGCTCTTCTTCATAGTGCCGTAGCCTACTACTACGAGCTCGTCGAGCATCTCGTTGTCCTCCTTGAGCACGACGTCGACTTGCGTGCGGCCGCCCACGGCCACGTCCTGCGTGGCGTAGCCTATGTAGCTTACGGTCAGCGTGCCGTCCGACGGCGCTTCGATGGCGAAGCGGCCGTCGAAGTCGGTTATCGCGGCGGCCGTAGCCGGGCCGCCTTTCACTTTCACGGTGGCGCCGATGACTGTCTCGCCCTTCTGGTCGGTCACCGTGCCGCTCACTTTCAGCTGCTGGGCCAGCGCCGCCGAGGGTAACACGACACCCAGCAGCAGGGCCAGCAGCATCTTCGTAAATGCATTGCTTAATACTTTCATGTATAGTTATTTTAAAGGTTAGTTCGATTAGCCGTGGCCCGCGCGGCGTAGGGCTGGGCAAAGACGCGCGCCCCGGGCGGCGGCGTTCCGGCCGTGGCCGGGGCGCGTCTTGACCAAATGTATAACACTTTGATTGTAAGCGTGTTGTAAACAGCCGTCTTCGGCGTTGCAAAAGGTTGCCTTACGGCGCGCCGTAGGCCGCCGTATGGAGCGCCGTTTGCCGTCTTCCGGCCTGCGGCGGGCTTTGTAGGTTAAAGTTTCTTGAGTCCCTCGGCCTGCGCCCCGTCCGTTATCTCGAACAGGCTTATGGCGTATCCGCCGCCCTCTACGGCGCGCAGGGTGAGCTTGGTCTTGGCCGTCACGATGCCCTTGGTTATCGTGTAGGCCGCAGGGTTGGTCTTATAGTCGGCGTCCTTGGCGTCGGCGTAGATGGTGGCCACGTACTTCTTGCCCTTGTCGAGGAAGTCGAGCGACAGCTTCGAGGTGTGCTCCTTCTGCCCGGCCACGCAGCCTACGAACCAGTTGCCCGTGCCCTTGGCCTTGCGCGCCACTGTGACGTAGTATCCGGGCTCGGCCTCGAGGTAGCGCGAGTCGTCCCAGTCTAAGGCCACGTCCTTGATGAACTGGAACGCGTCCATGTGCCTCTCGTAGTTCTCGGGCAGGTCGGCGGCCATCTGCAGCGGGCTGTACATCGTGCAGTAAAGGGCCAGCTGGTTGGCTATCGTGGCGTTTACGTGCGACGTGTTGTTGGGGTTGAGCTTCTTCATGTCCATCTCGAATATGCCGGGCGTGTAGTCCATCGGGCCTCCTTTCAGGCGAGTGAAGGGCAGCACGGTTACGTGCATGGTCTTCGTTCCGCCCGTAGCCTGGTACTCGGTGCCGCGCGCCGACTCGTTGCCGATAAGGTTGGGCCATGTGCGGCACAGCCCGGTGGGGCGCACGGCCTCGTGGGCGTTGACCATTATCTTATGCTTCGCGGCCTCTTTCAGGGCGTACAGGTAGTGGTTGTTCATCCACTGGCCGTAGTGGTGCTCGCCCCTCGGCAGTATGTTGCCCACGTATCCGCTCTTCAC
>CALUFA010000076.1 GCA_944319795.1 uncultured Prevotella sp. | reverse complement strand
CCCGGAATGACAAAATGCCACAGACTTCTTACTTTCCACATAACCACATAACCTCACAACCACATAACCTCACAACCACATAACCTCACAACCACATAACCTCACAACCTCATAACCGTAAAACCTCACAACCGTAAAACCTCACAACCGTAAAACCTCATAACCGTAAAACCTCACAACCTCACAACCCCAAAACCCCAAAACCGTAAAACCGCATAACCCCACATACTGCTTGATTATTCATGTCTGTTATTTGATGTTTTTGGCTTTTTATTGATTTTGTTTTTGTTTGTAACGAAATGTTTTATTCGCCCATTGTATGAATTTTAGACAGTAAGTGTCTAAAAAATAGACAACGGGCAAAAGGACTGTTTGTGCTAAGTTGTTGGTTTACAGCGTGTTTATGGTTTTGGCACGGTTTTGGCTTTTCTGAATATAAAACGAAAGGAATTTATCATGAGAAGCGTGTTTTTATCATTGGCAATATTAGTAACGTTTGCGGTGAACGCCCAGACAAAAGCAAATAACGTGTCAGGTCGGGTGGCCGACGGTGACGGTGGAGCCGTATGGCGTGCAACGGTTGCGCTAAAGCCGGTCGACGGCGACAGCACGGGCGTAAGCACGGCTGTTACCGACGAAAGCGGAGCGTTCGTGTTGTGCGGCGTTGCCGACGGACGTTACAAGCTGACGGTAACGTGCGTAGGTTACGACGATAACGTTTCGACGCTTACCGTCGACGGCGACACGGCCTTGGGCGCGATACGCCTTAAGGACTCATCGGAAATGCTCGACGAGGTTACCGTTATGGCGAACTATTCGGAAGTAAAGAACAACGGCGACATCATTGTGCGCGTTAAGGGCAACCCCTTGGCCAAGGGTAAGGGCACGTTGGACTTCTTACGGCTTGTAAGCGGAGTGGAAGTTGGTGCTAACGGACTGAGCATTCGCGGGCGGAATAGCACCTTAATATATATCGGCGACGAGCGCATAACGTTCGACTATCTGCGTGGCATCGATCCGTCGATGATAGCCCGGATAGAAATAATACCTCACGCCGACGCTTCTTATGGGGTGAACGCTACGGGCGGAGTCATAAAGGTTCACTTGCGCGAGGAGGCGGGACTGCTCGGCACGGCGATGGTCAACTCTGCCGTAAGCGCAGACGGGCTTACGCGGACAGCCCCAAGGGTGACACTTCTTTATTCGCGCGGAAAGCTGGTCGTGAGAAACAATTTAAGCGGCGACCCGTTCGTCCACAACGTTAGCCGCACGCGCCAAGACGAAACTACCGCCGACGGCGGAAAACGGCAGACTGACACGAAAAGCGTAAGCGACATGAAAACCCTTACCGACAACTTTTCGCTGAAATACTCGTTCAGCAAGCTCGACCGGCTTGATGTTTACGGCGGAGTAAGTTTTGCGTGGAGCGACGGCATGCGGAACAGCAACAGCGGGACGACTTCGCTCGGCATAGCCTCTAAAGGCAAACCGGCATATTACGGCGCAGGTGTGCAATACAAGCGGTGGTTCGGCAAGGACAGCTTGAGTTATTTCCACTTCCGTGCGTCATACGACAGAAGCAACGAGTACAACCGCATGGACTATACATACGGCGGCACGACCGACAGGGCCGAAATGCAGGCATACCAAGACGGGGTTAGCATAAGACCAGTGTTGCATCTCCGGCTGAGAAAAGGGATGAGCGTCAATGCCGGGTTAGACTATTACTATCTTTATGACCGCCATTACGACCAAGGCACCCGGACGCTAAGCTATATTCCCACGAGACGTTACAGCAACATGGGCAACGACTACGGCGCATGGGCTGACTTCAGCGTAAGTTTCGGCAATAAGTATTATTTAAAGGCAGGACTGAATTACCACGGCACAAAGAGCGACTACCGAGACAAACTCGACAAGTCTAACAATGTAAGCCGTTGGCAAGACGGCCTTTACCCTACGCTACGTGCGCAATGGACTATCGACAAGGATAAGTGGCGCTTCATTGACATCAGTTACCGACATGCTTATTCATTGCCCAATTATAATTACAATGTGCCGACCGTGGTATGGCAGAGCGAAAACCAATACAGCGTAGGCAACCCCGACCTGAAGAAGCAGGATTACGACATGGTTGAAGTGTATTGGGCGTTAAACCGCAAGTTTGCAGTATGGTACGGCTTCAACTACGGCGACAATCTCGTGAACGTGATGATGCGCCAAGATGAAAGCCGCCCGGGCGTATATTATACGCGGCCGGAAAACACTGGTTGGAAGATAACTCACAGTCTTGGCGCGTCGTTTACGGGTTATTTGTTCAAGTTTTGGTACACTAACACAAACCTTACCGCCGTGAACAGCCGCGAGAGCATGCCTGGAAGGCGGGTGGATCAGACACGTCTGGATTTTACCAGCAACAACAACTTTTCCGTGACGAAGAACATGGGAGTACTTCTATGGGTGTTTGCGCGCAGCAAGACCAAGAACATGGCGTATGACTTCGGCACGCGCTACGGCACGAGTGCAGGCGTGTATTTGTCGCTGATGAAAAACAAGTTGAACATAGATCTTATGTATAACGGCATTGTGTACGACTACGGCACAGTGACGTCGCGAGGCAGCGGATGGAAGATTATCCGCGACGACCTTTCGCACAACTCCAACGTACAGCTGTATGTTATATGGAACTTCAATGCCGGTAAGAAAATAAAGAACCAAAACTTGCCGTCGGCATCGCCCGGCTCGGGCAGGCAGATACCGACATTCTGACTAATACTAATAAAACAACAATATGCGTACATTAATCTTATCAATCATTGCGTTGGCGGCATTAAGCCTGAACGCACAGGCCGTATTGCAAGCAGACGAGTTGCGGACGGTTGAAGGGACAGTAGTGAACGAAGAAGGAATCCCGGTAGAATATGCCACGGTGGCCTTACAATCGGTTGACGACTCGGCGACTGTTGCAGGCTGTTTGACCGACGCTGGCGGACATTTCCGCATTAATACGGACAAAGACGGGCGCCGGCTTATGGTAAGGGTGACGATGGTTGGATACGAACAAGCCTACGCCCGTCTGCCGTTAAAGTCGCCAATAAGGCTTGAGGCAAAGGCTACGGCGTTGAAAGAAATTACAGTTACGGCGGCGAGGAAATTCGTTAAGACAAACGCTGTGGGGCTTACCGTAGACATGGAGGGCAACCCGTTGGCCAATCTCGGTTCGGCTGTCGACGCAATAAGGATGATGCCGATGATGGACATTTCGGCACAAGGCTTAGCCGTGTTGGGAAAAGGCACTCCGGTGATATACATCAACAACAGGAAGATGAGGGACTCGGGCGAACTTTCACGTATGCAACCGGGCGACATTAAGAGCGTCGACATAATAACAACGCCTACGGCAAAGTACGGTTCGGATGTATCTTCTGTGATAATAATCCACACCAAACGACGCGACATAGGGTTGGCCGGTACGCTTAGGGCTACGGGCACGTTCGCCGAAGTGGCGTCGGGATCAGCCAATGCCGACTTCTCTTATACGACGGAGAAGGGATTCGGGCTATTCGCCGGAGGCAATGTGTCGCACGGCGGATACATGCAGGACAGGACTTACACCGAGATCTTCAACAACGGGCTGTCGGGCACCAAGACGAGCGGAACATACAAGAGCAAGAGCGACTACGTAAGGGGCATGGCCGGCGCAAGCTATGATTTCGGCGAGACAAATTCCGTAGGCGCAAGGTATGAGTTCTCACGCACGCCGAGGAGCAAGTACAATGCCGACAGCGACATACTTACGACCGCCCTCGGAACCGAGGGTGCGCTCACGTCAGTCAATAAAGATTTCTCGCAAAGCATGCGCCACTACGTCAACGCATACGCCGCCGTTAAGTTCGGCAAGAAGCGTAACTTTGAATTTACGGCTGACGCAGACTATCTGTACGGAACAAGCGAAAGCAGCCAAAACGCTGAAGAAAAGGCCGCTACGGGCAGGGCGGATGTAGTGAACACGAATAACAATACCGCATACCACCTCGTTGCAACAAAAGCCAACTTGAACATGGCGTTCGGCAAAGTGTCGATAGACATAGGCGGCGAGTACGCCCATACCACCAACCGTGTAAACTACGACGGTGTAGCCGCCGACGGCAACAGTGCGGCAGAAGACTATACGCGGCAGAACCTTGCGTCGGGGTATGTCAACATAGTTTACAGTCCCGACAAGCATTGGACGTTTATCGGCGGACTGCGCGTGGAGACCACCGGGTTTGACTATTTCCTCAACGGGGAGCATGTCGACGGACAGTCGAAATCGTACACCGACTGGCTTCCGAAGCTGACCGCAAGCTACGGCAAGGGCGACTGGCGCGTTGGATTGTCGTACACCCCCGGACTATACCGGCCGAGTTACTCAATGCTGAACAATAATTATTTTTACGTAAGCCATACTGCATGGGAAACCGGAAACCCATTCCTGCGCACGTCAACTCCGTATTCGTTGGAACTAAACCTGTCATGGAAACAGACTTATTTTTACGCTACGTACACACGGCGCAGGCACGGGGTTGAATCGGTTTACGAATACGTTCCCGAAAACAACATAAACCTGCGCCGGCCCGTAAACCTTCCGGACTTTGACGAGCTGCAACTCGTCTTGTCGCACAGTATGAACATCGGCCTATGGCATCCTACAATACAAGGGGCCATCGCCTTCGCAAATCTTGAATACGGCGGTAGGAAATACGACAAGCCGTTAGGTATGGTAAGCATGAGCAACCGCTTTGACCTTCCGTTCGGCATCTACGCCTACCTTACCGCGTTCTGGAAAAGCAAGGGGCACAACAACACATACTATATGGCCGATAACAGTTCGGTTACGTTTATGTTGAGTAAAAGGCTCGGCAACTGGTCGTTCAACGTCTACGCCAACGACGTATTCGGCACGTTCAGGCAGAAACACACCGCCGCCACAAACGGCGTGAGCGTAAGGGAATACCGTAAGGGGGCTTCGCAATTGGTTCAGCTCTCCGTGACATACACCTTCAGGCAGAAGCAGAAGAAGTATTACAAGGGTAAGGGCACGGGCAGCTCGGAGTTGAGGCGACTGTAACGAAAGTGTGGTTTGCGTCTTTTTTGATAATGCTTGGGTCTGCATGTGATAAGCAACGGTGAACATGACAATGAGGAGAGTGGCGGATAATGTCGGTAGCGGCATTCCTAAAACGTTGCCTTTTGCGCCGCAAAAGGCAACGTTTTGTGTTGTAAAAAGCCGTCTTTCGTATAATAAAACATGTACAATTCGTGAACTCTGTGCAAGAACATGAAACCGTCATAAAAAAATAAACTCATCATAACAAATGAAATAATCATAAAACAATGATTTCATTTGTTCTTATACCGAACTCTCATGTACAATTATAAATTTAGTCGCAATTTTACCGTCACAATGTCACCAAACGCTGTAATCCGCTGAAAACCATTGTGTTGTGGCGTGACATTATCGTTTGCCCGAATGTCACTACCGTCACGCATGCGGCATGTGAAGGTGGTGACAATGAAAATAGTGCTAATGTCACCGTGTAATCACTTGATAGTCAATACAATTGGCTGCCTTGTGACATTGTGAAGGTAAGTTTTGCGGTTTTGCGGTTATGCGGTTATGCGGTTATGTGGTTTTGCGGTTATGTGGTTTTGCGGTTATGTGGTTATGTGGTTTTACGGTTTTACGGTTATGCGGTTGTAAGGTTTTGCGGTTATGTGGTTGTAAGGTTATGCGGTTTTACGGTTATACGGTTGTCAGGTTATACGATTATGCGGTTGCGTGTGTAGGTTATGATTAGAATTAAGAAGTCGGTTGCATTTTGTCATTCCGGGCTGAGACCCGGAATCCAGTGTAAAGTGTTAAGTTGAATCCTGTGTGTTTTTACTGGATTCCGGGTCTCAGCCCGGAATGACAAAATGCAACCGACTTCTTAATTCTAATCATAACCTCATAACCGTATAACCTCATAACCGTATAACCTCATAACCGTATAACCTGACAACCTCATAACCGTATAACCTGACAACCTCATAACCGTATAACCTGACAACCTCATAACCGTATAACCTCATAACCGTATAACCTCATAACCGTATAACCTCATAACCGTATAACCTCATAACCG
>CALUFA010000075.1 GCA_944319795.1 uncultured Prevotella sp. | reverse complement strand
ATATACCGTCGACGGCGGATGCTACACCGTCGTGGCCGTAGCCAACTGGGCGGAGGGCGACTCTCCCCGTCCGGGCAGGCCGTGGCGCGCCGCTTCGTGGCCGAGGCGCTGTTCAAGGGCACCGGCGAGCGCGTCGTAAGGCTTGACACCGTGGCCTACGCCGCGCCCGGCTCCACCGTGGCCTTCGACGTTCCAGTGGACGAGGGGACGTATGACTTGCGCCTGTGGAGCGACTGCGCCGACCCCGAAACCGGGCTCTCGCCTTATTACGACGCAAGCGACTTGCGCCAGGTGGCCATGACTCTCACGCCTTATCAGGCCGGCATCGACGGCAGGGACGCGGCCTACGCCACGGCCGTGGGCGTAAGCGTTACGGCCGGCGGCGCCTCGGTGGCGTTGCAGTTGGAGCGTCCGCTGGCGCGCTACCGCCTCGTTGCCGACGACGTTGGCAGGTATGAGGACATGGACGGTATGCCGCCGCTGTCCGACCTTACCGTAAGGGTTGACTACGAGGGCTTCTTCCCGTCGTCGTTCAACGTAGCCACGGGCAAGCCCAACGACGCCGTGGAGGGCCTGTCGTACACATGCAAGCCGTCCTCCGGCGGCGGGGCGGACGGCGGCCTGACGCTCGCTTCGGACTGGATAATAGCCGCCGACGCCGACAACGGGATAAGCCTGACCGTCAGCCTGCTCGACGCCGAGGGGCGCATGGTGGCCCGCACGCGGCGCGTGCGCGTGCCCTACCGCGGCGGACGGCTGACCACCATACGCGGCAGCTTCCTCACCGCGGGCAGCGGCAGCGGCGGCGTTGGGCTCGACCACTGTTGGGACGACGACACGTTCGTAGTCGTTTTTTGAGATAGCGACCTATTCATTCACCAAAATAAAACGATAGACGAAAATGAAGAAATCAGTTTTCCTGATGCTCGGCGTGGCAGCCATGCTGGCATCTTGCAGCCAAGACGAGCTTGGCTCACCGCAGGGGGAGGGCGTAGCCGTGATAACCGCCACAGTCGGCGGCGGCATGCAGACACGCGTCCCGACGTATAATAATGACGACGTGGCGGTAGACCGCTGCCTGCTCGAGGTGTACGACCAAAGCGGAAACCTCGTAGGCTCGCGTCACGAGGCCACGGCCGCAGGCGCTGACGGCGCTTTCACGTTCACCGTCAGCGGCCTGGACCCCGACGCGGCTTATGACTTCGTGTTCTGGGCGGACAACAAAGAAGCAAACGCTTACGACGGCGACCTGAAGAACCGCAAGCTGCAGTCCGGCGCGGACCTGACGGAGGCCATCGCCTTCCACGGCATGCTTGACGGCGTAACGCCGGCCAACGCCGACAAGGTGACGCTGACGCACGCCGTGGCGAAGGTGACGCTGAAGACCACCTCGACGCTCAACGCAGGCGACAAGGTAAGCCTTGACATGACGGACGTGGCCGACACATGGAACGTACAGGCCGGCACGGCAAGCGGAAACGCAAGCCTTACTTACGGCTACACGCTCGCGCAAACCGTTACGGGGCAGGCCGACGGCGCCGAGGTGACCACCTTCTACGTGCCCGCCCCGGCGGAGGGAGCCAACAGCAACATGACGCTGGCATACACGCCGAACGGCGGCGGTACGCCCGGAACAACCGCGATAAACAGCGTTCCGCTGAAAGCCGACTACCGCACCGTGCTCTGCGGCGACGTGGCTTCGCTGTTCGGGGGCGAGAAAATCAGTATTTCGGCTACTCTGAACGCCAACTGGAACGACCAAGACGGGGTTGTGGAGTTCCCTGAAACGCCGGGAGTCATCACCGTGACCAGACCGGGAACGCTTACAGAAGAAGCCGTAAGGGACGCTTACTCAGAGGGAAACGGCACGATAACCGTGGTCGGGCAGATAACAACAAAAGACTTGGAGACTATCAGAGATTGTAGCGACCTGGCCGCAAGCCTTGACCTTTCAGGCGCAACTCTTATGGATTCCAATGATCCGACAAAGCCAAGAACAGAATTTCCGCTTACTTTCAGAAACATTATGCCTGGGGACAATCCAATGCAACTTACAAGCATCATCCTGCCCGAAGGCATCGAAAGCCTTGCGGCAATGTGCTTCGCAGGACAAGCACAACTTGCAAATGTGACGCTCCCTGAAAGTTTGGCAACAATAGCAAACTATGTGTTCAATGGCACAAAGAGCTTAACTTCGATAACCATACCGGCCAATGTAACATCAATAGGAATATCGGTATTCCCGCATGGAGGATTAAAGTCGGTAACAATGGAAGGAACCACGCCGCCGACTATTGCTGCAGAGACATTTATGTACGTTGAGCTTGAGCACATATACGTGTCTGCCGAGGCTGTTGAGACATACAAGGCGGCCGAGGGCTGGAGCAATTACGCCGACATAATCGAGTCGGTCGAGAACATGCCCGGACAGTAATGTGACTTCGTTCGGTATAAGGAAAGGAATCCATTCTAAACCGTAAGAAGTCTGTGGCATACCGTCATTCCGGGCTTAGACCCGGAATCCATGAAAAAACATTTTGCAAATTAAGTGGTTGCATATACTGGATTCCGG
>CALUFA010000074.1 GCA_944319795.1 uncultured Prevotella sp. | reverse complement strand
ATGTACAATAAAATGAATTTTGTCGCTTTGCAAGCAAAATCCCACTAAACCCTATAGGTTGCGGATTTGAGGTTTTTATCTTTCAGCTCTTAATTCTTAACTCTTAATTCCTAATTCCTATAAGTTTATCTTTATTCCGGCACCGTCGATCTTACTGTACACCTTGCCGTTTACGGTGGCGTTGGTTGAGTTCTTGGCGTTGAAGGCCGGCGTTTCGGAACTTACGCTGATGTTCTCGAGCTTTACGCCGTCGGTATTGTTGATTACGATCCCTTCCTTGGCGTTGTTTACCTCGAGGTCGGTTATCTGCACGTTCTTCACCGGCATTTCGGGCAGACCGTTGAAATAAGCTGCACGGCGGGCGCGGCGGCAGACAACGTGGTTGATGAATATGTCACGGAAGCACGGCGTTGTCTCGTCTACTTTGAATGCAGGCATGTCCTGTTGCTTCTGCTCGTCGCCGTCCTCGAGCGCTTCTACGGCCGACTTGCCGCCGTAATACAGGTCGAAGGTGATGGCGTCCGTCTGTATGTCGAACATCGAGATGTTGCTGATGTGGATGCCTTCCACCACTCCGCCGCGGCCACGCGTGCTCTTGAAACGCAGTCCGACGTCGGTGCCGGTGAACTGGCAGTCTGTCACGTAGATGTTTTTCACGCCTCCGCTCATCTCACTGCCAACTACGAAACCACCGTGTCCCTTGAACACTGTGCAACCGCTTACGATAACGTTCTCACAGGGTATGCCGCGCTTACGTCCGTCTTCGTCCTTTCCTGACTTGATGCAGATGCCGTCGTCGCCGACGTCGAAGGTCGAGTTTACTATCAATGCGTTCTTGCACGACTCAAGGTCGATGCCGTCGCCGTTCTGTGCGAAGGCCGGATTCCTTACCTGTACGTCCTCGACGAGCACGTTCTCGCACATCAGCGGATGTATGTTCCATGCCGGGGAGTTTTGGAATATCACGCCGTTAAGCCACACGTTCTTACACTTAACGAGGCTTATCATCACCGGGCGCAGGTAATGCTTTATGCTGTTCCATTCGGCTTCGCTCTTCACTCCCGTCGGAACGTTCATGTTTGCCATCGAGTCGCCCTTCAGCGCGCCTGCCGACGGAAACCAGAACTTAGGATTCTTAAGTGCGCCTCCGCGTGAAAGGAACGTCTTCCACTGCTTGTCGGTCACTTTCTCGCGCTTCACCGGGCGCCAGTATTCGCCGTTGCCGTCGATAACTCCGTCGCCGGTTATGGCCACGTTCTCGAGGTTGTAGCCCGAGATGGGCGACTGGCAGCGGCGCGTGTCGAGCCCTTCAAACGATGTGTCGATGAGTTTGTAAAGGTCAAGTTCTGGCGAGAAGAGGATTATAGCACCCTTTTCAAGGTGCAGGTTGATGTTGCTCTTAAGGGTGATCGGGCCTGTGTACCATACGCCTTGGGGCACGACCAACTTGCCGCCGCCTTGCTTTTCAAGCGCGTCGATGGCTTTGGCGAAAGCGTCGGTGCAGAGCGACGAGCCGTCGCCTTTTGCCCCGAAGTCTTTCAGGTTGACTTCGTTTTTAGGGAATACGGGTGCCGTTACCCGAGGCATTTCAAACGGAAGGTTCTCGTACAGATGGGCGTATTTACCGCCGTCTGCAGCGTTAGCGCCTATCGCAAGCAAGAAGGCGCAAGCAAGTAAAAAGATTTTTTTCATTTGTTTGGGTAAGTAATTTGGTTAATAGGGTAATTTTTCTGTCTCGTTATAGTATCGTCAACGCATTCCGCCGTTGCGCACTGATTGCGCGTGCGGTAGCTGTCCGTTGTTATTTCTCTTCCTCGAAGTCTACGTATTCGCCTTCGTTTTTCGAGAAGATCTTACGCTTCGCCTCGTCGGGCGAACGCCTGTCGATAATCACCTCGTCGCCGTTCCAAGCGTTGTTGGATGTGTTTTGCCATGCGCCGCCGGCCGTCTCGCCGCCCGACTTGAATCCGGACGTGAACTTCCTCTTGATGTTATGGAACGAGCGGTATATGCGGAAAGCCGTTACGCACACCACGATGAAAGCGACGAAGACTATTACAAGTATGAAATTCAGCAGGAAAGCTATCATCGTTTATTGTTTTTTGCGTTAGCGTAAATTGACAGTATGACGTACCAGGCGACTATTACCGCAAGGGCGGAGACGCGGAATATCAGCAGCAGGGGCACGCATGTGATTATGAAAACGTACTTAAGCTCGTTGCCCTTCCAGCCCCAATGCTTGAACTTGAGCGCGAACATCGGCACTTCAGACACCATGACGATGCTGCTTAATACGACCAACGCAAGCACGGCGAACACCATGTAGGGCGACGACTCGAGCCAACCGCACGCGCCTACGGTAAGCGAACCCCAAAAAAGGGCGTTGGCCGGAGTAGGCAATCCGATGAATCCCATAGCCTGGCGTTCGTCGAGATTGAACTTGGCGAGCCGCAATGCGGAGAACGCAGCCATGACATACGCGAAGAAAGGCAATACTCCGCGCGCAGGCTCGAGCCACACGGGGTAGTCCATCACGCCGAGTTCGAAGAACACCATTGTGGCCGGGGCCACGCCGAACGTTACGTCGTCGGCCAGCGAATCAAGCTCTTTGCCTATGGGCGAAGACACCCCGAGCAGGCGTGCGCTCATGCCGTCGAAGAAGTCGAACACGGCTCCTATGACGATGAAAAGCAACGCCGTGTCCAACTGTCCGCCGAAGGCGAACGCCGTGGCGACGCAACCTGACACGAGGTTGCAGCATGTAATGGTGTTGGGTATGTGTTTTTTTATCATTTGCGGTTGTGCGGTTGGAAGGTTATACGGTTGTGCGGTCGTAAACGGTTGTGCGGTTTTGTTATAAAAGAGGTTAAACTCATTGCTTCAAAGTTGCGCGGCCTTATTGCTGCAAATAACCGTAAGACCGTATAACCTTATGACCGTATGACCTTACGCCGTTTACTTCAGCCTTGCTATCACGGTTTTGTCGCCGGTGGTGCTTTGGCCCATTTTCACGCATACTTCGGTGCCGACGGGCAGGTAGACGTCGACGCGCGAGCCGAACTTGATGAAGCCCAAGTGCTCGTCTATATAGCAGTCTTCCTCCGCCTTGGCGTAGGTCACGATGCGTCGGGCCACCGCTCCGGCTATTTGGCGGCACAATATCTCGGTGCCTTCGGGCGTTTCGAGCATTATGTCGGCGTGTTCGTTCTCTTCGCTCGCCTTCGGCAGCCACGCCTTATGGTAGTTGCCGTTTTGGTGGTGCACGAATTTCACCTTGCCGTCAACCGGGAACCAGTTGGCGTGAACGTTGAAAAGGCTCATGAATATGCTTATCATCAGGCGTTTGTCGTGGAAGTATTCGTCCTCGTCCACTTCCTCGATTACGACCACCTTGCCGTCGGCAGGCGCCACGACTATCTTTTCCGTGTCGCCGTCGTAATAGCGCTTAGGGCAGCGGAAGAAGTTTACGACAACGGCGTAAATCGTTCCGAAAACCACGACGAACGCCCAAAACCACGCCTTGCAGTCGACGTAGACCCAAAGAATCATCGCCACGGCGGCTATCGCCACCAGCCCGTAGACCAGCGTGTCGGTGCCTTCGCGGTGAAGCCTGACGTTCTTCAGTTTCCTTATTCTCCTTCCCATAGTAAAGCGTTGTGTAAAAAAATCGGTGCAAAGGTACTCCTTTTTTATTTATTTCCCAAATTTTTCAACTTATTCTTTACGCTTTGCACGGTTTACGGTGGCGTTTTGTGTTACTCTGTTTGAAACTATGCGAAAACATGTTTAAACCGATACCGTAATCAACATTATTGTCTACATTTGCAACATGTTTTGCTGTCATGGATAGTTTCCGTTACGTTTTGGCATGCGTGGCGTTGCTTATTGCCGATAAGTGTTACGCCCAGTTTACCGCCGTAGTGCTCGACCTCGAAACGCGGCGGCAGATTGCCGGCGTGTCCGTACACATCAATCCGCGCGGCCTCGTTAAGACCGATGCGCGCGGCCGGTTCGCCATCGACGGCCCGTTCAACAGCGTTACGATAGGCCGGCAGGGGTATGAGAGCCTGGCGTTGGACAGCGTTGAGCTGAGCGACACGATTTGGCTGCTGCCCAACGGGCGGAGTCTTGACGAGGTGGTTATCATCGGCCACAGGCCGAAGAGGAACTTCAACTTAGGCCCGAAACGGAAAGCATGGGAGCAAAAGTCAACGAAAACCGGCGTGTTGAAAGAGCTTAATTTCTTCGACTTGTTCCGTTTTAAGGAGAACAAGCATAGAAAACGCCGCAAGAAGATAAAGGAGGTGCTCGATAATTATTGACCTTGTTGTTTGTTAAATCGTACGTGAGTTCGGTATAAGAAATAAGAAAATGAAATCATTTTAAAGCGTAAGAAGTCGGTGGCATTCCGTCATTCCG
>CALUFA010000073.1 GCA_944319795.1 uncultured Prevotella sp. | reverse complement strand
TTCTTCAATTCGTCCAGATGAATATGAATTTCTGTCGAACTCTGTTCAACACCTGTTATCTCAAAATAATCCAGTATCTCTGAAGGTAGCACGATACGCGCTAGCACTTCCAATTGATTCTTTTCCATAAAGCAAAGGTCGGAATTATTAGGGATTTTGAAAAATAAATCCCCACTGAATTTCTACTGCCCCTACTTTCCCCCTATTTTTTTTAAAATATGAATGTCTGCGTTTGCCCAATACACTACATCCTATTCTAAGAAGTCTGTTGCATACCGTCATTGCCTTAACGGCGATTTTCAATTCCGGGCCGGGACCCGGAATCCAGTTTATACACTCAGGTTGTTATGAATGGGTGATTTCTGGATTCCGGGTCCCGGCCCGGAATTGAAAATCGCTGTTAAGGCGATGACGGTATGCAACAGACTTCTTTCAAGAGGGTGAAGACATTGGGCAAATGCGGATATTCATATTTTAAAAAGCGCGAATACGAATGTCTGCGTTTTGCCAATGATTTCATCAAAGCAGGGTATGCGCCATAATGGCATTCAACCGTGTCATTATGACAGTCGAAATGCAAGGGCATGTATTTTGAGACAACGTTAAGCGACAAGCGGTTCAAACGTGAACGGATTGCTTTTCAGGATAACATATAATCAACACCGCAACCGAAACACCCGTAAACGCAGAACCCGGAACAATTATAAAACAAGGAAGAGAAAGGAGATAAAGATATGACATTCGACAAATTCACAATCAAGGCGCAAGAGGCCGTTCAAGAGGCGGTGAACACCGCCGGGCAGTTCGGCCAACAGGCAATCGAGCCCGTACACCTGCTTAAGGGCCTAATGGCGAAGGCCAAAGACGTAACCAACTTCATATTCCAGAAGCTCGGGGTGAACGCCGTCCAGGTAGAGAACGTGCTCGAGCGTGAGATAAACAGCCTGCCGCACGTACAGGGCGGACAGCCCTACTTGAGCAACGACTCCAACGCCGTGTTGCAACGCGCCGTAGACATTTCTACGAAGATGGGCGACGAGTTCGTGTCGGTAGAGCCGCTGCTGCTCGCCCTGCTTACGGTCAGCTCTACCGCAGCGCGCATACTTAAGGACGCAGGATGCACCGAGAAGGACATGCGCGCGGCGATAAACGAGCTGCGCCAAGGCCAGAAAGTGCAGTCGCAGTCGGCCGACGAAAACTACCAAAGCCTCGAGAAATACGCCAAGAACCTCGTCGAGGAGGCACGCCAGGGCAAGCTCGACCCCGTAATCGGGCGCGACGACGAGATACGCCGCGTGCTGCAGATACTGTCGCGACGGACAAAGAACAACCCCATATTGATAGGCGAGCCGGGTACGGGTAAGACGGCCATCGTCGAGGGACTGGCCGAGCGCATAGTGCGCGGCGACGTGCCCGAAAACCTTAAGGACAAGCAGCTCTACTCGCTCGACATGGGCGCGCTCGTGGCCGGAGCCAAGTATAAGGGCGAGTTTGAGGAGCGACTGAAGAGCGTTATCAAGGAAGTTACCAACTCTGAGGGCCGCATCATCCTCTTCATCGACGAGATTCACACCCTCGTCGGGGCAGGAGGCGGCGAGGGGGCGATGGACGCCGCCAACATATTGAAGCCGGCGCTGGCGCGCGGCGAGCTGCGCTCGATAGGCGCGACTACGCTCAACGAATACCAGAAATACTTCGAGAAGGACAAGGCCCTTGAGCGTCGTTTCCAGACGGTGATGGTAGACGAGCCCGACGAGCTCAGCGCGATAAGCATCCTGCGCGGACTGAAGGAGCGCTACGAGAACCACCACAAGGTGCGTATCCAGGACGACGCGTGCATAGCAGCCGTCAAACTGTCTGAGCGGTACATATCCGACCGCTTCCTGCCCGACAAGGCCATCGACCTTATGGACGAGGCTGCGGCCAAGCTGCGCATGGAGCGCGACTCTGTGCCCGAGGAACTCGACGAGATAACACGCCGCCTGAAGCAACTCGAAATAGAGCGCGAGGCCATAAAGCGCGAGAACGACCAGTCCAAAATAGCCCAGCTCGACAAGGACATTGCCGAACTGAAAGACAAGGAGAAGGCGTTCCGCGCCAAGTGGGAAGGCGAGAAGGCGCTCGTCAACAAGATACAGCAGGACAAGCAGCAGATGGAGCAGCTGCGCTTCGAGGCCGAGCGCGCCGAGCGCGAAGGCAACTACGAGCGAGTGGCCGAGATAAGGTACGGCACGCTGCGCCGCCTCGAGGACGACATAAAGAACATACAGGCGCAACTGCGCTCGACGCAGGACGGCAACGCCATGATACGCGAGGAAGTCACCGCAGACGACATCGCCGAGGTGGTAAGCCGCTGGACGGGCATACCCGTTACGCGCATGATGCAGAGCGAAAGGGAGAAGCTGCTCCACCTTGAAGAGGAGCTTCACAAGCGTGTAATCGGGCAAGACGAGGCAATCGGGGCCGTAAGCGACGCCGTGCGCCGCAGCCGCGCTGGCCTGCAAGACCCTAAACGCCCGATAGCGTCGTTCATCTTCCTCGGCACCACGGGCGTCGGCAAGACCGAGCTGGCGAAGGCTTTGGCCGAATACCTGTTCAACGACGAGACTATGATGACGCGTATCGACATGAGCGAATACCAAGAGAAGTTCAGCGTGTCGCGCCTCATCGGAGCGCCTCCGGGATACGTTGGCTACGACGAGGGCGGACAGCTTACCGAGGCCGTAAGGCGCAAACCTTACTCGGTAGTGCTCTTCGACGAGATTGAGAAGGCCCACCCCGACGTGTTCAACATCCTCTTGCAGGTATTGGACGACGGCCGGCTGACCGACAACAAGGGGCGCACGGTGAACTTCAAGAACACCATCATAATAATGACCTCCAACCTCGGCAGCCAGTACATACAGTCGGAGTTCGAGCACATTACCGACGCCAACCGCGACGCCGTAGTCGAGAAGACGAAGAATACGGTAATGGAGATGCTCAAGAAGACTATCCGCCCGGAGTTCTTGAACCGTATCGACGAAACTATAATGTTCCTGCCGCTTACCAAGACGCAGATTGCCGACGTGGTACGCCTGCAGATCAACGGCGTGAAACGCATGCTCGAGCAGCAGGACGTAACGCTCGACGTAACCCCGGCGGCCGTCGACTTCCTCGCCACGGCCGGCTTCGACCCCGAGTTCGGCGCACGTCCCGTAAAGCGCGCCATACAGCGTTACATGCTCAACGACCTGAGCAAGCAGCTGCTTGGCGGCACGGTAGACCGGGAAAAGCCTATCGTCGTAGACGCCGCAGGCGACGGACTGACGTTCAGAAACTGACGCTTATGTAAATTAAGGATTAAGGGTTAAGAAAATATGCTTTGACGGTAAAAACATCTAAGGAAGCATATTTTCTTAACCCTTAATTCTTAATTATTTACCACTACCACGCTTACCGCCATAGCACCAATCATCAGGATAAACATTACAACATACCAACTTACTACAACTTTGGCCGTGTTCCACGCCGTGCGCCACCATCCGAAGCCGTAAAGCTGTTTATAATCGTAAAACAATAGTAAATATTTCACGTAAGTGGGAAGATTGTACATGCTCTCATGCAGCAGCCGACCGCCCGACGCCCACGCGCACAATATCGACAACATAAGAAACTGGCTGGCGATGAATATCTGCGCAAAGAAACATTCGGTAAGCGTCAGCCCCTTACGCAACGGCGAGCGGCGGAACACCCAAAACGACAGTACGGCAAAAAGCGAGTGGACGAAGATGTATTGGAACGCCTTGTTCTTGTTGAAAAACGTCATAACATCGTTGAAGCCCTCTGTAAAATTATTAAATCCCCTCAACATCTCGTCCTTGCCGCTATAAGCCATATCCTCCACCGGCAGTTCGTCAGGAAGCCCCTTTACCGCCTCAATACTTCTGCTCTCCATCTGCCGTTCGGCGTCGGGTATAAAGACGTGTACTGTCAGGAGAAACGCCGTGGTGACAAGAAACAGCATCTTTATCGGAGGAAAAAACGGCGTCTGCCGCCCTTCCAAATAGTCGCCTATCATGTAGCCGGGACGGTAAACGAGATGCCACAACGTGCGCGGCAGACTCCTGTTGCCCAATCCCCACACATCCAAAGTCTTCAGCATGGCGTGCTTGAACGTGAAGCGCGACACGCCTGCCGACTGGCCGCAGCGCGGACAGAAATTGCCCGTAAACTCATTACCGCAGTTAAGGCACACACGCCCCTCAGCCGACAGCGGCTGCACAGCTACTCCCCTGCGTTGCCACGCACCGACACGCGAAGCCAAACGGCGCACCGGCTCTAACGCATGTCCCAATTTGGAGCCAATCGCCTTAAAGATATTTCCCATACACTTTATTTATCAAGACATTTATCCACAATTACCACAAGAAAAAAAGAGCATACACGTCCTTCTGCCTATCTTACATGTAAAAAGGTGCAAAAATACTAAAAAAACATCATTCTACCAACGTAAATCAAATCATAGAGAAGTTAAAGGTTTGAAGAATTTAAAGATTCTATTAAATTCACCTTCACAATGTCACATCCGTCGTATCTACATGTAAATCAACAGTTTCTACTGTGACAACAACTACATCAGCGTTGTCACCACTGTCACACTTCTGACATGTGACAGTGGTGAATGTAAAACAATCTTAATGTCACAGCATAACAGCATGACAATCAATTCATTACCTCTCGTTGTGACATTGTGACGGTAAAATCGTAAGAAAATTTACCAATGCATAAGCTACATTTAAAATTATCCATGAAAACTTTAGCCATTACAAAACAAACCACCGTTTACACTCCATTATACGGCCATTTACAACACAAAACATGCCTTTTCGCACCATGTTTTGCCACATATTGCAATACTACGGGTTTAATGCAACTCACCAAAAAACTGATGTAAGTACACATGAGTTCGGTATAAGGAATAAGGACATAAGGAATAAGACATAAGAAAAAAGGAATAAGAAAAAAGGAATAAGAAAAAAGGAATAAGAAAAAAGGAATAAGAAAAAAGGAATAAGGACATAAGAAATATGGAAATAGGACATAAGGAAATAAGAAAATGAAATCATTCTAAAGTGTAAGAAGTCTGTTGCATACCGTCATTCCGGGCCGGGACCCGGAATCCAGTGTATGCAACCAAGTTGTTGACGAAAGTGTTTTTCCTGGATTCCGGGT
>CALUFA010000072.1 GCA_944319795.1 uncultured Prevotella sp. | reverse complement strand
AGGCTGCGCCTCGAAAATGAAAATAAAAGCTCGTTTCCCTCGCATTTATTTTGCATTTCACTCGGCTTGCACTATCTTTGGATAAGACAGGCTGCGCCTCGAAAATGAAAATAAATGCTCGTTTCCCTCGCATTTATTTTGCATTTCACTCGGCTTGCACTATCTTTGCAAATCGTATGGTATTGAATTACATTTGGATAGCCTTCTTCCTCATAGCGTTCGTAATAGGGCTTGCGAGGTTGGTGTTCATGGGCGATACCGAGGTGTTCCCGGCGATGATCGGCTCTACGTTCTCGTCGGCCAAGACCGCCTTCGAGATATCGCTCGGGCTTACCGGCGTGCTGTCGCTGTGGCTCGGCGTGATGAAGATAGGCGAGAAGGGCGGGGTGGTAGACGTGCTCGCGAGGGTGCTCAGCCCCGTGTTCACCAAGCTGTTCCCCGACATACCCAAGGGCCACCCGGCCACCGGCTCGATATTCATGAACATCGCCGCCAACATGCTCGGCTTAGACAACGCCGCCACTCCGCTCGGCCTTAAGGCTATGGAGCAGCTGCAGGGGCTCAACAAGAAGAAGGATACGGCCACCAACCCGATGATAATGTTCCTCGTGCTCAACACGTCGGGACTTACCGTCATACCCGTCTCGATACTCGTCTACCGCGCCCAGCTCGGCGCGGCGCAGCCTACCGACGTGTTCATACCCATACTGATAGCCACGTTCTTCTCTACGCTGGCCGGCGTCATAGTGACCAGCCTCTACCAGCGCATCAACCTCTTGAACCGCACCATGCTGCTGACGCTCGGCGGAATGAGCCTCGCCGTGGCCGCGGTGATATGGCTCTTCGGCTCGATGGACAAGGAGCGGATGAACCTCGTGAGCACGTCCGTGGCCAACATCCTGCTGATGTGCGTCATCGTGGGCTTCATCATAGCCGGCATGAGGAGGAAGGTGAACGTCTACGACGCCTTCATAGAGGGCGCCAAGGACGGCTTCACGACCGCCGTGCGCATAATACCTTACTTAGTGGCGATACTCGTAGGCATCGGCGTGTTCCGCGCCTCGGGCGCTATGGACGCCGTGGTCGACGGCATAGCGTGGCTCGTCGAGGCATGCGGCGGCGACACCGAGTTCGTCGGCGCGCTGCCCACCGCCCTGATGAAGCCCCTCTCGGGCAGCGGCGCCCGCGGCATGATGGTCGACGCGATGTCGACCTACGGCGCCGACTCGTTCGTCGGCCGCCTCAGCTGCATATTCCAAGGCTCCACCGACACTACCTTTTACATCCTCGCCGTCTACTTCGGCAGCGTAGGCGTGCGCTACACGCGCCACGCCGTGGCCTGCGGCCTGCTGGCCGACTTGGCCGGAGTCGTGGCGGCGATAGCGGTATGCTATTTGTTCTTTTAAAGGTGAAAGGGTGAAAAGGTGAAAAAGTGAAAAGATTCAGGCGAAATAACCTAAATACCATAAAAGCATGTGCCAAAAGAACACTATATCTAAATTAAGCAAAAGGTTTGCCTTTAGGATAATTAAATTATATAAATTCCTGCTTGAGGAAAAACATGAATACATCATGTCTAAGCAGGTTTACCGTTCGGGCACAAGCATCGGGGCGAATATCGCCGAGAGCCGTAACGCCCAAAGTAGGGCCGACTTCATCAATAAGTTGAGCATCGCATTAAAGGAAGCCGACGAAACAAAATATTGGTTGGAACTTTTGCATGAATCAGAAACAATAAGCGACAAGCAATTTGATTCTATAATAAATGACTTGAAGATAATAATAGGAACATTGATAAGAATAATAAAAAAAATGAAAGAAGGCAGAGTAAGATGATTCTGGTGTTTTTTCACCTTTTCACCTTTTCACCTTTTCACCTTTAACGATGGCAAACTTAAAAGGATTAGCAAAGGACACCGCGATTTACGGACTGAGCAGCATTGTCGGGCGGTTCCTCAACTACTTGCTCGTTCCGTTGTACACGGCCACGCTGTCGGCCGCCGGGGGCGGCTACGGCGTAATCACCAACGTCTACGCTTATACGGCGCTGCTGCTCGTCATACTGACCTACGGAATGGAGACCACTTTCTTCCGTTTCGCCAACAAGGAGGGCGAAGATCCGCGGCGGGTTTACTCCACCGCGCTCGTCTCCGTCGGCACTACGTCGCTCCTGTTCGCCGTCCTTGTTATAACGTTCATAAGGCCCGTGTCGGCGTTCATGGGCTATGCCGACCATCCTTCGTATGTGTGGGTGATGGCGGTGACGGTCGCCCTGGACGCGTTCCAGTGCATACCGTTCGCCTACCTAAGGTATAAGAAGAGGCCGGTGAAGTTCGCCGCGCTCAAGTTGGCCAACATCCTGATGTCCATCGCGCTCAACTTGGTGTTCTTCCTCGCCCTCCCGGCGTGGTACGAAGGCGCGGGCGGCCAAGGCTTCGTCTCGCGGATTTACTCGCCCGAGGTGGGCGTAGGCTACGCCTTCTACATCAACCTGTTCTGCTCAGGCGCGCTGATGTTCCTCTTGGTTAAGGAGCTTACCGGCTTCAAGTACGTATTCGACCGCGCCCTCTTGCGCCGCATGCTCTCTTACGGGTGGCCCATCCTCGTGCTCGGAATCGCCGGAATACTCAACCAGACGGCCGACAAGATACTCTTCCCCTACATCTACCGTGGCGCCGATGCCCACGCCCAGCTCGGCATTTACGGCGCGGCCAGCAAGATAGCGATGATCATGGCCATGATAACGCAGGCCTTCCGCTACGCCTACGAGCCGTTCGTGTTCGGCAAGGCGAAGGACAAGGACAACCGCGAGACTTACGCCGCGGCGATGAAATACTTCGTGATATTCACGCTGCTGGCCTTCCTCGCCGTCGTGGGATACATGGACATACTCAAGCATCTCATAGGCCGCGACTACTGGGAGGGCCTTAAGGTGGTGCCGATAGTCATGGCGGCTGAGATCATGATGGGCGTTTACTTCAACCTGTCGTTCTGGTACAAGCTCATCGACAAGACCATCTGGGGCGCCTGGTTCTCGGGAGCGGGCTGCCTGGTGCTCGTCGCCGTCAACGTAGTGTTCGTCCCCCGTTACGGCTACATGGCCTGCGCGTGGGCCGGCTTCGCAGGTTACGCCACGGCGATGCTGCTCTCTTACGCCGCCGGACAGAAGCACTACCCGATCAACTACCCCGTGCGTGGAATCATGCTCTACGTAGCCGTCGCCTTTGCGCTGTTCGCCGGCATGACGTTTGCCAACCGCCTGCTGCCAGTATGGGCCGCCCTTGCGGTGAACACGCTGCTCATCCTGCTTTTCGCCGCGCTGATAGTGAAGCGCGACTTTCCGCTTAAGAACATGCCCGTAATAGGCAAATACTTCAAGTAAACATTATTTTCACGTAATAATAAAACATCAATGAAAAAGTTATCAATGTTTATCCTGGGTCTGTTCGCCCTCTTGCCGGTCAAGGCCGACGAGGGAATGTGGACCCTGTACAACCTGCCCCAGGCGGTGTACGACCAGATGAAAGCCTACGGCTACAGTCTTCCTTACGAGAGCCTTTACTCGGCCGACAACGCCGTAAAGGGCTCGGTGGTGCTCTTCGGAGGCTTCTGCTCGGGCGTGGTGGTGTCGCCCGACGGCTTAGTGTTCACCAACCACCACTGCGGTTTCGAGGCCATCCGCAGCCATTCGACCGTCGAGCACGACTACATGCTCAACGGATTCTACGCCAAGAGCTTTAAGGAGGAGCTGCCCAACGAGAACCTCTTCGTCAGCTTCATGATTGAGCAGCAGGACGTTACGGCGCGCCTGCAGGCGTTGGGCATCGACTCTAAGACTCCCGACGAGCAGTCGGCGCTCATCGACTCGATAGCAACCGTGATGACCGACTCGGTTAAGAAGATCGAGAAGACCTACCACGTAGAAATCGACCCGTACTACGAGGGCAACCAATATTTCGCCACAACCTACCAGCTTTTCCCCGACGTGCGCCTCGTTTTCACCGTGCCTAAGTCGATGGGCAAGTTCGGCGGCGAGACCGACAACTGGATGTGGCCGCGCCAGACGTGCGACTTCAGCGTGTTCCGCATATACGCCGACCCGAAGACAAACGCCCCGGCCGAGTATTCCGAGCAGAACGTGCCCTACCGTCCGAAGACTTGGGCGCCCGTGTCCCTGCAAGGTTACAAGGACGGCGACTTCGCCATGACGATGGGTTATCCGGGAAGCACCGAGCGCTACCTCTCTTCTTACGGCATAAAGGAGATGCGCGACGCCGGCAACGCCACGCGTGTGCAGGTGCGCGGACTTAAGCAGGACATCATGCAGCGCCACATGCGCGCCGACGAAGCCGTGCGCATCAAGTACGACTCGAAGTACGCCCAGAGCGCCAACTACTGGAAAAACTCTATGGGAATGAACAAGTGCATCGACTCTATCGGCATCATCGAGCAGAAGCAGGCTTACGAACTGCGCCTGCGCCACTGGCAGCAGGAGACGGGATACCTTAAGGGCAAGCTCGACTTCGACCTCATGGCGAAGCTCTACGGCGAGCGTTTCGAGCGCATGAGGGCGTTCTATTACTGGACCGAGACGTTCCGCGGTACGAGCGAACTCGTCACCCGCGCCATGCGCGCCGGCAACGGAATGGAGGTGAAAGGCCCGGAGAAGAACGCCAAGAAACAGTACATCGAGTTTGAGGACAACAGCGACTCGTGGGACGAGGCGCTCGACAAGGAGGTGCTCGCAGCCCTGCTTAAGAACTACCGCGAGCACGTATCGGCCGAATACCTGCCGTCGATCTACAAGACGATCGACGCCGACTTCGGCGGCGACTGCGCGGCTTACGTAGACCGCCTGTACAAGAAGTCAATATTGATGAAGAACGGCAAGAAGCTCTACTTCAACAAGAAGAGCTTCAACGAGGACCTCGGCGTGCAGCTCGGGCTTAGCCTCGTAGACTACCTTGCGGAGCAGCGCGAGAAGCTCGAGCCGCTCGGCGACTCTATCGACTTGCAGGAGAAGTACTTCTGCGCGGCCCGTCTGCGCATGGAGCAGGACCTTCCCCATTACAGCGACGCCAACATGACGATGCGCCTGAGCTACGGACGCGTGGGCGGATTCACCATGAACGGCTCGCCCTCGGGCTACTACACTACGGCCGAGAGCATCGTAGAGAAGATGAAGCAGGCCGACCAGAACCACGAGTATTTCGCCGAGCCGGTAATGCACGAGCTGCTCTCGGCCACCGATTTCGGCAAGTACCAGGACAAGACCACGGGCAAGATGCAGCTCTGCTTCCTTACGAACAACGACATAACGGGCGGCAACAGCGGCTC
>CALUFA010000071.1 GCA_944319795.1 uncultured Prevotella sp. | reverse complement strand
GAAGTCTGTGGCATACCGTCATTCCGGGTCTAAGCCCGGAATGACGGTATGCCACAGACTTCTTACGGTTTAGAATGATGCAATTTGTTTTTATGAATGATTATTCTTCTTATAACTAACCCACGTAATCCTTATATCGGCGTTAAGTTAAGGGCTGCTTAGTCAGTAACCGACCCAAGTGTGTAACGCATAGGACGGCGTTTGCATAACGTGTTGGTATCCAATGTGTTGTGAAAGACGGCCTTTGGGACGCCAAAAGGCAACCTTTTGCGTCGTTAAAGGTTGCCTTTTAGGTTGCAAAAGGCGGCCTTTTGCATTTTTGTTGTTGCATGTATGCCGCACGGACGGTTGATAATGCTTGTTTTATTTGCAGAATCATGCGGAATAAAGTATATTTGCAGATGTAATTATCTTTGCTTATGAACATTGAGGAATACAGGGATTATTGCGTCAGTCTGAAAGGGGCTGAAGAGTGTTTCCCGTTCGGTTACGACACGCTTGTCTACAAAGTGCTCGGCAAGATGTTCACATACGCAGGGCTAGAGCCGAAGGACGGGCGTTTCATTGCCAACATGAAGTGCGACACGGAGTGGTCGGCCGAGCTTATGGAGCGTTATTCAGGCATAACTTTCGGTTATCATTCGGATAAGAAGTATTGGATAACCGTTGAGTTGGAAAGCGACGTTCCCGACGAGCTTATACGTAGGCTGATAAGCCATTCGGTCGACGAGGTGGTAAGGAAGATGCCCAAAAAGGCGCAAAGGCTTTACCGCGAGATGTGAGCCGGGAAGTGTCGGCTGTTAGTACTTGCTTTCTTTTTTAAGGAAATATACGTGCACGATAGCGCCCGCTACCACTAATGCGGCGGCCGAAAGGGTGAAGGCGTTGCTGTCGGTCCAGCCCAGCGCGTAGCCGAGCGGCAGCAGCGTGGCGCCAGTGTAGATGGCGCCCAATCCTGAACGGCGTATGTATTTATTCATAGGCGATAATGCTTTGATGTTTGCAAAAGTACGGATAAAATTCAACAAAGCAAGGCCGTAAGGGGTGAAATATTGGCAAAATAAGGCATTGAAAGGCAAAAATAAGTTAAAACCTACAAGGCTACACCTTAATAATGACCGATATGTCGGCGAAAAAGCGTACCTTTGCACCGCATTTTGCAAAATCATAAACAAATTAATCATTTTAAGTAGTATGAATCAATACGAAACCGTTTTCATTTTGACTCCCGTTTTGTCTGATGAACAGATGAAGGAAACGGTCGCAAAATTCAAGGGCCTGCTTACCGACAAGGGTGCGGAAATCCTGAATGAGGAGACCTGGGGATTGAAGAAGATGGCTTACGCTATCCAGAAGAAGTCGACAGGTTTCTACTGCCTGATCGAGTTCAAGGCTGAGCCTGAAGTTATCAAGACGCTTGAGACCGGATACCGCCGCGACGAGAAGGTTATCCGTTTCATGACTGTGAAGCTCGACAAGTACGCCGTACAGTACGCCGAGAAGAGAAGAAACAAATTAGCAAAAAAAGAGGAGGCTTAAACTATGGCAGCACAAGAATCAGAAATAAGATATTTGACTCCGCCCTCAGTTGACACTAAGAGGAAGAAGTATTGCCGTTTCAAGAAGAGCGGCATCAAGTATATCGACTACAAGGATCCCGAGTTCCTGAAGAAGTTCTTGAACGAGCAGGGTAAGATTTTGCCCCGCCGCATCACAGGAACTTCACTGAAGTATCAGCGCCGCGTGGCCCAGGCCGTTAAGCGCGCACGCCAGATAGCGTTGCTTCCATACGTTACGGACTTGTTGAAATAATTAAGGAGGAGACACGATGGAAATAATACTGAAAGAAGACATCATCGGCTTGGGATTCAAGAACGATATAGTTACTGTTAAAGACGGCTACGGCCGCAACTATCTTATCCCCACGGGCAAGGGCGTCATAGCTTCGGCTTCAGCCAAGAAGCAGCTCGCCGAGACACTGCGCCAGCAGGCACGCAAGCTCGCCGCCATCAAGGCCGAGGCTGAGAAGAAGGGCGAGGCTTTGAAGGACGTTGCCCTCACTATCGCCGTTAAGGTAAGCGCCAACGGCGTTGCCTACGGAGCCGTAACGGCTGCGACGGTAGCAGCAGAGCTGCAGGCTAAGGGCTTCGACATCGACCGCAAGATCGTCACCATGCACGACGCTAAGAAGGTTGGCGACTATGTTGCCACCGTTCATTTCCACAAGGAAGTGCTCGTAGAGGTGCCCGTCAAGGTTGTTGCCGAGGGTGAAGAGAAGGTAGAAGAGGCTCCCAAGGCTGAGGAGGCACAGGCCGAGGCTCCCGTAGAGGAGGCACCCAAGGCCGAGGAAGCTCCCGTAGAAGAGTAATTTTCGCACTGTAAAGCAAGTTTATTATACGGAAATCCCCCGGAGGCATGAATGCTTCCGGGGATTTTTTTATGCTCGAAAATCAAGTAGGGTGTTGTTTTTCATGCGTGTTTTTGCTATATTTGCAATCAGAATACCAGCCTTCTTAACCCGTAACGCCTATGGATGCAAGGGCTGAGCATATACTTGGCGTTAATCATCCGGTATGTCAGCTGCAATGATGTAACCGTCGTTCCGGATGGAAGCGATATGCAAGAGGGTATCAAGCACTTGGTAAACCGTTGTAATTTAAAACATTGCATAAACATGAAATCATACTTTTCCATAATTGTTTTCATCGTGTTGGCCGCGTCGTCCGTCGTTGCCGGCACGGGCAGTTATATCGACACGCAACGCAGGATAGCGTCAGACCTTAACCGTGCGCTTGTCCGTGCGTTGGCCGAGAAAGGGCAGGATTGGGTCAATGCCGACACTATACGTGTGTGCAAGCAGCTGCAGACGCAGTCGTCCGGTGTCGTGATGATGGTCATACGCGACGATTGTTTCGCAGAAAGTCTGTTGATGCCTGAATTGCGCGGCAGGTCTTACGTCACGTTCGCCGTGGTTCCTAATGGCCGCGCGCAAGGATTCATGCCGGAAAACGTAGCCGGCGTGAGCGGCGACACGGTGATAATGAAGCCCGAAGCGGCGCGCAAGGCCGGTGTGTCGATAGCCTTGCGCGGCAATGCCGATTGTTCTTTCGCCACAGTTTTCGGACTTTCCGACCTTCGCTTGTCCGTCGCCCTGATGGTCGCAGCCGTGCTTTGGGGAGTTTTCTCTTTGTCGCAAATGCGCCGGCGAGTCGTGGCCGGCATGTCTGTTGCTGGTTGTAATCAGCTTGGAGGCCTGCGCTTTGACCCTTCACTCAACGCTTTCTACAATTCGGTCGACGAAGAGGTGCGCTTCACTCCGATGCAGTTTCAGCTTATGCGGATGTTCTTCAATGCCGAAGGTCATAAACTCTCAAAAAGCAAGATATGCGAAAGCCTATGGCCGGGGAAGGATGACGCCAGCGAGACTCTGTACACGTTGGTAAGAAGGTTGAAGCGTGTCGTGGAACAAAACAGCAGCTTGAAGATAGAGGCCGAGCGGGGTAGGGCCTACAAGCTGACTGTAAACGGTCGACGGCCTGACAAGCCGTTGTCGGGCAAATGTCAGTAAGTTGTCAGTGTTTAATTTCTTTCCTAAGTTAAGGATGATGTTATCTTTGCTGCAAAAAAGCAAAGATGAAGAGATTGTTTATGCTTTTGTTCGTCGTCAACTTGTCGTCCGTGTTGGCCGCGCAGACAGGTAAAGACGGCAAGCAAGGCGGCGGATCAGTAAGCGATTCGTTGTCGTTGGATGAAGTTGTGGTGGAAGGTGCGCGCACATACAGCCGTGACAATACCTTGCATATCCTGCCTACGCAGGCGCAGAAAGACGCTTCAGCGACGGGCTACGGTTTGTTGTCGCGTCTTGCGTTGCCGTATGTCACGGTTGACGAAGTTACTAAAAGCATCACAGTGCCGCCTAACATGGGGCAGTTGCAGATACGGATTAACGACATTGTGGCCGACAAGCACGACCTTGTTGCGCTCAACCCGAAGGCCGTAAGGCGTGTCGATTTCCTGCAAAACCCCGGTGCCCGCTACGGTACGGATGTAAGTTTCGTGGTAAACATCGTTACCGACAAGGCCGGGCGGGGCTATGCCGTAGGCGTTGATGTAATGCAGACGCTAACGGCCATGCGCACTAACGGCGACGTGTTCGCCAAAGTTAATCGTGGAAAAAACGAGTTCGGCGTGAACTACTCTTTCGGATACGCCGACATGAAAAAGCAGAAATACGAGGAAACGGCCGACTACCTGATGCCTGACAATACCGTACACGCCATAAGCCGCACGGACGACGCCTGGCGTAATAAGAATCTTTCGCACGATTTGCAACTGCAATACGTCCTGTCAGACTCGTCCCGTTACACTCTTCAAGCCGCGTTTGGCGGCACGCTTTCACGCATTCCGAGAAATACGAGGACGCGCACGGAAGCATGTGGCAGCGTAATCGAGGCGCTGCCGATAAGTTCGACCGACGAAACGAAAACGGCGTCGGCCGACTTGTATTTCAACTACAACCTGACGAAACGGCAAAGCCTGACGGCGTATGCCACCGCAAGTTATACGTCGTCGGATTATTCTTACGCCTACGGAGGAAGTTCTCCATATTCATATACGTCGTTAAGCAGGGCGCGTGCGCTTTACGGCGAAGCCGTTTACGAAAACCGCATGAATCTCTTTACGTTGTCAGCCGGAGCTGCGTTTGCCAATGGTTTGACAGATGTTGACTACCGTGGCGGCGCGGAAGCAGCCAATTCAATCCTTACACAAGGCGTTTACTTGTTTGCGCAAATAAAGGGGCAGCTGGCTTGTCTGTCGTACACCGTCGGCACGGGAGTGAGTTATCGGCATTACCGCCAAGGCAGCCAACGTAACGATTATTGGCTATGGCGGCCGCAATTGAAGCTCTCTTGGTCGCCTTGGCGGCCGTTCCGGTTGGGCTATGACATAACGATGACGCAAAAGCCGCCGCGCCTTGAATATCTCGGAGACGCCATTGTGAGGAACAATCCGCTTGAGTTTACCGCAGGCAACCCGGCCCTGCGCCCTAACAAGGTAATCGAACAATCGTTTACCGCATCGCTGCAATTGCCGTCGTTGTACACCCAGGTAATGACGGTTTACCGCAAAAGCCCTGATTGCTCAATGATGAGGATTGACCGGATGGTAACCTGTGACGGCGCAACATATTTCCTGTTCACACGTACCAACCAGCCTGCCGTCAATCTGTTTTACGTGAACAACTATACACGTTACGACCTTTTGAGGGGTAAACTTTCGCTGAACTTCATGGGCGGATTATACCGATGCTTCAATTTCGGCGACGATTACCAGCACCATTCGTCGGCTTTTAATTGGAGTGCCGGTGCGGATGCTTACCTCGGCAGGTTGTCGCTTTCGGCTCATGTCGACAACGGTTGGAACTTTCTCGAAGGCGAAACAAAGAACTGTCAGGCCACGGTATATTACATTACGGCCTCTTACCGTCTCGGCAATTTTAGCCTTTCGTTGTATTGGCAGTACTGCTTTAAAAACAATGTAAGGACTAATACGGCCGAACTGCTTAACCGCTACGTCCATAAGACGCAAACTTTTTACAGCGGCGATATCGGCAATATGATAAGCGTAGGTTTAAGTTGGCGCTTGTCTAACGGGCGAAAGAAAGATGCGGTAAGAAGAAATGTAGTAAGACCGACCGGAGACACCGGGATAATAAGGAACTGACAACGGTGCGCAAGGCAAGGCGTGCATATTGGAAAACAAAAAACCGCAGGACTAAGTCCTGCGGTTTTTTTACGCTTTTAACTGTTGTAGCTTGATTATTCAGCAACTGCTGTGTCAACTGCAGCTGTGTCAACAGCTGTGCTGTCGCTCAGAGTGTCAACAACTGCGGTGTCAACTGCAGCTGTGTCAGCAGCGTCAGCCTGAGCTGTTTTGTTACCACAAGATGCGAATGAAATAGCTGCGATAGCTACGAACATTAAAACTAACTT
>CALUFA010000070.1 GCA_944319795.1 uncultured Prevotella sp. | reverse complement strand
CTAATGGAATACACACATCTAATGGAATACACACATCTAATGGAATACACACATCTAATGGAATACACACATCTAATAATGGGCACACCATCATCTAAGCAGTCTGCGGCATTTCGTCATTCCGGGCTTAGACCCGGAATCCAGTGTGTGCAACCTCATTCTTGTCCAAATAAATCTTTTCCTGGATTCCGGGTCTAAGCCCGGAATGACGAAATGCCACAGACTGCTTAGATGAGGATGAAGCAATTTTAGACATGAGAATGAAACAATTTAAGCATGAGGATGAAGCAATATACACATATTACCGTCATTCATTTGTTGTTTTTCCCGACAAATTAATGTCACAATGTCACCGCACAACATAAGCGGTTGACGGCCAAAGCGTTGCGCGGTGACATTAGCACGAAGGCCATTGTCACCACCTTCACAGCGCAGTTCCGTCAGGCCGCATTTGTAAAAGGCAGCCTTTCACCGTGTAAAAGACCGCCTTTCACCGTGCGAAAGGTTACCTCTTGCAATGCAAAAGGCAACCTTCCATACCGCCGCCGCAACGTTGACCTATGTCAAGTTTAATCGGAACATCACCCTATTTTAAAGCCATTGTAACATCCGTTTACAATTTCTTCACTACCTTTGCCGACGTTTTCAAGATATTAAATAAATTTTTAAAAACGTTATGGTAAAACGAATGCGATTATTCTTAGCCGCCGTCATGCTTATGGCGGCAGCAGTAGTGAACGCCCAGATTACCACCTCGTCGATGGCCGGACAAGTTGTCGACACGCAAGGCGAGGACGTAATCGGCGCAACCGTCAGGGTAACCCACAAGCCGTCTGGTACGACCTACAACGCCGTCACCAACGTAGACGGACGCTGGGCCATACAAGGTATGCGCGTAGGCGGACCTTACGAGGTGAAAATCTCTTACGTAGGCTTCGCCGAAAAGAGCTATGCGGGCATCAGCCTCCAGCTCGGCGAGACTTACAACCTCAACGCCACCATGTCTGAAGACATCAACGAGCTGGGCGAAGTCATCGTAGTCGGCAACGGCTCGAAGTTCGCAGTTGAGAAGACAGGCGCCACAACCAACATCTCCAACGCCCAGATCACCGCGCTGCCCACCGTAAACCGCAGCATCGAGGACATCACGCGCATCTCTCCTTATGCCAACGGCATGAGCCTCGCCGGCGGCGACGGACGCTCTACCAACTTTACCCTCGACGGCGCGAACCTGAACAACAACTTCGGACTCAGCGACGGACTGCCCGGCGGCGGCAACCCGATCTCGATGGACGCAATCGACGAAGTTCAGGTAGTCGTAGCCCCGTATGACGTGCGCCAGACCAACTTCATCGGCGGAGGAATCAACGCCGTTACAAAGTCGGGTACCAACACGTTCAAGGGTACGGCCTACGTTTACCACAACAACGAGAACATGCACGGCAACCGCGTGGCCGACCAAGACCTCGGCGAGCGCGGCAAGAACCGTACCACCACCTACGGCTTCACCCTCGGAGGCCCGATACTGAAAGACAAGCTCTTCTTCTTCGCCAATGCGGAGTACACAAAAATGCCCAACGTTGCCAACCGCTGGCGCGCATCGGAGGACGGAATCGGCGATGCTACCAACTACATATCGCGCACAACGATAGCCGACATGCAGCGCGTGCGCGACTTCATGATGGAAAAATACGGTTACGACACAGGCTCGTTCACCGACTACCCGGCCGACGAGGACAACCTCAAGCTCCTCGCGCGCATCGACTGGAACATCACGAACAACCACCACTTGGCCGTTCGTTACAACTACACGAAGAACACGGCGTGGAACGCCACCAACGGAAACTCTTGCGACACGGGCTACCGCCTGTACGACATGAACCGCCTTTCACAGTATTCAATGGCGTTCGCCAACTCAATGTATTCGATGGAGAACAAGGTAAGCACCGTGTCGGCAGACCTTAACAGCCGCTTCGGCAACAATATCTCCAACCAGCTGCTCTTCACCTACACCAACATCGAAGACGTGCGTGGGACGAACTCTTCACCGTTCCCCTTCATCGACATCATGAACGGTTATGACCCCGCGACCGGCGTGCAGGACCTCACTCCTTACATGAGCCTCGGATACGAGTTGTTCACCTACAACAACCGCGTACAGAACAAGATCTTCACCGTGAACGACAACTTCACATACTACGCCGGCGACCATAAGATAATGGCCGGATTCAGGTTCGAGCACCAGTTGGCAAACAACTCATACATGCGTAACGGAACCGGTTACTACCGCTACCGCTCGCTCGACGACTTCCTCAACGGCGCAGCTCCCGAGTCAGTCGCACTGAGCTACGGTTACAACGGCGAGAAGAATCCTAACGGACAGGTAGTGTTCAACCAGTACGGCTGGTACATACAAGACGAGTGGAACATACTCGAGAACCTCAAGCTCACGGGCGGCATCCGCTTCGACCTGCTCTCGTTCAACAGCGACGACCTGATGCGCAACAATGCCATCTACGACCTCGACTTCAACGGACGACGCATCGACACCGGCGCATGGCCTGACAACAACATACAGTATTCTCCGCGCGTAGGCTTCACTTGGGACGTATTCAACGACAAGCGCCTGAAAGTACGCGGCGGTACGGGACTTTTCGCCGGACGCCTGCCCTTGGTGTTCTTCACCAACATGCCTACCAACTCCGGTATGATCCAGAACCTCGTAACAGCCGTTACCACTTATAACGACGACGGCACCGTGGCCTCTTCAGACCCGAGACTGCAGAACTTCGCCGGACAGATATTCACCAATACGGAAGAAATCAGGGAAAAGCTCGGCGCTCCGGCCACAATCACTCCCGAGGAAGGCCAGCTGCCGAGTAAGATTGCAGGCGTTGAGAAAGACTTCAAGATGCCACAGGTATGGAAGTCTTCTATCGCAGTAGACTACCAGTTCCCCGTATCTTTCCCGTTGACATTGACAGGCGAGTTCACTTACATCAAGAAAATCAACGACGTAAGGATTCTCAACTACAACATAAAAGACCCCGACGAGACTTGGCAGAGATTCGCCGGTGCAGACAACCGTTATATCTACCCCTCAGACTTCAAGGTTTACGACAACATCAACTCTGACGCAAGCGTGCTTACAAACACGAGCAAGGGACACGGTTGGACATTGAACTTCACCGCAACCGCCGAGCCTGTTAAGAACCTGTACTTGATGGCCGCTTACACGCACACCGTCATGAAGGAAGTTTCAGGCATGCCCGGAAACGACCCCTACTCTACATGGACGGGCAACATAACGGTGAACGGAGCAAACTTCAACACCGTGCAAAACTCTGAGTACGTTATCCCCGACCGCATTATCGCATCGGCAAGCTATACGTACCACAACGACCACTTCACCCTGTTCTACACGGGTTACCGCCCCTCGGGATACAGCTTCGCCTACACCAATGACATGAACGGCGACAAAGTACAGAACGACTTGATGTACATACCGAAGGATGACAGCGAGATTCACTTCACCAACGAGGCCGACCGCGAGGCTTTCTGGAACTTCGTAAACCAGGACGACTACCTCAAGAACCACAAGGGCGAGTACGCCGAGGCTTACTCTGCTTACGCCCCGTTCGTCCACCGCTTCGACTTCCGTTGGGCTCACGACTTCAACCTGAAGATCGGAAAGACATCCAACAAGCTACAGCTCAGCGTCGACTTCATGAACATCGGCAACCTGTTCAACTCTAAGTGGGGCGTCGAGAAGAACATGAGCAGCTGCAACAACGGACGTATCCTGAAATACGACGGACGCGACGCAAACAACGTGCCCTACTTCTCGCTCTACCGCGACTCGGAAGGCAACGCACCTACCAAGACTTGGGAGTTCAACCGCAACTACAGCCAGTGCTGGCAGATGCAGATCGGCGTGAAGTACTACTTTAACTAATGGCTTCACCACATAATTAACAACAAGGACTGAAGGAGTAAGCGGAACGGCGTTCAGGCGTTCTTCTTACTCCTTCTTCCTTTTCGCAGAAACAATACCGTTATGAGAAAACTCGCAATCATACTGTTCCTCTTCGCCGCCGTCTTGGCACACGCCGGGCGGCATTACACGGTGATCGTCTCGATGGACGGCTTCCGCTGGGACTATCCGCTGATGTACGACACGCCCTTCCTCGACTCGCTCGGGGCGCGCGGCGTAAGGGCCGTTATGCGCCCGTCGTTCCCCTCGAAGACGTTCCCCAACCATTATACGCTGGCCACGGGCTTAGTGCCCGACCGCCACGGCATCATTGCCAACAGGTTTTACGACGTAGCCTCGGGCCGCACTTTCAGCATCTCCGACCCTGCCACGGGCAAGGACGGATCCTTCTACGGCGGCGAGCCGATATGGCTGACGGCCTGGAGACAGGGCGTGAAGGTGGGCGTGGTGTACTGGCCGGGCTCCGACGTTGAGATCCGCGGGCAGCGTCCCGACTACTGGCAGGACTACGCGAAGACTCCGAGGCTGACGTTCCAAGAGCGCTTGGTCGAGGTGAAGCGGCTGCTCACGCTGCCCGAGGACGAAAGGCCGACGCTTGTCATGGCCTACTTCGAGCACCCAGACTATCAGGGCCACGACTTCGGCCCTGCCTCACGGGAGACGCGCGAGTCAGTCGAGACGCTCGACCGACTGCTCCGCCTGCTCTACGACGACCTGCGCTCGCTGCCCTACGGCGACGACATCAACTTCATCGTGACCTCCGACCACGGCATGGCCTACACCACGCCCGAGCGCACGATACGCCTCTCGGACTACGTGAAGCCCGAATGGTGCGAGCGTGTAATGGCCGACCTGCCCACGCTGATCTTCCCGAAGAAGGGCCACGAGCGTGACATTATGCGCGCCCTCAAGGGCGCTCCGCACCTCAGGGCGTGGCTCCGCGAGGACGTGCCGGCATACCTTCAGTATGGTTCCAACCGCAACGTGGCGCCCATCGTAGTGCTGCCCGACTTGGGCTGGATAGTCTCCGAGGACGGCCGCGTAAAGCCCGGCAACCACGGCTTCGACCCGTCTTACGCCGAGATGTGCGTGCCCTTCCGCGCCGAAGGGCCCGACTTCAAGCGCGGCTACGTCAAAGCGGACCTGTTCCAAAACACATGCGTCTACCCCACCCTTTGCCGCCTGATAGGCGTGGAGCCGTCGCCGTGCGACGGCGAGCCGGTAGGCGACTTGCTGGCCGAATGACTGAGGAAATATGAAAGGCCGTGTTTTGCGCTGCAAAACACGGCCTTTCGCATGGTAATACACGGCCTTTCGCACGGCAAAAGGCCGCCTTTTGGAACGTCAAACGTAATTAACTGATTACCAATACGTTATCAATCCGTTGTAAATCAAAGTAAATTCATCGTCGGAAAAGTAAATGCCACAATCGCGGCACATCCCTACAAGGGATGCGTCCTTATACCGAACGAAGCCTAATTACTGTCCGGGCATGTTCTCGACCGACTCGATTATGTCTGCGTAATTGCTCCAGCCCTCGGCCGCCTTGTATGCATCCACGGCCTCGGCAGGCACGTATATGTGCTCTATTCCCTCGGCTGTAAATTCCGACTGGCGGGCTATGGCCGGCGGAGTAGTCATGTTAATTACAAGCGTCGACACCGTGCAATCCATTCCGAAAGCATTGTAATCAATCGAGCCGCAGTTGTTTACCGTCACCGTCTGCAACGACATACAGCCTGAGAACGTGTGGTTTAGCATGTCGCTGCTTGTATTCCAAACCGCAGAAGTGATGTTCGTTTTGCTGAAAGTCGATGTAGACGATACCGTAACGCTTTCGGGCACTATCAATTCACCCTCGAGCTTGGATTCACTAAACGCATAGCCGTTGATAGTCTCCAAACTCTTGGGGAAGGTTATCGACGTAAGTGCCGTCTGCTGGAACGCAGAAACACCTATCGTCTTAAGGCCTTCGGGCAATGTGACGGAAGCGAGCGACTCGCACCCGATGAAGCTGTATCCAGCCAAACTTTCTATTCCGTCGGGCAATATGATACCCGTCAATATTGCCTCACTCCTGGGGGCTCTCGTTGTTGATTCAAGAAGAGTGTTCGGAAATTCGGTCAAAAGCGTGCCTTCATTGCTGTAAAGCGTAGCCTCAGAAAGGTCGAGATTTATCCTCAAATCCTTACAGTCGGCGATGGCTTCAAGGTCGTTTACATTAATGGCACCTTTTATCACCACGCTTCCGTTGCCTGCTTCAGCCGCCTTAACCACGGCTTCAGAGGTAAGCTGTCCTGCCGCCGTGGTCTCTATCACGTTGCTTACGGGGAACTCGATTTCCCCGTCTTGGTCATTCCATGCTTTCTCCATAGTGGCGGTTATGCTGATTTCTCCGCCCGAAGTCAGCGAAGCTATGTCGCCACGGAGCACGGTGCGGTAGTCGGCTTTCAGCGGAACGCTGTTAATAGCGGTTGTTCCGGGCGTGCCGCTGCCGTTCGGCGTGTATGCCAGCGTCATGTTGCTGTTGGCTCCCTCCCCGGGGCGGGCACGTAGAAGGTGGTCACCTCGGCGCCGTCGGCCTGCCCCGTAACGGTTTGCGCGAGCGTGTAGCCG
>CALUFA010000069.1 GCA_944319795.1 uncultured Prevotella sp. | reverse complement strand
TCAAAAAACCGTGTAATTGACTATATTTCAATAATTTCAAAGAACTATTTATCCACTTTTACGGGACAGTAATGTATTTAAGTATAAAAACGCACTTGCAAAGTTACAAAAGAAAGCGTAAAACGTATCGCCGTTTTATGGCAAGATTGGTTTATTTACGTCCTAAAAGTAATTAAAAACAGACAAACGGATACGTTTATGGATGATTTTTCGTACTTTCGCAGAATAAATCTTACTAACCTGGCCATTACGACCACATTGTAAAAGAAGGATATTTAATCAAAAAACGAAAATGAATAACAACAGTGTTAAACCGGCAGAAGGGAAATTAGGAATCCTCTGCATCGGACTGGGAGCCGTAAGCTCGACATTCATCACCGGAGTACTGATGATACGCAAAGGTATGGGCAAACCCGTAGGGTCGATCACTCAAATGGCAAAAATACGCGTAGGCAAGGGCGGCAACGCCTCGTACAAGCACGTATCGGAAATCGTTCCGATGCCGACGCTCGACGACATAGCGTTCGGCGCGTGGGACATCCTGCCCGACAACGCCTTTGAAAGCGCAATGCACGCCGAAGTGTTGAAGGACAGGGACATCTACCCCGTTAAGGAAGAATTGGAAGCCATCACGCCGATGCGCGGAATTTACGACCCCGACTACGTAAAGGCAATCGACGGCACATGGACCAAGGACACGTCGCTGACACGCTGGGAACTTATGGAACAGGTGCGCGAAGACATCCGCAAGTTCAAGCAGGAGAAGGGATGCAGCCGCGTAGTGGTAATCTGGGCTGCGTCAACCGAAATATACATCCCGCGCGACAAGCAGGCGCACGAAAGCCTTGAAGCGCTCGAGGCCGCAATGAAAGCCGACGACCGCAAGCACGTAGCGCCCTCGATGTGCTACGCATACGCGGCGATGGCCGAAGGCGCACCGTTCATAATGGGCGCGCCCAACACATGCCTCGACATCCCGGCAATGTGGCAGCTGGCCGAAAAGACGGGCATGCCGATAGCCGGCAAAGACTTCAAGACGGGACAGACCATGATGAAGACCGTGCTCTCGGCCGCCTTCCGCACGCGCATGCTCGGCGTAAGCGGCTGGTTCTCGACCAACATCCTCGGCAACCGCGACGGCCTCGTGCTCGACGTTCCCGAGAACTTCAAGACGAAAGAGGTAAGCAAGCTCGGCGTTATAGACACGATACTGAAGAAAGACGAGTATCCCGACCTTTACGGAGACATATTCCACAAGGTGCGCATCAACTACTACCCGCCGCGCAACGACGACAAGGAGGGATGGGACAACATCGACATCTTCGGCTGGATGGGCTACCCCATGCAGATAAAAGTAGACTTCCTCTGCAAGGACTCGATACTCGCCGCACCGCTGCTGCTCGACCTCGCCCTCTTAGGCGACCTCGCCCTGCGCGCAGGCAAGAGCGGCATACAGACTTGGCTGTCGTTCTACCTGAAGAGCCCGATGCACGACGACGAGCACGAACCCGTTCACGACTTGTTCCAACAAAATACAATGCTGAAGAACGCCATACGCGAAATGGGCGGATACGAAGCCGATGAAGAGATTGACTGATAAGAAAGCAAAACTACGGATAATGTTACAATCGCTGCCGGTGACCCTGGCGGCGATTGTGTTTATTATGTACGCATCAACCTTCGCCCCACGTTCGGCCGGGGAAATGGAGCGGAGCATAGCCCTCGTAGAAAGCGTGTCATACTATCAGATATGCGCCGGGGGCAAGCCCGTGGTTTGGTTCAAGAGCCTCGGCGACGGCTGCACGCCCGAAGGAATGACGCTGAAAGCCGACACGGCCGCCACGACCAAGAGATACGCCACGGGCTGCTGGGTGAACAGGTATCCGCTGTTTCCGTCGTGCCCGGGCCTGCTGCTTACGGCAAACGCCGACAGCACGGCATGGGAAAACGTAGCGGCAGCCAACAAAGACATACGCCGCACGCTCGCAAAAGCCGCAAAAAGAATAGACGGAACAATCAACCAACTCAAGCGGAAAATAGAAGAGACCGACTATTACATGAAAGTACACAACGTAAACGACGACGGATACAACATAATGGCGGTACTGGCCGAAGACATAAAAAGACAGAAGGCGGAGGCCGAAAAGTTGGCGGCAACACTGAAAACGGCGGCGGAAAGCGGACAAGCCGAGATACGGATCGTAACAAGACACACGCTGATTTGCCGCTCCGACACGGCCGACCGCCCCGTGCGCAAGCCGTGCGTAACGCTCACGAAGACAATGACTTCGCCCGTAACACTACTGCAGACGGCCGACAAGAGGACAACCGCCGGAGCCTTGCCCGTATACCTGCACCGGTGGCTAACGCCGCCAAAGACCGAAGGCCGGAGCGTCATCATAGCGTCAATACCGGGCTGCGGCCAATACGGTTTCACGCCGGATGCGGCCTCGCCGGAAACATTCGACGGCACGACCGGCTGCGGCTCGAGCCACGACTTGCCGCCGCTGCTGGCGCCAGACGGCTCGGCCGTGTTCACCAAGGGCGGATTTTTCACGGGCATAAGCATAGCCGGCAGGATAACAAGCACGGCTGATTTCGGATTCGGACTAAACAAGTTGCAGCCATGAGAAAATACGTCATAACGTCGTTGGCAATCCTATTGTCGCTGCTTTCGGCATGCACCGAGCAGCAAACCGTGGGGACGGCTGTCCGCACAGACGGCGCATACCGCTACCGCGGCGGACTTTCCGGCGGAATGTACGACGGCTACGGCGTGCTGACATACAACGACAGCACCGTTTACAGCGGACAATGGAAAAAAGGGAAAAGGCACGGCTACGGCACGGTAAAAGACTCGCTCGGGCGCACCGTTACGGCCCTTTGGCATGAGGACAGCATCGTCAACGGCACGGTAAGCGACTCTTCAGGCACTTACAGCGGAGAGTTGGGCCGCGGCAACACGGCCTGCGGCCACGGCATCTACCGCGGGCGCGACGGCAGTTATTACGACGGGGCATGGAGCCGGGGCATGCGCAACGGCTTCGGATGCGGCATCGGGGCCGACGGGAAAGTGAAAGTAGGCGAATGGAAGGACGACAAATACCGCGGCGAACGCCTTACTTACACCGCCGAACGCATCTACGGCATAGACATATCGCGCTACCAGCACGGCAAGGGGCGCAAGAAATACGCCATAAACTGGGCGAAGCTGCGCATCACCCACTTAGGCGACATCAGCCGCAAGAAGGTCAGCGGCAAGGTGGATTACCCCGTATCGTTCGTCTACATAAAGTCTACCGAAGGCGCAAGCGTGCGCAACCCCTATTACTTATCCGACTACCGGCAAGCCCGCCGGCACGGAATACCGTGCGGAGCTTACCACTTCTTCTCGCCGACGTCTTCGCCAACGAAACAAGCCAACTACTTCCTGCGCCACTCGCGCTTCGCTAAAGGCGACTTTCCGCCAGTGCTCGACGTCGAGCCTTCAGCCGCGCAGATAAGGCGGATGGGCGGCGTCAAGGCCATGTTCGGCCGCATCCGCACATGGCTCAGGATAGTGGAAAGGCGCACGGGCATGCGCCCGATACTCTACATAAGCCAGCAGTTCGTCAACAAATACCTGCCATACGCCCCCGACATAACGCGCGATTACATGGTATGGATAGCCCGTTACGGCGAATACAAGCCCGAAATAAGGCTCGTTTTCTGGCAGCTGTGCCCCGACGGGCGCGTAGACGGCATACACGGCGAGGTAGACATAAACGTATTCAACGGCTATCACGACAGCTTCCGGCAATTCATACAAAGCCTTTAAACGGCAGGCAGGCAAGTTAAGAATTGGCAAGCAGGCAAGTTCTAGGCGGCCACGGGCGCGCCGCTTGCCTGCTTGTTTGCTTACAAAAAAAACGTAATATATTTTGCTTTTGCGTCAAAAAGCACTATCTTTGTAGAAAATAAGCTGCATTCGGCAATAAGAAAACAAGTTTTCATTGCGCTCATTTGCATTATCTTTGTAGAAGATAAGCTGCATCCGGCAATAAGAAAACAAGTTTTCATTGCGCTCATTTGCATTATCTTTGTAGAAGATAAGCTGCATTCGGCAATAAGAAAACAAGTTTTCATTGCGCTCATTTGCATTATCTTTGTAAAAAACAATTGTAAAAATCATGACACAAGAAGAAAGGACTAACATAGAAGAAAGGATCGTCGACGTGCTAAAGACCGTCTACGACCCCGAGATTCCGGTAAACATCTACGACCTCGGGCTGATTTACAAGATAGAAGTGAAAGACGACTCGACCGTAGACATCGACATGACTTTCACCGCGCCGACATGCCCGGCGGCCGACTTCATACTCGAAGACGTAAGGCAGAAGGTAGACTCGCTCGACGGAGTGAAGTCTGCAACGGTAAACCTCGTGTTCGAACCGGTATGGGACCAAAGCATGCTGAGCGAAGAGGCAAGGCTCGAATTGGGGCTCGACTAACAGCGGCCCGGTAAAAACAACGATTATGAGGAAGAACATTTACATACTATCCGACGCACACTTAGGCTCTTGGGCGATAGACCACGCACGCACGCAGGAGCGCCGCTTAGTGCGTTTCCTCGACGACATAAAGAACAAGGCGGCGGCGGTCTACCTCTTAGGAGACATCTTCGACTTCTGGTACGAGTACAAGTACGTTGTGCCCAAGGGCTACACGCGCTTCCTCGGCAAGCTGTCGGAACTGACTGACATGGGCGTCGAGGTGCATTTCTTCACCGGCAACCACGACATCTGGGCATACGACTACCTCGAAAAGGAATGCGGAGTGACGTTGCACACAAAGCCCGTAACCACGGAAATATACGGAAAGATATTCTACTTGGCCCACGGCGACGGCCTCGGCGACCACGACCCGAAGTTCAACTTCATACGCCGCGTGTTCCACAACCGCGCCTGCCAACGCATGTTCAGCGCCCTTCACCCACGCTGGGGCGTATGGTTCGGGTTGACATGGGCGAAGCACAGCCGCATGAAACGCGCCGACGGGAAGGAGCCACCCTACCAGGGCGAAGACAAGGAGGCGCTCGTGCGCTACACCAAACAATACATGAAGACGCACCCCGACATCGACTATTTCATCTACGGACACCGCCACATAGAGCTCGACCTGATGCTTTCGCGCAAGACGCGCATGATGATCATAGGCGACTGGATATGGCAGTTCACATACGTCGTGTACGACGGCGAGCACCTTTTCCTTGAAGAATACGCCGAAGGGGAAAGCCGGATGTGATTGAAAGGTGAAAAGGTGAAAGGGTGAAAAAGTGAAAAATGCATTCATGCTTTATTGGCATTGCATTTTCACCTTCTCACCCTTTCACCTTTTCACCTTTTCAATCACCGTCTCATCTCGACGCCGGCACCGTTCATAAGGGCCTCCACCTCTTCGACGGAAACCATGTTATAGTCGCCCACGACGGTGTTCTTAAGGGCTGAGCCGGCCATGGCGAAGTCAAGTTTCGTCTGGTCGTCGGCGTAATTCTGCTCGGCATAGAGCATCGCCCCGACGAAAGCGTCGCCTACGCCCATGCTGTCTACAACGTTGTTCACCTCGTATGTGCGCGACACCTTCAGTGCGCCGCCGGCATAGAGCACGCCCTCAAGGCAATGATGCTCAGACGTTATGGCGTTGCGCATGCACATGAACAGATGCTTGCAACGCGGCAACCGCTCGGCTATCCGAGCGCAATAGGCGGCATACTCGGCCACGTCGATACGCTCGGCGGCGCTCTTAAGGTTGAACGCCGGAGCCTTCAGCCCGAGCGCCTTCTGGTATTCGCCCGAACTGCCGAAGATAATGTCGCTGCGCCGCATAAGCGGAACGAGCACCTCTTCGGCGCTGCGCCCGTACTGCCACAGGTTCTTGCGGTAATTGATGTCGCACGACACCGTCAGCCCCAACGCCGCAGCAGCGTCGACGGCCTCGGCACACACGTCGGCAAGCCCCTGCGTAAGCGAAGCGTCGATGCCCGACCAATGGAATATCCCCGCGCCCTCGAAAGCCCGGCGCCAGTCGATCATGCCCGGCTTAAGCCGCGAAAAGGCCGAATCCTTGCGGTCGTAAATCACCGTGGCCGGACGCAAGTCGGCCGCCTTCTCAACGATATACGTGCCCAAGCGCTCGCCCTTCATCATCATAACGCCGTCGGTACCGACGCTGTGCTCGTGCAACTTAAGCAGGCACACGCGCCCGAGCGGATTGTCGGGCAGGGCCGTAACCAAGGCCACGTCGCCCCCGTAAGAAGCAATCGAAATGGCCACATTAACCTCGCTGCCGCCGAAATTGGCGTCGAAACTCTGCGCCTGCTGCAGGCGCAGGTTGCCCGGCGTGGTAAGCCTGAGCAGCATTTCGCCGAAAGTCACTATCCTCTTATTCATAACAGATTTAAAAGTTAAAGCCTAAACAACATCATGCCGACCCGGCGCAACAAGCCGACGACGGCGGCAACCGACGCCACCCGGCGGACGCAAAACCGCAAAAGCGGCGGCAGGCCGGCACCTTGCGGATGAGAATCATCCAATGGCAAAGTTAGCAAAAATGCCCGACATTAACGCATTATGGCAGCAAAAAAAATTAAATATGAATATCCGCATTTGCCCAATACACTACATCCTATTCTAAGAAGTCTGTTGCATACCGTCATTCCGGGCCG
>CALUFA010000068.1 GCA_944319795.1 uncultured Prevotella sp. | reverse complement strand
CAGTACGGATAATCTGACCGTGTAAACTTATTTAGGTTATTTAAAAGAAAACTGTCAACCTAAATCAGGAAAAGACAAAAGGTAGCCTTCCGTGCTGTAAAAGGCCGTTAATCGCCGTGCGAAAGGCCACCTTTTGCCGTTCCTTTTGATGCTTTTCGTTGCACATATCCTTACGCTTCTTTGTAACGTTGTCTATAACAACGTGTTACGTTTGCACACGGTTTCTGCCTTAAAAACCGCCCGACGGACGGATTTTCTCCACCGCCGGCATTACAGAAGCGTCAAGGCAAACCAATATGTCACGGCAAACGTGGTTTTTAAAGCAAGATGATAATTCGCTGATAAATCGTAATGCGAGTGTGTAAAGATACGTTAATTCGTAACAATAAGTAGGGCTGTTTTTATACAATGTATTGATTTCTTCCATATATTTGCCAAGAGAATGAACTTTAATATGAACTATTATGAATGTCCACAATCAACCAAAATACACACATCCTCTTTTTGGAAGTCTGTGGCATTTTGTCATTCCGGGCATAGACCCGGAATCCAGTGTGCACAGTTCCGTTGTTATAAATGGATGTTTACTGGATTCCGGGTTTATGCCCGGAATGACAAAATGCCACAGACTTTTTGAAGCGTATAAGGTAATTTGGCAAAAGGCGGGTATTCATATTATAAAATTGAAAGCACTTCTTGCGATCTTCCTGGTGGTGGAACACTTATTGTGGCAAGGGTAATCGTCATATTAAACGGGGAAGTTGCTTGTCAATCTATGGAAATTGTAGTTGTTGCTGAAAAGCTAAATCTTAATTAGAGTGGTTATGAAGATTCTTACTTTGATAATGTTTTCTATGATATCCCTTTCGGTTTATTCCCAACCGAAAGGGATAAAGTGTATTTATTCGACAACAACACCTGTCCATGAAGGTTTTTACAAAATAGAAAACACAATGGCAAGGGATATTATTATAAAACGTGTGAAAGAGGATAAGAAAGTGTATTCCCTTACAGGCGTGGACGGCAGATACCTGTTTGTAAAAGAGCCTGAGACCCACGAGACCATGCCTTTGTCTGAGGACAAGTTGCAAATATATGTGGATTTTAACGATAATGTAGAAGTTACACAATTAAAATATTCCAATAATCTGTACCTGATAAAAGATTCTCTTAAGAAATACGAGTGGGACATTTCAGATTCAACCGAGCAAATATCGGGTTACAACTGTTATAAGGCAAAACTTAAGGGAAAGCCTGGCGTAACGGCATGGTTTACGCCCGATGTGCCTTTCGGCTGCGCCCCATACGGTTATTACGGCCTGCCGGGGTTGGTGGTGCACATGGAAATACCCATGTTCAACCTCGATCTTGAAAGCATAACCGAGGTCGACGGCGTGCAGCTAAATCCCCCGACCGAAGGGAAACCTACCACGGAGAAAGGCCTTACGAAAGATGCTAATAAGGCACTTGAGGAGTTAATGAATAAGGCCGACAAGGTAACCAAGATAGAATAGCCACGGCATAGTATGTGAAACGCCCCGCCCATGATCCGCACAACCATTAAACGACTGCTGCTGACGCTTGCCGCTGGCGGCTGTTTCGCAGTCACCGCCACGGCCCAGAAGGCCGTGGTGAGCGGGCGTGTGACCGATACCGAGGGCACTCCGATAGTGTCGGCCACGGTCTTGGCATACGCCGACAGCCTGCTTACGCCGCCTATGAAGGGCTACGCCGTTACCGGCGGCGACGGTGGCTTCAGCCTTACGGTAGACGGCACGGCGTGGCTTCAGGTTAAGAGCCTCGGCTATGCCGACTGCGTAAAGCGCGTAGCGCCCGGCGAAAGCGGCGTAGACGTAAAGCTGGAGGCCGACGGCAAGACATTGGCTGAGCTTGTTGTGAAAGGCTCTTATGCGGGCGTTAAGGTTTCGGGCGACACCGTAAGGTTCGACACCGACCACTTCAAGACCGGCGCCGAGGACAACATTGCCGACGTGTTGAGGCGCCTGCCCGGCATGGACGTAAGCGACGACGGCCACATAACATACGAGGGCCGCGGCGTAAGCACGCTGCTCGTCGACGGGCGCGACGTGTTCGCCCGCGGCTCTGAGGGCACGGCCGTCAATAACATGTCGGCCGACATAATGACGGGGGCGGAGATACTGAAGAACTACGCCGACAACGCCGTAGGCAAACGCTACGCCCGCGGCACGGGCACGGCGCTCAACATAAAGACGTCGGGCAAGCACCGGCTGACCGGCAACGCCGACGCCACCGGCGGACTGAAGGACAAATACCGCGGCAAGGGCGCCGCCGTGTACCTCGGGCGCTCGTCGTCGGCCACGGCCCTGGCCTCGGCAAACAACACGGGCGAGCCCGTCTTCACCGTAGGCGACTATCTTAACTACGTGGTGGGCATTGACAACCTGCTGGCCGGGGGCGGCGGCAAGTTCAGCCTGTCGGGGCCCGAGGCGATGATGGTCTATACGCCCGACAACGTAGACAAGAGCCGTGGGGCAACCGTCTCGGCCAGTTACAACCGCAAACCTTCGGATAAGCTCACCGTAAAGGCCAACGCAATGGCAAGCACTTCGGCCACGCGCGAGCGCACGACGTCGCTCGACACTTACTTCGCAGGCAACCTCGTAAACCGCCGCACGTATGAAGACCGCCGCCGCAACCGCTTCGCCACGGGCTCGGCCGACGTGCGCTGGACGCCGTCCGGGCGCTTCGAGATGAGCTCCTCGTCGAAGTTCACCTACGCCGACTTCGCCGACGACCGCGACATCGGCAACAGCGGCGTAACCGAGTCGCGCCAGCTTGAGGGCACAGACTACGGCAACCGCCGCTTCGACCAAAACCTCTCTGTGCGCTACGACACGGGCCACGGACTGCTGAAGGCCGGCGCGTCGCTCTCGCTCTCGGGCAAGCGGCAGACCTTTTCGCTCGCCGCCGACACGTTGCTCTTCGCCGGCATGGCCGCCGTCGGCGGCGACGGACGGCTCTACGCCGGGCGCACTGCCTACGACCAAATTACCGTCAACCCCGCCATAGGCTACACCCTGCGCCCTGCCGACGGTTATAACATAGAGCTTGGCGCTGCCTACCGCTACGACCGCAACCGCATAACCTACGCCGACGGGCCGGCCCCGGCCGCAGACCATGCCGCTTACAACGAGTTCAGCGCGGCAGCCTTCGCGGCCAAGGACGGCGGACTGCTGCGCTTCCGCGCCGGCTCCGCCTTCGTTGCCGGCCGTTATTCGCCGGGCGGAGGGCGCCGGGCTGTGGCTTACCGCAAGGCCCTGCCGTCGTTAATGGTGCAGTTGGCGTTCAGCCAGACGCACAGCCTTACGGTGGAGGCGGCGGTGGAAAACGAGACAGCCGGCATCGACGAGACCGCCGCCCTGACCGTTGTCGAGGGGTATGACGACGTGCGCACGGCGTCGCTCGTTGCCGACCCCGTGGCCGTAGGCAAGAACCTGAAGCTGAGCTACAACCTGTTCGACCTGCGTTCGCAGACGTACATCACCGCAATGGCGTCTTACCGGCGCACTGACAACCTGCCCGTGCCCTGCATACGGCAGGACGGGCTGCTCGCCGTAACGGCCTATAAGGACGGCGGAAGGAAAGACAACGTTATGGCCGTGCTGTTCATGCAGAAGGGGCTTGTGTTCGTTCCGGCCGACGCCAAGCTGAACATGTCTTACAGTTACGTAACCAACCCGTCGGTAGTAAACGGCGTGGAGAACACTACGAGGAGCCGTCTGTTCTCGGCGGAGCTTACCTTAGCGTCGCGCGCGAAGGGCCGCTTCAACGGCGAAGTGTCGACCTCTTTCCGCCGCAACGCCAACCGCATAGCCGCGGCCGACATAAAGAGCCACGCCGCCGACTGGGGCGTTAAGGGCGCGCTGCTCTACGCCTCGAAGGCGTTTAAGGGCCGCTGCTACGCAGGCTACCGCCGGGCCGACACGCCTATGCAGGCCAACTCGCTGTTAGACGTGGGCTTCAGCGCCGAATACCGAATAAAAAACATAGGCATAAAACTCTCGGGCGAGAACCTTCTCAACCTCGACCGATATGCTTGGACGGATGTTTACACGTCGGCTTACTACTCGTCTGAGTCGACGTACAGCCGCGTGCCGGGCAACATAATGCTCGGGCTTACGGCGCATTTCTGAGCGAACGTGCTTTTAAGAATTTAAAGAATTTAGAGAAGTTAAAGAAGTTAAAGCCAATAGCCATGCATCTATCAAACAAGACATTTTGCTCTAACTTCTAACGGAGCGTAAGCGGAGTGATAACTTCTCTAACTTCTTTAAATTCTAAATAAGTATGTTTACAACATTCCCTGCTGCTTCAGCTGTTCGACGGTGGCGGCGAGTTCGTCGTACCACGCCTGGCCGAAGCGGCGCACGAGCGGCTCTTTCAGGAATTCGTAAACGTGCAGGCCGAGGGTTTCGCCTTTCTTTCTTGCCGCTTCGCACACGCTCCATTTGTGGTAGTTCAGGCCGGTGAGGCCGTTGCTCAGGCGTTTTTCGCGTATGGGGTAGAGGGCGCAGCTTACCGGTTTGCAAAACTTCGAGCGCCCCTCGCGGTACGCCTTTTCGAGCAGGCAGAGGCATGTGCCGCCCTCGTGGCAGGTGAACACGCAGTCCCTTCCGTCGACTATGCTCGTTACGAGGTCGCCCTCAGGGTCGTTGTAGGCCACGCCCTGGCGGTCGACTACGGCCTGCGCCCTTGCCGCCATGCCGGGCCACACTTGGTCGAGCGCGTCTTCCATCTCGGCTATTTCGTCGAGTGTTACGGGCGCTCCGGCGTCGCCCTCAACGCAGCATGCGCCCTTGCACGCGTCGAGGTCGCAGCAGAACTTCTCTGTTATGATGTCGGGCGAAACGAGAACGTCGCCCACCTGGATTATTAATTTATAATTCATAATTTTTTTCAATTCATAATTCATAATGCATAATGCATAATTCATAATGCAAAATGCACAATATAATGCGCAACTGGTGATTCATAGTGCGTAATCATTGTGCCTTACGCCATGCGCAGCCCGATTATGCATTATGCATTGTGCATTCTGCATTGAAAAAATTATGCATTGTGCATTATGCATTAAATAATTACCATTTTATAGGTTCGATTCCGTACTTTGCGAGATACTGGTTGGTGAGGCTGAAGTGGTGGTTGCCGAAGAAGCCGCGGTGGGCCGAGAGCGGCGACGGGTGGGCCGAGCGCAGCACCAAGTGGCGCTGCTGGTCGACGAGTTGCGCCTTGCTTTGCGCGTATGCTCCCCAGAGGATGAACACCAAGTGGTCGCGGCCGGCCGATAGGGCGCGTATTACGGCGTCGGTAAACTCTTCCCAGCCGTGGCGCTGGTGGCTGCCGGCGGCATGGGCGCGCACGGTAAGCGTGGCGTTTAGCAGCAGCACGCCCTGCTCGGCCCAGCGCACTAAGCTGCCGCTCGCGGGCACGGGCGTGCCCGTGTCGGCCTCGATCTCCTTGAATATGTTCACCAACGACGGGGGGAAGGCCACTCCGTCGTTCACCGAGAAGCACAACCCTTGGGCTTGCCCCGGCTCGTGGTAGGGGTCTTGTCCGATGATAACCACCTTAACCTTGTCGAAAGGGCATAGGTTGAAGGCGTTGAATATCAGCCGCCCTGGCGGATAGCATGTGCCCCGGCGGTACTCGTCGCGAACGAAGTCGGTAAGCGCGGCGAAGTAGGGCTTGTCGAACTCGGCGCCGATGTGCCTCTTCCAGCTTTCGTCTATCTTTACGTCCATGTATGCTTTAGCTTGTGACTGCAAATTTAATCCATTTTTCCTGTAAATGCAAGAATATCCAGAGGTCTTTGCCCAAAATGCCGCCTGAATTGCCGAAGGCGGCATTTTGCGTTGTAAAAGGTTGCCTTTCGGAGCGTAAAAGGCCGTCTTTTGGACTGTGAAAGACGGCCTTTTGCAATGCGTTGGGTATCAGTGTGTTACGGTGGCGCTACGGATTGAACACTTCTTTGACCACTTCGAGCGATTTCATCTCCTTGAAATCGGGTACGTGCAGCTCGTAATACCTTATTATAATGTCGGTCATGCGGTTGCGCTCGGCGCGCGTCATCTTGAACAGGTGCATCGTGGCGAAGTTCATCCTGAGCAGCAGGCTTACCTTGCGCGCCTCGTCGGGGGGCAGGCGGTCGCCGTGCAGCGGCGCGTCGGGGCAGAAACCTGCCGCCCTGAGGTCGAACCAGCAGCCGTCGGCGTAGCCGTCGATGTTGGGGTAGAAGCCGAGGAAGCGCGTAAGGCGCATCATGAAAACGACGTGGAAGTTGGCGAATCCGCCACGGCAGCCGTCGAGCCAGCGCAGGCTGTTCTCGGCGTAGGCGAATACCATTTGGTCGCCCTGCTCGCGGCGCGTGGCGTTGGCGAGGAACTCGGCTGTGAACAGCGCCACGGGCAGTTTCACGGGGTCGAAGGGTATGGATGCGTAGGGCGTGGCCACGCGCGCCTCTTTAAGAGGCTGCAGCCCCGTGCGCCTCCGCATGTCGGCCACGGCCTCGATTATCGTCAGCGGCTGGAAGTACTGCCGCCTCAGTTTGCCCTTGCCCTGCTTGCCCACGGCGGCTATGCACGACATGCGCCCGTAGTCGGCGGTCAGCATGTCGACTATCAGCTTCGTATCGCCGTATTTGAACGAGTGGAGCACAATGGCCCTTGTTTTTACAAGCATTGTCCTAAATGGTTGAAAAGTGCCGTTAATTGTGCAAAAATACACATTTTCAGCATGATTTTGAGAAAAAACTTGAAAAATGTTTGGCCAATTCAAATAAAACCCCTACCTTTGCACCGCTAAAAAACAACACGGGGTCCCTTCGTCTATCGGCTAGGACGAGAGATTTTCATTCTCTAAAGAGGAGTTCGACTCTCCTAGGGACTACAATAAAATAAAAAGGAATCAGACAAAGATGGCAAATCACAAATCATCAATCAAAAGAATCCGCCAGGATAAGAAGAGGACGTTGCACAATAAATATTATGCAAAGACTATGCGTAACGCTGTCCGCAAGTTGCGCGCTATTACTGACAAGGAAGAGGCTTTGAAGCTGTATCCTTCGGTTCAGAAGATGCTTGACAAATTGGCTAAGACCAACCTTATCCACAAGAACAAGGCAGCCAACCTGAAGTCGAGCCTGTCTTGCTATATCAACAAGTTGGGATAAAGTCATTGAATTATAAATAAGAGACACTTTTTATACTGCAGCCGTGCTTTGCGCCGGCTGCAGTTTCTTATTCTTAAGAAGTTAAAGAATTTAGAGAAGGTAAAGAAGTTAAAGCCAAATGCTTTGTTGAACATGATGCGAGGCTATTGGCTTTAACTTCTTTACCTTCTCTAAATTCTTTATATGATTTATATGAATATCCGCATTTGCCCAATGCCTTCACCCTCTTGAAAGAAGTCGTCAGCATACCGTCATTCCGGGTCCCGGCCCGGAATCCAGTTTATACACTCCAGTTGTTATGAATGGTGATTTCTGGATTCCG
>CALUFA010000067.1 GCA_944319795.1 uncultured Prevotella sp. | reverse complement strand
TGAAAACAGAATCCAGATATAAGAAGAAACTTACAACTGAATCCTGTTTCCATTTACACAAAATTTTGGACAGTGTCTTTTATTTCTTATATCGAAATAATGTAAAAAGTATGCCAAGAAAGAATGTCGTTGGTCACCGATACTTACGTTTTTATTCCTTCTTGGCATACTTTCATGCAGCAAGACGCCTGTCATTGCATATCTTTCACCACTTGCATTATGCGCTTGCCGAGGGCGTCGGCCTCTTCCATCGTCGACGCCTCGCTGTACACACGGATGATAGGCTCGGTGTTCGACTTGCGTAGATGCACCCATTTGTCGGCGAAATCAATCTTTACGCCGTCTATGTCGTTTACCTTCTCGCCGGCATACATAGCCTTTACCTTTGCCAATATCGCGTCGACATCTGTCCCCGGGGTAAGGTCGATGCGGTTTTTGGCGATATAATAACAGGGGAACTCCGCACGCAGCACGCTTGCCTTACAGCCCTTATGGGCCAACGATGAAAGGAACAGGGCTATGCCTACGAGGGCGTCGCGGCCGTAGTGGCACTCGGGGTATATCACTCCGCCGTTGCCTTCGCCTCCGATTACGGCCCCTACCTCTTTCATCTTCGTGGTAACGTTCACCTCGCCAACGGCCGAAGCCGCATACTTACCGCCGCGGCGCTCGGTAACGTCGCGCAGGGCGCGCGTACTGCTAAGGTTGCTGACGGTATTGCCCGGCGTATGGCTAAGCACGTAGTCAGCCACGGCTACAAGCGTATATTCCTCGCCGAACATGCGCCCGTCTTCGCAAATAAATGCAAGACGGTCGACATCGGGGTCGACGACGATGCCGAGGTCGAAACCTCCGCCACGCATGCGCTCCATTATTCCGCCGAGATTTTCCTCCAAAGGCTCGGGGTTGTGGGCGAAATCTCCGTTGGGCGTGGCGTTAAGTATCTCATACTCGACGCCAAGCTCGTCGAACAGCAAGGGGAGGATTATCGCCCCGACGCTGTTTATCGCGTCTACGCATACACGGAAACGGGCCTTGCGCACGGCTTCTACGTCGACAAGGTCAAGGCCGACGACGGCCTCAACGTGCTTACGGTTGTAAGTATCGTCGCATGCGTACTTGCCTAAGCCGTCGACGCCGGCATACTCGAAATCGTCATTCTCGGCAATGGCAAGCACCTCGTTGCCGTCTTCCTTGCTTAAGAACTCGCCGTCGCAGTTTAAAAGTTTCAGGGCGTTCCACTGCCTCGGGTTGTGGCTCGCCGTAATGATTATGCCGCCGTCGGCACCCGACATGCTGACGGCAAGCTCGGTGGTGGGGGTTGTGGCCAAGCCGATGTCGACTACGTCGAACCCCATTCCGAGCAGCGTTCCGCAAACAACGCTCCTTACCATTTCGCCGGACATGCGGGCGTCGCGCCCCACCACTATCTTTCCGCTGCGCCCGTCAGCGCAGGTCTTACGGATAAACATGGCGTAAGCGCTCGTAAACTTAACAATGTCAAGCGGATTCAACGTGTCGCCGGTACGTCCGCCAATCGTTCCACGTATTCCGGATATGGATTTTATCAGAGTCATAATTATTTTATGATTAAAAAACAAGAACCAAAAGTTAAGAATACAATTAAAAACCGTTCTTAACCAATGGTTCTTCTTACATTAATAATATTATTATCTTCCTTTTTCGTAAGTTATCGTATAATAACAAGGGTAAACGCCCGAAGACGCATACTGATGGCCCTGCGTGCTCGGCACGATCAAGTTCACCTTGGCAATCTCGTCGTCAGACGATACCTGCCGCCCTACCTTTATATAATTAAGAGGTATAAGCCATCCCGACGGCACCGACGCACTGCTGTAAAAAGTGTACATCAGGCTCGAACTCGTATCGAACGAAGCGCTGAAAGTGCCGTTCGTATTGGTTACGCTCATCTTCTCGGGAATGGAAGCGAACGCTAAGATATCATTAGTAAGCTGGATAGAATCAGTAAGCAAATTGCGCTCGGTAAAACGGCACAACACGGTCGTAGTCTCGCCGTTCTTGATCTTCTCTCCACATCCGTCCCTGACGATCTGCATGTAAACGCCCGAACTCTTCATAAGGACGAACTCGTTCTTGTCCAAGTCGGTAGTGTATCCCTGCTCGGCGAACTGCGATTCATTAATCACCGTTATCGAAGAGTCGCGTATGAACCGGCTGATAGCAGAATTCTCCCTGTCCCTTTGCTCAGCGTAAGTTTCATAATCGTTACAACTAACGAACATAACGGCGAGCAAACCTATAAAAAATAGAGCTAATTTCTTCATCTCCTAAATTACAATATGTGTCAACGGCGACAAAATTACAAAAAAATACGTTATTACTTTGCCTGCGCACTGTTTAATTATGCTTTTTTATAAATACACACGCGCGATTCATTTTTCTTTCTTATGCCGAACTAATACTTATTTATTATGGAACCAACAAGACATCCCGTTCCGTTAGATATAATCAGCTCTAAATCCTAATGACCAGTTTGGGCTTAATAAACCACTTTTTTCACCCTGAATCGGTGCGAAAATACGGAAAAACACATAAAATCGAATTTATTTTGAAAAAACTTCGGAAAACATTTGGTGGATAGAAAAAAAGTGCGTACCTTTGCATCGCAATTAAGAAAAAGGCCCCGTGGCTCAACTGAATAGAGCATCTGACTACGGATCAGAAGGTTACAGGTTTGAATCCTGTCGGGGTCACTTAAGAAAATGCCAAATGACTGAATATCAGTTGTTTGGCATTTTTATTTTATCCAATATTCCCGTAAAATCCATGTGTTTTGCCGGTAGGCGGATGTACAAGCCAAGATTCTAATACAACTAAAAAGCGTGGAAATTCCGAAATGGAATATCCACGCTTCTTATATTCAGCGCCTTATGGGGAATCAGGCGCAAATCATTTTCACCACAACTTAAGACGTTCCGACTCAGGAAGGAACAGTTTGTCGCCTTCCTTCACGTTAAACGCGTCATACCAAGCGTTGACATGCGGAAGAGCGCCGTTCACGCGCCATTCGCCGAGAGAGTGCGGATCCATCTTCGTGCGGTTGCGTATTTCCTCTTCGGTGATGTTAGCTGCCCACACGCCGGCATAGGCCAAGAAGAAACGCTGCTCGGGCGTAAGGCCGTCGATCGTGCCCAACGGTGCGTTCTTCGTAGCGTTCTTAAACGCGTTGAAAGAAACCTCCAAGCCTCCGTGGTCGGCCAAGTTCTCGCCGAGCGTCAATCTTCCGTTAGCGTTAAGACCGGGCAGAACCTCGATTGCAGAGAAGAAAGCGTCAAAAATGTCGGCCTTCTTATTGAAATTCTCGGCATCGGCAGCCGTCCACCAGTCGGTCATATTTCCGTTCTTGTCATAGTGGCGGCCTTGGTCGTCGAATCCGTGCGTCATCTCATGTCCTATCACCACGCCTATGGCACCGTAGTTGAAAGCGTCGTCGGCGGTCGGATCAAAGAATGGCACCTGAAGTATTCCGGCAGGGAAGCATATCTCGTTGGTCGTAGGGTTATAGTATGCGTTGACAGTTTGCGGAGTCATGAACCACTCGTCGCGGTCTACCGGCTTTCCGGCTCGCTTGTCAATGTCCCATTTGCTCCAGAATATACGGCAGTTCTGAACGTTCTCATAGTAAGACAGTTTCGGATCGATGGTAAGTCCGGACATGTCTTTCCACTTATTTGGATAACCTATCTTAACGTAGAACGAGTTGAGTTTGTCGAGCGCGGCCTGCTTGGTTGCGTCGCTCATCCAGTCTTGCGCCTTGATGCGTTCAGCCAACGATACCTGAAGGTTCTTTACGAGCGTTTCCATACGGGCTTTAGACGAAGCCGGGAAATAGCGCTCTACGTACATCTTGCCGAGGGCTTCGCCCATCTGGTTCTCAACCTGGCTCGTTGCGCGTTTCCAACGCGGATAGTTCTCCTTGCGACCGGACAACGTGCGGCCGAAGAAGTCGAAGTTGGCCTCGATAACGTCGTCGCTAAGATAGCTGGAAGACGATATTATGGCGTCCCACTCCATATAGGCGCGAAGCTCGTCGGCGGTGATGCCAGCCAAGAGCGTGTTCACGCCTTTTACGAAATCAGGCTGACCTACAACCATCTCCTTGAAATATTCCGTCTTGATGCCTTCAGCGTTGAGCATCTTGGTAAGGTTCACGTTAGGATAGCTGCTTTCAAACTGCTGGATGGTCATCTTGTTGTAGTTGGCCGCAACGTCGCGGAGCTCGGTGCTCGACTTTGAAACCTTGGCGAGAACCGTCTCGACGGCCATGATGCCTTCCATCTTCTTCTGCGCGTCGGCGTCAGTGAAGCCGAATAGTTTGAACATGCGCACGATGTGCTTCTTGTAAGCCTCGCGTATGGCAGTGGTGGCCGAGTCGGTGTCGAGGTAATACTCTTTCTGTCCGAGCACGAGTCCGCCCTGATAGATGTTCAGGATGTTCATCTTGGCGTTCTTCTCATCGGCGCCGAAGCCCATAGCCATTGGCACTCCGTAGCCGAATATGGCATATTTAAGCTGCAACGCGCGTAAGTCGGCTACGGTCTTGGCCGCCTCCATCTCGTTGATTAGCGGCATTACGGGCTGCACGCCCTCCTTGTTGCGGCGCACAGAGTCCATCGCCAACTTGTAGAAGTCGCTCAATTTCCTCTCAGTCGAGCCTTCGGGGTAAGTGTTCTTAAGCAAGTCGGCCAAGATGGTGTTGATGCGCTTGTTATTGTCTTCCCCGAGCTTGTCGAAGCTGCCGTAACGGGAATAGGCGGCAGGGAGCGGATTCTTCTTCATCCAACCGCCACAGGCATACTGGTAGAAATCGTCCGCCGGCCTGACGCTGTTGTCAAGGTTGGTCAGGTCTATGCCGGACTTCAACTGCGTTTGCGCACCTGCCACCATGGGAGCCGAGGCGAACAAAACGATGGGAATAATGTGTTTTACTTTCATTTTATATACCTTTTTGTTATGGTTTATTCTTATAATAGATTTGAGGTCAAAATACAAACGGCCGTAAAACGGCGGGGATGAACGGATGCGGCGTTCTCAACATTGCATTTTCTCAAGCTGCTCGGCAAGCTGTTCCCAACGCTCCACTTCGCCGTCAAGCCTGTTCTGCACGTCGGTGTATTCGTTGACGAGCGCCATGTTGCTCGCGTTTTCAGCTTCCGAAAGCTGCACGTCAAGTTCTTTCAGGCGCTTTTCCAAGGATTCTATTCTCGCCTCGGCGTCCTTTACGTCTTTCTCTGCCTTGCGCAACCGCTTCTGCTGTTCCTTGCGCTCAAGGTAATCCGCCGCCCCACCCTGCTTCGCAGCCGCCTCAGGGCCGGTTTTAGCGCCGCTTCCGTGCTGACTGAGGCCGGCGTCAACGGGCGCGGCGTCCTTGGGGTCTTGCTTCCGTTCCTGCCGTCCGAGGGCGTCGAGCGTCTCGATGTCGCGACTGCGCAGGAAGTCGTATATTCCGCCGAGGTGTTCCCTCACCCTGCCTCCGCCGAACTCGTAAACCTTAGTTACAAGCCCGTCGAGGAACTCGCGGTCGTGGCTCACGATTATGGCCGTGCCGTCAAAAGCCTTTATAGCCTCCTTCAGCACGTCTTTCGACGGCATGTCCAAATGGTTTGTCGGCTCGTCGAGAATCAGCAGGTTGACAGGTTCGAGCAGCAGGCGTATCATGGCCAGGCGGCTGCGCTCGCCTCCGCTGAGCACCTTGACCATCTTCTCAGACGCCTCGCCGCCGAACATGAACGCGCCGAGAATGTCGTTTATGCGCAGCCTTACGTCGCCTTTCGCCACATTGTCTATGGTCTGGAACACCGTCAGGTTGCCGTCCAAAAGCTGCGCCTGGTTCTGGGCGAAATACCCTATTTGCACGTTATGCCCTATCTTAAGCGTCCCCGTAAACGGTATCTCGCCCATGATGCACTTTACGAGCGTCGACTTACCCTCGCCGTTACGGCCGACGAAAGCCACTTTCTCGCCACGCTTTATCGTCAGCGTAACGCCGCTGAACACCGTGTGCCGGCCGTAATCCTTGCGCACGCCGTCGCATATCACGGGGTAGTCGCCGCTGCGCAGGCACGGCGGAAACTTCAGGTGCATGGCCGAGTTGTCTACATCGTCGACCTCTATCGGCACTATCTTCTCAAGCTGCTTTATCCTACTCTGCACCTGTACGGCCTTGGTCGGCTTATAACGGAAACGTTCTATGAAGTCCTTAATGTCGGCTATCTCCTTCTGCTGGTTCTCGTAAGCGCGCAACTGCTGCTCCCTACGCTCTGCGCGCAGCTTTACGTACTCGTCGTACTTAACCCTGTAATCAACCACCCTGCCGCAGCTTATCTCGAGCGTGCGGTTGGTTACGTTGTTGATGAACGCCCTGTCGTGGCTCACCAAGACTACGGCGTTGGCGCTCGTTGCGAGAAAACGCTCAAGCCAGCGTATGCTCTCGATGTCGAGGTGGTTGGTAGGCTCGTCGAGCAACAGCACGTCTGGACGCTTGAGCAATATCTTGGCAAGCTCGATACGCATGCGCCAACCGCCGCTGAACTCGCTCGTAGGACGGTCGAAGTCGCTCCGCACGAAACCCAAGCCCATAAGCGTCCGCTCGATGTCGGCCTCGTAACCCTCGGCCCCCATCATCATATAACGCTCGTGCTCGCGCGTAAATTTCTCGACAAGAGCCATGTAGTCCTCGCTGTCGTAATCGGTCCGCTCGGCCAAGGCGGCGTTCATGCGGTCGATGCGCTCCTTCAATTCCATGTTGTCCGCAAACGCCTTGCGGGCCTCCTCGCGCACGGTTGTATCGTCGGTCAGCACCATTACCTGCGGCAAATAGCCTATGGTGGTGTCCTGCGACACGCCGACCGTGCCCTCCGCCGGCTTCTGCAAGCCGCACAATATTTTAAGCATGGTGGACTTGCCCGCACCGTTCTTACCCACAAGGGCTATGCGGTCGCGGTCGTTTACGACGAAACTCACGTCGCTAAACAACGGCTTCACGCCGAACTCCACCTTTAATTTGTCTACCGAAATCATCCTATACACATTAAAGGGAACCACGCCCACCGGCAACGAAACCCCAAAAAGGCAACCCGTTACGGCCGGCTTTGCAAAATTCCCCACTTACCTTAATATTACAATACTTATCAGAACGCAAAATTACAGTTTTTTCCCGTCACTGCAAATATTTATGCGAAATTAATCGACAATATACATATTTTAAGCATAAAACAGCCATTCCGCCTTACGTTTTGACGCATACGGCCAACGCCACGCCTACCATGCGCCGGCCGTAATGTTTCAAATAAAACCAACAATCAAAGCATCCGATTTTCCAACAGGCCGCACATTACGTCGTAAAAGGCATCATTCCACGCAGCAAAAGGCCGTCTTTTACGCCCTAAAAGACGGCCTTTTATAACACATTGGGAATCAACGCATTACACAAGCACGCGCAAACACAACGCTAATTAAAGTTAAAAAGCGCCACATACCTTATTGATATATGCGGTAAAAACATTATCTTTGCAGAACGATACGCAGCCATGTAATACGTTGGCGATTCGGGGTTGACTGGATTTGACAGCGGGTTGGAATGGTACGTAAGCACGCGGAGCGTGGTCTGTTTGCTCCTAAATCTC
>CALUFA010000066.1 GCA_944319795.1 uncultured Prevotella sp. | reverse complement strand
AGGATTAACGCCTCGCTGTTCGAGTGGGTGATAGAAAACCTATGCAAAAACGCCGTCGACGCGATGGAGGGCAGCGGCACGATAACCCTGCGCATGGAGTCGACTGCCGACCGGGCCGTAATCGAAGTGGCCGACACGGGCAAGGGCATACGCAAGAAAGACCTGCGCAACGTGTTCCGCCCGGGCTTCACCACGAAGAAGCGCGGCTGGGGATTGGGGCTCTCGTTAGCCAAGCGCATCGTCGAAGAATACCATAAAGGGCGCATCTACGTAAAGAGTTCCGAGCCGGGCAAAGGCACAACCTTCCGCATAGAACTAAGGAAATGAAAACGCGCCTGCACCAAGCCGCATCGTAAAAGGCATCCTTTTACGCTCTAAAACACGGCAAATTGCACGCTAAAAGGCCGTCTTTTGCAACGCGAAAGACGGCCTTTTACATTGTCATCCGCAACAAGCTGACTACCAACACATTACAATCGCAAGGCAGGAACGCACGAAACCGGGCCACGGCAGCGGCGTAATCAGACGTTAGCCAGGCGCAAAAAACATTTACACAAACATACATGCGCACCCCTTGCACAGACGTGGTAATCAGCATCCGCCACCCCCGGCAAACGCATCCAACGGCAAAACACACCCACGCAAGATAACATTTTTGCACTTGTCCCCCTATTGTCCCCCTCCTTTTTACCGCCATTCCCTTACAAAACATTAATTTTGCAAGTGGAATAACTTAAAAATCATAATGGTATGGAAAAATTCAGAAACATTTCATTAGCCTTAATGGTCGCCGTAACGGGTGGCGCATGGGCCCAGAACGGGGACGGGGCCTTGCCGCTGCCATACACTTGCGACTTCTCTTCGGCAGACAAATTCGCCGAAGAATGGACCGTTGTCAACAACAACGAAGACTACATGACGTGGGAGTTCATAGACTGGAACCCCGGCCCCGACGGCAATCCGGGCTGCGCCTACTGCTCTACGAACGCCGTAACGGGCAACGACGACTACCTTATATCGCCGCCGTTGGCGATGGAGGCCGGCGCCAACCACGTTAAGTTCGTAGCCAAGGGCGTGCGCGAGGACGGGCCTGAGACGCTCGAGATATACATCGGCACAAGCACCGACGTAGGCAGCATGACCATGCTCAAGGCGTACACGCTGACCACGACGGAATGGCAGCAGAAGGCGTTCAACTTCAACGTCAACGCCGACGGCACTTACTACATAGCCATACGCTCAACGTCGAAAGACGGATTCAGCACCTATCTCGACGACGTTACGATAGGAAAGGGCGAAACCGAGCTTACACCCGCCCTGACAGTAAGCGAAGTGCTGACCCCTTACTCGCAGTGCGACTACTCGGCCGAGACCGTGCTCGGCGCGAAAATACGCAACACCGGCACGGGCGACGCGGCAAACGTTACGCTGACATACACCGTGAACGGCGGCGCAACCGTCACCGAGACGTTCGACACGGCGATACCAGCAGACAGCACCGTGGCGCTGTATTTCAAGACACCGGCCGACATGGAAGCCGAAGGCAACTATACTATAAAGGTGACGGCGCAGTGCGGAGAGAGCCTGGCCGAGGGCGGAAAGAGCGTAAGCCACAAGGCCGTGCTCGAGCAGCTGCCGCTGAACTGCGACTTCAGCCAAGGCACCGGGCAGGACTGGGAGGCGTACCGCGCAGGCAGCTGGACATACGACCAGTTCGGCGGATGCTACTCTAACTCTACCACAGGCATAGAGAACGGCCTGTTCTCTCGCTGCATCACGATAAGCACTCCCGTCAGGTTGAAGCTCGCCTACTCTGGAGGCATGTTCGTTGACACATGCTCAATGAAGATACTTCTCGGCCCGGCAGGCACCGACCCGTCGACGTGGCGCACCGTGTACGAGGACGACAAGGTTGTGCGCGACGGTGCCGAAAAGGAGTTTTCGATATACGACGTAGAGCCGGGGCAGTACACCTTCGCGATAGTAAACTGCAGCGAGTCAAACGACATACCGCTTAACATCTACCACATAGACATCAGCGGCATATACGACTACGACATACGTGCCGTCGAGGCGCGCACGGCGTTGGCCGCATACACCCCGGCCGAGCAGTTCAACAGCAATGGGACATACGCCATGACGGTTGAAAACCGCGGAACGGAGACCGTCGGCAAGGTTACTGTTTCGGTAGGAGCCGGCGACGAAACGTGGTTCAGCAACGAGCAGGCGGTAGACCTTAAGCCTGCCGGAACGGCGGCGGTGGCAGCCGAAGGAGCCATGCGCAAGGCCGCAGTAGGCGACATAGTGAAGGGCATATTCATCAAGGCCGACGTAGAGAACGAGAAGTATGAGGCCGACAACAGGATAGACTTCGCCGACGTGAACGTAACCGACAGCGTGTTCGCAACGGAGAATATAACCGACTATACATACGGAACGGGCCAGTCGTACCAGACGGCCAAGTTCGGCAACGTGTACACCCTTAACGCCGCCGACACGCTTACGTCGGTGACGTTGGGACTGGCCGACGACCCGTATTACATCAAGCGCGACATCGGCGTGGCCGTTTACACGCTCGAAAGCGACGGCCACAAGATAGGCAGGAAGATATTCTCGACCACCACCGAGCGCGGCGAGAATGGCGGAATGAGGACGTTCGGCTTCGCGCCGCGCCTGCTCCAGCCGGGCAGCTATTACGTAGAGGTTGAGCAGATAACGCCCGACAACGTGGGCATACTGACCGACCCGAACAACACCTCGTCATCGTTCTACCAGAGCGACGGCGACTCCCTCTACACGATAACCGGCACGGGACCGATAGCCTTGCGCATGAACTTCGGCCACGGGGCCGAGATCCACGAGAAGGACGTCGCCCTGCGCGAGTTCACCGCGCCCATAAAGGACGAGGCGCTCTACGGCAAGAACGACTCGGTAGGCGTGGTATTGGAGAACATCGGCACGTCGGCCGTCGAGGACATGAAGGTTGTCTGCCTCGTCGACGGCGTTGAAACGGCCGAGACTACGGTAAGCATACTGCCTTACGAAACAGTCGGAGTGATGTTCAACGGCATCGACCTGTCGGCTCCCGGCACGCGCGTAATAACGGTCAAGGCCGTGCTCGACGGCGACGAGAACCAGGCCGACAACACCCTTGAGCGCACGATAACCGCAGAAGAGGAGGCCGACCCGTACAAGCTCGACTTTGAAAGTTGCGACGACTTCGACTGCGGCACGATGTTCAACCCGCGCTGGCGCACAGTTGACCGTAACAACAGGGAGACTGACGCATGGTCGTTCTACGACTATCCGCACAAATCAGAACCCGTAGGATTCATGGCGTTCAACATTGATGCCACAACCCCGCCGATTACGGACATACCCGGATTCTACCCTCACTCAGGCGAACGTTTTGGAGCAGCCTTCAGTACCTCATACAGTCAAGAGCCTATGGAAAGTGACGTATGGCTGATTTCACCACAGCTGCAATTAGGCGACAACTCGTCAATAAGACTGTTTGTAAAGACCAATGAACTGGATTTCTACAATAAACCAGAACGTTACAGAATACTAGTGTCTGACACTGACGACAGTTTTGATAGCTTCACAGTTATCGGCGGCGACCGTGAGGCGGCGGCAGACGAGTGGGAAGAGGTGAACGTTGACATTTCTGAATATGACAACAAGCCAGTCTACATAGCCTTGCAGTATATCAGCATAAACAACGAAGGCGTGGTAATGATGGTTGACGATGTAGAGGTCATAACCAACCTGCAAGGTACCTCAATCAGTTCGGCTTACAACAGCGCAGACGACATCACAATATCGTCGGGACGCAACGGTGTAAGCATCAACGCCGGAGAGGAGATAACCCACGTCTACGTGTACAGTCCGTCAGGACAGATGGTTTACGACTACGCACCGGGCGCACGCAGCCACGCCATTCCTTCATCGGCACTCCAGGCCGGCCTGTACATCGTAAAGGCAGAGACGGCCAACGGCTCGAAGACCACGAAAGTAAAGATGTAAGCACAACAAGGCGGCCGCCTGACGGCAAAAAGCCGCCGGCATAACGAGCGCCGCCGACCGATTACACTTTGTTTTAGTGACAGGCGCTAACCGCCTGTAAACCAGCACCTTTGCGAAAGGCCGCCTTTTACGTTCCAAAAGGCGGCCTTTTATACGCCGAAAGGCCGTCTCTTGCAGTGCAAAAGACGGCCTTTCGTAAAACGGCTTACCGGAAGTCAGGCATTAAACGTGCGCAAATACTCGGCAAGGTTGACGTCGGACGAGATACCGAGCTTCTTCCTAAGCCTCGTCCTCGACTTCTTAAGCGACTCGGGCAGCACGTTTAGCAACATCGCTATCTGCTTGTTGTCGACCCCTACCATGATATACGTACACAGCCTTACGTCGTATTCGGTCAGCTTGGGGTGGGCCGCCTTGATGCGTTTGAAGAACAGCGGATAAACGTTCTCGAACGTCCTACGGAACGTATCCCAGCCCATGTCCGTATCGAGATGCACCTTAACCTGCGCCTTTATCCTGCCGGCCACGGCCGTGCCGATCTCGTTCTTGCCCTTGGCGTCGTCGACCATGCTGCCTATATGGCGCAACGTGTTGTTCTTCTCCTCCATTTCAATCGTGCTGATGGCTATCTTGCGGTTCTGCGCCTCTATGGCGAGCCGCCGCCGCTCGTTCTCCATCTGCTCCTCGAGCAGCCTCATCTTTCCCCTCTTGTTCTTATACCAGTACCACAGGCAGACGGCCCCGAGCACGAGCAACAGCAGCGCGGCCGCAGCCAGTATGTACATATACCTCAGCTGCGCCTCGGCCTTCTCGGCCTGCATGGCCTCGTCGAAACGGCGTATCCGCCCGGCCTCTTCGTCACGCAGAATCTTAACCTTAATGCCGCTGAACCTAAGCGAGTCTACCAAGTCGGCGTAACGCTGGAAATAAACCACCGCGGCCAAGCTGTCGCCCAGGCCGATAAGACACTGCGCCAGGCCGAGATAACAATTCTCGCGCCAAGCGTCCAAGTCGTTGGCGTAGGCGTAATCCAACGTTTCCGACAGCAGCCGCATGGCCTCGGCGTTGCGCCCGTTGCGGTAAAGCCACGATGCCACGTTGACGTTGCACATGTTCCTAAGATACGCGTTCGACCCCTTGCGCGAATATTCCTCCATCCCCTTGATGTAACGATACGGGCAGTCCTTGCCCGTCTGGCTGTAAGCGTAACTGATGTTAAGCATAGCCGTCGCGCGGAAGAACGAATTGCTGCGTGCCACATCGCCGTTCTCCAGCCTTTCCAATATGGCCAATCCACGGCCTATCTCGCCGAGGCGCAAGTGGCACAAGGCCATGTTCATCTCGGCCGAGGCTACCAGCGCCGGCGTATCCGACTCCCTGAAAAGCGCTACGGCCTTCTCGTTCTCGCCCAAGGCGCGCAAAGGCTCGTCAATGTCGATAAGCACCTTGCCTATCATCAAATGGCAATTGCCCATCCCCTTCTTGTCGCCTACGCCCGTAAAGTAGTCCAAGTCGGCATACTGCGCCGAATACAAGCCGTACAAATCGTTCTTTGCGCCAAGCTCGAACAGCATCCGGCTGCGCCTGATACGCCTGTAATCATACTCGAAACGCTTACGGTCGACGGCCGCCTCGGCACGCCTTATCAGGGCCAACGCCTGCCTTGTCTGCTTCCGGTCCTGCTTGGACACGGCGTCCCAGTAAAGCGCACGCCAACCGACGGCCTTGACTTCGGGACTCGCCTTGGCAAGCGCGTAGAGCCTTCCGACCAGCTCAAGCTGCTCGTCGACAACGTATCCGCTCAACCGTTCCAACCTGCTTACAACCGAATCGCATGCCACGGTGGTGGCCGGCCACAACGTAGCAACGGACGCCCGGACCGCAAGCGGCACGGCAAGCAAGACCGGCATCACCACAGATAACGCCAATCTTGGACTTAGAATAAAAACATTTCCGACGATTTTGCAGATGCTTGGTATCTTCATGCTGCGGAGACGATCAAAATAAGACATTGTTCCGTTACTGTTTCAGGGCCGGTAATATCCGGCCACGGGCGGCGGCCGGGGCGGCCGTGCGGCCGTGGCTGTTCCGCCGTCAGCCTTTCATGTTTCCGCCCATCCTTACCAGTTTCATGTAAGCCGATGGCGTCATGCCGTTCACGTTGCGGAAGGCGTTGATGAATCCCGATGCCGAGCTGTAACCCAATTGTTCGTAAATGGTCTGGATGGTCACGTTGCCGTAGTGCTCGCTGTCGGCCAGCCGGCGACAGGCTTCCCTTATGCGGTATTCGTTGAGCAGCGTCTTGAAGTTCTTATGGTAAGTGTCGTTGATGAGCCACGACACGTATTTCGTGTTGGTGCCCACCATTTCGGCCAGCATGTTAAGGCCGAAGTCCGAGCGCGAGATCGTCTCCACGTCTTCGAGCACCGACGTTATGCTGTTCAGCAGACGGCTTTGCTGTTCGGCGTCGAGCCCTATTTCGTTCCGCTCCTGATGCGTCTCGTCTGCTTGCGCGCCGTTGTCTTTTTCCCTATCCTTGGCGTTCAAGGCTTCGACGTACTGTTCGAGCAGTTTCTTCTGCCGCCGGTCGCCGGCAGTCAGCTCCTCGTTCTTGCGCATAAGTGTCTGCCTCGCGTCGGTCAGCATGCGGTTCTTGCGGCGCAGGGCGGCGTAGAGCAGGGCCAAGGATACGGCTAAAGTGACGAATACTATTATGATTACCAACTGTATGCGGTTGTGGGATACGAGGTCGTCTACGCGCTTTTTCGTCTCGGCGTTCTCGTATTCGAACAGCTTTCCGGCAGCTATGTTGAACTGCGCCGTGTTGAACACCGAGTCAGAGAGCGACAGGTACCTGTGCCTGTAATGCCCCGCCGCGGCCGAGTCGCCGAGCTGTTGGGCCGCGGCGGCCAGCTTTTTGTACACCGATACGAGCTGAGCCTTGTCGCCGCCCCCGGCCAAACTGTCGCGGCATTCGGCATAGAAGCGCATGGCGCCCTTGGCGTCGCCGGCCTCCATGCGTATGTCGCCGAGGCATATTATCTCTGACATGACGTATGCTTTAGGCATCCGTTTGTCCGTAGCATAGTCGAGCGCGGCCTTCGTGTAATATTCCGCCATGCGCAGGTTGCCGTCGGCCCTGGCCATGAGCGACTGGTTGTTGTAGAAATAATATTTCTTCCTTGTAGTGTCGGTGCCGGGCAGGCTCATCTGCTGTTTGAAGAAAACGCGCGCGTTGACTACGTCGCCCATCATGCAATATACGGCCACGATGTTGGTTGCGAAGCGCCATTGCATTTCCGCGTTACCTTTTATCTCGGACGCCTCGTAGCCTTTCATGTAATAATGCAGCGCCCGCTTATAGTCGCCCATAGTGGCGTAGATGTTGCCTATGTTGCCTATGCAGGCGTAATACAGTTTTTCCTCGTTCTCGCTTTTGGCGCGGTCGAGCCCCTGTGTGTAATAGTCGAGCGCCTCGGGATAGCGCCCTGCGTTATAGCAGGCGTCGCCCTTGGCTTTCAGTTCCACGGCCTTGCCGAGCTTCTTGTCGCCTCCGTGCGCCGGCAGGACGGCAATCATCATCAATGATAATACTAATACCTTAATTCCGCAACACTATAGTTTAACATTATTTATAAGTGCCTGAGCAACAAAAAGTTGCCCAGGATTTTGC
>CALUFA010000065.1 GCA_944319795.1 uncultured Prevotella sp. | reverse complement strand
CTGTTGCATACCGTCATTCCGGGCCGGGACCCGGAATCCAGTTTATACACTCAGGTTGTTATGAATGGGTGATTTCTGGATTCCGGGTCCCAGCCCGGAATGACGGTATGCAACAGACTTCTTTCAATAGGGTGAAGACATTGGGCAAATACGGATATTCATATGACAAAATGCCGCAGGCTTCTTATGCCTTAAGCTGATTCCGTTTTTCTTACACCAAGCCTACATATCCTTTCAAGCGAAAGGAAGCGTCCCAAACATACGCATTACATACACGCAAAAGTGCAAACAATAGATTTACATTTAAAAAAGAAGTTTATTTTAATGCAAAGAGATTTAAAATGAACAAAAGAACAATAAATGCGCTATACGGACAACCCGTAATTATAAAAAAAGCCGTTACTTTGCAAACTGAATGATAAATAAAAGTTTTCTTTTCACTGCTATCCGTGCTTCAATAGAAGCCGGAACGGCCATAATGAAGATTTACAGCGACCCCGAAGCCGACTTCGAGATTGAACGGAAGGCTGACAACTCGCCGCTGACAATAGCCGACCGAACGGCTAACAGGATAATATGCGACATGCTTGAGGCCGACACTCCCTGCCCCATTCTCAGCGAAGAGGGCAGCCATGCGCCCGTGGAAACACGGCAGGCGTGGACGGAGATGTGGGTCGTCGACCCGCTCGACGGCACTAAGGAGTTCATCAAGCGCAACGGCGAGTTCACCGTAAACATTGCTTACGTAAAAGACGGACGGCCCGAAGCCGGAGTAATTTACATTCCGGCAAAGCGCGAACTGTATTTCGGCAGCGTAGGCGACGGCGCATATAAGACAACCGGCATCAATTCGCTGCCTCCCGACGGCACGGTTGACAGCCTTAAGGACACGGCCCTGCGCCTGCCTTTGGAGGAAAGCCGGCACGGGGAGTTCGTCGTAGTGGCGTCGCGCTCGCACCTCAACGCCGAGACTGAGGCTTACATCGAAGAGATGAAACGTGAGCACGGCGGCGTGAGGACGGTGTCGCGCGGCAGTTCGCTTAAGCTCTGCCTCGTGGCCGAAGGCGTAGCCGACGTTTACCCACGCTTCGCCCCGACAATGGAATGGGACACTGCGGCCGGCCACGCCATAGCCGCGGCCACTGGCGCATGCGAGGTGGTAAGGGCCGACGACGGCCAACCGCTGACGTACAACAAGGCTGACTTGCACAACCCCTGGTTTATTGTTAGGAACATTTCAGCAGACAAGGGACGAGCAGACAAGGGACGAGCAGACAAGGGACGAGCAGACAAGCAGACAAGCAGACAAGCAATAAGAAACGAGTTGATAAGTAACGAGTAATGAGACAAGTAAACAAATGGCAAGCGGCAAAGCATATTGGCTTGTCAACTTGTCTGCTGAAAAACTTGTCTGCTGAAAAACTTGTCTGCTGAAAAACTTGTCTGCTAAAAAAATAGAACTATGACGTTTGAAATAATATTCGTGCTGATAGGATTAGCGGCAATGCTTACGGCGCTCATCATGGACAAGATGCGCCCGGGCATAGTGCTGCTGTCGCTCGTGGTGGCGTTCATGGCCGTAGGCATAATAACGCCGCAGCAGATGGTGGCCGGCTTCAGCAACCGCGGCATGATAACCGTCGCGCTGCTGTTCCTCGTCAGCGAGGGCATCAGGCAGAGCGGAGCGCTCGGCACGGTGGTAAAGAAGCTGCTGCCGGAGAAAGGCACGTCGGTAACCAAGGCGCAACTGCGCATACTGCCGATAGTGAGCGCATTCTCGGCGTTCTTGAACAACACGCCCGTCGTGGTGATATTCGCGCCGATATTGAAGAACTGGTCGAAGAAGGTGGGACTGTCGTGTACGAAGTTCCTCATCCCGTTGTCTTACGCGACCATCCTCGGCGGACTGTGCACGCTCATAGGCACGTCGACAAACCTCGTAGTACACGGCATGATGATAGACAAAGGCTTCGACGGACTGAAGATGTTCGACCTCGCTTACATAGGCATACCGATAACAATCGTAGGCCTCGCCTTCATCATCCTGACCTCAAGGAAACTGCTGCCGGCCGAACGCCCCGACAGCGTTGAGGACGAAGAAACCGAACGGACGGAGGAGACCGGGCAGCATGTTGTGGAGGTTGTGCTGGCCTCGCGCTTCCCCGGACTGAAACGCAAACTGAAGAACTTCGACTTCAAGCGCCGCTACGGGGCCGAAATCAAGGAGATAAGGCAGGGCGGACAGGTGTTCACCGAGAATCTCGGAAAAGTGAGGCTGCAGCAGGGCGACACGCTCGTGCTGCTCGCCGACGACGCCTTTACCAAGGCGTGGGGCGACTCGTCGGTGTTCCTCATGATGACCAACGGCAAGGAAATACCGACGAGGCCGATGCCCGAATGGAAGAAGTGGACGGCGCTGGCTCTGCTCATCGTGATGATAGTAGGCGCCACGATAGGCGAACTGCCGTTCTTCCAGGAGAAGTTCCCGAGAGTGAAGATGGACATGTTCTTCTTCGCGTCGGTGACGGCCGTGGTGATGGCGTGGCTCAAACTGTTTCCGCCGAAGAAGTACACGAAATACATAAGCTGGGACATCCTCATAACCATAGCCTGCGCCTTCGCCATAAGCGCCGCTATGGAAGAGTCGGGCCTTGCGGCCTTGATAGCCGGGTTCATCAAGAGCGTGTCGGGCTCGCTCGGCGCATGGGGTGCCCTTGCGTTGCTTTACATAGTGACGCTCGCCATAACCGAGCTTATCACCAACAACGCCGCGGCGGCATTGGCATTCCCTTTGGCGTTGGAGACGGCCGCGAAGTTCGGCGTCGACCCTATGCCTTTCTTCATCGCAATATGTATTGCCGCCTCGGCAGGCTTCGCCACTCCGATCGGCTACCAGACCAACCTGATAGTGCAGGGAGCCGGCAACTATAAGTTCACCGACTTTATAAAGATAGGTCTGCCTATGGACTTCATAGTGATGATAATCGCCGTCGGACTGATACCGCTCATCTGGCCGTTCACGGCGGCATGACGGAAAGGTGAGGAGATGAGAAGGTGAAGAGGTGAGAATAATAAATATCCGCCCCGTCGGCCTAAATGGTCTAATTCGTCCCATCAGCCTAATCCGACAATTTCACGAAAATAATTAAGAATTAAAACAATGGAACACATATATCCTATCTTCGACAAGATGCTTACGCGCGCCGACAAAGAGAACCTGCTCGGACAACGCGGACTGATGATATGGTTCACCGGACTGAGCGGTTCGGGCAAGAGCACCATTGCGCTGGCCCTCGAACGCGAGTTGCAGAAGCGCAAACTGCTCTGCCGCGTGCTCGACGGCGACAACATACGCAGCGGAATAAACAACAACCTCGGCTTCTCGCCCGAAGACAGGGTTGAAAACATACGCCGGATAGCCGAGATTGGCAAACTTTTTGTTGACACGGGAGTTATAACCATCGCGGCGTTCATCAGTCCGAGCGAAAGCCTCAGGAGCATGGCCGCAGGCATCGTAGGGCGCGACGACTTCGTTGAAGTGTACGTAAGCACGCCCATCGAGGAGTGCGAACGGCGCGACGTAAAAGGGCTTTACGCAAAAGCGCGGCGCGGCGAGATAAAGGAGTTTACGGGCGTATCGGCGCCGTTCGAGGCGCCGAAGAATCCCGACTTGTCGCTCGACACGTCGGCCCTTTCGGTGGAAGAGTCAGTCGGCAGGCTGCTCGCATTCGTCCTGCCAAAAGTGACATACAGCCAAACTAACGAAACAAACAACACTAAATAAAGGATGAAAGAAGAATATAAACTTAGCCATCTGAAAGAACTTGAAGCGGAGTCGATACACATCATCCGCGAAGTGGCGGCCGAGTTTGAAAACCCGGTGATGCTTTACAGCATCGGCAAAGACTCGTCCGTCATGGCAAGGCTTGCCGAAAAAGCCTTTTATCCGGGCCGTCCGCCGTTCCCGTTGATGCACATCGACTCGAAATGGAAGTTCAAGGAGATGATAAAGTTCCGCGACGAATACGCCGCAAGCCACGGCTGGAGGCTCATCGTGGAAAGCAACATGGAGGCGTTCCGCGCCGGCGTAGGCCCGTTCACGCACGGCAGCAAGGTGCATACGGACATCATGAAGACGCAGGCGCTGCTGCACGCATTGGACAAATACAAGTTCGACGCAGCCTTCGGAGGCGCACGCCGCGACGAAGAGAAATCGCGCGCAAAGGAAAGGATTTTCTCTTTCCGCAACAAGTTCCACCAATGGGACCCGAAGAACCAGCGCCCCGAGCTTTGGGACATATACAACACCCGCATCCGCAAAGGCGAAGGCGAGATAAGGGTTTTCCCGTTGAGCAACTGGACGGAACTTGACATCTGGCAGTACATACGCTTGGAGAAGATTCCAATCGTGCCCTTGTATTTCGCAAAAGAGCGACCGGTGGTCAACATCGACGGACAGCTTATAATGCCCGACGACGACCGCCTGCCCGAAAAATACCGCGACAAGATAGAATACCGCAAGATACGCTTCCGCACGCTCGGCTGCTGGCCGCTGACCGGAGCCATAGAGAGCGACGCCGACACGATAGAGAAAATCGTTGAGGAAATGATGACTACCACCAAGAGTGAGCGCACGACGAGGGTAATAGACTTCGACCAAGACGCAAGCATGGAGGAAAAAAAGCGCGAGGGATATTTTTAAATTTTAAGGAGTAAAGGAGTAAGGAGAAAAGTATTAAAGTAGACATGCCATTAGGGCATAAGACACAATGATGACTATTTACGAACAAAGCATTTATACTTTACTCCTCTTCTCCTTACTCCTTTACTCCTAAAAAGGAACAACAATGGAACAATTAGATAAGAACAAATACGGCAACCCAATGGAAGGGGAAGAGCGCGGCGGAATGTCGATCGAGGAGTTTCTCGCCAACGACGAGCGCAAGGACCTGCTCAGGTTCCTTACGGCAGGCTCGGTTGACGACGGAAAGTCGACGCTTATCGGCCGACTGCTCTTCGACAGCAAGAAACTTTACGAAGACCAACTTGTGGCCCTTGAGCGCGACAGCAAGCGCGTTGGCAACGCCGGCGACCACATTGACTACGCCCTGCTGCTCGACGGACTGAAGGCAGAGCGCGAACAAGGCATCACCATCGACGTGGCTTACCGGTATTTCTCGACCAACAAGCGAAAGTTCATCATCGCCGACACGCCGGGACACGAGCAATATACGCGCAACATGATAACCGGCGGCTCTACGGCCAACCTCGCCGTGATACTCGTCGACGCACGCGCGGGAGTGGTTACGCAGACGCGCCGCCACACGTTCCTCGTGTCGCTGCTCGGCATCAAGCACGTAGTATTGGCCGTAAACAAAATGGACTTGGTGGACTTCTCTAAGGAAGTTTACGACAAGATAGTGGCCGAATACACTGCCTTCACTTCGCAACTTGGCATCCCCGACGTGCAATGCATACCGCTGTCGGCACTCGACGGCGACAACGTGGTTGAGAAATCAAGCAGGACTCCGTGGTACACTGGCGAATCGCTGCTCACCCATCTTGAGACCGTACACATCGGCAACGACCACAACCTTACCGACTTCCGCTTCCCCGTGCAGTACGTGCTGCGCCCTACTTTAGACTTCCGCGGCTTCTGCGGCAAGGTGGCTTCGGGCGTAATCCGCAAGGGCGACGAGGTTATAGCGCTGCCGTCGGGCAAGAAGTCGAGGGTGAAGAGCATCGTTACTTACGACGGAGAGCTTGACTACGCCTATCCGCCCATGTCTGTAACGCTGACTCTCGAGGACGAGATCGACGTGTCGCGCGGCGAAATGCTCGTCCGTCCCGACGACCTGCCGACCACCGGCCGCAACTTCGAGGCCATGCTCGTATGGATGGACGAAGAGCCGATGAACATGGACAAGCAGTTCTTCCTGAAACAAACAACGAACACAAGCCGCGCCAAAGTGGACTCGATAAGATACAAGGTGGACGTCAACACGATGGAGCATCTCACCGAAGAGAACGGCAAAGTGGAAAAAGGCGACATGCCGCTGAAGCTCAACCAAATAGCACACGTAGTGATGACAACGGCCAAAGAGCTGTTCTTCGACCCGTACAAGGACAACAAGGCTACCGGGGCATTCATCCTGATAGATCCTATCACCAACAATACGAGCGCCGTGGGCATGATTCTAAACGCCGTGGACGAGAAGGACGTACACAACACTATCGAGCCTGCCGTGCTCAACCTTGACAAGCTCGGCATAGCTCCCGAGCACTACGAAGCGATTGAAACAGCCGTGAAAGAACTCGAACGGCAGGGATTGGCTATTAAATTAATGCATAATTCATAATGCACAATGCATAATTCATAATGCATGATTAACAATGCATGATTAGGTTTTGCATAAAGCACTGCACGGACGCGCAGCCCGATTAGGCATTATGAATTAAAAAGCTAATAATTATGGGACTAATTGAATTCAACAAACTTCCGATAAACACGCTGGTTGGTGCCGACTGGAAAACGTTTAAGAGCGTGACGGGCGGCCAGACCATCGACCCGGCGTACAAGGGAAAGTACAGGTTGACAAAAGCCGTGTGCCGGCTGCTGTCGACGCTTACGCCGATACAAGACCGCAAGTACGAAAAACTGCTCGCCAATAAGCCATTAGAACACGCCCCGGTGTTCATCCTCGGCCACTGGCGCAGCGGCACGACGTTCATGCACAATGTGCTATCGTGCGACCGGCACTTCGGTTACAACACGACTTACCAAACCGTATTTCCGCACCTTATGATGTGGGGGCAAGCCTTCTTCAAGAAGAACATGAGCTGGTTGATGCCCGACAAGCGGCCGACTGACAACATGGAGCTGGCCGTCGACCTGCCGCAAGAGGAGGAGTTCGCCTTGAGCAACATGATGCCTTACACGTATTACAACTTTTGGTTCCTGCCGAAGAACATGATGCAGTACGCCGAAAAATACCTGCTGTTCAACGACATAACGGCCGAAGAGCTGAAAGTGTTCGAGGAAACGTTCGTCAAGCTCATCAAGATTTCGCTCTGGAACACGGGCGGCACGCAGTTCTTGAGCAAGAACCCACCGCACACGGGCCGCGTGAAAGAACTGGTGAAGATGTTCCCCGACGCCAAGTTCATCTACCTGATGCGCAACCCTTACACCGTGTTTGAGTCGACGCGCAGCTTCTTCACCAACACGATAAAGCCCCTGAAGCTGCAAGACATCAGCGACGCCGAGCTGCAGCGCAACATCCTCGACGTGTACGCCAAGCTCTACCACAAGTATGAGGAGGACAAGCACCTCATACCCGAAGGCAACTTGATCGAAGTAAAGTTTGAGGACTACGAGAAAGACGCCTACGACATGACGCAGGAGATTTACTCGAAACTCAACTTGCCGGGCTTCGACGAGGCACGCGACGCGATAGCCGCCTACGTGAACAAGAAGAAAGGCTACAAAAAGAACAAATACCAATACAAGCCCGAAACTGTGAAGCTCGTAGAGGAGCACTGGGGCTTTGCCCTCGAGCAATGGGGATACGAGTTAAGTTAAGAATTAAGAAAAATACACTGAAAATCCCAAAAAGAAACGTTCTTTCAGAACGTGCGGACATAATAAATTATGTCCCTACAAGGAATGTACGCTGGTGTTTATAAAAAAATTTGATTATATCGAACTGGCGTATTTTAAATATGATTTGTTACAAGCATCCTTTCATCGTGCAAAACACAACCTTTTGCACGATGAAAGGCGGCAAACGGGAGGACGGTAAGCGGCTT
>CALUFA010000064.1 GCA_944319795.1 uncultured Prevotella sp. | reverse complement strand
GCAACAAAACATATCTACCTTACTCCTTTACTACCCTTCTCCTTTACTTCTTATCTAACTATTCCCTGTTTCCTCCGAATATCCTGAGCAGGTAAAGGAACAGGTTTATAAAGTCCAAATAAAGCGAGAGCGACCCCATCAGGGCTATCTTCTGCGCCTCTTCGGTTACGTCGTCGGCCTGTACGAGCATCATCTTTATCTTCTGGGTGTCATACGCGGTGAGGCCGACAAAGATCAGGACGCCCACGTAACTGATTATCAGGCTGAACCCTCCGCTCTTGATGAGGAACACGTTTACGAGCGTGGCGATGATGAGTCCGATTAGCGCCATCATCAATATCTTGCCGAGCGACGAGAGGTCGGTCTTAGTGAAATAGCCGATGAGCGACATGGCGGCGAACGTTCCGGCCGTGATGAAGAACACCGAGGCTATCGACTGCATCGTGTATGCTAAGAATATAACCGAGAGCGTAGCGCCGTTTAACACCGAATAGAGGATGAATATCATCGTGGCCGTAGTCAGCGAGAGCTTCTCAATGCGCGCGGTAACGTAAAACACCAACGCTATTTCGGCAATCAACAATCCCCAAACAATCCACCGGCTGGACAAAATAGCCGACATCACACCCGGGCTCGAGGCCACTCCGTAAGCCGTAAAACCGGTTATCACCAGCGCAAGCGTCATCCAAACATACACCTTGCGCATAAGAGCCGGGAATGCAACGGACATGACATTCTCTTTCTCGCGTATCAACTGATACAATCTTTCTTCGTTCATAATTCTACTTTAATTTGTTTTCTGTTTATGTTTTATGTACATAACGCCGCGTTGTCCCCAAAAACATGGCGTTTATTTTGCAAACATAATGAAAAAAAACGACATGCGTGTCCCTTTTAAAGAAAATCATTGATTATTCACAATTATTCCGCAAAGCCCTGTCAGTATTTAGTTGAACCAAAATCGGTCATTAGAACGTAATACCTGAAGAAATGCTTGTTTCACATACTCTTCGGCCTGCGTATGCGTTAATGCCTGGCTGGTTCTAATGACCGATTTGGGTTGAAAAGGAATGTCGGCAGGTTTATCTTTAGCGGTACTGCGGTAGTTACTGTTTCAAACTGCATCCTTTCATCTTCCGAAACATATCTTTTTGCCTTTTAAAATACGGCCTTTTACGCTGTAAAAGGTTGCCTTTTGCAGACATGCCGGAAGCGAGCGGAAACCGTAAGCAAAAGCCTGCGGAATGTAACAAACAGTAAGTTCCGGTCGTAAAGAGACGCAAGTAATTCCTTCAACGGGTTGAAAAAAATCTTGTCATGGCGTGTCACGTTTCCCCGTTTCAATCGTCTACTAAGTGAAAAGACATGAAACCGGAAGAGTTCAACCACATAATAGTGCCGATGCGCGACGACCTTAAAAGGCTGGCGCGCAACATGACGGGAGACGACTACCGCGCCGAAGACATAGTGCAGGAAGTCATGCTCAAGATGTGGAGCATGCGCTCTTCGCTCGACGGATACGAGAACAAGAAGGCTTTGGCCGTAACGATACTTAAAAATAAGGTTAAGGACGGCTGGAAGCACGACAAACTTGAATGCGGAACGGCTGACGCAACCGTTGAAAGGACGGCCGAAGACCACACCGCCGAGAACGCCGACGAAATAAGCCTGATAAGGACAATCGTAGAACACCTGCCGCCTTTACAGCAAAAACTGTTCAAGATGAAGGAAATCGAAGGCTACGACAACGCCGAGATAATGCAGATAACAGGATGTTCGGCCGAGAGCTTGAGGCAAAACCTGTCGCGGGCAAGGCGGAAGATTATAGCCGACTTCGCCAAACTAACCAAGATGCGGATAAGAAGGGAATGAACAATTAAATTGAAAGGAACGACCATGAACAAGGAAAAATACATAAAGACGTTGCTTGACAAATACCTCGACGGCGAAACAACGGCCGCCGAAGAGAACGCCCTCAGGGGTTATTTCGCCAACCCAGGCAACAGCATTCCCGACGAATGGCTGCCGTACAAGGCCCTGTTCGCATACGTTGAAGAGGAACGCGCATCGGCAGAGGAGCGCCGGGAAAACACTTCCGCCAATAAACGGAGCCAACGCGCGGCGCGCCGCTTCAAGACGCTCGCCATATCGGCGGCCGCGGCTGCGGCCATAGCCGTACTCGTTATAACCCACGGCCACGGCCGGTTTGACGACTACGCCGTAATCGACGGGAAGGTCTGCACCGACCAGCAGACCGTGAACGAAGAAGCCCTTGAAGCCTTGCAGATTGTTTCTTCCGACTACGACGACTCGTTCGGAGCGTTGGAAATGATGAAAAACTGAAAAGCGGCGAAGGGGGAATGCAGGGAAAAGACATAACGCATGAGACAAGCAACGGGCTTGGACTCACTTCAAAATAAAAAATCAAACGACATGAAACACAACAGCCTAAAACGGATAATGCTGACGCTTGCCGTCATGCTCGCGCTCGCCTTGCCGGCCGCGGCCCAACACGGGCTGAACATCGACAACGTATTCAGCAAGTACGGACACGCCAAGGGATGCAAAATGGTGGAAATGCGCGACGCCACACTGCGCGGATACAAGCTGAAAGTGTACAAGAGCCTGACTTACAAGAAGCTGCAACCGAGCATCGACCCGTACCTGAAAGCCGACAAGAAGAAGGCAAAGAAGATACGCGAAGTGGTTGAAAGCGGCCGCGTAGTCAGCGGATATTACATGATGCCGCCGCTCGGCGGAGGCATAAACCGCTACATCCTGTTCAGCAACCCGAAGGGTAACAGCGGCGCAGTGATATACATCGAGGGCGAACTTTCGCCCGACGACATAATGAAGTTATGCTATTACTAACGTAATCCCCAAACATCAAACGATATGAGACACCTTATTTTATTACTCGCGGCGTTACCGACATTAACGGCATCCGCCGTGGAAGGCAACGACACCACGTTCACCGTTGACAACAAGAAAATAATAGTAAGCACGGAAAAGGGCAAGACCAACTTGCAGGTTTACGACATAGAGGGCAACAAGCAGACGAAGTCGAGGGAAGTGGAATTCATCGACGGACAAGAGATTGAGCGCGTTTACGTAACTTCGCCCTTCATTCCGCAAAGCATCGGGAAAAAGAATCGACAATTGAAAAGCCATTATCCGTTCTTCTATATCGGCTTCAACCAGATACCCGGAAGCATAATGGGAAGCGGCGGAAACCCTGAAATGCACACGCGCGGCTCGAAGTCATGGGAGTGGGGCATAACACTTACGAGCGCGGCTTTCAGGCTTACCAACTCTATTGCGCTGACCTCGGCCGTAAGCATCGGCAAGGTGCACAACCACTTCCAAGGCAATTACGTGCTGACGACGCAGAACGGCATAACGTCGATGAGGCAAGAGGGTGAAAGCGATTTGCGCAAGACCTACATCAGCTACGGCGTGGCACGCCTGCCGATAATGCTCGAGTGGCAGCGCGGCACGAGGCAAGGCGACCTCTTCATCGCGGCCGGCGCCTCGGTCGAGATGCGCTGGAACGACCACTCGCGTTACCGAATAGGCAAGAAGAAATACACCGAGACGGGCGACATCAACCTCAACCCGATGGGCCTGAACCTCGAGATGCGCATAGGCTACGGCTTCCTCATGATATACGGAAGGGCCGCCCTCACACCGCTGCTGAAAACGAAATTCGCCCCCGAATGTTATCCCGTAAGTTTCGGCGTGGGCTTTAGATTCTGACCATAAACAAAAAGAACAACAACATGAGACACCTTATTTTATTGCTTGCGATGCTGGCCGGCATGGCCGCGCACGCCGAAGAGGCCAACGATACGACGTTTACCGTAAAGGACAAGAAGATCGTCGTCGACGTGCAAGACGACAAGACAACCGTCAAAGTGTACAACGAAAGGGGCTACCAAATGTCGAAAACGCGCGAAATGGAGTTCGTCGACGGCCAAGAGGTGGAACAGGTTTACGTAGGTTCGCCGCTAATTCCCGTTGAGAACCTGCAGAACATCAAGTTCCGCTCGCACTTTCCGCTGGTATGGTACGGCATCCGCAACATCAGCGAGCACTTCTACTCCACGTCGGGCGGCGACGTACACGGCCGCCAGAAAGGTTCGTTCGAACTCGGCATAACGCCGTGGTCGTTCGCCGTTCCGTTCAACAAGGCGCGCACCTTAGGACTTGTCGGCGGCGTACAGCTGGCATGGGTACACCAACGCTTCAGGAGCGGATACGCCATAACCCAGCATGACGGCCTGTTCAAATACACTCCGCTCGCGCAAGGCGCCAAGAGCAACAACATGAACTTCGGCGTGCTGCGCATACCGGTATTGCTTTCCTTGCAATCGGAATATTCCGGCATGAGCACCAACATCGGCCTGTCGGCAGAGATAAGGACCAACGCCGCCTACCGCTTCAACCCGGCTTCGGGAAGCAATGCGCCGCAAGTGCCCAACGGACTGAAGCTAAACCGTTTCGGCCTTAACTTCGAGTTCGGGTTCACCCTCGGGTGCGTAACGCTCCAGGCCACGGCCGGCATCACGCCGCTGTTCAAGACCGTAACCGGCCAAAAGGCGTTCTACACGTCGGCAAACTTCGGCATCGACATATACAGCATCGGCAGTTTATTCAAAGGAAGAAAGAAATGAGGTTGTAGGGTTTTACGGTTATGAGGTCCTACGGTTATGAGGTCCTACGGTTATGAGGTCCTACGGTTATGAGGTTTTACAATAGTTTGTCCAACCGTAGAATCAAATAGCTTAACAAGCCCATAACCGCAAACCCCATAACCCCCAACCGTAAAACCGTACAACCCCAAAGCCCATAACCGCAAGAGATCTGCCGGCTGCGGAAGGCAATAAAATGCGCATTACCGCCGTTTTCAATATAAGCGTCGGTGCCCGGCACCGCGTCCGACCGCCTAACCTATTGATAAAATGCGCATACGCTTGGCTTTATTACACCTATTCCTATGCGCCTTTGCCCTTGTCGCAAAGGCGCAGACTGACTTTATCGGCCATGTGGACAGCATAATAAACGAACATTATTCAAAATCGGCAATGAAACACGACACCGAATACGTCGTGAAACCCAAACAAAAGTGGACTATTAAACTGCGCGCCAACGTATCCGGAACCGACCTTTACGCCGCCGGCGGCATCAACGGAAAAGAATTCAGCTCAAAGATGCGCACTGAACTGAAAACCACTTTCGGAGCAAGCGTAAACTACTGCGGCCTATCCCTCGGCTTCGCACTCAACCCGGCGAAACTTACGGGCAGGAACAAGGATTACGAGTTCAACCTAAACTCTTACGGCAACCGCATGGGCGCCGACCTTATAATAACGTCGTCAAAGACATTCAGGGGAAAGGCCGAAAGCGGCGGCAACGAGTTTGACATTAGTCCCGGACAAGTAAGCATGAGCATGATTCAGGGCAACGTTTACTACGCTTTCAACCACAGGCGCTTCTCATTTCCTGCCGCATTCAGCCAGTCACAGGTGCAAAAACGCAGCTGTGGCTCGTGGCTGCTGGGCCTGTCGGCGTTCGGCGGACAGATAGACGCAGGCATAGACGGCATCGGCGAGGGCACATCAGTCAACCTTAAGACGCTGTGCATAGGTTTAGGCGCAGGCTACGGCCACAATTTCGCCATAAGGAAAAACTGGCTGTTGCACCTCTCCACCATACCGCAGATTGTCGTTTACGCTAAAAGCCGCATGACCGTAGGCGGCAAACGCCAACAAGCACCGTTCAAGTTTCCGTCGATTTACAGCGTAGGACGCTTTGCCGTGGTGCGCCGTTTCGGCAACAAATTCATCGGACTGTCGGCCGTGGTGAACCTTTGGCGCCAAGGCGACGACGACCGCCTGCTGCTTGAAAGCGTAAAATGGCGGGGACGTTTGTTTTACGGCTTCAAGTTCTAACGCCGCAGAACAAACAGGCAATAACTAAAACCGAGCGAGGTTCGGCGCAAACATTATACCAACAAGCATGGCCGGTGGATTAAGATTAACCCATCCGGTAGCATTTAGTAAATCCGGCTCGAGACAAGAAAACACTAAACGCCACCGACCTCTTGTTTTTTTAGAACGACTCCTACTTACATACATCTGTTTTACAAAAGGTAGCAAAACGCTGTCTAAAAGGTAGCAAAACGCTGTCTAAAAGGTAGCAAAACGCTGTCTAAAAGGTAGCAAAACGCAGCCTAAAAGGTAGCCTTTCGCAACACAAAAGGCCACCTTTTGCAACACATGAAAACATTTTACAAGACCATCCGGGTCACCGTTCGCCATATCCGCGCATAACATCCTGACACCCTGAGCCTTACATACAAGCATACGCAAACATAAAATGCCGGCGCGCGCAAGCGTTTACAAGCAAGGAGAGACAGCCTTATCTTAATACTATACGAAACGCGGCCGCACAGGCATTAACGCCCGGCGGCCGCGCAACCGTCAATGAAAAAAGTTATTTATACGATTTTCTCAGTATCTCGACGCAGCCCTCATGGTCGAGCTCGCACGGATTGCCGAGGAACAAGCCGCCCATAGTCTCACGCGCGTTCTTGGCCAACGTGTCAAACTCTTCAGGCTTAATGCCGTATTCGCTCATCTTAAGGTCGGCCACGCCGCATGCCTCCTGCAGCTTGACAAGCGCCGTGATGAAATCCTCGGGCTTAGTGGCGCCGGCCATGCCCATGACCTGTGCCATGCGCACGAAACGCTCGTCGCAAGCGTGGCGCTCGATAAAATACTCGTAAAAAGCCTTTGAAATCATGATAAGTCCGGCTCCGTGGGGCAGCGCATGATGGTAAGCACTCATGGCGTGCTCGAGCGAATGCTCGGCCGTACAGCTCGCAAGGGTCATCACAACGCCCGAAAGCGTGTTGCCGAAAGCAACGTGCTCGCGAGCCTCGAGGTCGTTACCGTCGGCAACGGCACGCGCGAGGTAACGGCCAACGTTCTCGATGGCCGTCAGGGCGTACATGTCGCTCATGGCGTTGGCCGCCGAAGAAATGTAACACTCGGTAGAATGGAACAGCGCATCAAACCCCTGGTATGCGGTGAACTTAGCCGGAACAGACAACATCAGCTCGGGATCCACGATAGAAAGCACGGGAAAATCGGCAAGGAAACCAATCTTCTCGTTAGTCTCGTCGTTACTTATCACGCCGTAAGCGTCGGCCTCCGAACCCGTGCCGGCCGTAGTCGTAACGCACACTAAAGGCAGCGGCTCATGCCGACGGGGCTGCGCCTTGCCCGTGCCTCCGGCTATATAATCCCACACGTCTCCGTCGTTCCTGGCCATGAAAGCCATCACCTTGGCTGCGTCCATAACGCTTCCGCCGCCGAGCGCCACTACGAAGTCGCACCCGTTGTCCTTAGCGAAAGCCGCTCCGGCCATAACCGTAGACTTCAACGGATTGGCCTCGACACGGTCGAAAAGCACTGTCGCGACGCCGGCCTGCCCCAACTCAGCCTCAACAGTGGCAAGATAGCCGTTGGCCTTGGTCGACTTTCCGTTCGACGTAACAACCATCGCCTTCTTGCCCGGCAGCTGTTGCTTATGCAGTTCCTTTACCTTGCCCGAACCAAAAATTATGTCCGTAGGCACATGCATGCAAAAACTTTTCATAATTCAATCCTCCTTAATTATTAGGTATTTATTGTATTCCAAGTGCAAATTTATAAAATAACAACGTAACCAAGTGTAAACAAATTACCGATTGTTCACCCGGTTCCGCCCCTTTTAACTTAAATAAGCATTCAGATACGTAGCTTTCCCCCTTCATTTAACATGTAGCGGCAATATGGAAGAAAGCCAACACGACTGCAATAAAACAAAAAACGCCAACTACTTAGCAACCAAGTAATTAGCGTTTCATTATGTGGTGCCACCAGGAATCGAACTATTCCTCCAAGTGGCTGAATATCTTTGATTTATGATTCAGCAAGTAGTATAATCTCCCGC
>CALUFA010000063.1 GCA_944319795.1 uncultured Prevotella sp. | reverse complement strand
GTTTTAGAATGCCACAGACTTCTTATGTTTTAGAATGCCACAGACTTCTTATGTTTTAGAATGCCACAGACTTCTTATGTTTTAGAATGCCACAGACTTCTTACGCTTTAGAATGCAACAGACTTCTTATGTTTTATTGGATGATTCCATTTTTCATATAACGAATCCATGCACGTATATGTGACGGTAGGTGAAGGTTGCCAACGATTGATGTCACCGTATAATCAGCTGGTTTACAGAGATATACGCTTTGTTGTGACATTGTGACGGTAAAAATACGTCAGTTCGATATAATGAAATTTTATAAACATCAACGGACATCCCTACAAGGGGGCTTTCAGGTGTTTGTAAAAATAGTTTTTATACCGAACTAACGTAAATATTAGGATGGTTGCGGATATTCATATTATATTTAATTTGACAATGCATTCGGCTTTAACTTCCAACGGAGCGGAGCGTAGTGATAACTTCTCTAACTTCTTTAAATTCCTTCTTGTCAGCGCCGCTCCTTTATGAATCCGTGGCGGTAGGCGTAGAGCAGCTTGTCGAGGTCGGCTATCTGCTTCTTCAGTTCGCGGCCTATGTCGGTGTCGGCTACGAGCATTCGGTGGGTCGACATTTCTACTATCTGCGTGGTGCTCTTGATGTCAGAGCCGCGTAGGATGGCGTCCTCGGTGCTGGTGAACGGCTCGTGTTGCACTAACTGGAATCCGCGGCTGTGGTAGACGAGCGTGTATCCGGCTATGCCCGTTTCCTTGTGGTAAGCCTGCGAGAATCCGCCGTCGATTACCATCAGTTTGCCGTTGGCCTTTATCGGGTTCTCTCCGCTCGCTACGTGTACCGGTACGTGGCCGTTTATGATGTGGCGGTTGTGGCCGGTAACGCCGAAGGCGTCGAGTATCGTGTCGCACACTTGCTCGTTGTCGCGCAGCTTGAAGTAGTTGCCTTTTTCCTCTTTGTACGTCGTCTTGTCTTCAAGGAAGTAGCGTTCGAACGTGGCCATCTTCGACTTGTCGAACAGTACGGAGTCGCGTCCGCACCAAAGGTAGAGGAAGTAGTCTACGGCGAAAGCCTTGTCTTGCGGCTCGGTGTCGTTTTGGAACGCGCTGCGTATCACGCGGTCTATGCGGTTCATCAGTTCGCGCCCGTTGAACTTCTTGCCGTAGTAAAGCTCAACGTCTTTCAGGGTGCCGTCCTCGTTGAGCGGCACTGACGCGTGGAACAGCAGGTTGTCGTTGATTATCGTGTAAAGCGAGCCGTGGCTCAGCATCAGCCTTATGTGCTTGTGCAGCTTCTCGTTTACGGTGAACGAGTGGCGCAGCCTGTCTATTAGCACTTGCTCTTCGGGGGTGAGGCGGTACGGGCCGTCGGGGTTTACGGTCGGGAAGCAGCAGCTTTTCATCGTGTATTCCTTGCCGTCGATGGTGCATACGCCCCGGGCGTAGTCAACGTTGTTGAGCAGCAGCCGGTCTTGCATGCGCCATTCGGGGTGGCGGTTGATTATCGCCGCCTCTACCTTAAACTGTATTACGGTTATTGCCTTGTGCATCTGCGCCGTCAGCCGGCGTGTCTTGTCGTCGATGTCGCCGCTTCCGCCGTTGGTCTTGGGCATGAACTCTTCGCAGGGGTCGTCGCCGTAGTGCTCCATTGCGAACGTTGCCAGCGGCACGAGGTTGATGCCGTAGCCCTCTTCGAGGGTTACGAGGTTGGCGTAGCGCAGCGACGTGCGTATTACGTTGCAGATGCACGCCTCGTTGCCGGCGCATGCGCCCATCCATAGTATGTCGTGGTTGCCCCATTGGATGTCCCAGTTGTGGTAGCCGTTGAGTATGTCCATTATGATGTGCGCCCCGGGGCCCCGGTCGTAAACGTCGCCGAGTATGTGCAGGATGTCGATGGCGAGCCTTTGTATTACGTGCGAAATTGCGATGATGAAGTCGTCGGCGCGCCCGGTGGTTATTATCGTGCTGATTATGACGTTCACGTAAGCGGCCTTGTCGGCGTCGCCCGTGCTTTCGTGCAGCAGTTCTTCTATGATGTACGAGAAGTCTTCGGGCAATGATTTCCTTACCTTCGAGCGCGTGTACTTGCTCGATACGTCGCGGCAAACGCGGACGAGCTGGTGGATGGTGATGTGGTACCAGTCGTCGAGTTCCGGCTCGCTCGCCTTTACAAGCTCGAGTTTCTCCTCGGGATAATATATCAGCGTACACAATTCTTTCTTCTCGGCTTCGCGCAATTCGTTGCCGAATATCTCGTTTACTTTTCTCTTGATGTTGCCCGAGGCGTTTTTAAGAACGTGCTGGAACGACTTGTATTCGCCGTGGATGTCGGCAAGGAAGTGCTCCGTACCCTTCGGCAAGTTCAGTATCGCCTGCAAGTTGATTATTTCCGTGCTTGCGTCGGCGATGGTCGGAAACGACTGCGACAGTAGTTGCAGGTATCTCATGTCGTTTTCTATGTCTCGGAAAGTAGTTTTCATTGTATTTCTGATTTGAAAAGTTTCTGCCTTAATTTCCTTGTTCCGTTATCGTCCAGTGGGTCGGCGAACATGAAGCCTTCGCCTAAGTTGTAACGTTCTTCCATGACTTGGAGCACGCGCGCCGCGTCTTTGCCGAAGCCCATGCCGTGCAGCCTGTCGCGCACGGAGTCTTCGTCGTACTCGTTGAACCTCAGTAGGCCATACATCCGGGCGAAGTCGGAGCGGTGGGCGCACGAATGCCTTATTTTCATTATCAGGACGGCGAACTCGGCGCAAAGTACCCGTTCGAAGTCGGGCAAAGCCGCGTCAGATTTCAGTTTTGATATTTTTTTGCTTTTGGCGAAGTCCTTACCGGCGTGCTTGCTGCCGGCGTGCATGCGGAACCTGTCAATCGTATCCGCTCCGGTTTCGGGATAGCGTATCCCTGTTTGTTCAGCTCCGGCTTTTATGTAATCGGATATTCCCTCGTCGTGCGCATGGATGAATATCCTGCGCCACGCTTTGCCGTCCAATGATCGGAGCACCGACATGTCGTCTTCGCCCGGCGTTGCCAAGCCGGGATGGCCGGCGGCCATCCCGGCGGCCAAGAGTAGGTCTTCGGCCTTGCGCTCGTCGGCGGTCATTTGGAAGAACGGTGCGCTGTCGGCGACTTTCCTGTATAGCGCCAGCATCGCGCCGGCCATCGCTCCCGCGCTCGTGCCGGCCGTGATGTTGAACGGTTCGATTACGGCCGTCCTTTCGTTGAGGCTGCGCTTCGGCTTCAGGCATGGATGCCAGCCGAAAGTCTCGAAACTGGAAAGCTCGTTGCTGCTTAAGAAGTGCAATGCGCCGACGCGCGACAGCATGCAGCGTTGGAACAAGAGCATCTTTGGCAGTTTGTGCGACCAGTAGCGCTGCCTTACGTGCCAGGCTTCGAGCCTGCGGTCTAAGGTCATCACGGTCGGTATGCTGCGCCGTGCGCATTCCTTAGACAGCGTGTCGGCGGCCTTGTTCCAGCAGGCGTGTATGTGGACGACGTCGGGGCGTAGAGAGTCTAATGCCTTGCTGAAAAACCTTTTCCTTTTCATGGCGAGCATGTCGGCCGTATAGAAGGTACGTATTTCAGCCTTGCCCAACGGCGTATGCCCAGCGTCGCGTGTAAGGACTGTTACGTCCGCCTTGTCGGCCAGGGCGGCAATAAGTTGCGCCTTATAGCCTAAGAAACTTGAACCGGCTACCGCCTTGAGGTTGGGTATGAAATGTAAGACTCTCATTACGTTTACGACTTATGGCTTATGAATTCGTATTTGTCGGCAAACTTGTAATTTATTGCGTATTTTAGGTTGTGCCAAATGATGTCGGTTTCAAACGGGAAGACTTTCCACAGGGGGACATCGACGCCGAATACGCCCATCGCCCTTTTTGCGTTAAGCGTCCTTACGGCCAGGGGGGCGAGCAAGGCGGCGAACGAGAACGGCAGTATCAGCCACGCCCCGGATACGGCCGCCCATGCAGCCGAGCAGACGGCCGACAGCAGGCAGGCGTGCAATGACAGCATGTCGAGGTTGAAGTGTAACCTGTGCATGGCGCTTCTTGACAAATGCCTGCGCGTTTCGACGTAGAAGATGTTCTTGTTGTGCCATGCCTTTTTCGACGGGGCGCATTCGGCCAAGCGGCCGTCGGCGTTTATGTTGACAACCGTATTACCTTGTTTCGCGTACTTGTTTACAAGGAAATCGTATTCGCCTCTTAGGTATTTCAAATTGCCTTGGAATCCGTTACCGGCCATGAACATGCCTTTCCTGAACATGATGTTGTTGCCGGCAAGGCCGTAAGCCGTCCCTGCCGAAGCCTCGCGGAGCATGGCGTACTCGCGGTGGAAGCGGTAAAACACCTTGAACCGGCTGGTGTCGTCGGAATAGTTGCTGTAACCTAAAACCATGTCCACACCGTCTGCGCACATCGACGACATGCTGCTTACCCATTTGTCTGACACCGGCTTGCATGTAGCGTCGGTCAAAAGTATCAGTTCGTTCTTTGCGGCTTTTACTCCCAACGTTATCGCAAGTTTCCTCCTGCTCATGTAGCGCGACGAGTCGGGAACGGCAGTTGTGTACAACCTGCCGTCGGCTGAGTATGCCTTTAATACGTCGCTTGTTCCGTCTTCGTCTTTTTCTACGACGACGATGACCTCGTAACCCGGGTCGTAGTCCTGCGACAAGAAAGCCGGAAGGTTGGCCCTTAGTTCGTCGGCGTTGTTGTCAGCAACTATGATGACGGATACGGGTTTACGCCCGGTCGGCTCGGTTGCGTCTTTGTTTGCGTGTATTTTCTTGAAAAAAGTATCCGTAAACGACGACAACAAAGCCAGTAAAACCAAAACCGCGCAAATTATAATTGTTGTGGTGTCAAAAATCATAATATTGCCAATTTATGTTCACTGACATTATTCATATTAGTGCTTGACTCTATAAGTTTTCCGCAATGTAGCCTTTCGGCAGCGGTCGGCAGTTGTATTGCGACGCCATTATCTCGCCGTAGGCTCCGGCCGAACGTATGGCGATCAAGTCGCCGCGGCGGCATTCGTTTATGTCGACCGCTTTTGCGAACACGTCGCTCGACTCGCATATCGGCCCTACGACGTCGTAAGTGGCCAACGGGGCTTCGCTCGAGATGTTTTCTATCTTGTGGTAAGCCTGGTAGAGGGCGGGGCGGATAAGGTCGGTCATGCCGGCGTCGATTATGGCGAACTGCTTTGCCGAACCTTGCTTGACGTAAAGCACTCTTGATATTAAAGAGCCGCATTGTCCGACAACCGATCGGCCAAGCTCGAAATGCAGCTTTTGTCCCTTGCGCAACTTAAGGTGCTTGGCGTAGGTCGCGAAATACGACTTGAAGTCGGGTATGGGCACCCTGTTGGGGTGGGTGTAGTCTATGCCGAGTCCGCCTCCTACGTTGATGTTTTCAACCACGATGTGATGGGCCTCAAGCTGGTTCTGCAAATCGTTTACGCGGTTGCACAAGGCGGCGAAGTCGCCCATGTCAAGTATCTGCGAGCCGATGTGGAAATGCAGGCCTACGAACTTGACGTTGGCCATAGAAAGGGCCTTGTTGATAACATCCTCCATGTCGGTCATGGCTATGCCGAACTTGTTTTCGGCGAGTCCGGTGGTGATGTTCGCATGGGTGTGGGCGCCGACGTTGGGGTTTATCCTGAACGCCACGCGCGCCGTTTTACCCTTGCGCCCGGCCAGTTCGTTGATGATGTCAAGCTCGGGCACGCTCTCTACGTTGAAACAGAAGATGTCTTTCTCTAAAGCAAGGTTTATCTCCTTGTCGCTTTTGCCTACACCGGCGAAGACTATCTTGTCCGGCTTGAAGCCTGCGTCGACCGACGCCTGTATCTCTCCTCCGCTTACGCAATCGGCACCGAGACCTGCTTGGCAGATGATGTTGAGTATCTTAGGGTTGGCGTTTGCCTTTACTGCGTAGTGGACGCAGAAACCTTCGTATTTGCCCGCCTCGCTGTTTATTGTCCGCAGGGTCTCGCGCAACAGGTTTGTGTCGTAGTAATAAAACGGAGTTTCTGTCTCTTCAAATTTGTTTATAGGGAAAGCACCTTTCATTTCAGTTGTTTTTGTTTTTAAACAACGTGTCGCTCAGGCTCTGCAGCGCGCGTTTCTTGTCGCATTCGCGTATCAGGAACGAGATATTGTAATTACTTCCGCCGTAAGAAATCATCCTGACCGGTATGTTCTTCATCGCGTCGGTAGCCAAGGTCTCGAAGCCGACGTTGCTCCAGTCCAAGTCGCCAACGACGCAGATTATGCACATGTCTTTGTCAACGGTTACGGTGCCGTATTTCTTCAGTTCGGCCACGATGTCGTTCAGGTGAGAGTCGTTGTCGATGCTCATAGATACGCCGACTTCGCTTGTTGTAATCATGTCGATCGGGGTCTGGTAGCTCTCGAATATCTCGAAAACCTTGCGCAGGAAGCCCGTGGCAAGCAGCATTCGGCTGCTCTTTATCTTAATGGCCGTGATGTTGTCTTTAGCAGCAACGGCTTTTATGCAGCCGGGAACGATGTCGTTGTTGATGATTGTTCCGGGCGCGGTAGGGGCCATGGTGTTGAGCAAGCGCACGGGGATGCCTGCGAACTTTGCCGGCTGGATGCAAGTGGGGTGCAGGATCTTAGCGCCGAAATACGCAAGCTCGGCGGCCTCTTCGAAGTTGAGTTGGCGCACGGCCTCGGTTTGGTCTACCACTCGTGGGTCGTTGTTGTGCATGCCGTCGATGTCGGTCCAGATCTGTATTTCCTCGGCGTTGACGGCTGCGCCTATGAGCGAAGCGGTGTAGTCGCTGCCGCCGCGCTGAAGGTTGTCTATTTCCCCGTATGCGTTCCTGCAGATGAAGCCCTGCGTAAGGTAAACTTGGCTTCCGGTGTTCTGCTCGAGCGTTTTCAAGAGCTTCTCCTTTATGTAGGCCAAGTCGGGTTCTGAGTTCTTGTCGGTGCGCATGAAGTCGAGTGCCGACAGCAGTGTCGTCTTCACCCCGCATTCCTTAAGATAGTTTGCCACCATGTTGGTGCTCATTATCTCGCCTTGGGCGACGATGCTCTTCTCCTCGAAACTGGTGAAGAGGTCTTTGGTGAACGAACGCAGATAGTCGAATTCGCTGCGGAGGAAATCGCGTGTTTCGTTCTTCCACTCGTCGGTTGAAAACAACTGGTCTACATGCTTCATGTAGGTCTTTTCAAGACGGTTGATTATGTCGTTAGCCCCTTCGGGGTTTTTCTTATAGAGGTAATCGGATATTTCAATCAGTGAGTTTGTCGTTCCCGACATGGCGGAAAGTACTACCAACACAGGTTCACCGCCGTTTGTTATCAACGAGGAGACACTTTTCATGCGTTCAGGCGAACCTACGGACGTGCCTCCGAATTTCATTACTTTCATAATACTTGTATTTTTACTTGTTTATATGCATTGTCGTTATTGGCGTCATTCGTCGCCGGCCATACTCATCCTATTATATTGGCTTGTCACGTCGTTCAGCATCCCGTCCTTGCAGCGGTACACGATGCCTTGGTACTTGTCGAGCATAGGTATGTTGTGGGTCGACATTACAACTGCCGCTCCTGTTAGGCTTATCTGCTTCAGCAGGCTTACTATGTTGTCGGCCGTTTCAGGGTCAAGGTTGCCAGTCGGCTCATCTGCTATTATCATCTTTGGCTTGTTGAGGATGGCGCGCGCAATAGCTACGCGTTGCTGTTCGCCTCCTGAAAGTTCGTAGGGCATGGCGTCCTTCTTATCAGTCATGCCTACGGCATCGAGAACTTCGTCTATGCGCTCGTCTATGTCACCCTTCTTTTTCCACCCTGTGGCTTTTAGGACGAACCGTAGGTTCTTGTAAACATTGCGATCGTGGAGCAGTTGGAAATCCTGGAATATTATGCCAAGTTCCTTCCTTAGCGCTGGCACATCCTTGCGCCTCATTTTTAATAAATTCCGTCCCAGTACGGCTGCCGTTTCGCCTTCAGGTATGTCCAGCTCGCAGTAAAGCGTCTTCAACAGGCTGCTCTTTCCCGACCCCACATGACCTATTATATATACGAACTCGCCTTCGTCAACATTGAAGTTCACGCCGCCGAGTACGCGTTTGTCGCCTTGGTAGATGTTTACGTTTTTATATTCAATGAACATGTCGCTTAATTTACACCTTTTGCATAATTCATTTGCAAAAGTACAAAATATCGCTGGAATAATCGAACAAAATCAGCAGATTAACGCAATAGGAATTGAGATTTAAGCAGTTAGGAGAAAATTACGGAAATAGGGCTGAGGGCTGAAAAGCGTTCCAAAGCGGATTAGAGAAATAGAACGGTTTCCTATTCGTTACCCGTCAGAAATGCAGATTTAACACTTTTCGTCCCGTTTACGCCGTTCTGCATAGGTTTGCTTGTCAAGGTTTAACTCGTTGATTTATAGTTTTGCAACCAAAAAAGGACGAGTATGACAAGGAGCACATTTCGCGTGCTGTTCTATGCGAACGGCAGCAAGGAGAAGAACGGAATTGTCCCCAT
>CALUFA010000062.1 GCA_944319795.1 uncultured Prevotella sp. | reverse complement strand
AAATCGGTCACATTAGACTCCGGTCTGATTATGCGTTAATGTCGAGCAGATAGCTCCCCGTTTCGGCGAAGGCGTAGTGGGCTGCGCCGAGACGTGACGGTGAGCTATCGGCCGACAGAAACGCATAAGCGGCCGGAGAGTATTGAAATTAAGCAATATTCAAGCATATACGCTCTAATGACCGATTTGGGTTTAACGTTTGTAAAGATATTAAACAGCCTTGCTTTATCAAATATTGACATCTGTTTTTATTTTCTGTGATTTGTTTTATCTTATCAGTAAATCTGATACTGTTTTTTTCTCCGTTTTTGTGTAATTTTGCAACAGGAAAAAAGACGATAAACATAATCTTACGGCAAAGGCTCACGGCCGGCGTCCATGCGTCGGCGCTTAAAGCGCAAGCCTTTATGCCGAAAGGCAAATTTAAAAGCTAAAGCATCATGAGACTGATTGAGAACACCGAGTTTGGCGGCGAGCGCCCATTGTTCGCCTCGCACGATTTACATCTTGACAATGTTACCATCCGTGAAGGCGAGTCTGCCATAAAGGAATGCAGCAACATTGTTGCAACCAACTGCCGCTTCGAGGGCAACTACCCATTCTGGCACGTCCACGGGTTCACTATTAAGGACTGTTATTTCGCCGTAGGCGGCCGCTCCGCCTTGTGGTACTCTGACCACCTGACGATGAAAGACACGGTGATCGACGCCCCGAAGATGTTCCGCGAGATGAACGACATCGACATAGAGAACGTCGAGATGAACGACGCCGACGAAGTGTTTTGGCGCTGCAACCGCATCAACGTAAAGAACCTGAAGCTCCACGGAGGCACGTATCCGTTCATGTTCAGCAACGACATACGCGTAGACGGACTCGAAAGCGACAGCAAGTACGTGTTTCAATACGTTAAGAACGTTGAGATTCACAACGCCAAGATTACTACGAAAGACGCTTTTTGGGAAGTTGAGAACGTTACGATATACGACTCAGAGCTTAACGGCGAATACCTCGGATGGCACTCGCGCAACCTACGTCTCGTCAATTGCCGTATCTCCGGCGAGCAGCCCCTCTGTTATGCGCACGACCTTGTGCTTGAGAACTGCACGTTCGACGCGTCGTGCGACAGGGCTTTCGAGTACTCTACGCTCCAAGCGGACATAAAGGGGACGATAACGAACATAAAGAATCCTACTTCAGGACTCATCGTAGCCGACGGCATCGGCTCGATAACTCTCGACGAAAACATCAAGGCTCCGGCCGACTGCGAAATCATAAACAGGAGCGAGAAGTAATAAATTAAGAATTAAGGATTAAGAATTTAGAAAGTAACTGCCGCTATGGCAAGGCGTATGTTCTTAATCCTTAACTCTTAATTCACGATTTTCCCCACCCTCAACAATTAACAATGCCTTCCCAGTCAAGCCGCCTGTCGATAGTTGTAGCATACTTCCTGATTTACGTAGTGTGGGGTTCCACCTACTATTTCATCGGCGTCTGCCTGCGCGATTTGCCGCCGTTCGTCCTCGGCGCGCTGCGGTTCGGCGTGGCAGGAACTGCACTGTTGGCCGTTTGCAGGATGCACGGCGAATGCTTGTTCAAGCGCAGCTTGGTGCTGAAGTCTGCCGTCAGCGGCATTGTTTTGCTGTTCGTCGACCAAGCGGTGATAATGTTCGCGCAGCGGTTTGTCAGCAGCAGCCTTGTCGCGATAATAGCATCTTCTACGGCGGTGTGGATCATGCTCTTGGACGTTCCTATGTGGAAGCGCAATTTCAAGAGCGTTGCCACGGTCGCAGGTATGTTGCTCGGCTTCGTCGGTGTCGGCATGCTGTATGTCGAACAGTTATATTACGACGCTCCGTCGGGCAGCCACAGCGAGTACGGGGTGCTCCTGCTGGTTGGCGGATGCGTGTCGTGGGCGTGCGGAACGCTTTATTCCAAGTACTGTTCTTCGGCAGAGGAAGACGTTGGCGGACTGGCCGGCGCCGCATGGCAGATGGCCGCCGCAAGCGTTGTTTTCGGCGTATGCGCCGGCGTAACGGGCGGTTTCGCCGGTACGCATTGGGCCTGTGTGTCGGCAACCTCGTGGCTTTCGTTGGCTTACCTCATAACTTTCGGCTCGATGTTGGCCTACACTGCTTATGTATGGCTGCTTAAGGTGAGGCCGGCCGCAGAGGTCGCGACCCATGCTTACGTCAATCCAGTGGTGGCGGTGGCCGTCGGAGCAGGGATAGGGGGCGAGCGTGTCACCTTCGTCCAGCTTGCAGGCTTGGCGGTGATACTGCTCAGCGTGATGCTTGTAAACAGGAGGAAGCATAAAGACTGAATATTCGTAGAATCATATAAAACGCACCGACAACATGGTAAAAGGTAATAGTTTACCCGTAAAACCTTCCGAACGCTACATCATATTGGACGCTTTGCGCGGCTTTGCGCTGCTCGGCGTGTGCCTTGCCAATTACCCTGAGTTCTCACTTTACACGTTCCAACCGGCTGAAACGGCGGCGGCCATGCCGTCGGCCGGCATCGACCGCGTGGTCAGGTTCTTGCAATACATGTTCATCGACGGCAAGTTTTATACGCTGTTCTCGTTGCTTTTCGGCATGGGTTTCTCTATAATAATAAGCCATGCGGCGCAAAGGGGCGGCGGAGGTTTCAAGCTGTTTTACCGCAGGATGGCGGTGTTGGCGCTTATAGGCTTCATTCATCTTATGTTCATTTGGAGCGGCGACATACTCATGCTTTACGCCCTTATGGGCATGGTGTTGCCGTTGTTCAGGAACGTTAGCGACCGCGGACTGCTCGGTTGGGCGGCGTTCTTCCTGCTGTTGCCCGTCGTCGTCGATGCCACAACGCAGGCGTTAGGCGTCAGGTTGTCAGCCCCGGCGGTCGAGGCGCAGTGGTATTACTGTGGCAAATACGGCATAACGGAGGAAAACTTCGGCTATTGGCTGCGCGATGCCGACAGTTATCGCGAAGTGTTCCAGTTCCTCGTGCAGGGCGCGTTGGTGCGTGTGCAGGAGTTTGTCGACGGCAACCGCTATTTCAAGGTAATGGGATTGTTCATCATCGGGTATTACGTCGGCCGTCGTAAGCTGTATGCCGGCATGGCCGCCCGTAAGCGGCAGTTGCGTAAGTTGGCGGCGGCAGGCTTCGCGTTAGGCGTGCCGTTGTCGGTGGTTTACGCTTGGAGCGCCGTCAACGGTCATCCGTTCGGCATGTCGGCGCACACGGTTCTTTATCTTGTCAGCGTCTATCCGATGGGCTTCGCCTACGCGGGCTGCCTGTGCCTGCTTTACGTTAAGGCTGAGCGTGCCGCCGTATGGCGCTGGTTGGCCGCTCCGGGGCGTATGGCCTTGACCAACTATATCGGCCAGTCTGTCGCCGGAATGTTCATTTTTTACGGCATAGGCGCCGGCCTCGGGGCAGGTGTCGGCCTTGCGGCTACCGAACTGGTGGCCCTCGGGGTCTTCGCTTTGCAAACCTTGTTCAGCATGGCTTGGCTGCGCTACTGCCAGTTCGGCCCGTTGGAATGGGTGTGGCGCATGCTGAATTACGGTAAGCGGCTAAGGCTGCTTAAGCAATGACAATATAAAAGGCTGGCATGTCCGAAAAGGGATATGCCAGCCTTTTATTATGCTTTACAATTTTTGATTAAGCGGAACACACGTTATGAATGGCGCGGCCTTATTCGTTTCAACAGGACGCTCGTCTTCTCCTCAACGCCGCGTCCCAAGATTGTCAGGACTACGGCGGCCAAAATCATCGCCATGCCTACGGCTTCGGCCATTGTGAAATCCTCGCCGAATACGAGCACGCCGATGCACACCGCCGTTACAGGTTCGAGCGCGCCGAGTATCGAAGTCAGCGTGCCGCCTATGTTGCGCACGGCAAGCAGCAGCGTTATGTTTGAAATAACGGTCGGCGCTACGGCCAAAAGCAGTACGTTTACGGCAGCCCAGGCGCCGGGCAAGGGCTGGATGCCGTCTTCGAAACCGTTCTTTATCCCGAATATCATTGCGGTTATTGCAAAAACGTAGAACGCCAGTTTGCGGCTGTGCATGTTCCTTACGCGCGACTTGTTCACAGCGATTATATAGCTCGCATAGCCTACGGCCGACAGCAGCACGATGACGACTCCCGTAGCGTCGACCTTCAGCTCGCCGCCCTGGAGCGACAATCCGGCCACGCCGGATACGGCCAATACTACGGCCGTGACCGTAACCCACGACACTTTTTCATGAAACAAGGCCAGCATCAGCAGTGTAACGAACACGGGGTAAGTGAAGTGCAACGTAGTGGCGACGCCTGCGCCCATGAACTCGTAACCGTAAAGCAGGAACATGGACGACGCCGTGTAAAACAACGCCAGCAGCACTATGACCGGCACGTCGCGCCAACTTATGGCGAAACTCTCGCGCTTTACCGCCATAACCACGCCCAAGGCGGCCGTGGCTACTATGAAACGGTAAAACAGTATTGAGTCTGACGCTAAGCCGCAGCGCATGAGCGGCAGCGTGAAAAGCGGTATCAGGCCGAACGTCACCGACGTGGCCACGCCGTAGATGAAACCCTTAAACTTTGTGCTCATATAACGACTATGGTGAAATTTAGGGCTGCAAAAGTACTAAATTTATGCGAACCGCGTATGCAAACGGCATGAAAACCTTGATAATGACGCCTATCGGGCGTTGGCGTTTGCCCTGAAGCGGAAAATAATACGGGCATGCCGACACTGCGGCCGGCGCCCTTTGCGTGGGAACCGGCCGTGATGTCGGCACGCCTTAACCCGGAAGATACGAGGCGTATAAGGCGCGGGCTTATTTCAGCCGCATGCCGTCCTTGAAGGCGTTGCCCACTTTTCCGCCTACGGCGAGATAGGCGTTGTGAACAGGGTCGAACGCTATCGGGCGCAGCTTGGCAGGGTCAATCTTGCCCTTCTCGTCGAGAACACCCTCGTCGGCCGACACGTTTACGATGCGCCCTACAAGGTGGCACGTATCGGGGTCGTATGAAACAAGCTCGCACTCTAAGGCCATCGGCAGCTCTTCGATAATAGGCGCGTTGACGAACTCTGACCTCACGGCGTGCCATCCGGCCTTGCTTAGCTTGTCGTCAACGTCGTTACCCGACACGATGCCTACGTAGTCGCACGCCGTAAGCTGCCCCTCCGTGCCCATGCTTACGGTAAACGCCTTAGCCGCCAACAAGTTCTTCACCGTCTTGTGCCCGGCGCTGAGGCACAGGTTTATCCTGTCGTCATAGTCTATTCCGCCCCAAGCCGCGTTCATTGCGTCGGGCTTGCCCTGTTCGTCGTAAGTGCCTACGATGAACACGGGCTGCGGATAAGTCCACGGTTTTGCTCCGAAATTCTTTCTCATAGTATGTTCCGTTATTTGTTATTTTGTAGGCGGGGCCGCTGTTCGGCTCCGCGCGCTCACAAAGTTACTAAAACTTTGCGTCACGGGCGCGGTTGCCGACCGATTATTTAACCTGTTTCCGTATTTTTAACGTCAGTGCGGTATAAGAAGAATGTAATCATTATAAAAGACAAATCGTAGCATCCTAAAAGACAAATTACATCATCCTAAAAGACAAATTACATCATCCTAAAAGACAAATTATAGCATCCTAAAAGACAAATTACATCATCCTAAAAGACAAATTACAGCATCCTAAAAACAACTTGCAGCATCCTAAAAGCAATAGAAACACATTAAACCGTAAGAAGTCTGTGGCATTTTGTCATTCCGGGCCGGGACCCGGAATCCAGAAAACACCATTTTGCAAATAAAAAAGTGGTTGATAATACTGGATTCCGGGTCCCGGCCCGGAATGACAAAATGCCACAGACTTCTTACGGTTTAGGGTGGATGCAAGTTTTTTTATGATGGATGCAAGTTGTTTTTAGGGTGGATGCAAGTTTTTTTATGATGGATGCAAGTTGTTTTTAGGATGGATGCAAGTTGTTTTTATGATGGATGCAAGTTGTTTTTAGGATGCTGCAATTTGCTTTTAGGATGGATTCCTTTTCCCATGTACCGAACTGACGCTTTTTAAACGTTTTTGAATCATAAAGCGCACGGTGTCAATGCTTTACGATGACGGCAAAATGCGGAGTCGTAAAAGGTGGCCTTTTACGTGCCAAAAGGTTACCTTTTACAAGCCAATATGCGGTCTTTTGCAGGCTAAAAGACGGCATATTGGAAAGTGCCTGATAGCCGGCGCGTTTTTAAGGGGCGGCAGGCCCCCCTCGGTTGCGCCCGTGCGAAGGCCGCGCCGGGCGGAAACCGTGCGGCGACGTCTCTCGTTCCGTCCTTCCGGCAAAAGTGTCCCCTGCCGGTTGGCAGCCCTGCGTGCCGTTATTATACGTTGCCGTTGTTATGTGATAAAAATGTAAGTTTTGTTTTGCGTTATCCTTTATTTACGTTACCGTTTGCAAACGGTTCGCATGGCCTTCACCGCGCCTTGCGGCGGCGGTAGCGTCCGCCGTTGCGGCGCAAAAACGGTGGAGGCGAAACCTACGCCGGGCCGCTGGGGCTTCTTGCCGACGGGCGGAGGGTTTACGGTGATAATGCCGGGCCGCTATATCAGGGAAAGCGTTTATCATGCGCTTTGTTCTTGACGCTGAGAAACTTCGCAACTTTCAGATGATGTCAGGACATGGCAACGGTAGATGCTCATGGGATGTTTTTATCTGCATCCCCGGTGCCGCTTCGGGCGCACCCGTGGGCGCATTGCGTCCGCACGGGTTGTCGCGCCCGTCGGGGTAGGGGATATTGTATAAACGCATCGGCGTGGGTTTCGCGTTGCTCGTTCGGCATCATCGGGCAATGCGAAGGCCTCTCAGCGTGGAACGAGTAACAGGTACGAATCTCCACGCTTTTTTGTATAGCCGTATCGACACATTTTTATTAACGCCGACTTTGGGAGGTTGATAGGCACGGAAAAACATCTTGACGTATGGATAATATTGTAAGTGGAAGTTAATCCAAAGAAGTGGAAAATGGGGAGGCTGCACGTAAGGCGGCCGTACATTGCGAAGAGTGTTGTATTAACGCTTGTACATGTTGCCGTAGCCTTGCGTAACAGTAAGTATCGGCTTTGATGGCATGCGTCGTTTGTGTTGTATGCGTATGCGTCGAAGTTAAATTAAACGTAACTTAAATAACTTAATTGTCATAGAAAAGAAAATGATTATGAAACAGTTGAAACTTAAATCATTCATGCTGGGCATGATGCTGTTGGTAACGGCATCGGCGTCGGCTTACGACTTCACCGTTGACGGGAAGTATTATAATATTTTAGACCTTCAAGGCTTGACGTGTGAAATAACTCATGGCGACGAAAAATATACCGGCGACATAGTTATTCCTGAATATGTAGAGTATGACGGAAATACACTGACCGTTGTATCGATAGGCGATAGTGCATTTGCGCGTTGCGACTCCTTGACGAGCGTAGTCATCCCCAACTCCGTGACGAAAATTGGCGATTCTGCATTTTGGTCTTGCAAAGGTCTGACGAGTATCGATATTCCCAATTCTGTAACGGTGATAGGCGATTATGCATTTAGTTTTGCATTTGTTTATGACCACTTGACGAGCATAGTCATCCCCAATTCTGTAACGGTGATAGGCGCTGGTGCATTTAATGCTTCCAGCTTGGCGAGTATCGAGATCCCCAACTCCGTGACGGAAATCGGGGATGGGGCGTTTGCTGGTTGCAGCTATCTGACGAGCGTGGTAATCCCAAACTCCGTGACGGAGATAAGCCCTGCCATGTTTTTTTACTGTGACGGTCTGAAGAGCGTAGAAATCGGAAACTCCGTGACGGTGATAGGCGATTCTGCATTTGAAGGTTGCAGTAGTCTGACAAACATAGTCATCCCCAACTCCGTGACGGAAATTGGCGATATCGCGTTTGCTGATTGCACCGGCCTGAAGAGCGTAGAAATCGGAAATTCCGTGACGGAGATAGGTCTGAATGCGTTTTCTCGTTGCATTAGTCTGACAAACATCGACATCCCCAACTCCGTGGAGTATATATGGGACGGTGCGTTTGATGGTTGCAGTAGTCTGACGAATATCAGCATCCCCAACTCCGTGGAGTTTATAGGTAGCCGTGCGTTTAATGGTTGCACCGGTCTTAAAAATTTGGTCGTTGAAGATGGACGCGAAACATTAGACGTTGGGTTTAATAGTAGAGGTTGGGGTGTTTGTGGTAACTCATTCAAAGACTGTCCGATAGAAACATTATATTTGGGAAGGAACTTGGATTATGAAACCAGAGAAGATTTCGGCTATTCGCCTTTTTATGACGTAACCACGCTTACAGACGTTACGATCGGCAGCATGGTGACGGATGTGAAAAGCCTTTATTGGCGGAGGTATGTGGATAATCTGAAAACGCTTCAATTGCAGTGCGCAACGCCGCCAAGCGTCAATGACGAAGGCTTTGACGACTACCAATACGCGAATCTGAACGTTTACGTTCCCGAAGGGTCGTTGGATGCCTACAAGGCCGATGACGTTTGGAAAAACTTTTTGAACTTGTGGGAAGGTGACCCTACGGGCATATCAGGCGTGGAGGCACTTGGCGGACAAGGCGTAAAGGTGGATAACGGCAACATCGTGGTGGATAACGCCACGGGGCGCGTAAGCGTTTACGACGCGGCCGGCACGTTAGTAAAGAGCGTAATGTCTGACGGCAACCGCGTAGAGATAGCCGTGCCCAGCCGTGGCGTTTACATAGTAAGGGCTGGCAGCAAGGCCGTGAAAGTGGCGCTGTAAGCGATAAATAATACGTCAGTCCGGTATAAGGATAAAGAAAATTGCATCATTCTAAAGCGTAAGAAGTCGGTGGCATACCGTCATTGCCTTAACGGCGATTTTCAATTCCGGGCCGGGACCCGGAATTGAAAATCGCCGTTAAGGCAATTACGGTATGCCACCGCTTCTTTCTCCC
>CALUFA010000061.1 GCA_944319795.1 uncultured Prevotella sp. | reverse complement strand
ATATGTACAATAAAATGAATTTTGTCGCTTTGCAAGCAAAATCCCACTAAACCCTATAGGTTGCGGATTTGAGGTAAAATAATTTTGAATGTCCGCAATTAGCCTAAATACATACACCCTCTTCTAAACAGTCGGCAGCATACCGTCATTCCGGGCTTAGACCCGGAATCCAGTGCATGCATCCTCGTTCTTCTACAAAGAGTGTGTTTCCTGGATTCCGGGTCTAAGCCCGGAATGACAAATACCAGCTGACAGCTTAAAAGTAGGTGAATACATTGGGTTGATTGCGGATATTCATTTAAATTAATCGTTTCTCGATTATATGCAATTTCGTTATGCACATTTTGCTTTCTCGCCATAAATGATTACTTTTGCAAGGTTTAATTTAAAAGTAAAGTAAAAAAAGAGAAATATGAGAAGCAGGACGACAACATGGTTTGAGTGTAAAATCCGTTATGAGAAGACTTTGGAAGACGGCACGATGAAGAAGGTGACCGAAACATATACCGTAGACGCTTTGAGTTTCACCGAGGCCGAGGCAAGCATCATCGAGGAGATGTCGGCATACATCAGCGGCGAATTTGAGGTGAGGGACATAAAGAAGGCCGCTTACGGAGAGGTGTTCTTCAGCGATTCCCCGTCAGCCGACCGTTGGTATAAGACAAAATTGCAGTTCATCACCATCGACGACAAAACGGAGAAGGAGAAGCGTTCAAACGTAAACTACTTAGTACACGCCGGCTCGCTGCCCGAAGCCGTAAGGAGCATTGACGAGGTTATGGGCGGCACGATGATCGACTATGTAATTGCAAGCGTGGCTGAAACACAGATAATGGACGTGTTCGAGCATAATAAGGTGACGGCCAAGCCCGAGGCTGACGACAAGCCCGAATTCATGCAGGAAGCTGAAGGCGACGGAGGCGCCATGGCATGAGCGGATATGCAGGCATCGGCTCTCGCTTGGCAAAGGTAAAGGAGAGCCTGCCACAGAATGTGCGCCTTGTCGCCGTGAGCAAGTTTCATCCGGTTGAAGCCCTTGAGTCTGCTTATGCTGCCGGGCAGCGCACGTTCGGCGAAAGTCATGAGCAGGAATTGTCTAAGAAACAAGCCGTGCTGCCAAAGGACATCGACTGGCATTTCATCGGTCACTTGCAAACGAACAAGGTTAAGTATATAGCGCCTTATATCTCGATGATCGACGCTGTTGATTCCTTGAAATTGCTTAAGGAGATCAACAAGCAAGCAGCAAAGCACGACCGCGTAATAAAGGTATTGTTGGAGTTGCACATCGCGGAGGAGGCTACAAAATACGGTTTCACTCCAGACGGACTGCGCCAGATGCTTGACGAAGGCGAATGGCGGCAACTGAAGAACGTAGAGATTTGCGGGCTGATGGCAATGGCTACAAATACCGACGACGAAATTAGGATAAGGAAAGATTTCAACCTGGCAGCGTCGCTGTTCGACGAAATAAAGTCAAAGTATTTTGCCGATGCTGACAGCTTCTGCGAACGTTCTTGGGGCATGAGCGGCGACTACAAGGTCGCTGTGGAATGCCGTAGTACGATGGTGCGCATAGGTACGGCTATTTTCGGTGAAAGGGAATATTGAAAAGTGAAGAATGAAAAGCAAAAAGTGAAGAATCAAAACGATTCCGCACGGTTTTTCATTTTCCGTCAAACATTTTAATATCAATAAAATGATTTACGAATACCAATTGCGTTTGTTGCCGCAGTATGCAGCAAACGAGGCAACCATAAAAGAGTCGATTGCGCGTGAAAAGGGCATCGATTCACGGACGATAACGCATGTCAGGGTGTTGAAACGTAGCATAGACGCACGCCAACGCAATGTGTTCGTAAACCTGAAAGTAAGGACATACGTCAACGAAGAGCCTTGTGACGACGAATATGAGCACACCGAGTATCAAGACGTATCCGGCGCTAAGCCCGTCGTTGTCGTAGGTGCTGGGCCTGGGGGATTGTTCGCGGCATTGCGTCTGATAGAACTTGGGCTGCGCCCGGTGGTAATCGAGCGTGGCAAAAACGTCCGCGACCGCAAAAAAGATATTGCCTTGATAACGAAGACACACAAGGTAGACCCCGAAAGCAACTATTGTTTCGGCGAGGGTGGGGCAGGAGCGTACTCTGACGGAAAGTTGTTCACACGCAGCAAGAAGCGCGGCAACACGCGCAAGATATTGAATGTGTTTTGCCAACACGGCGCGTCGACCGACATTCTCGCCGACGCCCATCCGCATATAGGCACAGACAAATTGCCTCGTGTGATAGAAAACATGCGCAACACCATTATCAGGTGTGGTGGCGAAGTGCATTTCCAAACCAAAATGACCTCCTTCATTATCGAGAACGAAATCGTAAAAGGCATCATAGCCGAAGACTTGACGGCTGGCACGGAAAAGGAGTTTGTTGGCCCGGTAATACTTGCCACAGGCCATTCGGCACGCGACGTTTACCGTTATCTTTACGACAAAAGCATCGAGATAGAAGCCAAGGCTTTGGCTGTCGGGGTAAGGTTGGAACATCCGGCGCATGTCATTGACTGCATACAGTACCACAACAAAGCGGGTAGGGGACGCTGGCTGCCTGCCGCCGAATATAGTTTCGTAACCCAAGTCGACGGCCGCGGCGTTTATTCGTTTTGCATGTGCCCCGGCGGTTTTGTCATTCCTGCCGCCACAGGCCCTGGCCAAATAGTAGTCAACGGCATGAGTCCGAGCAACCGTGGCTCACGGTGGTCGAACAGCGGAATGGTGGTTGAAGTGCATCCTGAGGATGTAAGCGACAAGCCTGACGCCTTATGCATGTTGCGTTTTCAGGAAGAATTGGAACGTTCCTGTTGGCAACAAGGCAACATGCGGCAAACTGCACCGGCGCAGCGCATGGTTGATTTCACCCGTTCACGCCTCAGTTATGACCTGCCGCAAAGTTCATACGCTCCGGGGTTAATATCGAGCCCGTTGCATTTTTGGCTTCCATCGTTTGTCGCCAAACGCCTGCAAAAGGCATTTGAGACATTCGGCAAGACAAGTCACGGATTCTTGACTAATGAAGCTGTGTTAATTGCGGTGGAGACAAGAACGTCGTCTCCTGTAAGGATTCTGCGCGATGCGTCATCCCTGCAGCATATCCGCGTCCAAGGACTTTTCCCTTGCGGTGAGGGCGCAGGTTACGCCGGCGGCATTGTTTCAGCCGGCGTGGACGGTGAAAGATGCGCGGAAGCCGTATCCGTTTTCTATTTTAACAGACAAGCAGACAAGTGACAAGCAGATAAGGAGATTTCTTTAATAGGGGGACAGACAAGAATATGCATCTTGTTCCTTTTATCAATTATGCAAATCTCCTTGTCTGCTTGTCACTTGCCTGCTACAGATTCGTCTGCTATAAAAGTTTTCCTTTAAGATACTTGCCCGTATAACTTACCTTACATTTTACAATATCTTCAGGTCGGCCGGAAAATACGAGCTGGCCACCTTTGTCGCCGCCGTCAGGGCCTAAGTCAATGATATAGTCAGCGCATTTCGCTACATCAAGGTTGTGCTCTATGACGATAACGGTGTGCCCGTGCTCAATAAGAGCGTCGAAAGCCTTCAACAACTTTTTTATATCATGGAAGTGCAAGCCTGTCGTAGGCTCGTCGAAGATGAACAGGGTAGGTTCACATTTCTCTTGACTTAAGAAGTAAGCTAATTTCACACGCTGGTTTTCTCCGCCCGACAACGTCGAGGAGCTTTGGCCTAACTTTATATACCCCAAGCCTACATCGTCAAGCGGTTTCAGCTTACGGACTATTCCTTCTTGTCCGTTCTGTCCGAAAAAGTCTATGGCCTCTTTAACGGTCATTTCCAATACGTCGTATATGTTCTTTCCATGAAAAGCAACATCAAGTACGTCCTGTTTGAAACGCTTGCCGTGGCAAGAGTCGCATACAAGTTCCAAATCGGCCATAAACTGCATTTCCACTGTTATAACTCCAGTTCCTTTGCACGTCTCACAACGTCCGCCGTCGGCGTTGAACGAAAAATATTGCGCCGTGAACCCCATTTGCTTTGCTAAAGGCTGCTCGGAAAAAAGCTGACGAATGTCGTCGAATGCCTTAACATATGTTACCGGATTAGAGCGCGAGCTCTTTCCAATCGGATTTTGGTTTACCATTTCAACATGGCTAACGTCTTTCCAATCGCCTTCCAGCCCTCCGAATGCACCCGGAATCTCGGCTACTTCATCAAGTTTGCGTTTCAAAGCAGGAAAAAGAATGCCCCTAACCAATGACGATTTGCCCGAACCGCTCACACCGGTGACAACCGTCAGTACATTTAGCGGAAATTCAACGTCTATGCCCTTAAGGTTGTTCATCATCGCGCTTTTTACCTTTATGCTCCGGTTCCATGCCCTGCGTTTTACCGGAACAGGTATCTGTTCGGCACAGAAAAGATACTTTATAGTATGGCTTCTGCCGTATCTTGACATATCGTTTTCCGTTATTTCCGACGGCACGCCGGCATAAACAATTTCTCCCCCGTTGCGTCCGGCATCTGGGCCAAGGTCCACAAGGTAATCGGCCGACCTGATTATATCCTCGTCATGTTCGACAACGACAACCGTATTGCCTAACGCCTGCAGTTCTTTCAATACATTTATCAGCTTAAAAGTGTCCCTGCTATGAAGGCCGATGCTCGGTTCGTCCAATATGTATAATGATCCAACGAGACTGCTCCCCAACGCAGTGGTTAAGTTTATACGCTGGCTTTCACCGCCGCTAAGGCTGTTCGACGGCCTATTTAGAGTGAGATAACCCAGTCCAACGTCCATCAAAAAACGCAAACGGTTGTTGATTTCCGCCAAAAGACGCTTGCTTATTTCCGCGTCGTGCTGGTCAAGGTTCAAATTATCAAACCATTTCTTAAGGTTTGTTATCGGCATATCAACAAGATTGCTAATGCTTTTCCCGTTGATTTTCACATAATCTGCCTCTTTCTTCAGCCTCGTTCCTTTACACTCCGGACAAACGGTCTTGCCACGGTAACGGCTCATCATCACCCTGTATTGGATTTTATACTGGTTCTCCTTGAGCATCTGGAAAAAAGAATCAATGCAAACCCTGTCCCTCAATTCAAGTCCCGCTTGGCACGGTAAGCCGCTCCAAAGCCACTTCTTATGCTTGGCCGAGAGCTTATAATATGGCTCAAATATCGGGAATTTGTCTTTTGACGCTTGTACGCAGAACTCGTCTTTCCATTTCTCCATCTTTTCGCCGTGCCAGCATTGCACGCATCCGTCGTAAACACTAAGCGCAGGATTAGGCACAACCAACTTTTCATCAATTCCGATAACATTACCGAAACCTTCGCAAACAGGGCACGCGCCGATAGGGGAGTTGAACGAGAACATGTTGTCATTGGGCTCTTCAAAGGTTATGCCGTCGGCTTCAAACTTGTCTGAAAAATCATATTTAATGCCAGATGGAATGAACACAATCCTGCATGAGCCATCACCTTCATAGAAAGCAGTCTCAACAGAATCGACAATTCTTGCGATAGTGTCAGAACTATCATCAACCGAAAGTCTGTCAATTAAAATGAAAACGTCGTCTGCATTGATGCCGTCTATATTCTCAACAGCGTCCTCAATCCTAATGAACTCACCATTATGATAAATACGGGAAAAACCCTGTTGCAGGTAAACCTGTAATTGCCTTTCAAGAGAAACTCCGTCCCTAAGAACCAAACGTGACAATATGACGAAGCGTGTGCCTGCAGAATATGTAAACACGCACTTCAATATGTCTTCAGCCGTATGTCTTTTCACCTCGACGCCGCTGACGGGCGAGAACGTGTGTCCGATTCTTGCATACAGCATTCTGATATAATCGTATATCTCTGTACTCGTTCCTACGGTTGAACGTGGATTCCTCGTATTCACTTTTTGCTCAACGGCGATTGCCGGCGGCAGTCCTTTTATATAATCGAAATCAGGTTTATGCATGCGTCCGAGAAACTGGCGTGCGTATGCTGAGAGGCTTTCCACATAGCGTCGTTGTCCTTCTGCGTAAAGCGTATCAAAAGCAAGTGAAGACTTGCCTGAACCTGACACGCCGGTTATCACGACAAACTTATTATGAGGAATGGTAAGAGATACATTCTTCAAATTATTAACCCGAACATTCTTGAGTTCTATATGGTCTGCCATTTTATTATCTTCCGTTTTTAATATCTTTTCTTTTAAACTTTTAGGCAAAGCAGAAATGTATATTTATCATAATACCCGTTAGTTGATAAATATGCTAAGGCGATGTCAAAGAGACTTTCAACCTGCATCAGCCACTGCCGGGACATGGTTATCTAACCCTTAACAGGTCGCCGACCTTGATTGAGTATTCCGGACTCAAACCGTTCATCTTGTAAAGGCTTTCGAGCCTTATGCCGTAATATTGTGCGATTGAATACATGCTTTCGCCTGCAACCACACGGTGCGGACGGTTCTTGTATGCCTTGTCGGCTTTTTTCTGCTTCTTCTTCAGGTAAATAGTTTCGCCGGCTACGAGCTGGTCGTCCCTGTCGCGCTCGTTGTATTTTGCGAGCTTCTTATAAGAGATGCCTACTTCGGCGGCAATCGACCTGAACGTGTCGCCCGGCCTTGCCTTGACGTAATAATTTTTGTTGTACGCATGTATCGGATGCAATGCACCTCCCGGCACCGCTCCTTTCACCGACGATCTGTCGACCATGAAATGGTCGTATTTCTTCGCCTTGTCGTAACGGTGCAGCTTGTATAATTCTATTATGCCGATAAGCTGCTTGGCGTATGTTGGGCTTGTAGCATAGCCGCAACTCTTCAGTCCACGCGCCCAACCCTTGTAATCCGTCTTCTTCAGCTTGAAAAGCCGCTTGTATCTCGGCTGGCGTGCCAGGAACTTGCTATGGTCTTCATAGCTTTCGTAGACGTCACGGTATGCCCTGAAGCATTCGTTCTCCTCATCGTCGTCGTGATACGACGTGCCACCTGTCCAATCATGACACTTTATCCCGAAATGGTTGTTGCTCTCGCGCGCCAATTTGCTCGTTCCGGCCCCGCTCTCAAGCAGTCCTTGTGCAAGGGTTATGCTCGCTGGAATGTTGTATTTCAACATTTCTGCTATCGCCAAGTCCTTGTATTGGTCGATATACGCTTGGTAGCTGGAGTTCCAGCGCATTTGCGCGCATAGCGGCAGGCTTACCAGTAAAACTAAACCTATTATCAGATATTTTTTCATACACGGTGGTTCCAAATTTATGCAAAAGTAAGGTAATTCTGTTTGTTCTCAAAATTTTAGTTGATAAAATTCCATAATCCCACCGCCAATTGTTATTTTTGCACAAGGTTTATATTATATTCACAACAAATTCAATAATTTATGGAAATCGGTATTAAGAATGTCGTAAGACTGAAAGTAGACGACACAAATACGGCTGCGGCTTTAGGCAGCGGCACGCTAGCCGTTTTTGCGACACCTGCCATGGTGGCGCTCATAGAGGAGACTGCATGGAAAAGCGTAGAGCCTTATTTGGCAGACGGACAGGGCAGCGTTGGCACAAAGATTGACGTAAGCCATGTAGCCCCCACTCCGGTAGGAATGGAAGTGACATGTAAGACCGAGCTTGTCGGTATTGATGGCAGATGCCTTAAGTTCAAGGCGGAAATCTCTGATGATAAGGGACTTATCGGAACGGCCGTACATGAGCGGTTCATCATTTCGTCTGATAAATTCCTGGCAAAGGCAAACGCAAAGTTGCAGTAAAACCGGTGCATTTCCAAAAGGCGGCCTTTCGCAATGTGAAAGGCCGCCTTTTAGCACATGAAAGGTTACCTTTTACGCCGCAAAAGGTAACCTTTTATAAATTGGTCATTAAACGCTTGGCTTCATGAACGTTTGATGTAATCTACAATCCATTGTCCTACCTCCTTTGTCCCATAGTGTGCTCCTCCTTCGACTTGTATCTCCGGTGTGCGCACGTTGGCGGCGAGCGACGCGTCGACAGCCTTGCGGACAAGTGCGCCTTCTTCCGACAGGCCGAAATGTTCGAGGAGCATTGCCGCCGAAAGTATCTGTGCTACGGGGTTGGCTATGTTCTTTCCGGCGGCCTGCGGCCACGAACCGTGGACTGGTTCGAATACCGGTGTCTTCTCTCCTGTTGATGCCGAAGGCAGCAGACCCATGCTGCCCGATATGCAACTGCCCTCGTCCGTAAGGATGTCTCCAAAGGTGTTCTCTGTTACTATTACGTCAAAGAATGTCGGCTCGGTCAGCATGCGCATCGAAGCGTTGTCAACAAACATGTAATCGGTCACAACGTCTGGGTATTCCGTTTCAAGCTCCTTTGCAACCAAACGCCACAAACGGCTTGAAGCCAATACGTTAGCTTTGTCGACTAAAGTGACATGGCGCTTGCGCCTCCGTGCGTACTCATAGGCTACGCGCATGATGCGCTCTATCTCGGGGCGCGTGTAATAGTTGGTGTCATACGCCTTGTCGTTATCCTGGTATTTTTCTCCGAAATACATTCCGCCTGTTAGCTCGCGTATGCAAACGAAGTCGGCGTTTTCAATCAGGTTGTCTTTCAGCGGCGACATATGCAGCAGGCACTTGAACGTCTGCACCGGCCTGATGTTAGCATACAGCCCAAGTTTCTTACGCATGGCCAAAAGTCCTTGCTCAGGTCGCACCAACGCAGTCGGATTGTTGTCGTATTTCGGGTCGCCGACGGCTGCGAACAGCACGGCGTCGGCCCATAGGCAAGTTTCATACGTGTCCACCGGGAACGGGTCGCCGACGAGGTCTATCGCTTCAGCTCCGCATGTAGCCTGCTTGTATTCCATTACGTGTCCGAACTTCGACGCTACCGCGTCCAACACAGCCGTTCCCTGCTGCATTATTTCCGGGCCGATGCCGTCGCCCGGAAGGATTGCTATTTTCAGATGCATGTCTTTTTATTTGTTTTTTTATGTCATTACTGTCCCGTAAAAGTGGATAAATAGTTCTTTGAAATTATTGAAATATAGTCAATTACACGGTTTTTTGAAA
>CALUFA010000060.1 GCA_944319795.1 uncultured Prevotella sp. | reverse complement strand
CCTGAAAAGCGGATGCAAAAGTACTGCCTTTCAGCCAAACCGCCAAACTTTCATACAAGAAATTTCCAAAAACAACCAAATTTTAACAACCGTTCACAATCAAACTGCCGAAAACTATGGCGCACACATTATTTTAATATAAAAACCAAATCAAATTTCCTTCTTTCAAATTTGCACAACAACATTAAAACCAGTCTTTATTGCATACCCACACCACGAAAAAGGCGTTTGCCATCACGACAAACGCCTTTTAACATATACTAATTTGAACAAACATCCATTAGTTGGCTGCCTCGCCGCCATCGGGAGCCTTGTCAATCAGATCCATGAACTGGTCGAGTTTCGGCGTAATAATGATCTGCGTGCGACGATTGCGCTGCTTGCCGACCTCGGTGTCATTGGACGTAACAGGATTAAACTCACCACGGCCACCAGCGGTAAGACGTTTCGGGTCTACGCCATACTGGTTGATCAAAGCCTGCACAACACTCGAAGCACGGAGGCAAGACAAATCCCAGTTGTTGCGTATGTTCTTCATTGAAGCCGCCGAAGCGTTTACGGGCACATTATCGGTGTTACCCTCGATAAGTACGTCGTAATCCTTATAATCCTTTATTATCTTGGCGATCTTGCTCAAAGTCTCTGCTGCGCGCTCATTGATTTCATAACTTCCGCTCTTATAAAGCATGTTGTCTGCAAGCGAAATGTATACCACGCCTTTAAGCACTTGTACGTCGACTTCCTTAAGCTCTTCCTTGCTGAGCGAACGAGTGAGGTTGTTTGTAAGGATAAGATTGAGCGAATCGCTCTTGCTCTTAACCTCCACCAAATGGCGGATGTACTGGTTTGACTCGTTTATTTGGTCGACGAGTTTAGAAATGTTCACCGTAGTTTGGTTGCTTGCGGTCAAGCTCTTATCCAATGAGTTTTGCAGTGAAGAGAGCGTGCCCTTTGTCTGCTCGAGCTGCTCCTCGAGACTTGCGACGCGCACCTTGCTTGCGGCGAGCTGCGAATTTGCGTCAGACAGCTGCTTCTGGGTATCCTCGTATTTGCCGGTCAGTTCCTTGTTCTCGAGCTGACAGTTCTCCAATGATTTCTTACTAACACAACTACTTACCAACAGGCATCCCGCAACCAGCGAGAGAGCAAAATAATTCTTCTTCATCATTAATATTAAACTTTTAGTGACTATTGTTGCAAATTTACGTATAAGACGCGTAAGCCACGCCAAAGTTGAAAGCGCTTAACGTAAATTAACTACAAACAAATACAATTCCACACATTTTAATTAATTCTCCCAATGCGTACTACCGATGCAAACCGTGCGCATTGGGAGAATTGTGGCCAAACAAAACATCAGCAGTATTGGAACTGGTTGACAAGCGGCAACTTGGCTATTGTCTTAGACAGTTTTATCGTCCACGTTCCGTAAACTTGCCGTATATTCTGTGGCAAGATGTTGGAGTCTCTCATCTTAATGAGCAGATCCCTCAAAGGTGAGCCGGGATTGGGCTGAGAATCTTTTAACAAACCTGCACGGGCCAACTCACGGTTGGCTTCCATGTCATTAATTTCCTTCTTGCCTTTGAGGACCATATAATCGTCAAGGCAGGACAGGATAGCTGATAAGTTCTTAAAATCTACCATGACACTAAATTATAAATTAAGACGTTACAAATTTAGCCTTTTATTCCGATAAAACAAAATATTTTATCTATAAAAGCCCCTTACAACGTCTTTTTTAATACTTTTTACAACTTTGACGATAATTAGTAAGAAAAATGCAATATGCACATTGCAAATTATCAACAAAAGTCCATGATACATTTTAAATCGTAAAAGGAAGAAAACCAAGCGTCAACTATACGGCGACAAACAAGGTGGGCACGCAAAACCATCCAACACTACGCACAATCCGTCACAAGTCGAGTTCGCGCGTAAGTATGCTTTCAAGCTGCTCGGCCGAGAGGCGCAAATGGAACTGCCCTTTAATCGCCACGGAGATGCGCCCCGTCTCTTCAGATACGACAACGGCTATTGCGTCGCTGTCTTGCGATATTCCCATTGCGGCACGATGGCGTAAACCGAGTTCTTTAGGAATGTCGATGCTGTGGCTGACAGGCAGGATGCACCCTGCGGCCCGTATGCGCTTGTTTGATATTACCATTGCTCCGTCGTGCAGAGGTGAGTTCTTGAAAAATATGTTTTCAATGAGCCTTTGGTTTATGTTGGCGTCTATGATGTCGCCGGTCTCAACTATTTCATCGAGAGGCGAAAGGCGCTCAATCACAATGAGCGCGCCCACCTTGCCCTTACTCATGCTCATGCATGCCATTACCACCGGCATTATGGCCTCCATATCGACGCGTTCCTTCTTGTCGCCCGACGAGAACAGGCGCAACAAGCTGTTCACCTTGCGGTGTGTGCCGAGGTTGTAAAGAAACTTGCGTATTTCCTCCTGGAACAATATTATTATGGCTATCACGCCGACGCTTACGAGCTTGTCCATGATGCTTCCAAGCAGACGCATCTCCAACACTTGGCTGACGAACAGCCAAGTGACGATGAACACCAAAACGCCGATGAACACGTTGAGCGACCGCGACTCTTTCATGAGGCGGTAGATGTAATAAAGCATCAGGGCGACACAGAAAATGTCGATAAAGTCTTTTATGCCGAAATCAAACATATTTCATACTTTTTTAGCAGACAATCAAACAAGGGACAAGCAGACAAGGATATTTCCCTGACTCTCTTCCTTATATTAAATGCTTGTCTGCTTGTCGCTTGTTTATTTATCACTGGCTTGTTTACTTGTTTGCATGTCACTTGTTTGCTTGCCACTTGCCTGCTACCCCGCCACACCATTTCAGCGTTTCTTTTACGATAGCAACGGATTCGGCGCACGCCTTAACGTCGTGGACGCGCAGTATCGAAGCCCCACCGAGAACCATTGCAAGCGTATCAGCCACTACCGTACCGACGAGCGAGCCGTCGGCATCGGTGCCGAGAAGCCTTGAAATCATAGATTTGCGCGACAAGCCGACGAGCAACGGCAGTTCCAACTCGCTCAACCGGCCGAGCCGTGCGAGCAAGGCGTAGTTCTCCGCCAGCGTCTTGCCGAAACCGAAACCGGGGTCGAGGATTATGTCTTTTTGCCCAAGGTCGCGCAAAAGTTGCACCTTGCGCGCAAAATCCTGCATTATACTAATTTCGTTAGGGCGTGAAGACATCAGCACGTAAGGCACTCCCAAACGCGCCACCAGGGCAAACATGGGCGGCACATTGCCGGCAGAAGGTTCACGGTAGGCACTCTCGTCCATCCCCTCGCCGCCGAAAGCGCCGTCGGGATTACCGCCGGACACATCGTTAATAATGCCCGCACCGAACTCCTCTACGGCCATTCGTGCCACATCGGGACGGAACGTGTCGACCGAAACCATTGCGCCAGGCTGCGCCCTGCGCACCGCTTTCAAGGCCGCACGCATTCGTTCCATCTCCTCGTCGGCCGTAACATAGGCCGCACCTGGGCGCGTAGAATAGGCTCCGACGTCGATAATCGAACCGCCTTCAGCCACTATTTGGTCGGCGCGCCTACCTATTTCCAGCTCTGTCTTGCTGCGGCTTCCGGCGTAAAACGAATCGGGCGTGGCGTTAAGAATGCCCATCACCTGCGGCTCTGACAAGTCCGTCAGCCGTCCGTTCACATTTATCGTATATGGGATAAGTCCTTTCACAATATAACGTTCCAAGTCAATGTAAAAGCAAAGGTACGTATTAATATTGACAACCGTGCCATTTTGACGTTTTTTTATTTTAGTAGTTAAAGTAGTTAAACTGCCAAAGGGCGTGGCATGCGTAAAAAGCCCTCTCCTACTTAACTACGCTCGTCGGCCAAGACAATAGCCGTCATGATAAGAAATGCACGTCCGACAGGCATGCACCAACGCCTGACGGACGTGCATCCACAGAGTTTATCGCACGGAGGCGAACGTCCTTTTGAGCCTCTCGATAAAGTCGTCGGCCTGCTCTTTCGTAAACGTAAGCGGCGGAAGCAGGCGCAGGATGTTCGTAGAGGCGCAGCCCGTGAAGCAGTGCTCGCTATATACAAGGTGCTGGCGGAGCGCCTTATGCGGCATGTCGAGGCTGATGCCTATCATCAGTCCGCGGCCACGCACGTCGGTGATGCGCTTCTCCTGCTTCTGCAAATCCTTCAACTTGGCCATAAGGTAGTCGCCCGTCTCGCGGGCGTTGTCAACCAAGCGCTCGCCCTCCATTACGTCGAGCACGGCCAGGGCGGCAGTGCAGGCAAGATGGTTGCCGCCGAACGTGGTGCCGAGTTGTCCGTACTCGGGCTTGAAGTCGGGCGATATGAGCACGGCTCCCATGGGAAACCCGTTGCCGATGCCTTTCGCCACGGTTATCAGGTCGGGGCGTATGCCGAGCCACTGGTGGGCGAAGAACCGCCCCGAACGGCCGTAGCCGCACTGTATCTCGTCGCATACGAGCACCGCCCCGTGCCGCCTGCAGGCTGCCTGCAGGCCGTGGGCGAAGTCCTCGCTCACAAGCTGTATGCCGCCGACTCCCTGGATGCATTCTATTATGCAGGCGCAAACGTCGCCTTTGGCAAGCTCCGCTTCCCATGCGTCGAGGTCGTTTATGGGCAGGTAAGTAACGTGGCCGTTGGCGTTGATGGGCGCTATTATCTTCGGGTTGTCGGTCGCCTCTACGGCCAACGAGGTGCGTCCGTGGAAGGCTTTTGTCGCCGACAGCACACGCGTGCGCCCCGTCTTGAACGACGCCAACTTCAAGGCGTTCTCGTTGGCTTCGGCTCCGCTGTTGATCAGGAAAAGCTGGTAGTCCTCGTATCCGCTTGCCTTGCCGAGCCGCAAGGCAAGCTCGCGTTGCAGCGTATTTACCACCGAGTTGCTGTAAAAGCCCAGCGTGCCGAGTTGCTTGGTCATCATCTCCACGTAATGCGGATGACAGTGGCCTATGCTTATCACGGCGTGTCCGCCGTAAAGGTCAAGGTATTCCTGCCCCTTGTCGTCCCAAACGGAGCAGTCTTTGCCCTTAACGATATTAATATCGAAAAGGGGATAAACGTCGAATAAATTCATGGAATTTAAGTTAAGAGTGAAGAACGAAGAGTGAAGAATTCATTTGCGTTGCAATATTCTTGCTCTTTATTTTTCACCGTTTGCTGATTTTTTATTTCTTTCTTTTACTGTTTTTACTGAAGAAATCAGTATGGCAAGTAGTTCGTTGCAATCTTGCAGTATGCTTTCCGCTTCCTTGTCCGTGATATATTCAGTATCTCTCAAGAGGTTGAGCCAATAGAACGTCTCATTACATTCTTTTAAAGCAATGGATAATTTATTGATGAAGTCAGAAGAACTTTGCGCGAATTCCGCTTCACGAACCAATGCTCCGACAGCCGTTCCTGAGCGAAGTACTTGGTTGGTAAGCGCGTATTCCTTTGCGGAACATTTAATATACTTCACCATATTGATTATCCTTATAGAAAACTCATAACTTTTACGATGAAGAGGTGAGTTGCTCCGGTTATACTCATTTATGTCCCTCGTGCCCATACAAATGAATTTTTCACTCTTCGTTCTTCACTCTTCACTTAAAAAGCCGACGGCTTCAGGCGTAGCCCTTCGCTCTCTTCCACGCCGAACATGATGTTCATGTTCTCGACGGCTTGGCCTACGGCGCCCTTCAAGAGGTTGTCGATGCAGGAGGTGACGAGCAGCTTGTCGCCGAACTTCTCGCAGTGTACGAGGCACTTGTTGGTGTTCACGGCCTGCTTCATGTCTATCTGCCGGTCTACGTAGTGGGTGAAAGGCTCGTCCTTGTAAAAGGCTTTGTAGCCTTCGACTATCTCCTCGATGGGGGCTTCGGTGCGCACGACCTCGGTGGCGAAGATGCCTCGCGTGAAGTTACCGCGGTAGGGAATGAAGTCGATGCCGGCGTCAAGACCGCCCTGAACCTGCGCCAGGCTCTGGCGTATCTCGGGCACATGCTGGTGGGTGAAGGGCTTGTATATGCTCATGTTGTCGGCGCGCCAGCTGAAGTGGGTGGTCGCCCCGGGTTTCTGACCGGCTCCGGTGCTGCCGGTTATGGCGTTCACAGTTACGTCGTGGGTGAGCAGCCCCATGCCCGCGGCGGGCAGCAGGCCGAGCTGGATGCATGTGGCGAAGCAGCCGGGATTGGCCACATGCCGCGCCCCGGCTATCTTGCCGCGGTTGATTTCAGGCAGTCCGTAGACGAAGTCGTTGCCCTCGGCGGCAAGCCGGAAGTCTTGCGCAAGGTCGATTATCCTGACGTCGGCCGGCACTTCATGCTCTTGCAGGAATTGGCGGCTCTTGCCGTGGCCGAAGCAGAAGAACAAGACGTCGACCTCGGAGAAAGGCATCTTGTCGGTAAAGCGCAGGTCGGTGTCGCCGTACAGCCCTTCGTGGACTTCGGCCACAAGGTTGCCGGCGTTGCTCTCGCTGTTTACGAACACTATCTCCGCCTGCGGATGGTTTATCAATAGGCGGATAAGCTCACCTCCGGTGTAGCCCGCTCCGCCGAGTATTCCTATTTTCATCTTTCAAAAATTTTGCGTACTGACGGTTTATTATCCCTTCGGCGCGAGTATCCAAACCAGCAAGTAAACGAGCAACCCCGTGCCGTAGCCGAAAAACAGCACGGCGAAGACGATGCGCACTATCAGCGGATCGATGTTTAGATACTCGCCTATTCCGCCGCAAACGCCGCCGATAATCCTATCGGAGGCCGAACGATAAAACCTTTTCATAATTTATATTGTTAATGTGAATACAACCAACTTGAAACGCTCCGCATGCCAGCCGTTTTGTAAAAGGCGGCTTTTCAGGCGGTAAAAGGTGGCCTTTTACCGCCTGAAAGGTTACCTTTTGCAAGGCGAAAGGCCACCTTTTACAAACCGTCTGATTATCAATGGTTTATCAGGCTTACACGTCTTATCGGGCTAATAGGCCGGACAAGCTGGATAAGCCCTATGCGCCCAAGCTGCGTATAGTATGGCTTTTGTCAGTGGTTGGCGTCGGTTGGCCTTACCGCTCCTCGCCCTCGTGTATCCCGTAATACACGCGGAGCGGCGTAGAGAGCACCTTGATGAAGCCTTTGGCCTCTTCGGCCGTCCACCCGTGCTGCATTTCGCCGTATTCGCCGAGCTTCGATTTGAGCAAGTCGTCGGGCGAATCGACGCCCACGCACTCGAACCCGAGTGGGCGGAGCTTAAGTACCGCCGTGCCGTTCACGTTGCGCTGGCTGCTCGTCAGCATGGCCTCGATGTCGGGCATGACCGGCTCTAAGTACTGACTTTCGTGCAGGAACATGCCGTACCAGTTGGCCACCTGGTCCTTCCAGTACTGCTGCCATTTGCTCAACGTATATTTCTCGAGCATGCGGTGTGCCTCGATGATGAGCTTCGGGGCGGCCGCCTCGAAGCCTACGCGCCCCTTGATGCCGATTATCGTGTCGCCAACGTTGCAGTCGCGGCCTATGCCGTAAGCCGCGCCTATCTCCTCGATGCGCTGTATGGCCTTAACCTTGTCGTCGAATTTCTCGCCGTTCACGGCCGCAATCTCTCCCTTGGCGAACTCTATGCGCAGCTCGCTTTCGTCCTGACGGGTTACGTGCTTGAGGTAAGCCTCTTCGGGCAGACCCTGCGCCGAGTCTAAAAGCTCGCCGCCGCAGATGCTCGTTCCCCAGATGCCTACGTTGTAGCTGTACTTCAGTTTGGTGAAGTCGGCGGTGAAGCCGTGCGCGTTCAGGTAGTCCACCTCCTCCTTGCGCGACAGCGCGTGGTCGCGCGTCAGCGTGATGATCTCAACGCCCGGAGCCATCACGAGGAAGGTCATGTCGAAGCGTATCTGGTCGTTGCCGGCCCCGGTAGAGCCGTGGGCTATCGCGTCGGCGCCTATCTGCTTGGCGTAGCGGGCTATGGCTATGGCCTGGAATATGCGTTCCGACGACACCGATATCGGGTAACAGTTGTTGCGGAGCACGTTGCCGAAAATCATGTATTTAAGGCTTTTCTCATAGTATTCTTGCGTAACGTCGAGCGTTACGTATTCCTTCGCGCCTAATTTGTAGGCGTTCTCCTCGTTCTTCTTCAGCTGTTCGTCGCTGAATCCGCCGGTGTTGGCGCATGCGGCATAGACCTCGTAGCCCATGTCGTGCGACAGTTTCATAACCGTGTAAGACGTATCGAGCCCTCCCGAGAAGGCCACCACCACTTTCTTCTTGTCTGACATAATCGTTTGTTTTTATTGTTTTTTTAGGAGTAAAGGAGTAATGTAGTAAATGAGTAAGGATAAATGCCATGCCTCTATGGCCGTGGCAATAGGCCGGATTTGCCGGATACGCCATATATATTACGGCCTGCAAGACATTCCTACTTACTCCTTTCCTACCTACTCCTTCCCTCCTTATTTTATTTCCTAATCCTCTTCATCACCTCTTCGGGCAGCGTTATGGGCGTAGGTTCGCCCTCGTGCTCGGCCGGGTCGTACAGCATTCCGGTGCAGATGCAGTATTTCCGCCCCGTGCGTTGCAGCACGTCTACGTTTACGCAGCCGTTGCATCCGCGCCAGAAAGCCTCGTCGTCGGTCAAGTCGGCGAAGGTTACGGGCACGTAACCCAGTTGTGTGTTCATCCTCATCACGGCCGCTCCGCTCGTAAGGCTGAATATCTTGGCCTTCGGCCAGCGTGTGCGCGCCAGCGTGAAGGTCATGTCCTTGATGCGTTTAGACACGCCGAGACCGCGGAAGTCGGGGTGTACGATGAGTCCCGACGTGGTTACGTAATGCTTGTTCCCCCACGTCTCGATATAGCTGAAGCCAGCGAAGCGGTCGCCCGAGAGGGCTATCACGGCTTTTGTCTCGCGCATCTTGGTGGCCAGGTATTCGTGTGAACGCTTGGCGATGCCCGTGCCACGCACCTTAGCGGCGGCGGCCATTGTCTCAAGAATGGTGTCGACGTACTTCTCGTGCGAAGCGTCGGCCACCATGACTGTTATCTCTTCCATTTTCCTATTTTAGTTGACAAGTTGACGAGTGACGAGCAGACAAGGAGATTTGCCTTCTCGACGGTCAGCCAAACAAGCGCCAGCCCGTACACGGCCGGTGGCTTGTATGCTTGTCACTTGTCTGCTTGTTTGCTGAAATTACTTAATGTCCGGTATCACGTTGCGCAGCTCGTCGACCACGGTTTTATACGTCTCGCCTTCCTTTACGACTATGAATATCGTGTCGTCGCCCGCTATCGTGCCGATGATTGACGGCAGTCCGCCGTTGTCTATGTTGTAAGCTAAGCTGCTGGCGTAGCCCGGACGGGTCTTGATGACGCCCATGTTGCCCGAGAAATGGATTGACAGGAATCCTGACGTAAGCAGCATCTCTGCGGCGCTCTTTGGGCTGGCTACGCGCTTGTACATCGTCTCGTTGGGCAACACGTAAAAGTATTTGCCGCCCAAGCTCGTAGCTTTCGCCACCTTGAGCTGCTTCATGTCGCGGCTCAGCGTGGCCTGGGTGACGTTGTATCCCTCTTTGGCGAGAGCCTTGAGCACGTCGTCCTGGCAACACAGTTCTTGGCTGGAAATGAGCATCCGCAATGTTTGCAACCTGCTGTTCTTCGATTTCATTATTGTATATTTATACTAATTTGGTTGCAAAAATATGAATAAATATTCAATACCGCAAGTATTTTTGCATAAAAATGCAAAGATACTTGCGGTATTGAAGGAGTAAAGGAGAAGGGTAGTAAAGGAGTAAGGTAGATATGTTTTGCTGATTTTAGTTTTGTGTTCAGCAACAAAACAAAACTACCTTACTCCTTTACTACCCTTCTCCTTAACTTCTTATCTAACTATTCCCTGTTTCCACCGAATATCCTAAGCAGGTAAAGGACCAGGTTTATAAAGTCCAAA
>CALUFA010000059.1 GCA_944319795.1 uncultured Prevotella sp. | reverse complement strand
ATGTCGTCAAGATGCAGTTCGGGATTATCAGTCAAGATGCGTGCAAAGTTCTCGTCAATCACCTTTCCTATTATTGTCACCCTTACCTTGCCGTCTGACAGGTCATATTCAGGCATAGGGAACAGCCTGACGCGCTGGTTGACAAACATCTTTTTTATTCCGCCGCCCTCTGTCTCAATCATGTTCAGGTTGCGCATCGCCTCAACGAGGAAGCGGTTGCGGTAAACCGATTCTGGGCAGTCTTTCGTCACAACGTTCTCGACACTCTCAGGCAAAAATGTTCCGTAATTCTGGAATATGATGTGGTCGTCCTCATACTCCACAACCTCTATTCTCGCACATTTCGTATAATCTTGATGGGCTATTGCATTATTCAATGGCTCACGAATGTTGAACATATCATAGCGCAACATTTCGTCAGGGAAAAGAGAGTCAGGGCGCACAAGCCTGTATTTAACGTTACGCACCTTGTTGTAAAGTCTGTCAACACTTAGGAGCATAGGCATCGGCAGTATTTCGTAATCCTTGTTTTGTGTCGAACCAGCTTCACGCAACGACCAACGGATGCAAACAACGTAAGGACTAAGCAGATGCTCGCTCTCTTCCTTGCCCAACAACACCAACGCCGCACGGGTAATCTTACCGTTAATCGTTATTTTAGCCTTATCCAAGAATTTCGCATCATCCCATGCTGATATTTCCGCCTTGCGGAAAGGATTTCTTTTTACATACTCCTTGCGTGCCTTTTCTATCGCTTCGGGGTCAAGATCGTCAATGGTAGCTCCGTCAACAACGGCGACGCTCCAATCATCGGTTATGACGAGTTCTGAAAGGATTGTCTGCAACCTGTCGTCCGTCATTTCCGTCAATGAGTCGCCAATACGTTGCCAAGCCTTGTTGTGGGCATAGACAGGAAGTCTTGGCTTATGTTTTGGTATTGTTACAATCCAGACAATCTCGCCAGTGTCCTCGGCTTTCAGCTCGTCAATGTTCAAGTCTTCAGACGGAAGATTTCTGCATTGACGAACAATAGTCGACTTTGCAGATTCTATTGTGTAAGTTCCAAATTCTTTAATACCAATAACATCAAAGGTCTTATCTTGTATTCCAATTACTACCACACCGCCGTTCATGTTGGAAATGGCGGACACATACGACACCACATCATCGCTTTCATGCCCGCAAAGACTGTTCTTTAAATTTTTGTATTCTTTCCAATCACATCCTTCATTTTCACGAGGGTATTGGATTCGTATGTATTCGGATATTTCCTGCTTGGTCATAAACGGTATTTATAATTGGATTTCAACGTACAAAGATATAAAATGTTATGAAATAAGGAAAGCGTAGTAATATTTATAAGTTGGTTTGCCCTAACATTTTCTTCAGCAACGCCTTCATCTGTTCCGGCGACATACTGTCTACGTCGATATTGTCCCCGTCTTCGTTAACGTTTAACAGCTTGGAATTGTATTTAAATCTTGTTTCAAGTGGGTACATATCCTGATAACTGCTTGTTACATTATTTCCCTGTGAATGTCCCATGCTTTCGGAAATGTACAATTCTTCCACTCCAAGATGTTTTAGGTTGGTGGCAAAGGAGTGTCGCGCCCATGTACCCGACGGCTCTTTGTCCCATTTCAGCACATCCTTACAAACGTGGATAACCCTGTCTTTGATGTTTGAATTTTCCTGAACAGTCAATTTACGTCTAATCAATTCATCTTCTTCACCGTGGAATATTTGCGGAAAAACGTATGCACCTCTCTTCGGTTTGGCCGCGATTTCATTTAAGATAACTTGAAGTGGTTTTATTATAGGAACGATGACAACAGACATTCCGTTGCTTCTTGCCGATGTTTTCTTCCGCATAAACTCAAACGCCCTGCCGCCTTCGGCAAAATAAGTGCGGTTGTACGTCAATCGTCCTGCATCCGCAAGGTTGAAACCGTTGCATAGGTATTGCGCAAGGAAAAGACCTAACGAATTATGCACACGTTCCTTATAATCCTTGTCCCAATTTTCAGGGTAACGCTTTTCTACAAACACATTGTAAAGTTGCGTCATCTCGTCTATTGTAAGATATGACTGTTGCCTACGTTTTCCACGAGGAATTGAAACAAGGTCGTTGTCCTTGTTCGAGAACGGATATTTGTCAACTGAAAGATAACCTTGCTTTATGCACTCGTTCCAAACAACGCGGCAAGCCCTAAGGTACATTCCACGTGTGGCATCGGCAATCTTTCCTACCAATACGCCGTTTTCAATTATTCCGTTCCTCATGCCGTCGCTCCATTTCGCAATTACATCCTTGTCAACTTTGAAGCCTTCAACATTGCCAATAATCTTGATGAATGAGTTCAATGCCCACTGATAATTTTCTGCAGTTCCAATCTGTCCATCTTTCTTACGTTTTTCAATAATACCTTCCCACATCCCGATGAATGACAAAGTGTGTTCTTTCTTGTACTCTGCGCCCGGTAGCATAGTTTTAATCAAGTCAAGGCTCAATTCATGCGACTTGCTTAATTTCAAAACCTTATCCCTATAACTTTCAAGAATCTTTTGCCATTCCTTAAATTCATTCATGAACGAACTTCGTGAACTGGTAACGCTGCACACGTTGTTGAAATGCTTTTCCGTTTGAAAAGGCATATCAGTCAATTTATAGTAATACCGTTTCCTGTTTATCGTAAAACAGACAGCCATCGGATATTCATCCGTTTCCTTATTAGTGCGTTTGTCAAGCACAAGGGTGATAGAACATACACCGATACGATTACAGTTTATTGAAGTTTTGTAATTCTTCATAGTCCTTCGTTTTTTCATCTTTGCGAACACCGTGCGAACACGATGCGAACACCAAACCGTATTTAATGAGATTTTTTAGAATTTCATAATTCTATCGCAAAGATAGAAAATGCTTGTATATCAAGCAAATAAAGTACAGAACAAAATTTTATAAAACTTCTTAAAATCATATATTAACAGACTCATAATCTGGAGGTCCCAGGTTCAAGCCCTGGATGGCCCACATTCTTAAAAGCAGTTACGTAAGACGTAACTGCTTTTTTTATGCCTTAGCCTAAAACAATGCGTAAAATCGTTTCAGACATTCCGCAGTCGCAGTTTTGCCATGTGGAAAAATCTTTCCCCTTAAACCCGAATCGGTCATTGGACTCCGGTCAGGTTATGCGTTAATGTCGAGTAGATTACTTGCCGTTTCGTATCGGCGTAGCGTGCTACGCCGATACGGGGCGGCCGGGAACGACAAGCCTTCGATAAAGGATGCGTTCAAGGATAAGTTCAAGGTGGGCATCGCGCTGAGTTCGCAGCAGGTGTCGGGAGGAAACAATGCGGTACGGAGGCTTATCGTAAGAAACTTCAATAGCATCGTGGCCGACAACTGCATGAAGTGCGAAGTCATACAGCCCGAGGAGGGACGGTACGACTTCACTGAGGCCGACAGGTTCGTAGACTTCGGCCAAAGTAACGGCATGGACGTGATAGGCCACTGCTTGGTATGGCACTCGCAGCTGCCGGCGTGGTTCTGCGTCGACAAGAACGGCAAGCCCGTGTCGCCTGAAGTGCTGAAAAAACGGATGAAAGAACACATCACCACCGTAGTCAAACGTTACCGCGGACGGGTTAAGGGGTGGGACGTCGTCAACGAGGCGATACTCGACGACGGTTCGTTCCGCGACTCACCGTTCTATAAAATATTAGGAGAAGAGTACATTCCGCTGGCGTTCCAATACGCCCACGAGGCCGACCCTGACGCCGAACTCTACTATAACGACTACGGCATGGACAACAAGTATAAGCGCATAGCCGTCATAGAGATGGTCAAGAAGCTGAAAGCGCGCGGACTGCGCATCGACGCCATAGGCATGCAAGGCCACATGGGCATGGACTATCCGCGCATCGACAAATACGAGAGGAGCATCAAAGCCTTCGCGGCTACGGGCTGCAAGGTGATGATAACCGAGTGGGACATGAGTGCGCTGCCGTCGATAAACACCGCTGCGGACATCTCCGTGACGGCTGAATACGACGCAACGAAGAATCCGTATCCCAACGGTTTGCCTGATGAAGTGAGCCGTGCTTGGAACAAACGCATGGGCGACTTCTTGCGCCTTTTCCTTAAATACTCCGACGTTATTTCGCGCGTAACGGTGTGGGGGCTTACCGACGCCGACTCGTGGAAGAACGATTACCCCATGCCCGGCCGCACGGATTACCCCCTGTGGTTCGACCGTGGCTACCAGATGAAGCCTTTCCTGCGCGAGTTCGTCGCGCCGAAGAAGGCCGTATTCAATGATTTCGTTTATTCAGCGCCGGGCGTTCCGGGCGTGGATGTGCCCGAAACGGCCAACCCTATACTGCCGGGCTGCTACCCTGACCCGACAATTTGCCGTGTGGGCGGCGACTACTACATAGCCAACTCGTCGTTCGCCTTTTTCCCTGCGATACCGATATGGCACAGCACCGACCTGAAGCATTGGGAACGTTTAGGCTACGCCATCAATCGCCCGTCGCAGCTTCAACTGAAAGACGGCCTGCGCATAAGCGGCGGAATATACGCTCCCGACCTGAAATACAATCCGCACAACAAGCTGTTTTACCTCATAGTGGCCGACGTTGACGGCCTGGGCAACTTCTTCATCACCACCGACGACCCGAAGAGCGGGCAGTGGAGCGACCCCGTATGCCTGCCCGACGTGAAGGGTATCGACCCGTCGTTCCTCTTTGACGACGACGGCAAGGCTTACATCCTTAACAACGACGCGCCCGAGGGAACGCCCCTTTACGAGGGCCACCGCGTGATATGGATAAGGGAGTTTGACTGGAAGACGGGCCGCACCGTAGGCAAGCAGCAGATGGTGGTCAACGGCGGCGTAGACATCAGCAAGAAGCCGGTGTGGATAGAAGGGCCACACCTCTACCACGTCAACGGCACATATTATATAATGTGCGCCGAGGGAGGAACGAGCGTCAACCATACTGAGGTGGTGTTCTCGTCGGACAAGCCTTTCGGCCCGTTCAAACCTTGCAAGGTAAACCCCATACTGACGCAGCTCGGACTGCCGTGGGACAGGCCCGAGCCCGTTACCTGCGCCGGCCACGCCGACCTCGTGCAGACGGAGGACGGCGATTGGAAGGCCGTGTTCCTTGCCGTGCGCCCGTATAAGGACAGCCACGACGTTATGGGGCGCGAGACGTTCATGCTGCCCGTTGAGTGGAAAGACGGACAGCCGATCATCCTAAAGCAGGGCGAAGTAATCAAGACGGCCGACAGCCCAGTAAAGGACAGGCGCCTTTGGACTGCCGACGGATTGGCCAACGACGCCTTCTTCATCCGCACGCCGCAGTCCGCATTCTACAAGACGGGCAATGACGGCAGCCTTGAGCTTGAGGTGCGCCCCGTCAGGATAGACGAGAAGAAGCAGCCGTCGACCAGTGGGTAACCCACTTCGAGTTCGAGGCGCAAACATCACTTGATTTCGCCCCTGAGAACGCCGGCGACTTGGCCGGACTCGTGCTCTTCCACAACGACGAGTGCAACGTAGTGTTCGGAAAGACGCTCGACGCCGAAGGCAAGCCATGCCTGAAGTTAGAGGCGCGCAGCAAGAACGTGCAGCCTACAACCGCGGTTTTGGCGCTGCCTGACGGCAAGCATCGAAGCCCCTGCTGCTGAAAGTCGAGGGAATAAGGGACAAGGCCACCGGCGGAGTGGCCTACCGCTTCAGTTATTCTGCTGAAAAAGGCGGAGCGTGGCAGACCGTAGGCAGCCCCGTATCGGCCGACTTGCTCAGCACCCACACGGCCGGCGGTTTCACCGGCACCATGATTGGCGTCTACGCTACGGGCGTGTATTGATTGGTTAAACTTTTAAATAAGCACAGACAATGAAGAAAAGAATGAGATACTTAGTGCCGCAAGACTACATGGCCGACCCGTCCGTGCACGTATTCAACGGCAGGGTGTACATCTATCCCAGCCACGACTGGGAGAGCGGAGTACCCGAAAACGACAACGGCGACCACTTTAACATGAAAGACTACCATGTGTTTTCGACCGACGACGTGATGGACGGCGAGGTCGTTGACCACGGCGTAGCGCTCAGCGTAGAGGACATACCCTGGGCCGGGCGCCAGTTGTGGGACTGCGACGTGGCCGAGAAAGACGGCAAATACTATATGTATTTCCCCCTGAAAGACAGGAACGACATCTTCCGCATGGGCGTAGCCGTGGCCGACAGGCCCGAAGGGCCGTTCCGTCCGCAGCCCGACCCCGTGCGCGGCAGTTACAGCATAGACCAGGCAGCGCTGCGCGACGACGACGGAAGTTATTACGTATACTTCGGAGGATTGTGGGGCGGCCAGCTGCAACGCTACCGCGACAACCGCGCCTTAGAGTCGGCCGTACTGCCCGAGGGCGCAGAACCGGCACTGCCGAGCCGTGTGGCGAGGCTGGCCGGCGATATGTTGCAGTTTGCCGAAGAGCCCCGCCCGGTCGTAATCCTGTCTCCCGAAACAGACAAACCCCTCCGGGCCGACGATCCCCACCGCTTCTTCGAGGCCAGTTGGGTGCATAAATATAATGGAAAGTATTACTTCTCTTACTCCACTGGCGACACGCACATGCTCTGCTACGCAACGGGCGACAACCCCTACGGGCCGTTTACGTACCAGGGAGTGCTGCTTACGCCGGTAGTAGGCTGGACAACACACCACAGCATAGTTGAATACCGCGGCAAGTGGTACTTGTTCCACCACGACTGCATACCCTCGGGCGGCAAGACGTGGCTGCGCAGCCTGAAAGTCTGCGCGATGGAATACGACGCCGAAGGGCGCATCAAGACCATCGAGGCCGAGACGCCCGGGGACAATTCTTGGACTCCGGTTGCGGAATAACCGGGCGCGCTTTTGCAACCCGTTGGTAATCAAGCGGATTGAAAAATGCTGCGTTTTACGTTGTAAAGGTGGGCGTGCCTGGATTTGCGGCACACCCACCTTTGTCAAATGCAATCAATAAACAATCCAATCTTATCGGGTGTTTCTTATGCCTGTTCGGGTTTAGGCTTGCGCTTGTCCTATGCTCAATGCCGTTCAGGCTCATTCCGCTATCTTGCTTATCATGCTCATGTTGGCTTTCGCCACGGCCGTGGTGTCGATGGTCGAGAGGTATATTTGCGTGGTCTTAAGGTTTTCGTGCCCGAGTCCCTTGCTTACTATTGACAGGTCGTAGCCCAGGTCGCGCATCGTGCTGGCCCATGTGTGGCGCGCCACATACGTGGTAAGCGGTATTTGCAGCCCGGCCATTTCGCCTATTTTCTTAAGGTTGCGGTTCACGTTGTGCTCCATCCGCTCGTATTGCCGGCGCTCGGTGCCGTCGTGCCGGGTGATTATCGGCAGCAGGTAGGGGCTGCCCTCGGTAAGGTGGGCGTATTCGTCTACGATGTCTTGCATGGCCGTCTCCCATCTTATCGTCAGCGTCTGCCCCGTTTTCTTGCGCGAGTATTGCAGCAGTCCGTTACGTATGTCCTTCTTCTTAAGGTAGGCCATGTCGACGAACGAGATGCCTTGCAGGTAAACGCACAGCATGAACATGTCGCGCGCGAAGGCGAGGGGCGAGCCTCCGTTGAGGCGGAGCCGCCTTATGTCGCGTATCGAGTCGAGCGGTATTGCGCGCTTTTGGGTCTTGGCGAAGCCTGTGAATACGTGGCGGAAGATGTCGTTGTCGGCGGTAAGGCCCATGTCGGCGGCCTTGCGGTAGAGCGTGCGCAGGGTGCGCAGGTAGCACGACGACGAGTTGCGCTTCACTCCGCGCCCCTTCAGCCAAGCCTCATACTGGTTTATGGTGTCGGCGTCGAGCGTCTCTATCATCATGTCGCCGCCGCTGCGGAAACGGGCGAAGCTGGCCAGCGCGTCGCGGTATGTCTTGGCCGTGCCGTGGCGGCCTATCATTGTTTTCTTCGCGGTCATGGCGCTGATGAAGCCGAACCACGTAGTGCACGGCGGCAACCGCCTGTATTCGGCCACGATGTCGTCGGCCGAGTATTCGGTTCCAGCCAGTTCCTTTTCCGTTATGATGGCGGCCAGCCGCCTTGCGTCCAGCCTCGCTTTAGCCGCCGTAAGCTGCACGGCGGCACGCCTTACGCCGCCGTCGGGCGTGCGTACCGACGACGAAGCGGCGTCCCATTCTTCGGGCATTATGCGGTAGCCGGTGCTGACGGTGCGTGCGACGCGCCGGTGGATGATTTGGAAATACAACATGCCTTCACTGCCTTCGGTTGCCGAAGGGCAGAATTTCAGTCTTAATGATGCCATAAGTTTTTAATTTATTGGTTTTGAACATATTAATGGCATATTACGGATGCATTTCCAATAGACGGCCTTTTACCTTGTGAAAAGCGGCAAAACGCAATGCAAAAGGCGGTCTTTTGCAACGCGAAAGACCGCCTTTTGAAAAGTATGGCGTTAAGAGCCGGCTGATGCTATGTGAAAAAAGGGAATATGGGGTGGTGTTCTTAACGTTTGTCTGGTATAATGAATGATGTCAATTTGGTATAACGTCAGTTCGGTATAAGGATTATTCCATAAAAAGTATCGTTGTTGTATTGGTTTATGAAGTCTGTGGCATTCTTACTTTTTGGAATGATTCCATTTTTTATTTCTAATACCGACTCATATTAAATAAAGCCTGTTTTCGCGTATGAACGAGGCTACCGCCGGCGGCACGAGGCCGTCTACCGGCTCGCCTTCGGCTATGCGGCGGCGCACCTCCGTGCTGCTGCCGGGTATCAGGCCGGTGTCGGCGAGGGTTACGCCGGTAGGGAGCGCGGCCGGATCGAGCGGCACGCCTTCGCGCGGATACACTACTACGCTGTGGGCGGCGAGAATCTTGTCGGCGGCGTACCATTCGCCGAAGCGCGCCCAGTTGTCGGCGCCTATCAGCAGCACGAACCTGCGGTCGGGGTAATCCCTGCTCATGGCCTGGAGCGTATGCCACATGTATGACGGCCGGGGCATGCCGAACTCGTAGTCGCTGGCCGCCATGCGCGGCTCGTCTCTGAGGGCGAGGCGCACCATTTCGAGGCGCAGGCGGTCGTCAAGCAGGCGGTCGTTGCGCTTGAAAGGGTTCTGCGGAGACACCACGAACCAAACTTCGTCGAGCCCGGCGATGGCGAGCAGCCGTCGCGCCAGCTCTACGTGGCCGTTGTGTACGGGATTGAACGAGCCGCCGAAGATACCTGTCGTAAGCATGTTTATAATGTAAGGCTAAATAAGAATATGAATGTCCGCATTCCGGAGAGAGAATAAGCATGCTTGCCTGAATGCGGACATTCGTAACTGTAAATACGGTTACTGGTTATTGATAAACTCCTTTACCGCCGTCAAGGCTTCGCAGACGGCGCGGTCGAGGTCGTCGTTTACTATCACCTTGTCGAAGCGAGGGGCGAACCCGAGCTCGAACTCGGCGCGCGCCAGCCGGTCGTTTATCACCTCTGGGGCGTCGGTGGCGCGGCCTTCGAGCCTGCGGCGCAGCTCTTCAATCGAAGGCGGCTGGATAAAGACGCTGAGGGCGCGCGAGCCGTAAAACTCCTTGATGTTGCATCCGCCCTTTACGTCAACGTCGAGAACAACGTTCTCTCCGCGCGCCAACTGGCTCTCAACCTGGCTTTTCAGCGTGCCGTAATAACGGTCCTTGTAAACCTCTTCGTACTCGAGAAACTCCCCTCTGGCTATCCTCCGGCGGAACTCGTCGGGCGTAACGAAGAAATATTCGACGCCGTCGCGCTCTGTGCCGCGCGGCTGCCGGCTCGTACATGATATGCTGAACGCCATGTTCAGCTCCTTATGCGCCATCAGGCGGCCTATTATCGTGCTCTTTCCGCTTCCGCTCGGAGCCGAGAATATGATTACTTTTCCTTGCATAATTTTCTATTAAAATTCGATACACAAATAGGAATCTGTTAGAAACAAGCTATTTATAAGATTTTCTCAAAGAGTGAGGTAATGACTTGGCAACGGTTGCTAATTCTGTGATATGCGGTGTATTTCCACCTAAAAACT
>CALUFA010000058.1 GCA_944319795.1 uncultured Prevotella sp. | reverse complement strand
TTTTGAGTATGGGGGATGGAACAAAATGGAACAAAATAGGACGAATGGAACTAATGGTCCCAATGGGATGAATAAGGGGACTGTTGCGCGATTTGTCAGTCTGCTGCCAAGTCACTCATCATTTGCGTGTTTTCCATTTCTGTTGTCTTTGTTGTGTTCATACGTTATGTAATTGAAGGAGTCGAAGTTTTTGAATCCCATACCTTTCAATTCTTTTAAGTTTGCTTTCAGCTTTTCCTGGTCATTGTAGTTTGGAATGAGGGGCAGTCGTATGGTGATGCTTTCCTGTGGAGTGTATGACGCAAGCAGTTTTAGGTTCCCAATCACTTTCTTGTTGCTTTTCCCTGTGTATCCGCGGTATATGTGGTCATCCATGTCTTTGATGTCGATGTACCAATGTTCGATGAACGGCAGGATGTCTGTGATGTGGCGTGAGTCGGTGTTGAGCGAAGTCTCAATCCTGATGTTCCATTCTTGTGGCGCTATGACGCAAAATTCGCGTATGAACTTACTGTAAAGCAGTGGTTCGCCGCCGCCGAAGGTCACTCCGCCGCCTGTGGCAATGAAGTATAGGTTGTCAATGGCTACTTTATCGTACAGTTCCAGCGGTGTCATTGTGGTATAGTCGATGTTGTCCGACAGGCATTGCGGATTTAGGCAATACCTACAACGAAGCGGGCAGCCGTGGAATGCTGCGAGCGTTGTTACGCCTTGGCCGTCGGTTGTGATTCGGTGGCGTTCAATGCCGATAAAAGGTGCTAACATGTACGCAAAATTAAGTATTTTGTTTTATAATGTGATGTTATCTTCCATTTTATTTTTTTTCATCCCTGTTTTTCCTATATTTGCAATAAAATGGTGCTGAATATGAATAAAGGGAAGTCAGTTTGTAATGCCTTGAAGGGCGTCAGGAAGGCAATAGCCGATACCAACGGCATAAAGTATGAGCCGGCGGAATGCGGTTTCGAGGGCGAATGCCGTGGTACGTGCCAGGCGTGCGAGGCCGAGGTGCGTTATATAGAGCGCGAACTAAAGCTGCGGAGCATGGCCGGCAGGACGGTGGTTGTGGCCGGAATTGCCGCCGGTGTGCTGTCGTTATCGGCTTGCGGTAGTGACGTCACGGAGAGTTTTGGGCGGGAACAGACGGCGGTCAAGGCTTATAATGCAGACAAAGTGTTCGGTCTTGTGGAGGAACAGCCGAGCTTTCCGGGTGGTCAGGCGGCTTTGATGAAGTATATTAAGGAAAATATGAGATGTCCAGACCCTGAAAGCGATGCTTCCGGTAAAGTCATAGTTCAGTTTGTTATAGATAAAGACGGAACGGTGAAAGACCCGAAGGTGGTTCGTGGGATAACTCCGGCGCTTGACGAAGAGGCGTTGCGCCTGGTTATGAATATGCCGAGATGGAACCCGGGGAAGCTGAGGGGAAATCTTGTCGAGGTCAGTTATACTCTGCCGATATTGTTTAAATGGTACGAAAAAGAGGATACAATAAAGTAAACTTTGTAAATAATTGAAAATCAATGAAATAAGTATGGCGTTTTAATATCGGCATTTAGCTAAACAACATGATTTACTTTTAAAAAGTCTGTGGGTAACCGTCATTGCCTTAACGGCGATGACGGTTACCCACAGACCGCATAATGTGCGGCTATTATCACACAGTCTTTATACGGAATTCACGCTGCATTAACGTACCGTCAACGTACAATCACTTTTCTTGTACTTCCGTCATCTTCCTTTATGATGTATATTCCGTGTGTAAGTGGTTCCCCTGTAATCCGGCGACCTGATATGTCATATACCGATTTTGTTCCGTTCCCTACGGTTGCAGGCTGTATTATGCCTGTGCTCTCAAGAAGAATGACGGTGCATTCGGCAGACTCATACGAAAGCACGCCGGCGCTAATGCCTCTTACTTTGAAGCCGTAAACCTGCCCGGGCTCAAGTCCGGAGAAGGTGAAGCCTGCGCGTCCGTCGGTCTTAACCGTATTGTAACCGTCAACAGGGATACGCTCGAGCACCCTGCATTCGGCTGTTACGTCATCTATCGTGACGTATCCGCTCTTGCGGACGAACGTCAGTCTTACCATCGTTGCACCTTCGGTAGTAACCGTCAAGGTCGAACCTACCGTCGGAACGTCGATTTCTTCAGTCTCAGTCCATTTTGTTCCGTCGTATGTCTCAATTCTGATTTTTGCTTCCATTGCGCTCGCGCGGCACCAGAATGAAACTTGGTCGATTAACGTTTCAGGGTAGGCTATAACGAGATTGTCGCCGTCGGCCGACAGGCGGAGCGACGGGGCTGACTCTCCGTAAAAACCTTTTACCGAATAATAAATGTCGCTGCTTGTAGTCCAAAGTATCGGCAGACCGTTGTACTTGTCGGAGAAGTCATAGCCTTGCTCGGTAGTCTCGGCGCTGTAACCGTGCTTCAACAGTGTTACTGAGTAGTCGTCGGCATCGGCCATCTCGTCCCAAACCGCTTTGAAGCCTGTCGACGTTACAGACGTTGCTGTAAGTCCTTGAGGTATTTTCTTCTCGAAAGCAAGTTCGAGCGTAGTTGCTTCAGCGGAAGCGGACTCAGACTGGTAGTCAGCCAGGCCGGCTTTTACTTCTACGAGGTAAGCCGTCTCGGGCGTAAGTTGTCCCATCTTAAGCGTATCGGCGTTGAACACAGTCAATCCGTCGTAGCCCGGCAAGCATTTGTAATCGTCTTCACCGACAACCTCGAACACGCTTACCTTATAATATTTAGCATCTGGAACTGCCGTCCAAGTGAACGCGAAGCTGCTGTCTTCAACGGCCATAATGTCTACTTTGTCCGGTGCTGCCAGCTTGAACTGCGTGCCTTTGGGCAGCAGCCGTATGGTGTCGCCGCGCTCGGTTACGTCGGCAAGAGCCAGCGGAACAGAGCCGTTCCATGCCGTTAGGTCCCATTCGGTCACGCCTGCGGTGCCGGGGAACGGGTCGCCCGTCATCGACGCGTCCGACCCTATGCCGTCGGCCTCAACTATGTCGACGCGCTGATGGCCCGGGTCTGTGTTCACCATGTTGTTCATCCACGTCTCTTCGTCCATGTCGATGTGCCACATCAGCATGCCGTGTCCCGGCAGGTAAGCGTCCCAACCGCGCTGCTGTCTGTTCTCGAGGATGAAGTATTCGTTGTCGTTGCCTTCCACTTTCACGCGGTAAGCCTTGTTGCAGTCGGCTAAGTTTGGCAGCGTGCTTATCGTGTCGGCGTTGATGTCAAGGTCGGTGTACTCGAGCCATCCAAGCTCGGCGCGCTCGAACGCCGAGAACACTGGCGGCGTGTTCATGTTGTTGTTATAAGAACCTGACGCCATTGTATCCCACGGTCCGGGGTCGAACCCGAACATGCTGTATGCCACGTCGTAATGGTCGGCAAGGCCGAGAACGTGGCCGAACTCGTGCACGAACGTGCCTATGCCCGTAGGAATGAGGCTTCCGTCGGCCATGTAGCGCAGCTCGTTGCTGCACGTATAGCGGTCGATGCGCTTGCCGTCGAGAATCAGTTCTTGGTTGTGTCCGCTTTCCAAGTTCCACGAGTGGGGCCAGATGAAGTCGTCGCCGTTAGGAGTGTCGGCCTGTCCGTAGCCTGCGTATTGGAAATAAATGTTGTCAACGTAGCCGTCGCCGTCGGCATCGTATTCGGAAAAGTCGATCTCGTCGTCCAACGCTTGGCACGACTCGATTATCGCCTCGTAAATCTTGTGGTCTTGTCCGCCCGTGTCGCTGCCGTAGTAAGTGGCCTCGTGCGAGAGCTTTACAGGGCCGGCAACGACGAACTCTGGGTCGAACATCCCTGACGACGAAGCAAGATAAAAGTCGCGCGCGCTGCCGTCGGCACCGTTGCTGTACGTAAACCCTTCCTTATTCAACATGTCTGTGAAGAATTGCTTGGGGTCGTCAACCGACGCGAAGTCCTGGTCGCTGAACTCCCAAAGTATCACGAGCGACTTCTGCTTGCCCAACGTGGGAAAGTTGTTAATGCGGATCCTGTTCGGCTTCGCCTGCGCCCTTTTCGCCTTTGCCTTAGCGATAACGCTGCCGGTCACGGCCTTGTAGTCGATGCTTTTAATTAAGTTTTTCTCGGCTTCGCTGCGTTTGCCGGCGTTTCTTGCGGCTACGCCGCTGCCAGTCAGTGCGTTCCCGTCCAAGCGTGCATACTCAAACGTGCGCGTGGCCTTATTATAATATAACGGTATGCCGTCGTCCGTTGTCCTTATATGTCCCCATTCGTCGCCCCTTATGATGACGGTCAGCGTCGTTCCGTCGGGCTGGCGTACCTGTTTCGGGCTCGGGTCGGCCGGTATGGCCATTGCGCTGGCGCAGCCGAGGGCCAGCATGAGGCCCAGCGCTTTGAGTTTTCTTGATTTCATGGTTGTCATAACTTGTTATAAACAACCCCGTGGGCGGAATTATTCGTGTCTCTCTTTAAGACCGAAACTTTCGGTTTGTCGCATTTCGGCAGCTTTTACTTACGGTTCCCACCTGCTTCCGGCGCAGTCGCAAAAGGTATCCTTTTATAGTGTGAAAGGCCGTCTTTTAGAAGGCAAAAAGCCATGTATTGAAAGCTCAAAGGCCGTCATTTGAAACCGTAACTACCGTCGTGTCCGCTAAAAACAATTCTGCCAACAGGGGTAAACAATGAAGAGTCGGGATAAGGCAGGACTGACCTTGCCTACCCGGCTCTCCATTACACGTTTGTCTTATCTTTATTACTTAACTAACACTTTCTGCGTCTTGCCGCCTGCCTTCACGATATACAGTCCGGCCGGAACGTCGATTGTCTCGGTTGCCTGTGCCGTGCGGCCAGCCATCTTGGCTCCGCCTGCCGAGTAAACCGTTACGGTCTGTCCGTCTGCACCGGTTATCGTGATGCATCCGTCGCCGCCCTTAACCGTCACTCCGCCGTCCGTCGTCACTCCGGCTATGCCCGTGGTAACGGCCACCGTGTTGGAAAGTGCCGACTCGCCGAGGTTGTATATTGCGCTCACTGCGTAAGTGCCGTCGGCCTGGGCCTTAGCTTCGGGAGTGAGAACGAGGCTTACGCCTTCGCCGTCGCAATAAACATTGTAACCCTTAAGAACCGGAGCCTGTGCCTCGGTGTAGGCGATGTTGTCGATCATTATGCCGAAACCGTCGTAAACGGTGTGGATTGCAACATACTTGGCATCGGCCGGAAGCGTTGTCTTAACCTCTTGCCAGTTACCCGCCGTGCTGTAAGTTACGGTTGTAACCTTCTCCGTAAACGACTCCGGATTGCGGTCGGTGCTCGACGCAAGCACTTCTATTGTGCTGGTGATGTCGTTGCTCAGCGTCATGAACGAGAAGTCGGTGCCGCCCTTAACCTCGGGCGAGATGAACCAGTCGTCGTCGGGCGTAGTGCTCGGGCGTCCCTCGGCGTCGGCTCCGTAGTTGCCGAAGTGGATGAGACACTTCTCTCCTTCATACGGCGTCCACATTGCCGCCGTCGGGCATCCTGCCTCCCTTGCGCTCCATGTCATCCATGCATACGGCTGGTTGGCGTAAGGCCAATAGTTGCTGTAGTATTGGATGAAAGTCATTGTAAGGTTGCCGTCGCCGTCGTAGGTAGTCCATCCGTTCATGTCGTCGAGCATGAAGGCGGGCATGTCCTCGAAGTCGAGCGTAACCTCGCGTCCGTCCATAGCCTCGGGTGCAGTCCAGGTGAGCAGGTTGTCGCCCGTAAGGGCAAGGTCGGCAGGAGCCGGCAGGTCTACTTGCTCAGGCTCGAGCGTAATTTCATCGCTCTCGTTGTTGCTCTCGTCTTCGTCTCCGTCGTACATCACTTGCGCGCTGTACCTGTATTCCTCCATGCCGGCCGTGATAGGCAGGGTGAAGTTGAATACGGCCTGTCGGCCCGTTTCAAGAGCCTGTCGGCCCGTAGCCTCGTATATGGTCTCGCCGTTCAGGTTGAACAATACCGAGTATTCGTCGGCCGTCTTGGCTCCGCGGTTGGTCACGGTCACTGCTATGTTGGCCGTGTCGCCTACTACCGGCATGTACGGCCGTGATATTGCGGCAAGGGCGAGGTCGTTGCCGTAAGCGTCGGCTATGCTCCAGTTGTCGGCGAAGACGCGCGTTGCGCCGTCGGGAACGTATGCCGTCAAGGCCACCTGTGCCTTCTTTCCCTTCAGTGAAGAGAGGTTGAATACGTGCTCAGTCCAGCCGTTGTTGCCCGTAAGCCTTACCGTGTCGCCCACTGCTACGTAGTCGTTAGTGCCGTCAACCGACGCGCTTACCGTTACGTAAGCCTCTTCGGGAATGGCGTCGAAGTGGTTGAGCCATATCTTCATCATAGGCAGTTCGGCGTCGGTGAAGTCGATGATAGGCGACAGGAACGTGCCCGAGCCGTCTTCAACGCCCGTGTTGAGGAACAGCAGTTGCAGTCCGTCTTCGTTCTGCGGCTGTATCTTGTCGTTGTAATAGCCTTGGTCGAGAGTCCACGTTTGGCCGTTCTTGCCTGCAACGAGTATCCAGGGCGAATAGTCTATGCCGTCGGCGCTGAACGGTTCGTTCACCGGCAGTTCGTAAGGAACGCCGAGAACTATACTCGAGCGCGTGTAGTCAGACTCGCCTTCGGTGTTCTTCGCCGTAATGCCGAATACGTATTGGTCTTGCGTCTCGGCAGCGTCGAGGATTTCAACCTCAACCGACGACTCGGCCTTAACTTCTCCGAGGGCGGTGTAAGCCGGGTATTGGCTTGCGTCATACTTATAGATTGTGTAGGTAACTTGCGCCGGATCGACATATCCGTCGTTCTTGCCCTTGGCCGTAGCGTCCCAGCTTAAGACGGCCTTAGTGCGGTCGCTGCCCCACTTGATCTTAAGGTTCTGCACCGTTTCCGGCGTGTCGGCGCCGATGAACTTACGTGCAACTACGGGCCAGCCCTCGCCGTTTTCGTTTACGGCCACTATCTTGAAGTCGTTCCAACCGTGTACGGCCGTAACCTTTACCGACGCTTCCGCTCCTGCGGTTACGTTGGTTGCGCTGCCAAGCTCGTTGCCGTCGAGGTCGTAGACAACGGCCTTTGCGATTGTTCCAACGCTTGTTCCGTCGATGTTTGCCGTCGGCAGGGTGAACGTAACAGTTGCTCCGAGGGCGCCGTTTGCGTCCGGCGTAACGGTAAGCTGGCGCACGCGGTCGGGTGCCGAGGCGTCGGCTATCTCCTTAACGCTGAAGTTGTCTACTTGCCATCCGGTGCCCGTGCCGACGCTATAATCATGCAATGCGAAATTATAGTTGCCGTTTTCCGACGGGCGGAAATAGAACTCACGGGTCACCCAATCGCCTGTCGTGTATTTTACGGCCTCGTCGAGCACGTTGTCTTGTGCTTCTACGGTGTTGCCACGGCCTACGGTAGTGCGCAGGTCGCCGTATCCGTTAAGGTCGTATTGCAATGCGTAAACCTTGTCATTTGTAAGACTGAACGGCGGAGTTATGAGCCAATCGTCGCCTCCGTCCCAGCTCGACGTAACATAGAAATAATAATAATTCCACGACCAAGTGCGTGCCGTACCGTTGTTGTCGGCGTTGATTATCGTCCATCCGTCGAGGCAATTCTCTTCGCCGAACTCATTCTCGTATGGCAGCGGCAGGTATTGGCCGGCGCTTACGGCGTTGGTCTTTGCGCCCACGCTTGTGCTGCCGTGGCTCGTGGCGTAGATAGTGTAAGAGTAGGTCTGTATCTCCTCGCTTTCAAGCACGTCTTCGGCGGTGGTCTCCGTGATGCCTTCGGCTACGGTCTTGCCGTCAACGTCGCGGACTACGGTGTACGTAATGTCCTGCGGGTCGAACGTGCTGCCGAAGTCGGCGTAGCGTCCTTCGGTCGGGGCCGTCCATGTAATAGTGGCCTTCTGGCCGTCAACGGTAAGCGTCGGGTCGCCCACCATGGCCGGCGCGTCGTATCCGCAAACCACCGTTTGGCCGGCGCGCACCGAGCTAAGCTCGTTGTACAACGGGTATAGCTGTACGGTTACTACGTGCATTCCGCCCGTAAGCTCGAGGTTGAACGTTATCTTGTCGCCGTAGGTTATGGTCGACGGAAGGTCGTTTACGGTTACTTGCGTGTTGTCTACGTAGACGTAGCAGCGCACGTTGGGCGACGCCCATGAGGGTAGCTCGAACGTGTTGCCGTCGACGTCGGTCGTCGGCACGGTGAACGATACGGTCGCAGTAGTGCTTCCCTCGGGCACGGTTATGCTGAGGTCGTTGATGTCCGCCCAGGTGTAGACGTAGAAGTTCATCTCTGCCTCGGGGCGTTTCGAGAACCAGGTGAAGCCCGTAGGGGCGTTCTCTATCAGCTCGGTTTTCAGTATGTTGTCTGTGGCGCCGTAGGCAACGAACGGTTGCACCTTGTAATATTGCGTGCCGTTGGTGAAGTCGTAGTGGTTTACGATAAGGCTGCCCTGGTTCACGTCGTAAAACATCGGCTGCAGTCCGTAAACGTATTCGGTAGGCATGGTGGTGCGGCCTACGGTCTTTATCTCGCACGTCTGTGGGTTTATCTCGCAGATGTAGAGCGAGTCGTCCGAATTCTGCACGCGCAGCACGCCGCCTGCGGCGGTGAACGCCTTGGGCGAGAAGTTGCCCTTGGAGCGGCTCGACTTGTATCCGCCCAAGTAGCCTATGCGCTGCAGGCTCACGGTTGCGGTGTCGAGGATGTTGAGGTAATAAGCCTCTTCGTCTGGGTCGTTCATGCTTTCGCCCATTGATATGGCGTAAACGACGTCGCGGTTGTCGTCGTATGCTATCAGGTACGGCATGCGGCTCTTCTCGCCCGGCGCAGTTACGGTGCGTTGGTCAAGGCGTTGCATGGTATTGGCGTCGTACACAGTGCGCGTAAGCGACGTGTAAAGACCGGTGGCCATGTCCATGTTGGGAAGGAAGCTGTACAGTTTTCCTTTGGCCATATACGAGTAAGGCGACACGCCGGCGTCGGAAGACACGGTGTCGCAGGCGAACGGGTCGATGTTGAACGTCACCATTCCGCCCGTCTGCGTAGTGCCGTCGTCGGCAATTCCGGCAGCCTGGTTGAAGCCGATGTAGGTATATTCGGTGTCGTCTTCCGGGCCGTAGGGCGAGCGTTGCGGAGCCGGCGGCACGGTTTGTGGCTTCTTGCCTTCTTCTGATACGTATTGTCCGAACACGGCCTTGTCTTGCGCCGAATAGACTGGCCACGGGCTTGTGAACTCATGGGCGGCCTTCGCCTTAGCGGCGTCGGCGGTCGCCTTTTGCGGACTTTCCACGGCCGCCTTGTCGGGCTTCGCCTTCTTCTGCGGCATGGTCAGCTTTGTTTGTGCGTAGAGCCCCTGCGCCGCAAGGACTGCCACGGCCAGCGTGAACGCTGTTCTCGTAAATGTATTCATAAGCTGATGTCAATTAATGGTTAAACAAAAATCATGTCGCAAAATTACATTTTTCATCTTTTCCCTCAAAATTTAATAGCTTTCGTTTCTTTTGTTTTCAAGAAAATGAAAAACAAAAAGTTTACGGCATGCCCTTATTACGGCATTTCCGGGCCTGCCTCGGGCTTGTTTTTTCAAGAAAGCGTAAAAGCGTAGAGGGGCGGAAGCGGCTTTAACGGGCAATCCGAATGCGGATGGCGCGGAAACGCCTGGATGTCAATGTGTTATGAAAAGACGGTATGATACGTTGCGAAAGGTAGCCTTTTGCGTTGCAAAAGACGGCCTTTCGCAGCCTAAAAGGTTACCTTTTGCAAGCTAAAAGGCTACCTTTTGGGAAACGGCATCATATCCGCCCTTTCATAAGCGGCTTTTATAACCTACGCATGCATGCGATATCAGGCAATCCGTCAGGTATATGGAACAAAGAATAAGTAATAATTTAAAAGCGTAAGGAAGTAGATACAAAGACGTAAGAAAGTAAAATCAAAACGTGATAAAATAATTCTAAAGCGTAAGAAGTCGGCAGCATTTTGTCATTCCGGGCCGGGACCCGGAATCCAGGAAACATCCATTTATAATACAACGAGGCTATAAGCACTGGATTCCGGGTCCCGGCCCGGAATGACAAAATGCTGCCGACTTATAGGAAGAGGCCATCTGTATTTAGGTTGGTTGCAGATATTCATGCAAAATAAAAGTTCGTTTCACTCCCTTTTATTTTGCATTACGCTCGACTTGCACTATCTTTAAATTAGATAGGCTGCG
>CALUFA010000057.1 GCA_944319795.1 uncultured Prevotella sp. | reverse complement strand
ATGCTGACGACTTCTTTCAAGAGGGTGAAGGCATTGGGCAAATGCGGATATTCATAATTCTTTAAATACCCCGGTCATATAACGCCGCTCATTTCCCGAGGAGTATGCCTGACAGCTCGCGCATGCCGTCGGACGCGCCCTTCATTATGTGGCGCACGTCGTGCCGCCCGGCGGCCATTACGGGCTTGGGGTCGATAAGGTAGACGGGCGTCGACGGCCGGGCGTATTGAACGAGGCCGGCCGCCGGGTAGACGTTGAGCGACGTGCCGATGATTACGAATATGTCGGCCTGTTGCGCGTAGTCGGCCGCCACGGATATGTTGGGCACGGCCTCGCCGAAGAACACTATGTAGGGCCTGAGCAGCGAGCCGTCGCCGGCCTTCTCGCCGGGTGCCACGTCGGTGTCGCCGGCGGTCATAGTGCGCCAGTAGCGCGGGTTGTCAACGTCGCGGCTCGAGCATGTCTTCATCAGTTCGCCGTGCAGGTGGATTACGTGCGAGCTGCCGGCCGTTTCGTGCAGGTTGTCCACGTTCTGCGTCACCACGGTGACGTCGTACTCACGCTCGAGCGCGGCAACGAGGCGGTGTCCCTCGTTGGGTTCGGCCGCGAGCAGCTTCTTGCGCAGCATGTTGTAGAAATCGTTTACGTAGACGGGGTCTTGCAGCCACGCCTCGTGGGTGGCCACGCGCGCCACGGGATAATTTTCCCACAGCCCGTCGGCGTCGCGGAATGTGCTCAGTCCGCTCTCTACGGACATCCCGGCGCCTGTAAGTACAAAGAGCTTTTTCATTGCATTGTCTTTTTAGGGAAGTTAAAGAATTTAAAGAAGTTATCGCCCGCTACGCTCGCTTAGAAGTTAAAGCCAAATGCATTGTGGCGTAACTACGGGCGGACGCCAGTCTGTCAAAGCTACGCTGTGGCTCAAAGCAACAAGGCATACGGCTTTAACTTCTAAGCGAGCGTAGCGGGCGATAACTTCTTTAAATTCTCTAACTTCTTAAATAAAAATTATCTTTCTACAAAATTAGTGATTTTTCTGAAATAATGAATGACATAATCAGATAAAAATGCTACCTTTGCACGGTTTTATTTTTAAGGTATAAGTAATCAGAAAAAGAAGAATGGACAAGTTAAGTTACGCTTTGGGATTGGGCATCGGCCGCCAGTTGGCGCAGATGGGTGCCACGGGCCTGAGCATAGACGACTTCGCCGCCGCCATAAAGGATGTTTTGGCTGGCGCAGAGCTCAAGGTGGCCGACCGTGAAGCGCAGACAATCGTGCAAGAGTTTTTCCGCAAGCAGGAAGAGAAAGCCAACGCCGAAATGGCCGAGAAGGGCAAGAAGGCGAAGGCCGAGGGCGAGCAGTATCTCGCCGACAACGCCTCGAAGGAGGGCGTGGTGACCCTGCCCAGCGGCCTGCAATACAAAGTGCTCAAGGAAGGCAACGGACAGAAGCCGAAGGCGACGGACAAGGTGAAATGCCACTACGAGGGCTTCTTGATCGACGGCACCGTGTTCGACAGCAGCATACAGCGCGGCGAGCCGGCCGTGTTCCCCCTCAACCAGGTGATAGCCGGGTGGACAGAGGGCCTGCAGCTGATGCAGGAAGGCGCAAAATACCGCTTCTTCATACCTTACCACCTCGGCTACGGCGAGCGCGGCGCGGGCGCGTCGATACCGCCGTTCGCAACGCTCGTGTTCGACGTCGAGCTGATAGAGGTGGTGTGACGGCACAGCAAATCAGGCTTCAGGCTTATGGCAATGGGACTGATGAGCCTAATCAGCCCGATAAAACAGCATAATCAATAAAATAAAAATAACAACGATGAAAAAACTTACATTGGCAGCCGCCGTGGCTGTCGTTGCCGCAGGTTTCATGTCGTGCGGCAATTCAACACCTAAGGCTAACTTGAAGAACGACGTCGACACCGTAAGCTACGCTATCGGTATGGCGCAGTCGCAGGGACTCAAAGAATATCTCGTAAGGGGTCTCGGCGTAGACACAGCCTATCTCGACGAGTTCTACCGCGGTCTTAACACCGGTGTGAACGCAGGCGACGACAAGAAGAAGGCCGCATATTACGCAGGTATACAGATCGGCCAGCAGATTTCAAACCAGATGCTCAAGGGCATCAACCACGAACTCTTCGGCGACGATTCCACCAAGACCATATCGCTTAAGAACTTCATGGCCGGATTCATCAGCGGCACGTCGGGCAAGGACGGCATAATGACCGCAGACCAGGCACAGACCGTAGCAAGGATAAAGATGGCGGCCATCAAGGCTAAGTCGATGGAGCAGCAGTACGGCGAGAACAAGAAGGCCGGCGAGAAATACCTTGCCGACTATGCCAAGAAGGCCGGCGTTAAGAAGCTCGGCAAGGGCGTGCTCTACAAAGTGATAAAGGAAGGCACGGGCGAGATGCCTACCGACACTTCATGGGTAAGGGTGCATTACGAAGGCAAGACGATCGACGGCAAGGTGTTCGACAGCTCTTACAAGCGTAACGAGCCGGTGGCATTGCGCGCCAACCAGGTGATTCCCGGATGGACAGAGGCACTTACGCACATGCCCGTCGGCAGCGTTTGGGAGGTCGTGATACCGCAAGACCAGGCATACGGCGACCGCGAGACGTCGGAAATAAAGCCGTTCTCTACGCTTGTGTTCAAGATTGAACTCGTCGGACTCGGCAGGAAGTAAAAGGTGAAAGGATGAGAAGGTGAGACGGTGAGGCATATTCCTCTACTCCTTACTTCTCTACTCCTTTAACTCCTAAAATTAAAAGAAAATGAACAAGACTCTGATAATTGCGCTCGCCCTGACGGCGGGCGCTCTTTTCAATACAGCCGACGCTGTTGGAAAGAAAAAGAAAGACAAGACGAAAAGTAAGGCCAAGGTGGAGACCGTTGAGCTGAAAACCGCGGCGGACTCGCTGAGCTACGCCGCCGGAATGGTGCGCACCGACGGACTTCTGCCTTACCTTCAGCAAAGTCTCGGTGTTGACACGGCTTACATGGCCGACTTCATAAACGGATATAAGGACGCGATGGCGAAAGGCTTCGACGACAGGGACAAGGCTTATTACGCCGGCGAGCAGATAGCGCAGATGGTAAGCCAGCGCATGTTGCCGTTCTTGAAGGAAGAGTTTGCCGGGCGGCCCGACTCGTTGGATGCCGACGTGTTCAACCACGGATTCATCGCCGCGCTGGAGAAAAACGGCACCGTCATGCCGGAGGCGACGGCCAAGAGTTATTTTGAGACGGCTTTCAGGCAGGCCGTTGACGACCGCAACGCGGCAACGAAGAAAGCCGGAGAGGACTTCCTCGCCGCCAACAAGCAGAAACCGGGCGTAGTGACGCTGCCCAGCGGACTGCAATATAAGGTGCTCGTGAAAGGCGACGGTGAGGTTGCCACCGAGAAAGACGAAGTTGTAGTCAAGTATGAAGGCCGTTTGATAGACGGTACGGTGTTCGACAGCAGCTATGAAAGGAAGGAGCAGACCAACACGTTCCGCCCCAACCAAGTGATTAAAGGTTGGACGGAAGCGTTGCTGATGATGCCCGTAGGCAGCAAATGGGAGCTTTACATACCTTACGATTTGGCTTACGGAGAGCGCCAGGCAGGCAAGATTAAGCCTTACAGCGCATTGGTGTTCACAGTCGAGATGGTAGGCGTTAAGAAGGGCTCAGGCCCCGCCAACGCCGGAACTAAGGGTAGGCCGATGAAGATTTTGCCGAAAGGCGGCAAAGCCGTGAAAACCCCGGGAGTCAAGGCCGTGAGTACACCCGAAGCCAAGGTTGTGAGTACGCCGCGCGCCAAGGTTGTAAAAGCGGCGAAGGCGAAATAAGTACATATTTGTAACGTATAAGGGAGAGGAGGCAGTAAAATGCCTCCTCTCCTGTTTCATTATGCATTAAATCAGACATTTTCCATGTCAAAATGTTGTAAGTCTCATTTTTAATATGTAAATTTGCTCGCATCAATAAATGTAATAATTAATGGTATATTAAAAATAAAATAACAATATTGCAATCATAAAATGGAAAAGATAGACAATCTTGACAGGAAAATATTAAGCATCTTGTCTAAAAACGCGCGAATACCGTTTAAGGACGTTGCGGCCGAATGCGGCGTGTCGCGTGCTGCGATCCACCAGCGTGTGCAGCATCTCATCGAGAACGGCGTGATAACAGGAAGCGGTTTCGACATAAATGCGAAAAGCCTGGGCTATTCTACGTGCACCTATGTGGGCATCACGCTTGAGCGCGGCAATATGTACAAGTCGGTAGTAGAGCAGTTGGAGCACATTCCCGAGATTGTGGAATGCCATTTCACGACAGGCCCTTACACCGTGCTCGTAAAGTTGTATGCCCGTGACAACGAGCAGTTGATGGATCTGCTGAACAACCAGATGCAGGGCATTCCTGGCGTAGTGGCCACGGAAACGCTTATTTCGCTCGAGCAGAGCATCAAGAGGGAAGTGCCTGTTCCGCAGGATTTGAAGAGATAAGGAGGGCGTTTGACGATGAAGCCATTTGACCTTGACGGTTGTTTGGACGAAGTTTATTCGCGTTATCCCGAAGCGGAGCGTAAGCCGTTGATAGGGCTTACGGGCAATTTCGCCGACGGAGAGGCCCGCTTGGCAGAGCGTTACTATAAGTCGGTGGCCGAGGCCGGCGGCGTGCCGGTGGTTATTCCTCCATTGGCCGACAAGGACGTGATAGTAAATACGCTCGACTCGCTCGACGGCCTTGTGCTCACCGGGGGCGGCGACGTCAACCCTTTGTGGGTGGGCGAAGAACCGTCGCCGCGCCTTCATTCCATTAACCGTGAGCGCGACAAGGCGGAACTGATGACCGTCCGCCTGGCTTACAACCGCCAGATACCGATGCTTGGGATATGCCGTGGCATACAGGTGCTTGCCGCCGCGCTCGGAGGCGAGGTCGAACAGGATATTGCCGAAGGCTTGCAGGCGGGGCGCATCGGCGCATCAGGCGCGCAAGCGATGGTCAAGCACAGTCAGGACGCCGACCGTAGGGAGCCTACGCATACTGTAAGGATAGAGCCGGGGTCGGTAGTGCATTCGTTGTACGGCGTTGAAACGATGGCCGTCAATTCGTTCCATCACCAGGCGGTGAGGCTGTGCGGACGGCGTTTCAAGGCTACGGCGATGTCTCCCGACGGGATTGTCGAAGCCATTGAAAGCAACGAATACAAGTCCGTGTTGGGCGTGCAGTGGCATCCCGAATGGCTGGAAGACAGCGGTCCGGCGCTGTTCGGCTGGATAGTAGGCCGCGCACGGGAGTTTTATGAGGCCAAGTGCCTCCACCGGAGGATGCTTACCCTCGACACGCATTGCGACACTCCGATGTTCTTCCCACAGGGAATACACTTTGAACGGCGAGACCCCCGCATCCTCGTCGACATGCACAAGATGGGCGAAGGCCGCCAAGACGCAGTCATTATGGCGGCTTATCTGCCGCAACCGAAGATAGGCGAGGCGTTCTCTTCCAAGGTGGCATTCGACGTTAAAGGTCCTACCGAGTATGCCGACTTGATATTTGATAAGATCGAAGATATTGTAAAAGCCAACAACCGATACATCAGCATAGCGCGGACTCCGGCCGACCTTTACGAGGATAAGCGCCGCGGACGCCACTCCATAATGTTCGGAATAGAGAACGGATTAGCTTTGAACCATGATTTGGCCAACGTCGAGCATTTCGCCCGGCGCGGCGTTGTCTATATAACGCTTTGCCATAACGGCGACAACGACATCTGCGACAGTGCGCGCGGATGCTCTACTCATGGCGGGTTGAGCCGTTTCGGCGAACAGGTTATAAGGGAGATGAACCGTTTCGGCGTGATGGTGGACATGAGCCATGCCGCCGAAAAGAGCTTTTACGACGCGCTTGACATCAGCACGAAACCTATTGTATGTAGCCACAGCAACTGCAAAGCCTTGTGCGACGTTCCACGTAATCTTACCGACGACCAGATGCGCGCACTCGCAGCCAAGGGCGGAGTGGCTCATATTACGCTTTACCACGGTTTCCTACGCAACGACGGACGTGAGGCAAGCGTAATGGACGCCATTGCACATCTCGAGCACGCCGTTAAGGTTATGGGCGTTGAGCACGTCGGCTTGGGTTCTGATTTCGACGGCGACGGCGGAGTAAAAGGGCTCGCCGACTCTTCCGAGATGATTAACTTCACGCTTCATCTGCTGCGCCGCCGCTATAACGAGCGCGACATCGCGCGCATTTGGGGCGGCAACTGGCTTAGGGTTATGGCCAAGGTGCAGGGGAAAGGAGTATAGTTGTAAAGGAGGGAAGGAGTAAGGAGTAAAGAAGGGAAGGAGTAAGGAGTAAAGAAGGGAAGGAGTAAGGAGTAAGAAGAGAAGGAGTAAAGTTGTAATAGAGACAAAACGATGGGAAATATTTTTAAATTCATAATAATGTCATTGCTTGTGTGCTTCACGGCTTGTAACAGCAACAAGAAGGCTGCTTCGTCTGCCGATGACTTGTCGGCCCAGTCCGTCGGCCCGGCGTTCAACGCCGACAGCGCCTACGCTTTCTGCGCAAAGCAGTGCGACTTCGGGCCACGCACTATGAACACTGACGCCCACGAGCAGTGCGGCGAGTGGATAATGGCTAAGTTCAGGCAGTACGGCCTTACGGTTACGCCGCAGCGCGTGACGCTGAACGGCTATGACGGAACGCCGCTTAAGGCAACCAACATCATAGCCAGTTACCGTCCCGAACTGGCCGACCGCGTATTGCTGTGCGCCCATTGGGACACTCGTCCCTGGGCTGACAACGACCCCGACAGCGCCAATTGGCGCAAGCCTGTCGTCGGCGCCAACGACGGCGCGAGCGGCGTAGCCGTGATGCTTGAGATTGCCAGGCTGCTGACTGCTGACACGGCCAAACTCGACTTGGGCGTGGACTTCGTTTGTTTCGATGCCGAAGACTGGGGCGTGCCGCGCTGGAGCGACGCTCCCGACAACGGCGACTCGTGGGCATTGGGAGCGCAGTATTGGTCGGCCAATCCCCATAAGCCTGGCTATAAGGCGCGTTACGGCATACTGTTGGACATGGTAGGCGGCCAAGGCTCGCAATTCTGGCGTGAAGGAATGTCGATGCAATACGCTCCCGACTTGGTTAAGAAGGTGTGGGCGGCGGCGTCTGTGGTAGGCTTCGGCAGTTATTTCGTCGACCGCGACGGCGCTTACGTAACCGACGACCATGTGCCCGTGAACGAGAAGGCTAAGATACCAACTATCGACATCATAGCCTATTATCCAGACTGCCAGACCAGCAGCTTCGGCCCGACGTGGCACACGGTGAACGACACGATGGACGGTATCGACAAGTCTACGCTCGGGGCCGTAGGCCAGACCGTAGTGCAAGTATTGTATTCGGAGAAATAATTTTGAAGAATTTAGAGAATTTAAAGAAGTTATCACTCCGCTAACGCTCCGTTAGAATTTAAAGCCAAATGTCCTGTACATACCAACAAGACATTTGGCTTTAACTTCTTTAACTTCTCTAAATTCTTTAAATTCTCAAGCCTTCCAAAGGCAGGCTTACCATTTAAGCCTGCCGTATTTTTCTTTACACCACAGTTGCCATGAGTTAAGCGTGTTCTGCCAAACGACGTAGGCGCAAGGCGATATTGCGGCTATCGGGTTAAGGTAGGTCAGCGTGAGCCAGATGCCCACGCCAGTGTTCTTCTGCCCCATAGCCTGTCCGCCCGTTATGCTGTCGCCGAACCGGCGGCCGAGGCTCTTGCCTATGGCGAAGAGTATTATCGTGACGGCCGCCGGCACGGTTATGAGCATTGCAAGTACCGTGCCAGGTACGGTGGCCGTGAAGATGTTGTGCAGCGTCAGCCCCATTACGATCGACAGGTTGACGGCCCAGAAGTAGAAGGCCAAGTTCTTCATTTCCTTTATCCGCCTTGCAAGTTTCGGCAGCCATTTGCGCGTGGCCATAGCGCAGCAGAACGGCAGCACGAGTATCAGCGCCGTGCGTTGTATTATCGTTGCGAACGACGACATGAATGCCATGTCTGCGTGGTGTTCGAGCACGGGGAACAGCAGCGGCACGAGTACGGCCGTTACTCCGTTGTCGATCAGCGTGTAGACGGTCATCGAGGCGAGGTCGCCGTCGAGCTTCTCGGTTACTACGGCGGCGGCCGATGCCGTAGGGCATATCACGCAGGCGAAGGCGCCTTCTATTACGAGCCTCGTTCCGTGGCCGTCGGCCTCTTTGGCGGCTATCACCAATACGGCGGCCAAGGCTATGCGCACCAACTGCATCCACCAATGCCATGTATGTGTGCGGAGGTCGTGCAGGCGGATTTTACAAAACGTAGAGTAAAGCGTCAAGAATATCAGCGGTGGCAATGTGTCTACGAAATACGGGCCTACGGCGTTGCCGATAGGCTCGAGAAAAGGTATTTCCGCAAACAAAAGATATATGCTTGCGCCGAAAACCATTGCGCAGGGCAGTGTCCACTCTTTGACGAACTTGATTATTCCCATGTCTGAAACATTTTTTAAAGACACTGCAAAAGTAATAATAAAAGGTGAAAAGGCATCTTTAAAGGTAAAAAAGTAAAAAGGTAAAAAAGTAAAACAACAGCCTTAATAGAATAGAAAGTGTTTATTTTTACTTTTTTACCTTTTTACTTTTTTACCTTTAAATGTTCTTTTCTACGCTGCTCCCTCCGTGCGGTTGCTCCGTCTTATCAAGTGCAAGTAGCGGTCGTACACCTCGTCGGCCACGTCGCTCCACGGGCGTGCGAGCGTCTTGCGCGCGTTGATGCCGGCGGCGGCGAGCATGTCTTTACGGGCGAGCAGCGCCAGCAGCCGGTCGGCTATCGAGCGTTCGTCGGCCCGGCATGTGAAGCCGTTCATGCCGTCGGCCACCACGCCTGCCGCCGTAGAGCCTTCGGCCAGCAGCGCCGGCGTCTGCATGGCGGCGGCCTCGCGCACTACGAGAGGGGCGTTGTCGTAGAGCGAGGGGAACACGAACAGGTCGGCGGCCGCGTAACAGCGCTTCAGGCGTTCGCGGTCGGCCACCTGCCCCATGAATGTTATCCTGTTGTCGAGTCCTTTTGACGTTGCGAGCCTGCGCAGGTCGGCGGCGGCGTATCCCGTGCCGATGAAGTACATGTGCCAGCGGCGGTCGCGCAGGCGTGCCAGCGCGCGTATTATCAGATGGGGGTTCTTTTCGTAGATGTGCTGGCCCACGAAGAGCAGCATCGGCTCGCCGTCGGGCAGGCCCAGCAGGGCGCGCCCCTCGGCGCGCAGCGGCGCGGTGTCGGCGTGTGTGGCGAAGTCGTTGCCGTTGTCTACAATCTCCACCCGGCCCCTGTATCCGTATTCGCGCAGCGTCTCTTCCACGCCTGCCTGCGGAATCCACACCTCGTCGGCCTCATTGTAAAAGTCTATGATGCCCTTGACTAAATAGTCTACGACGGCCTTGTTGGGTATCACGCGCTCGAAGTCGGCGCGGTATTTCGAGTGGAACGTGGCCACCACGGGCACGCCCCTCTGCCGTGCCAGCCTCAGGGCCAGGCGGCCCGACGAAAACGGGCTGTGGGCGTGGACTATGGAGAAGTCAGTCTTGCCCATGCGCGACAGGAAAGCCCTGTCTACCAAGGGCAGCCCCATGCGGTAAGGCTTGCGCATGGGTATGGGCACAGAGAAATAGCCGTAGACGGGGAAATCCTCGTCATACACGGCTCCGGGCACCGACGGGGTTACCACGCACACGTCGTTGCACTTGCGGTTGAGCCACCGCGCATAGTTCTGCACCGTCATCGACACTCCGTCGATTACCGGGGGATAGCAGTCGTTGAATATTCCAATCATATCTTTTTATTTAGTTGGCAAGTCGACTTTTGTTAGCAGACGAGTTGACAAGCAGACAAGTCGACAAGTTGACAAGCAGACAAGTCGACAAGCAGACGAGCAGACAAGTCGACAAGTTGACAAGCAGACGAGCAGGCGAGGGGATTTCCACTCGTTGGTTCGGCGGGCCGTCAGGTGCAAACGCTTGAGGCAAATCTCCTTGTCCGCCCGTCTGCCCGTCAACTTGTATGCTTCCTTGCTGATGGCAATGCAAAGAAACAAAAGCAAAATTACCAAACGGTTGCAGCAGGGTTACGATTCGGATAAAAACAATCAACCGCCTGATTCCCAACACATTACCCGTGCGCATGTAAAAGGCGGTCTTTTAGCTTGTAAAAGGTGGCTTTTCATGCGGTAAAAGGTAGCCTTTTACGACGCAAGAGGATGCC
>CALUFA010000056.1 GCA_944319795.1 uncultured Prevotella sp. | reverse complement strand
GCGCGAGGTGCGCCGTGCGATGGCCGAGAGCCGCCGGCTGGCTGCCAAGTACGAGCATGAGCTTGGCAAGGCTAAGGCCGGCGAAAGGCAGAACGCCGACATGGTGGCGCGGTTGGAGCGCAAGATAAAGGAGCAGCGCAAGCGCCAGGCCGAGATATTATACCGTGGGCGGCAGCTCAGCGGAGCTGTGGCCGCGGGTGGAACAACTGCCGGATGGTCGCCCGGCGACTTCGAGGCGGCGGTTGAATACCTGCGCGTAAAGGAGTCGGACTTGGTCGGGCGGATAGAGAGGGGTCACAGCCGGCTTACGGCCTACGCCCTGTTTTTCCTGATAGTCGATACTAAATGGGGCGGCACCGCCGAGACGGCCCGCATAATGAACATGTCCGACGGCACTGTGCGCACGATGCGCCACAGGCTGAGAAAACGCGAAACGGAGGAATGAACACCGCCTGTTTGCGTTACGCTGAAAACGCATTTTTACCTTATTAAATAAAAAACATCACTTTTGTGGGGAAAAGTGGTGGGGTGTGGGGAAAAATACTTATCTTTGCCGAATCATATAATAGGTATCAGTCCATGCGTTTTCTCGGCACCATAGAAGCAAAAATAGACTCGAAGGGAAGGGCTTTCCTGCCGGCATCGTTCCGCAAGGAGCTGCAGGGCGGCGGCGAGACCACCCTCGTTATGCGCAAGGACGTATTCCAGCCGTGCCTTGTGCTTTATCCCGAAAGCGTATGGAACAGGCAGATGGACGCCCTGCGCTCGCGCCTGAACCGCTGGGACGCAACACACCAAAGCATTTTCAGACAGTTTGTCGCCGAGGCCGAGGCCGTTACGCTCGACGCCAACGGCCGTTTCCTTATCTCCAAACGTATGCTTAATGTGGCCGGCATCGGCCAGTCGGTGAGGTTCGTCGGCATGGACGACACTGTTGAGATATGGAGCGGCGAGGCTGCCGGCCGCGGCTTTATGGCGCAAGAATACTTCGGCAAAGCCATACAAGACATTATGGCGGAAGCCGGGGACGGGCGGCGGCGTGACGCCGACGGCGCGACCGACTGACATATACTAAAAAACGATGGCAACCACAGCAGAGACATACCATGTGCCCGTGCTCTTGAAGGAGAGCGTAGACGGGCTTGACATACGCCCCGGGGGAGTTTACGTAGACGTTACTTTCGGCGGCGGAGGGCACAGCCGCGAGATACTGTCGAGGCTCGGCGCTGACGGCCGCCTGTTCGGTTTCGACCAGGACGCTGACGCCGAGGCCAACATCATGGACGACGGGCGGTTCACCTTCGTAAGGAGCAACTTCAGGTATCTGAAGAACTGGATGAGGTATTACGGCATCGGCCCGATAGACGGGCTACTGGCCGACCTCGGCGTGTCGAGCCACCATTTCGACGACGCCGAGCGCGGATTCTCGTTCCGTTTCGACGCTCCGCTCGACATGCGCATGAACAAGCGCGACGGCATTACGGCCGCCGACGTGCTCAACCGGTATGACGAGGCGCGGCTGGCCGACGTGTTCTACCTTTACGGCGAGCTGAAAAACTCGCGGCGGATAGCCGCCGCCGTAGCCAAGGCAAGGGCCGCCAAACCCGTCGTTACGACGCAAGACTTAGTAGACGCAACCGCCGCCCTGTTCAAAAGGGAACGCGAGAAGAAGGACATGGCCAAGATGTTCCAGGCGCTGCGCATAGAGGTGAACGGCGAGATGGGCGCCCTTAAGGAGATGCTCGCTGCCGCCGTAGAGCTGCTGAGGCCGGGCGGACGGCTGTCGGTTATCACGTACCACAGCCTTGAAGACCGCATAGTGAAGAACTTCATGCGCACGGGCAACGCCGAGGGCGTGGCCGAGCAGGACTTCTACGGCCGCACGCGGTCGCCTCTCGCGGCTGTGAACAACAAGGTGATAGTGCCCGACGGCGGCGAGCAGGAACGCAACCCACGCAGCAGGAGCGCAAAGTTGAGAATAGCAGAAAAGAAAGAAATCGGATGAACAGCGACGAAGACATAAGGCAGGAAGCGCAGGAACAGCCGGCCGTAAGCGGCGGACAAGACGGCGCGCGGCAGGAAACTAAGGCCCGGGATGCGATGAGGAACGTCACCGAGGAAGACGCCCCGTTGTCGGCCGGACTGACGTTCCGCAAGATTCTCGGCGGCGATTTCCTTACGGCCGAGGCATTAAGGAGGCAGATTGGTGTGATAATACTAATCGCGTTCATAACGATGATCTACGTGTCCAACAGGTACAGCTGCCAGCAGGACATGGTAGAGATAGAGCAATTGAAGGAAAAACTTAAGGACGCTAAGTACAAGGCGCTGGCGAGCATGAGCGAACTGACCGAGATGTGCCGTGAAAGCAACGTGCTCGAGATGCTTAAGAACAACGAGGACAGCGTGCTCCAGATACCTACGCAGCCGCCTTACATTATTAATATTCCGGTAAATGAGTAGTTTGTTTGACAGGAAAAAGATGATAAAACGGTATAAGATAGTGGCTTACGCCATACTTGCCGTCGGATTGGCCGTGCTCGTCAAGGTTGTCTACATCGCCACCGTGGAGCGCAGCTACTGGATGGACGTGGCCGACCTGTTCACGAAGGACAGCGTTGAGGTGAAGCCGGTGCGCGGCAACATCCTCAGCAGCGACGGTAGGCTGATGGCCGGTTCGCTACCCGAATACCGCCTGTTCGTCGACTTTAAGGCCGGAGGCGACGAGAACGAGGAGCGCGACTCGCTTTGGAACGTTAAGATAGACAGCCTCTGCATGGGGCTGCACGAGATATTCCCGGAAAAGACGGCGGCCGAGTTCAAGGCCCATCTGCTTAAGGGAAAGGCCAAGGGCAGCCGCCACTGGCCCGTGTGGAGGCGGCGTGTGAATTACAGCACTTATTCCGAAGTAAAGCAGTTGCCGCTGTTCAACTTGTCGGCCAACGCCGGAGGCTTCCACGTCGAGAAGTTCAACGCGCGCAAACGGCCGTTCGGCTCGTTGGCCAAGCGCACCATAGGCGACCTTTTCGGTGCGAAGGACACGGCCAAGTTCGGACTCGAACTGTCTTACGACTCAGTGCTGAGGGGCAAACCCGGCAAGATAAGGCGCCAGCGCATACGCGGCAAGAACCTGAACATAACGCAGATAGACCCGGTAAACGGGGCCGACATCGTGACCACGATCGACGTCAACATGCAAGACTTGGCCGAGCGTTCGCTCGTTAGCGAGCTTAAGGAAGTGAACGGACACGTCGGCGTGGCGATGGTCATGGAGGTGAAGACGGGCGACATCAAGGCCATTGTCAACATGGCAAAGTGCGCAGACGGAGAGTATTACGAGATAAAGAACAGCGCCGTATCAGACCTGTTGGAGCCCGGCTCGGTGTTCAAGACGGCGTCGCTCATGGTGGCGTTGGACGACGGCGTGGTCGACACGACGTACAAGGTCGACACCGGCAGCGGCATCTGGGACATGTACGGGGCCAAGATGCGCGACCACAACTGGCACCGCGGCGGATACCAGGTGCTTACATTGCCGCAGACGCTCGAGTACAGTTCAAACATAGGAGTGAGCCGCATAATCGACAAGTATTACGGGAAGAACCCGGAGAAGTTCGTCGAAGGGCTCGACCGCATCGGCATACGCGAGGACTTGAAGCTGCCAATCGTAGGCTATGCTCCGCCCCGCATCCGCATGCCTAAGAAGAACAAGCACGGCCAGTACGTGAATTGGAGTAAGACGGCGCTGCCCTGGATGAGCATAGGATACGAAACCCAGGTGCCTCCGATTTCGACCCTGACGTTCTATAACGCCATCGCCAACAACGGCACGATGATGCGTCCGAGATTTGTCAAGCAGGTTGTGAAGGACGGCCAGGTGCTGCAGGAGTTCCAGCCGCAGGTTATCAAGCAGCGCATCTGCAAGGAGAAGACGCTGCGCGAGATACGGACGATACTTGAACACGTAGTAAGCCAGGGCCTCGGAAAGAAGGCCGGGTCGCAGTCTTTCAAGGTGGCCGGCAAGACCGGGACGGCGCAAATATCTAAAGGCGTAAGCGGATATAAGTCGGGAACGGTCAGCTATCTGCTCAGTTTCGTGGGGTTCTTCCCTGCCGACGCGCCCCGTTACAGCTGCATAGTATGCATACAGAAAACCGGACTGCCGGCTTCGAGCGGTTTCAGCGCCCACGTTTTCCACAACATCGCAGAGGGGATAATGGCGCAAAGCCTGAAACTTGACGTGGCCGACGCACGCGATACGGCATCGATACTCGTGCCCGACGTGAAGAACGGCGACCTGTTGGCGGCCGACTACGTGCTGAGCCACCTCGGCATTCCCACCAACAAGGATTGGAGCGGCAGCTATGCCGACGGCAATCCGGTGTGGGGCAAGGCGAGGACGGACGTTTCAGACGTGGTGCTGTCGAGGGCTAACGGATACGCGAAGAACACCGTGCCCGACGTGAAAGGCATGGGGGCGCGCGACGCCGTGTTCGCCCTTGAGAGCCGAGGGGTGAAGGTAAGGCTTAGCGGACGCGGCAAGGTTACCCGGCAGAGCCTCGCTCCGGGTAAGACGATAAGGAAAGGCGAGACGTGCTCACTTGTTTTGGAATTATAAAACGAAGATACAATGTTACTTAAAGAGCTTATCAAGAACATCCGCCCCGTGAACGTTACGGGTGACACGGAGAAGGAAATAACAGGCGTGAACATCGACTCGCGCCGCGTTGGGGCAGGCCATCTGTTCGTAGCGATGCGCGGAACGCAGACCGACGGCCACGCCTACATCGGCAAGGCCGTAGGGCAGGGGGCGGCAGCCGTGTTGTGCGAGGACATGCCCGAGGACGCGGCCGAGGGCGTTACTTACGTGCAGGTGAAGTCGACCGAGGACGTAGTAGGCGAGGTGGCCACCACTTTTTACGGCGACCCTTCGCGCAAGCTGAAGCTCGTAGGCGTTACCGGTACTAACGGAAAGACTACCATCGCCACCTTGTTATATAATATGTTCCGCAAGTTCGGCTACAAGTGCGGACTGCTCTCTACCGTCTGCAACTACATCGAGGACGAGCGGATAGAGGCCGACCACACCACGCCCGACCCGATAGAGCTTAACCGCCTGCTGGCCCGGATGGTTGAGGCCGGATGCCAATACGCCTTCATGGAGTGCAGCTCGCACGCCATAGCGCAGAAGAGAATAGGCGGACTGAAGTTCGCCGGGGGAATGTTCACCAACCTGACGCGCGACCACTTAGACTATCATAAGACCTTCGAGAACTACCGCAACGCCAAGAAGGCCTTCTTCGACGGCCTGCCCAAGGGCGCTTTCGCCATAACCAACGCCGACGACAAGAACGGCATGGTAATGGTGCAGAACACCAAAGCTACAGTGAAGACTTACTCTACGAGGACAATGGCCGACTTCCGCGCCAAGATACTCGAGTGCCACTTCGGGGGCATGTACCTCGAGATAGACGGCCGCGAGGTGGGCGTTCAGTTCATCGGCAAGTTCAACGTGAGCAACCTGTTGGCCGTTTACGGCGCGGCCGTGATGCTCGGCGAGAAGCCGGAGGACGTGCTCGTGGTGATGAGCACGCTGAAGAGCGTCAGCGGAAGGCTCGACCCCGTGCACTCGCCCGAGGGCTACACGGCGATAGTTGACTACGCCCACACGCCCGACGCGCTTGAGAACGTGCTCAAGGCCATCCACGAGGTGCTCGGCGGCAAGGGGCAGGTCATCACCGTGTGCGGCGCCGGCGGCAACCGCGACAAGGGCAAGCGTCCGCTCATGGCGCAAGAGGCCGTAAGGCAGAGCGACAGGGTCATCATAACGAGCGACAACCCGCGCTTCGAGGAGCCGCAGGCCATCATCGACGACATGCTGGCCGGGCTTGACGCGAAGCAGATGAAAAAGGTGGTCAGCATCGTTGACCGGCGCGAGGCGATACGCGCCGCCTGCATGATGGCGAAGAAGGGCGACGTGATACTCGTAGCCGGCAAGGGCCACGAGAACTACCAGGAGATACGCGGCGTGAAGCACCATTTCGACGACAAGGAAGTGCTCCGCGAGATATTCGCAGGGCAGGAATAGCCGGCAAAGGACGGTTGCTTACATGACCAAAGTTTCCAACCTCTTAACCAAATGGCTCCTTAACTCCTAAAAACAACTCGTTTAACAACATATTTAAAGATGTTATATTATTTATTCCGGTTCTTAGAACAGTTCGGCATTCCCGGCTCCCACATGTGGGGATACATATCGTTCAGGTCGCTGCTGGCTCTGATACTGTCGTTGGTGATCTCGGCATGGTTCGGCGAGAAGTTCATCAAGTACCTCAAGGGCAAGCAGATCGCCGAGACGCAGCGCGACGCCAAGATCGACCCCTTCGGTGTGAACAAGATAGGAGTGCCGTCGATGGGCGGCGTGATCATCATCGTCGCCATACTCGTGCCCGTGCTGCTGCTCGGCCGTATGCGCAACATCTACCTGATACTGATGATCATCACTACCGTGTGGCTCGGCTTCCTCGGCGGACTTGACGACTATATCAAGATATTCCGCCACAACAAGGAGGGCCTGCCGGGGCGCTTCAAGATAGTGGGACAGATAAGCATCGGCCTGATAGTCGGCCTGATATTGTGGTACAGCCCCGACGCAAAGATAAACGAAAACCTCGCCATCGAGCGGCAGGACGGCCAGGAATTAGTCGTAAAACACAGGCCCGAGGCCCAGAAGTCGCTCAAGACCACCATTCCCTTCGTCAAGGGCCACAACCTCGACTATGCCGACCTGATGAGCTTCTGCGGCAAGTATAAGACGGCCGCCGGCTGGGTGCTGTTCGTCGTAATGACGATATTCGTAGTCACGGCGGTGTCTAACGGCGCCAACCTTAACGACGGCATGGACGGCATGTGCGCCGGCAACTCGGCGATAATAGGCGTCGCCTTAGGCATCTTCGCCTACGTAAGCAGCCACATAGAATACGCCGCCTACCTCAATATAATGTACATACCGGGCTCGCAGGAGCTCGTGGTGTTCATGTGCGCGTTCGTCGGCGCGCTCATCGGTTTCCTCTGGTACAACGCCTACCCGGCGCAAGTGTTCATGGGAGACACCGGCTCGCTCACCATCGGCGGCATCATAGCCGTGTGCGCAATCATCATCCATAAGGAGCTGATGCTGCCCATACTGTGCGGCATATTCTTCGTCGAGAGCCTGAGCGTGATAATGCAAGTGTGGTACGCTAAGGCCGGCACGCGCCGCGGAGTGAAGCAGCGCATGTTCAAGCGAGCCCCCCTGCACGATACGTTCCGCACGCAGCAGGAGCAGCTCGACCCCGAGATCAAGTATCTTTTCAAGAAGCCCAAGGGCGCCGTTCACGAGTCGAAGATAACCATCCGCTTCTGGATCGTCACCATAATCCTTGCGGCGCTTACGATAATAACATTGAAGATAAGATGACAAGAAGCAGACAAGCAAACGAGTAAACAAGCAGACAAGGAGATTACCGTAAACCGTCATTCAGGGCAAATCTCCTCGTCTGCTCGTTACTTGTCTGCTTGTCGACTAAAAAAAACAAACAACATGAAACGAATAGTAATACTTGGAGCAGGAGAAAGCGGAGCCGGAGCGGCCGTGTTGGCCAAGAAGGAAGGCTTCGACGTGTTCGTGTCCGACATGTCGGGCATAAAGGACAAGTATAAGGCCATGCTCGACTCGCACGGCATAGAGTGGGAGGAGGGCCGCCACACAGAGGAGAAAATCCTCGACGCCGACGAGATAATAAAAAGCCCCGGCATACCCAACGACGCGCCGATGGTGGTCAAGTGCGCCGCCAAAGGCATCCACATAATCAGCGAAATAGAGTTCGCCGGCCGTTACACCGACTCTAAGATGATCTGCATCACGGGCAGCAACGGCAAGACTACGACCACTTCGCTCATCTACCACATATTCAAGAGCGCCGGCTACGACGCCGGACTGGCCGGCAACATAGGCAACAGCCTCGCGCTGCAGGTGGCCGAGGACCCGCACGAATACTACATCATAGAGCTTAGCTCGTTCCAGCTTGACAACATGTACGACTTCCGCGCCAACATAGCAATCCTGCTGAACATCACCCCCGACCACCTCGACCGCTACGGCAACTGCATGCAAAACTACGTCGACGCGAAGATGCGCATACTGCAGAACCAGACCGGCGAGGACTCGTTCATCTACTGGAACGACGACCCCGTCATAGCCCGCGAGCTTGAGAAGTATGACATCAAGGCCATACGCTACCCCTTCTCCGAGCTTAAGGAGAAAGGCTCGATCGGCTACATCGAGGAGGGACAGTATAAGATAGAGAAGCCAACGCCCTTCAACATGGAGCAAGAGGAGCTGAGCCTGACCGGCAAGCACAACATATACAACTCGCTCGCGGCCGGCATCGCGTCAAACGTGGCCGGCATAAGGAAGGAGTTCATCCGCAAGAGCCTTAGCGACTTCCCCGGCGTAGAGCACCGTCTTGAGAAGGTGGCGAAGGTCGGCGGAGTGCAATACGTCAACGACTCGAAGGCCACCAACGTAGATGCGTGCTGGTATGCGCTCGAGAGCATGAAGACGCCCGTCGTACTGATACTCGGCGGAAAGGACAAGGGCAACGACTATAACGCCATTAAGGACTTGGTTAAGGAGAAGTGCGCGGGCCTCGTTTACTTAGGAGCCGACAACTCGAAGCTGCACGCCTTCTTCGACGGCATGGGCATACCCGTGCGCGACACCCACTCGATGCGCGACTGCGTGCAGGCCTGCTACGAGATGGCGCGCCCCGGCGACACGGTCCTCCTGAGCCCCTGTTGCGCCAGCTTCGACCTGTTCAAGAACATGGAAGACCGCGGCGAGCAGTTCAAGACCTTAGTAAGGGGGCTGTGAGATATAAGTAGAAGTTAAAGAATTTATAGAAGTTAAAGAATTTATAGAATTTGTAGAAGTTAAAGCCATATCCTTTTGTGGTTGAATATCGGCTTTTGCCAATGAAGCATTTGGCTTAAACTTCTTTAGCTTCTCTAACTTCTTTAAATTCCCAAGACCTATAAATTCTATAAATTCCAGTAGAAGAAATATGTTAAAAGACAAGACAACAGAAGGCAAGTTCAAGGGCGACGCCGTCATCTGGTCGGTGTTTTTCTTCCTGTGCATCATCAGCATAATCGAAGTTTTCAGCGCTTCGAGCCACTTGTCGTTCAAGAGCGGCGACTATCTCGCCCCCGTGTTATACCATTGCATGCTGCTCGCCGTCGGCGTGGTGGTGATGATTGTCACCATGAACATTCCTTGCCGGTATTTCAAGTTAGCCACGCCCTTGGCCTTGATAATATCGTTTTTTATGCTCGTCATTGTGTTTTTCGTCGGCGAGAGCACAAACGGTTCGCAGCGTTGGATTGCCATTTTCGGCATACAGTTCCAGCCGTCGGAGATTGCCAAGGGCGCTATCGTCCTCGCAACGGCGCAGATACTCAGCGCGATGCAGACTTCCGACGGAGCCGACAAGCGCGCGTTCAAGTACATAATGATTGTCTGCCTTTTAATAGTTCCCCTTATAATGGTTGAAAACCTGTCGACGGCCGTCCTTATATGCACGGTGGTTTTCCTGATGATGTTCATCGGCAAAGTGCCCAAGGTGCAGCTCGGCCGCCTGCTCGGCATAGTGGCCTTGTCGGTGGCTTTGGTGGTTACGATGGTCATGGTGTTCGGCCATGACAAGGATGAACTGGCCGCCGAAGCGGCGGGCAAGCAAGTGATGGTGCAGCAACAGGCGGAAGAGGAAGACGAGAACGTGCTCGAAAAGATATTCCACCGCTTCGATACGTGGAAGGGGCGAATAGACAAGTTCCTCAGCGACGACTACGTTGCGCCGCGCGACCTCGACCTTAACGGCAAGGACGCGCAGACGTCACACGCCAACATAGCCATCGCTTCGTCCAACCTAATAGGCAAAGGCCCCGGCAATTCGGTAGAGCGCGACTTCCTCTCCCAGGCTTTCTCCGATTTCATCTACGCCATCATCATCGAGGAGATGGGCCTTTTCGGGGCGTTCGTGGTCTGCATGCTGTACGTCATACTCTTGTTCCGCACGGCCACGATAGCCAACCGTTGCGCCAACACATTCCCCGCGCTGCTCATAATGGGCTTCGCCATGCTGCTTGTAGTGCAGGCCATGTTCAACATGGCGGTGGCCGTCGGCCTCGTGCCCGTTACGGGGCAGCCCCTGCCTCTGATAAGCAAGGGCGGCACGTCTACGATTATCAACTGCGTGTATATCGGCGTGATACTCAGCGTAAGCTACTCTGCCAAGAAGAAAGACGACGCCGACGCCGACACTGCCGTGCGGAAAGCAGCTGCTTAACGCCCTGCTGCGGCTGCGCGTTGCATAAACGATAATCCCCGGCATGCCGGCCGAGCATGCCGGGGATTATCGTATTTTATAGTCTTAATTAGAGCCGTTTGTTCTGGTTTTGAATGTCCGCAACCAATTGCCGTTGCCTTTTATCTTGCATGAAATTCGTAATGTCGGCTTTTGCAAAGTGTCGGCCTAATGCGCAAAAACGTGTCAGGGTGTCAGCTTGCCGTTGTCAGTGGTTTTTCCTGAAACAGCAGCCGGAGGCATGGCCGACGGCCTTTCCCGTAGCAGCCGTTGCGCATTTTCCACCTTGAAAACGGCTTTTTACGTCCTAAAACCATACCCGTCGGCCTTTATCCTGCGGCTTTTCAGCGTGCAAAAGGCTGCCTTTCACAACGCAAAAGGCAGCAAAATGTCTTTTCCTGATTTAGGTTGACAGTTTTCTTTTAAATAACCTAAATAAGTTTACACGGTCAGATTATCCGTACTG
>CALUFA010000055.1 GCA_944319795.1 uncultured Prevotella sp. | reverse complement strand
AATTATGCATTATGAATTGTGCATTGTGCATTAATTATGCATTATGAATTGTGCATTGTGCATTAATTATGCATTATAAAGTTATTTCACAACAACTTTCACGGTGCGTCCGTCGGCGTACTTAACTATGTTGACACCCTTCTGCGGAGCGTCGATTGCGCGGCCGTCGAGCGTGTAGCGAGCTACTACTTCGTTGCTCTCGGCTACGGTAGCGTCGGTAATGCCGGCCGTCTGGTCGGTGGTATATGCGAGTATTATCTTCGATCCGGGATAGGTCTCATCGCCTGCGGCGGGCTGCCCGTATTCATCCATAACGATGTTGTGACGCATTATCTGCACCTCAACCTCACCCGTAGCGGCGGCGGTTGCATCATCCACATTAAGATGGAGGTCGATAGGCAACGAAGCGCCCGACTGCAGAATGACAAAAGAAGAGTTTGTTTCTTGGCCGAGGTTCAACGGAACGCAGCTGCCTTGGAGGCAGACCTGGAAGCCGCCGTTGTCGACTGAATTGACCTTACACTTCAAGAGCACGCCGACAGCCGACTCTGACGTGTTAAGGATTTGCACGCCCGAATCAACCGTTTTCGTTTCAACAACGACACCTGGCGCTATCTCCACACTCTCAGAATGCACGATGTTTGCAGTGAAATTCGTGCCGTTGGCTATGGTATTGCCGATTGCGTCAGTAAACTGTACGGCCTGGTCGACGTTGCCGCCTATTACCTGTGCGTTAAGGGCGGCGCAGCCCATCAACAAAGAAAAACAAAGAGTAAAAAACTTTTTCATATATACTTATTATTTTTTAAATTATTATTCCATGAACATGCCGGCTTACGGCGCACGTTGCAGAAACGCGCCGGGAACGCAATTCAGCGCATAAAGGTAAGGAAAAAGACGAAAACGGCAAATGATTTTTTCGTTAAAAAAAAATGACGCAACAAAGTTTAACAAACACAATATTTTTTTACAAAGAAGGAGTTTCATTGTGTCAAAACTTCATGTTTTACATCACACATTTTACGGTTGGGTTACTTTTATATAGCAATGATTTTACACGTTTTGGCAGCAATTTGTAAGTTTAGGCCGATTCTGTAAAAAACATGAAAGAATATGCGCCGACGGCCTGCGCGCCGACAGGCCCCTGGGCAAAAGGGCGTCATTCATGTCCTAAAAGGACTCCTTTTGGAGCATGAAAGGCATCCTTTCGGAATGTAAAAGGCCGCATATCAGAAACTGCCTTACAGCCACTTCCTATTTCATAATTTTAGCATTGCTTTTATGAGAATCAGTAACCAACCTGAATAAATAATTCAACTTCTAACAAACATGCTCCACTTCCAATAAAACATGCCATAGACTTCTTATAATATAATAAGTTGAAGTACGCTGAATAGGAATATAAGTTGCTTTGGAATAGAAGTTGTTTTGGAATAGAAGTTGTTTTGGAATGGAAGTTGTTTTGGAATGGAAGCATTCATTTAGGCTGATTGCTGACTTTCATATTATCTTTTTATAATATGAATATCCGCATTTGCCCAATGTCTTCACCATCTTGAAAGAAGTCGTCAGCATACCGTCATTCCGGGCCGGGACCCGGAATCCAGTTTATACACTCAGGTTGTTATGAATGGGTGATTTCTGGATTCCGGGTCCCGGCCCGGAATGACAGTATGCAACAGACTTCTTAGAATAGGATATAGTGTATTGGGCAAATGCGGATATTCATATTTTATAAAACAAGACGCATCGCCGCAATAAAAGCAAACGCGTTTGCTTTGCAATGCCCCCGATTTGCATTATCTTTGCACTATGGAACAGCAGAAAACAGACGAGACGTACATGAGGCGCTGCCTGCAATTGGCGCGCAACGGACGGCAGAACGCCAAGCCCAACCCTATGGTGGGGGCGGTGATAGTGAGCGGCGGAAGGATAATCGGCGAAGGATACCACGCACGCTGCGGCGAGGGTCACGCCGAGGTGAACGCCTTCGCCTCGGTAAGCAAGGCCGACGAAGCCCTGCTCGGCGAGGCGACGATGTACGTGAGCCTCGAGCCGTGCTCGCACTACGGGCGCACGCCTCCCTGCGCCGACCTTATTATACGCAAGGGCGTAAAGAGGGTCGTGGTAGGATGCGTCGACCCGTTCGCCAAGGTGAAGGGCCGGGGCATAAGGAAGCTGCGCGACGCCGGCATCGACGTAACCGTGGGAGTGCTCGAGGCCGAATGCCTGGAACTGAACAAGAGGTTCATAACGTTCAACGAGCGGCGGCGGCCATACGTGATACTGAAATGGTGCATGACGGCCGACGGATACATCGACGACAACTTCAGGCCGGTGACGCTGTCGACGCCGTTCACCCAAATGCTGTGCCACAAGCTGCGCGCCGAGAACGACGCCATACTCGTAGGCCGCGTTACCGACGAACGCGACCGCCCGCGCCTGAACGTGCGCCTGTGGAGCGGCCCCGACCCGCTGCGCCTGACGCTCGACCGCAACCGCCCGTTCTGCCCCGAAGCCGACTTCAGCCGGCCCGTAATACCGCAACTGTTCGAGTGGCTCTACGCCAAGGGCGTGCAGTCGCTCATCGTGGAGGGCGGAGCCAAGACGCTTAACTCATTTCTCGGGAACGACGGTTGGTGGGACGAGATAAGGCGCGAGACCTCGCCAGCACGCACCGAAGGCGGCACGCGCGCGCCACGGCTGCCCGAGTGCGCCGTAAGGGTGAGCCGCAGGGAATACGACGGGAATACGATAGAAGTGTTCAAAAAAACTGATCGGAAAAATACGGCGGATTAGGCGAATTTGACTAATCAACGTTAGTTAGGTATAAGAAGAATGTAATCATTCTAAAAACAAATGACATCATCCTAAACCGTAAGAAGTCTGTGGCATACCGTAATTCAGGGTATAAGCCCGGAATTGAAAATCGCCGTTAAGGCAATGACGGTATGCCACAGACTTCTTACGGTTTAGGATGGATTCCTTTCATTATACCGAACTGACGTTAATTAGACTAATTGGCAAGATACGCCGGACGCGCGCCGTTAGGCCGATTGGCCTTACTCGGGAGCGAATCAACAACAAAAATAAAAGGATGCACCGCTTGGCGCATCCTTTTATTTTATCTAAACGTAAGCTAAATGCTTGTTACTTTGCCTCGACATGGCCTTTGCTCCTCTCCTTCTTGCCGAGCGTGAGGTAAGCCACCGGCGCGGCGATGAAGATCGACGAGAACGTACCGAACACGATACCGAGAATCATCGTCAACGAGAAGCTGCGGATGCTCTCGCCTGCGAAGAAGAAGCAGATGAGCAGCACGAGCAACGTTGCCGAACCGGTGTTGATGGTACGGGCGAGCGTCTGGTTCAACGAGTCGTTGAAGAGAGTCCAGCGGTCGCGCTTTGCATAAAGCCCCATGTTCTCACGGATACGGTCGAAGACTACCACCTTGTCGTTGATTGAGTAACCGATGACGGTCAGGATTGCTCCGATGAACGTCTGGTCGACCTCGAGCGACATGGGCACAAGTCCCCACAACAGCGAGTAGACGCCGAGCACGAACAGCGTGTCGAACGCCAACGCGATGGTTGAGCCGAGCGAGAACGCCACGTTGCGGAAGCGCAACAGGATGTAGAGGAAGATAGCGATGATGGCGATGATGACGCTGACGATCGCTCCCTGCGTTATGTCCTTAGCAACCGACGGGCCCACTTTGGCGCTGCTGATGATTGAGCCACCCTCGCGGATGTCAGGGTTGCGGAACTTCGAGATGTCGGTCTGGGTAACCATTCCGGCCTTTGACAGCGAGTTGAAGAGTATCTGCTCTACCTCGTCGTCAACGTTCTGGTCGTTAGACTCTATCTTGTAGTTGGTGGTTATACGGATCGTCTTGCCGTCGACGCCGAGGGCGATGGCGTTAAACGTCGACTCGCCGAACGCTCCCTCGAGCGCGTTGCGCACGTCTTCTGGCTGTACGGGCTTCTCGAACTGCAGCACGAAGTTGCGACCTCCGGTGAAGTCGATGCTCTTGCTGAATCCCTTGAACATGAAGCTCAGCACGAACACGAGCGTAAGTATGCCCCAAATGGTGAGCGAGCGCTTCGACTTGCCCATGAAGTTGAAGTTGGTGTTCTGCGGCATCCTGCGCGAAATGCCCGTCGAGAATGTAAGGTTCTGCCACTTGTCGCGCTTCATCTGGCGGTCGTAGACGAGACGCGTCATGTAAACTGCCGTGAAGAACGAGCAGCACAGACCGATGATGAGCGTAACGGCGAAGCCGCGGATCGGGCCGGTACCGAAGACTGCGAGGATGACACCGGTGATGATTGACGTCAAGTTGGAGTCGAAGATTGCCGAGAAGGCGTTCTTGTAACCTGCGTCGATGGCCGACTTGACCGTCAGGCCCTTGGCAAGCTCTTCCTTGGCGCGCTCGTAGATGAGCACGTTGGCGTCGACGGCCATACCGAGCGACAGCAGCAAACCTGCGATACCGGGCATGGTCAACGCCGTTTGGAAGGAGCTCATGATGCCCAACGTGAAGAACAGGTTGAACAACAGGGCCATGTTGGCCAGCATACCGGGGATGAAGTTGTACAATACGACCATGTAGGCCATAAGGATGATGAAGGCGATGATGAACGAAATCAAGCCTTGCTGGATAGACTGGGCGCCGAGCGACGGGCCTACGATGTCTTCCTGGACGATGCGCGCCGGAGCCGGCATGCGACCCGACTTAAGCGTGTTGGCAAGGTCCTTGGTGTCTTCGATGGTGAAGTTGCCGCTGATTTCCGAACTTCCGCCGGTGATTTCGCTGTTTACGCGCGGTGCGCTGTAAACGACTCCGTCGAGCACGATGGCTATGGCGCGGCCTACGTTGGCCTTAGTGAGCGACGCCCAGCGGCGCGCTCCGTCGGAGTTCATCTCCATATTGACGGTAGGACGGCCCGTAACGCTGTTGAACTCGTCGCGTGCGTCGGTGATTACGTCGCCCTCAAGCGGCGCACGGCCGTTGCTTTGGGTTACCTTCAGGGCGTGAAGCTCGAAGATGTTCTTGGCTGCTATGCCGTCGGCCGGTTTTGCGCTCCACATCAGCTTGACGTCGGAAGGCAGTATGCGTGCGGCCTCGTCAGAATATATTACCTTATTAATAGCGGCCGTGTCGCGTACATGGGCGTAGCCTACGATGCTCAACGAGCCTTGCGGGGTTGTCTGCAGCATGGAGAGCAGCGGGTGCTGCTTCTTGGCAAGCTCGGCCTGCGCGTCGGCCTTGGCTGTCTCGCCTGCGGCCGGAGCGTCTTTCTTAAGCTGGAACTTGGCCTTGGCCGTCTCGGCCTTTACCGTAGAGTTGCCTGCTACTGCGGCCGTGTCCTTCGGCGCGTCGGCGGCAGTAGAGTCGGCCTCAGAGCCGGTGTTGGCCATAGCTTGGTCGAGCTGTACGAGGTAAGGGGTAACCTCCTCGCTGTTGTATGTCTCCCAGAACTCGAGGTTGGCGCTGCCCTGGAGCAGCTTGCGGATGCGCTCAGGCTCCTTGATGCCCGGCATCTCGACCATTATTCGGCCTTCCTGCCCTTCAAGTTTCTGGATGTTAGGCTGAACCACGCCGAACTTGTCGATACGGTTGCGCACTACGATGTAAGAGTTGTCGATGGCCGTCTGCACTTCGGCGCGCAGCGCCTTCTCCACCTCTGCGTCGGTGCTTTGCGTGCTCACCTTGCCCTTCAGCTGCTGTGTTGCGAAGATTTCGGCGAGCCTGTGTCCGGGCGCGTTCTGACGATAATACTTGATGAAGAGCGAGATGAAGTCTGTCTGGCTCGTCTCTTCCTCCTTCTTGGCCTGCTCCATCGACTTGACGTAAGCGGCGTCTGTCTTGTGGTCGGCAAGCATGTCGACGACGTCGGGCACCGAGATTTCGAGCACGACGTTCATACCGCCCTTCAAGTCAAGACCAAGTCCGATCTGCGTCTCCATGCACTTCTTGTAAGAGTAAATGCCGAGGTACTTCACGGAGTCCTTGTAGTCCTGCTGGGCTATGGGATCCTTTATCTTCGCCGCCTGGCCGTCATAATAGCTCGTAGCCACGGAGAACGAGAGATAAAAAATGCTCGCAAGCGTCAGAAGAACGGATAAGACAATTACGATTCCTTTGTTTTGCATTTTTTATTATAATTAATTTTGATGTTTTTTCGTCTTTGGCATTATAGCGTGCAAAGATAAATAAATTTTCAAACTTCGGGAAATTTAAAGCGTTTTATTGTAAAATTATCTGCCATTTTTGTCGTTTTCAACCCTTTTCAACCAGCAATAAATCGGGTAATGGTCTGAATAACCGTTGCTTCTGTCAACCTTGCAGCCGTAGGGGCGCCAGTCGGCGGAGCACATGATGTTGTCTATGCGCACGAAGAAGGCGTTGTGGTGGTACGAGATGCCGGGGCCGTTGCCCGTGGCCACGTAGCAGTCGGTAAGCACCTTGCCGAGCGTGCGGCGCGCGTATGATATGGGGCTGTCGTTGAAGTCGCCGCAGAGTATCACGGGCTCGCGGCACTCCCTTACGAAGCCGGCCACGGCGTCTACCTGCGGTGCGCGCTTCCTGGCGGCCTCGCCTAACTTCTTGGCCAGGCGCTTCGACTCGGCCTTGATGGTGTCCTTGCCCGACTTTCCCTTCATCATGTCCTTGAACCCGGCGCGGTCGGACAGCGACAGGCCGGTGGTTTCGAAGTGGTTGTTGACGACGGTCACCACGTCGCCGCCGATGTTCACCTTGAAGGCGGCGCTGAGGTTGCCCTTCGACTTGTACTCGATGCGGTCCTTCGACAGTATGGGGTACTTGCTGAAGAGCACGAGGCAGTCGGCGCGCGTTGGGTGCATCACGGAGTCGACGTATCCGTAAGCCTCCTTGGCGGCCGACACTATGGCGTCGTTGAGGTAAGCCTCCTGCAGGCACACGATGTCGGCGTCGCTGCCCATGATGTAGTCGAGGATGGGGTTGGGGGCGTCTTCGGGCGGATTGTCGGCCACGAACCCGTGGACGTTGTACGACAGCACCTTGACCGCCCCGGCCGGCACGTCGCGCCCGATGTTGAACGGGCAGTATGTCCTTACGGGCTGGTAGCCCACGAGGAAGCCGGCCACGGAAACAAGGGCGTACTTCTTCTTGAAAACGAGGAAGAACACGAGGAAGCAGAAGTTTATGAAAAGGAACGCCGGGAAGGCCAACCCTACGTTGGCTAAGAACTGGTGGTCCATAGGGTTAAGGCGGTCGGAGAAGCCTATCAACAACATCAAGACCACCGTAACCACGTTGGCCCCGGCTATCATCTGCAGCGTTATGTTCCTGATTTTCTTCAGCATAAGCTATAAAATTAATTAGGCCGACGTGGCTTATCGGGCCCATTAGGCCCATTGGGCTAATCGGGCCTATCGGACTAAACAGCCCAATAAGACCAATGGTCTAATAAGACTAACGGGCCTGATAGCCCGCTACTTGCCCCCGTCGAACAGCTTGCGCTTCTCCTCCTCGGTAAGGCTGTCGTATCCGCTGCGGCGCACCTTGTCGAGTATGCGGTCTATCTCGTCCTGCTCGGCCTTGCGGCGCGCGTTGTAGTCCCAGTCGGACTCGCGCCTCGGGTCGCAGCCGCCACGCGCATCGTCGGCGCGCCGGTGAGAGCGGCGCTCCCAGTTGTCTTTCATGCGGTCGAAGAACTGCTGCCCGCGCGAGCGCCCGTAGCCTCCGCCGCCGGGATTGTTGCGCCAGTAGCGTATCATGACGTAGCCGAAGAGCATGCCGCCCAAATGGGCGAAGTGGGCCACGTTGCTGCCGCTAGTGCCCAAGGCCGAGAGCAGCTCGATAACGGCGAATATGCACACGAACCACTTTGCCTTGATGGGTACGGGCAGGGGGAATATGAACATGCGCTGCTCGGGGAACAGCATGCCGAAGGCAAGCAGTATGCCGTATATGGCGCCCGAGGCCCCGACGGTGGTCCATGCGTTGAGCACGTACTGGCTGTTGCGCGCAACCTCCGCCACGTCGCTCATGCCGAAGCTGGGTATCTGCTCGGCGGCGAGTAAGTAGAACTCGCCGAACTGGGCCACCATCTGTATCAAACCGGCGCCCACGCCGCACGCTATATAATAGAATAGGTATTTGCGCGGCCCCCACACGTTCTCGACCACGCAGCCGAACATCCACAGCGTGAACATGTTGAACAGTATGTGCGTGAAGTTGGCATGCATGAACATGTAAGTGAACAGCTGCAGCAGGCTGAAGTCTGACGCAAGGAAGAAGTGCAGGCCGAGCATGTTGTTGAGGTCAACGCCCTGGCGCGCGAACACCCATGTGGCCAAGAACATCAAGACATTGATAATCAGCAAATTCTTCGTTATCGTAGGGATTCTGAACATAATGCGGTTAATTTTCGTGTATTTGGATAAACCTCGGCAAAAGTACGAAAAATATCTGTCATTAGGCACACTATCGCATGTTTACCAACTTTTTTTCATTAAATTCCTCACTTTTTTCATGTTTTTGTTTGGCGAATGAAATGAATAGGCTATATTTGCGAGGAAAATACGCTAAAACACTAATAAACATTAATATTAAAACTTACAGATTATGAACAAGACAGAACTTATCGAAAAGATAGCTACCGCATCGGGACTGCCCAAGACTGACGCCAAGAAGGCGCTCGACGCCACCGTTGAAGCAATAAAGAACGCCCTCGTAGCCGGCGACAAGATCTCGCTCGTAGGCTTCGGCACGTTCAGCGTAAGCGAGCGCCCGGCGCGCGAAGGCATCAACCCCGCCACGAAGGAGAAAATACAAATAGCCGCAAAGAAGGTGGCAAAGTTCAAGGCCGGGGCCGAGCTCAACGACGCCATCAACTAACCGGTCGTTAGACATTAAAAAAAAGAATACAACCGGAGCCGGTATGGGAACAAGGGCGGCGACACCCCTCCCACAAACTCAGCTTCGACAATTAACATTACCAAACAGGGGTGCGGTTGGTCCGCATCCCTGTTTTTTTATAAAACAAACCTAAACCATACAACCATGAACAAAGCATTGACAACAATCATCGCGGCCTGCATGACGCCGCTATGCGCACTTGCGCAGGAAACGGCCACTATCGACGGAATAAGGTATTACCTCGCCGGAGGCGAAGCCACCGTAATGGCACAGACTGAACAGCTCAAAGGCGACATCATAATACCCGAGACGGTGAACTACGAGGGGGCGGTGTTCACCGTGACAAGCCTGTCGCACTCGGCGTTTAAAGATCAAGGCCGCATAAAAAACATCACCCTGCCCAACAGCATAAAAGTAATGGGGAACTCATGTTTTTCGGGGTGCGGCTCTTTAGAATCAATTAAACTGCCTGAAGACATAACGACGTTAGGCGAATACAGTTTCCAAAACTGCGGCCTACTCGAGACACTGACGCTACCTGAAAACCTCACCGCAATAGGAGAGTTCTGCATGTCGGGCTGCCACAGCCTCACCTCGATTGAAATTCCCGACGGCGTTACCTCGATAGGCAGTTACGCCTTTTACGTATGCAGCAACATGAGGTCGGTAAAGCTCCCCGTCGGCATTACGTCGATACCCGAGGCATGCTTCATGGGGTGCGATGCGATAGAGACGATAGACGTGCCATACGGGGTAACCGCCCTTGAAGACGAATGTTTCAGTGGATGCAAAAGCCTTGCCGAAGTCTCATTGCCCAACAGCCTGACAAAACTCGGAAGAGCATGCTTCAATGAATGTTCAAACCTAAAGAACATCATCCTGCCCAACAGCGTTACAAGCGTGGAGGAAGAGTGTTTCAACCAATGCGAAGGGCTCGAATGGGCAATCTTGTCAAATGCGCTGACAACCCTCGGCAACCGTTGTTTTTATTCATGTGAAAAACTTAAGTCAATAACATTACCCGAAGGCATGGAGAGCTTAGGTAATGATTGCTTCCATGATTGCACTCTCCTCGAAACCATATCATTCCCTGAAAGCCTTAAATGGTTCGGCGGAGCCTGCTTCAAGGAGTGCAGCAGCCTTGCAAACGTATATTGCAAATGGGACGAGCCGACCGACGTACATGTCGCCGCCATCGACTTTGAAGGCATTTTCACCGAAGCCATACTGCACGTACCCGAGGGCACGGCCGAAGCATATAAGGCGACCGAGCCGTGGAACCAGTTCAAGTACATCATAGAGGACGGCAAGCCCGTGACCATCGAGAAATGCGCCACGCCCGAGATAAGCTACCGCGACAAGCAGCTGACGTTCACCAGCGCAACCGAGGGAGCCAAATACCACTACACCATAACCGCCGACGACGCCACCTCGGCCGAAGCCTACACCGAGACGGGCACGGTAACGCTGGCCGCAGCCTACGGCATCAGCGTGTACGCATCGGCCGAGGGATACGCCAACAGCGACGCTGCCACGGCCACGCTATACTTCTTTGACGGCTCGTTCGACGCTACGGCCATAGCAGCCCCCGAAGCGCGCCGCGCCCTGCTCGTAACCGCCGACGGGCACACGCTGACCGTAAGCGGACTGGCCGACGGCGAAACGGCCACACTGTACAGCCTGCAAGGCACCGCGCTCGACACCGCCCGCGCAGCAGCCGGACAGGCCCGGCTCGACACGCGCGGAGAGAAAGGCGTAGTGATACTGAAAGCCGGCGCTGACACGATAAAACTTAGCGTGAAGTAACGCCACCACGGCAACAAGGAACCACTATTCGGCACATCTCCTTATTCTAACGTTAGTTCGGTATAAGAAATTAGAACATGAAATCATTCTAAAACGTAAGAAGTCTGTTGCATACCGTCATTCCGGGCCGGGACCCGGAATCCAGTTTATACACTCAGG
>CALUFA010000054.1 GCA_944319795.1 uncultured Prevotella sp. | reverse complement strand
TCCGGGTCCCGGCCCGGAATGACGGGTATGCAGACGGCTTCTTAGAAGTTGGTGAAAGCATCAGGCTGATTGCGGACGTTCATTAAAACCTTACAACCCACAACCCCGCACGCATTAAAAATACTTTTAATGTCTATAAAAAAGCCCAATTTATTTTATTTTTAGGCAATAAAGGCTATAAAAGTCGTTCTATTTAAGGATTTCTGATTAAATTTGCAGCTAAAAATATATATGGAAAGAATGAAAAGGATTGTCAGACCTTTTGTCATATTGTTTTCTTCGATTGTATTGTTGGCTTCGTGCCTTGGCGACGACACCGGCTACGACGACTTGGTTTATTACAGCGATACGGCGATAACATCTTTTTCACTCGAAACGTTGAAACGCACGATGTGGACGAAATCGTCGACCGGCGAGGACAGTTCATACGTTGACGAGTTCGACGCGGGCGGATACAAATTCTATATCGACCAGGCTAAGCGCGAGATTTACAACCCCGACTCGCTGCCCGTGGGCACCGACGCGGCGCATGTGCTGTGCACCGTAGGCAGCAAGAACTCGGGCGTGGTGATCTTGGTGCACAAGGACGTAGAGGGCAACGACTCGCTGGCCTATTACGTAAGCACCGACTCGATCGACTTTACCGAGCCGCGCGAGTTCCGCGTCTACGCCAACGACGGCTCGGCCTACCGTTCTTACAAGGTGAGCGTCAACGTGCATAAGGAGAACCCCGACTCGTTCAACTGGCACAAGGCGGCTCAGTGCCCGGCGCCCCGGCCTATGGCCTACATGAAGGCCGTAACGCTCGGCGGACGCCTGTTTGTGTTCGGCGAGGACGGCGCAGCCACTTCCGTATATTCGGCCGCGCTGCCCGGCGGAACCGGCTGGACAGAGGTTGCCACCGACATGACGCTCGACGCCGGCGCGAGCCATAGCGTGATAACGGCCGGCGGAGCGCTGTACACGATAAGCGGCGGTAATATAATAAGGTCGGCCGACGGCTCTGCATGGACGGTTGTGGCCCCGGCCGCGGTCGAAAGGCTGATAGGCGCCGGCCGTGAGAAGATATACGCCGTAGGCGCCGACGGCATGCCCGCCGCTTCGGCCGACGGCGGAGCCACATGGACGGCCGAGGGCATTGTGGGCGACGGCGCGATGATGCCCGTCGGCGACGTGTCGCTGGCGTGCATGCCGTTCGACGGCGACGCCGCCTCGGAGAACGTCATAATAGCCGGCAACCGCGGCCTGGCGGCCCATCCCGAGGATTCGGTGGCTATGGTGTGGAGCAAGGTTGAGGAGTACGCCGCCGGCTCGCACGCCCATTCGTGGATGTTCTGCGGCGAGGACAACGGCTGCCGCCTGCCCCGCCTGTCAAACCTCGTCATGGCGGCGTGCGGCGACGTGCTGGTAGCCTTCGGCGGCCAGGGCCTCGGAACGAGCACGGCCAAGCCTTTCTCGCAGATGTACGTAAGCAGCGACAACGGCCTTACATGGCACGCCGACGCCTCGTATTACATGCCCGACGGCTTCGACAACGGCGGCAGCGACGTGTTCGCCGCCACCGTCGACGGCGACAACTACGTATGGATAGTATGCGGCGGCACGGGCGACGTGTGGCGCGGAAGGCTCAACCGCCTCGGCTGGGACGGCGACCGCACTTCGTTCACCGAATAAAACATAACCTGTCACCACGTCTTTGCGCATGATAAAATACCTCTTTGCCATCGTTTCCATGTTCTTCGCGCTCGGGGCCGCCGCCCAGGACGAGTACGAGTACCGGATGGAAATAGGCGCCGGCGCGGGCGTGGTGAGCTACGAGGGCGACTTCAACGGCAACATACTGAAGAACATGCAGCCGTCGGCGTCGCTCATACTGCGCAGGGTGCTCAACCCCTACATGGCCCTTAAGCTCGACTACACTTACGGAAAGCTCAAGGGAAGCTCGGCCGACGTCGAGACGTGGTATCCCGTACTGGCCGACGACCCCGTAGAGTTCAGCAACACGCTGATGGACCTCGGCCTGTCGTTCGAATACAACTTCTGGCCTTACGGCACGGGGCGCGAGTACCGCGGAGCCAAGAGGATAACGCCGTTCGTTTTCCTCGGCGTCGGCGGCACGTATGTAAAGGCCGTCGGCGGAAGCGTCTTCACGGCCAACGTACCGTTGGGGCTGGGCGTAAAGTACAAGATAGGTAAAAGGCTGAACCTCGGGCTCGAATGGGCCGCCCATTTCTCGCTGAGCGACAAGCTCGACGGCGTGGCCGACCCTTACGGCATCGAGAGCACGGGGCTTTTCAAGAACACCGACTGCTACTCGGCGCTTAAGCTCACGCTGACTTACAGCTTTATGGCAAAATGTAAAATATGCAACAAGGATGACTGATACTAAAATCGACATGAACCGCATACCGCGGCACATCGCCATCATCATGGACGGCAACGGCCGTTGGGCGACCGAACGTGGCAAACAACGCAGCTACGGCCACCAGGCCGGGGTCGACACCGTGCGCAAGATAACGTCAGAGTGTACGAGGCTGGGTGTGAAGTTCCTTACATTATATACGTTCTCGACCGAAAACTGGAGCCGCCCCGCCGACGAGGTGGCTGCGCTGATGGGCCTCGTGCTCAGCTCGCTCGAAGACGAGATATTCATGAAGAACAACGTGCGCTTCCGCGTAATCGGCGACATGGGCCGGCTGCCCGGGCCCGTAAGGCAGAAGCTGCAGGAAACTATGGACCACACGCGCGCCAACGACGCCATGACGATGGTCGTGGCCCTGAGCTACTCGTCGAAGTGGGAAATCACCAAGGCCGTAAGGGACATAGCCGCCGACGTTAAGGACGGCAAGATAGGCGTGGCCGACATCGACGAGGACATGGTGTCGTCGCGCCTGCAGACCAACTTCATGCCCGACCCCGAGCTGCTGATACGCACCGGCGGCGAGCTGCGCATATCCAACTACCTGCTCTGGCAGATAGCGTATTCCGAACTGTATTTCTGCGACACGTACTGGCCCGACTTCGACGAGGAGTGCCTCCACAAGGCCATAGCCAGCTACCAGAACCGCCAAAGGCGTTTCGGCAAGACCGAGGCCCAGGTTGAAAACAACGATTAATCCAGACAATTGACAGACAAAGATGAATAAGGTAAAAGAATGCGCCGTGCTGTTGGCCGTCATGCTGGTGTGTGCCTCCGCCGCCGCGCAGGAGAAGATAGTGAACCCCGACATCTCATACGCCGGGACTCCGCGCACTTGCTACATCGCGGGCATGGCCGTTTCAGGCGTTGAAGGATACGAGGACTACATGCTCACGGGCATCTCGGGCTTGTCGATAGGGCAGAGGATAGAAGTGCCCGGATCGGACATCTCGGACGCCGTTAAGAGGTACTGGCGGCACGGGCTTTTCTCGAAAGCCCAGATCGCGGCCGACTCGATAGTGGGCGACAGCATATATCTCCACTTTTACCTCGCCTTGCGCCCGCGCGTGTCGACGATCAACTACGTCGGCGTTAAAAAGTCGGAAAAGGAAGACCTCGAGGCCAAGCTCGGCCTGCTCAGGGGCAGCCAGATAACCCCCAACATGATCGACCGCGCCAAGCTGCTGGCCAAGAACTACTTCGACGACAAGGGTTACAAGAACGCCGAAGTCAGCATCATGCAGCGCGAGGACGTAGTGAACAAGAACCAGGTCATCCTCGACATCATCATCGACAAGAAGGAGAAGATGAAGGTGCGCCAAATCATAATCGAGGGCAACAAGCAGCTCGACGACAAGAAAATCAAGGGAGGGCTGTTCAAGAAGGGAGCCTTCAAGAAACTGCACGAGGCAGGCAAGCTGTCGTCGTTCCTGAAGTCGAAGAAATACACGCCCGAACGCTACGAGGAAGACAAGAAGAACCTTATAGCCAAGTACAACGAGCTGGGCTACCGCGACGCCGTGATAGTGCGCGACAGCGTATGGAACGTCGACGACAAGCACGTAAACATATTAATAGAGGTGGACGAGGGCAAGAAATACTACTTGCGCAACATAACATGGGTGGGCAACACCGTGTTCACCACCGAATACCTAAACCGCCTGCTCGGCATGAAGAAGGGCGACGTTTACAACCAGACGCTCATGAACAAGCGCCTTAACGAGGACGAAGACGCCGTAGGCAGCGAATACTACAACCGCGGATACCTGTTCTACGGGCTGCAGCCCACCGAGGTGAACATCGTGGGCGACTCGATCGACCTCGAGATGCGCATAACCGAAGGCATACAGGCGCACATCAGCCATGTGCGCATCAACGGCAACACCGGCATCTACGAGAACGTAGTGCGCCGCGAGCTCAGGACGAAGCCGGGCGACCTCTTCTCTAAGGAAGCACTCATGCGAACGCAGCGCGAGCTTATGTCTATGGGCCACTTCGACCCCGAGCAGATAGCTCCCGACGTGCAGCCGAACTACGAAGAGGGAACGGTCGACATCGACTGGGACCTCGTGCAGAAGTCGAACGACCAGATAGAGTTCTCGCTCGGTTGGGGACAGACCGGCGTCATAGGCCGCATCGGACTGAAGCTCAACAACTTCTCCATCGCAAACCTCTTCAACAAGAACAAGGAACACCGCGGCATAATACCTACCGGCGACGGCGAAGTGCTATCTATCGGAGCGCAGACCAACGGTACTTACTACCAGTCGTACAACGCATCTTACTCGACCAACTGGTTCGGAGGCAAGCGCCCGATACAGTTCTCGGTCGGAGCCTACTTCTCAAAGCAGACCGACGTGTCGAGCAACTACTACAACTCGGGCTGGATGAACAACTATTACAACTATTACTACGGAGTAGGTAACAGCTGGAACAATTACTACGAAAACTACTACGACCCCGACACATACGTCAAGTTGGTCGGTGTGTCGCTCGGTTGGGGAAAGCGCCTGCGCTGGCCCGACGACTACTTCCAGCTCTCGGTTCAGCTGGCTTACCAGCGCTACATGCTGCGCAACTGGCGTTACTTCATCGTAACCAACGGTAACTGCAACAACCTGAACCTCAACTTCTCGCTTTCGCGCGTGTCGACGGACAACCAGCTCTTCCCGCGCCGCGGTTCTGAGTTCCTTGCGTCGCTCACGGTCACTCCGCCCTGGTCGCTTTGGGACGGCAAGGACTACAAGACCCTCGCCGCCATTTACGACGCCGAAAGGGCCAACGGCCAGGCCACTTCCGAACGCGCGATAGCAGCCCAGCGCGAGAGATACCGTTGGGTTGAGTATTACAAGTGGAAGTTCCGCGCAAGGACTTTCACCGCGCTTACCAGCGGACAGAAATGCTTCGTGCTGATGACGCGCGTAGAGTTCGGTATCCTCGGAGCTTACAACAAGTACAAGAAGTCGCCTTTCGAGACCTACTACATGGGCGGCGACGGCATGAGCGGATACTCAACGGGCTACGCCGAGGAGACCATCGGCCTGCGAGGCTACGAGAACGGAAGCCTCACTCCCTACGGAGCCGAGGGCTACGCTTACGACCGCTTCACGCTCGAGCTGCGCTATCCGTTCCTGCTCGGCAACACTACGATTTACGGTCTCGGCTTCCTCGAGGCTGGTAACGCCTGGAGCGACACCAAGAAGTTCAACCCCTTCGACATGAAGCGTTCGGCCGGCGTAGGCGTGCGCATCTTCCTCCCGATGGTCGGCCTCATGGGTATCGACTGGGCCTACGGTTTCGACACCGTGTTCGGTCGCAAGGGCGGAAGCCAGTTCCACTTCATACTCGGACAGGAGTTCTAAGAAGTTAAGAGTGAAGAATTAAGAGTGAAGAATTAAGAGTGAAGAATTAAGAGTGAAGAATTAAGAGTGAAGAATTAAGAGTTAAGGGCGGCGTGGGGCTTACGGGGCTGATTGGCCTAATTTGTCTTATCGTCCTAATAAAAAATATATTATGAGAAAGATTGTCATTGCAGCCGTGCTGGCCTTAACGGCCTTAACGGCAAACGCGCAGAAGTTCGCGCTTATCGACATGGAGTACATCCTGAAGAACATCCCGGCCTACGAACGTGCCGACGAGCAGCTCAACCAGGTGGCAAAGAAATGGCAGGCCGAGGTGGACGCGCTCAACACCGAGGCTTCCACGATGTATAAGAACTACCAGAACGAGGTGGTTTTCCTCTCGCAAGAGCAGAAGCAGGCACGCCAGCAGGCCATTAACGACAAGGAGAAGCAGGCGGCCGAGCTTAAGCGCAAGTATTTCGGCCCCGACGGCGAGCTGTTCAAGAAGCGCACGAGCCTTATGACGCCGATACAAGAGGAGATTTACAACGCCGTGAAGGACATTTGCGACTTGCGCGGATATTCGCTCGTGCTCGACCGTGCGTCGGACACCGGCATAATATTCGGTTCGCCGAAGATAGACATCAGCAACGAAGTCTTGTCAAAGTTGGGCTATACGAGCAACAACTGACGGATGATAAGCTGCATCTCGGAAGTGAAAATAAACCTCGTTTCACTCGGTTTTATTTTGCGCTTCCCTCGATTTGCATTATCTTTCAATAAGATAAGCTGCATCTCGGAAGTGAAAATAAACCTCGTTTCACTCGGTTTTATTTTGCGCTTCCCTCGATTTGCATTATCTTTGCAAAAAAATTAACAAAAAACAAATAGCTATTTAGAAAAAGGAAAATGAAAAAGTTAGTTTTAATGTTACTCTTGTTTGCGCCCCTTTCGATCTTCGCGCAAACGGCGTCACCTAAGTTCGGACACGTAAACTCGCAGGCTATAATGGAAAGCCTGCCCGAGTTCATCAAGGCGCGCGGAGAGCTCGAGGCCCAGTCTAAGCAGTACGAGAACGACATGAAGGCCATGCAGGACGAAATCCAGCGCAAGTCTGACGAGTACGAGAAGAACCGCAGCACGATGAACGAGACGTCGCGCACCGAGGCCGAGACTACGCTCAACCAGCTGATGCAGAAATACCAGCAGGCCTTCCAAGACAACCAGCAGGCCCTGCAGAAGGCGCAGCAGGAGAAGCTCCAGCCCATCATGACGAGCATCATGACGGCCATAAAGAACGTAGGCAAGAACGGCGGATATGTTTACATAATGGACGTAACCGGCGGCATACCTTACATCAGCGACACGCTGAGCAAGGACGTTACCGAGGACGTAAAGGCCGAGATGAACAAGGCTGCGGCTGCGAAGTAACCCGTACCAGGGCGGCAGGCAGATAAGATAGAAAGGGGGTTGAAGTAGTTAAAGACGGCGCCCGTGCCGCACGGCGGCAACGGGGCGTGAGCGGGTCTTTAGCTCCTTTAGCCCCCTTGTCCTTTCAATAAAGTTAATGTTGTCCAACCCAAGATGATGAAAAAACATTCAATGCTAAAGATGATGTTCCTCGTGCTTGCGGCGCTTACGTCGCTGCAGGCCGGCGCCCAGGCGCTGAAGTTCGGCTATTTCAGTTACAGCGAGGCGCTGAAGACGATGCCCGATTACGCCGTAGTGCAGCAAAACCTTGAGTCGCTGCGCAAGCAGTACGAGGACGAGACGAAACGCTCCGAAGAGGAGTTCAACGAGAAGTACGAGCTGTTTCTCGACGTGCAGAACGAGCTGGCCGCCCCGATACTGAAGAAGCGCCAGGCCGAACTGCAGGAACTGCTCGCCAAGAGCGTAGAGTTCAGGAAAGAGGCGCGCCGCCTGCTGCGCCAGGCCCGCGCCGACATGTACGCCCCTCTGCGCAAGAAGCTCGACGCCATGCTGGCCAACATCGGCCGCCGCCACGGCTACGCCTTCATACTTAACACCGACGGCGACGCCCTGCCCTTCGTCGACCCGGCCTGCGGCGAGGACATAACCGACATAGTTAAGGGCGCGATAGCCGCAAGCGCGGCAAAGCAGTCGGCCACGGCTGCCCCGTCAGGCGTCGGCGGCGGCGTGGAAAGCGACCTCGAACTTGAATTAGGCGAAGAAGAGCAGGAAAGGTGAAAAAGTGAAGAGTGAAGAGTGAAAAGTGAAAAATCCAATTGCCTTGTTGCTGTTCAACCTTCCTCACTTCCTCACCTTCCCACTTCCTCACTTCCTCACCTTCTCACCCTTTCACCTTTTCACCTTTTCACCCTTTCACCCTTTAATAATATTATGGACGAAGAATTACGACAAGGGCCGATAGGAGTGTTCGACTCCGGCTACGGCGGACTGACCATCCTGCACCAGATGCGCAGCCTGCTGCCCCAATACGACTATCTTTATCTCGGCGACAACGCCCGCGCGCCCTACGGGCCGCGCTCGTTCGACGTTGTCTACCAGTTTACGCGCGAAGCCGTGGTGAAACTGTTCTCCCTGGGCTGCCGCCTCGTCATACTCGCATGCAACACGGCCTCGGCCAAGGCCCTGCGCTCGATACAGCAGAACGACCTGCCGCGGATAGACCCGCGCCGCCGCGTGCTCGGCGTGATAAGGCCAACGGCCGAATGCATAGGCCGCATAACGGCCACGCGCCACGTAGGCGTGCTCGCCACCGAGGGCACGATAAAGAGCGAGAGCTACGTGCTCGAGATTAACAAGCTGTGGCCCGACATCAAGGTCACCGGCGTGGCCTGCCCCCTGTGGGTGCCGCTGATAGAGAACAACGAGTATGACACGCCGGGCGCCGACTACTTCGTGAAGAAGCGCATCGACACCCTGATGCGCCTCGACCCGGCTATCGACTCCGTGATACTCGGCTGCACGCACTACCCCCTGCTGCTCGACAAGATACTAAAGCATACCCCGCGCGGCGTAAGGATAATACCGCAGGGCGAGTACGTGGCCGAGAGCCTGAAAGACTATCTCGCGCGCCATCCCGAAATCGACGCCTGCTGCACCAAGCGCGGCTCTTGCCGCTACCTTACAACCGAGAACAAGGACAAGTTCGCCGAGTCGGCGAAGATATTCATGCACGAACCCGTCGCCGACGTCGATACCATCACCCTTGCGTAGTGTGGGGGTTTGCGGTTATGGGGTTATGCGGTTGTTAGGTTTTACGGTTATGCGGTTTTACGGTTTTTGGGTTATGAGGTTATGCGGTTGTTAGGGTTGTGCGGTTTTTAAACGTTAGTCGGAACGTGGAATAAGAAAATTCACTCTAACTAATAAGAGGTTAAGATAAGAAGTCGGCAGCATTCTGTCATTCCGGGCTTAGACCCGGAATCCAGAAAAACATCCATTTTATAGTAAAGAAGTTGTATTATACTGGATTCCGGGTCTAAGCCCGGAATGACAGAATGCTGCCGACTTCTTATCTTAACCTCTTATTAGAGTGATTCCATTTTATCCTTCCGAACGCATTATCCTTCCGAATGCATTTATTCCGAACGCATTATCCTTCCGAAAGTTTATTATTCCGAACATGTTTTTTACCGAACATTTTTTCTTGTTCCTTACGCCGAGTCAGCGTTAGGTTTACGGTAATAATGCGATAGGCAGCCTTTTGCGTTGTAAAAGGCAGCCTATCGGCGTGTAAAAGGCCGCATTTTGCAGCGCAAAATGCGGCCTTTTACATTAATGGATGTTATGCTTACAGTTATTAAATGTTTTCCCGTATGTTTATAAAAATATTTAACGAAAATTTGTTTATTTAGTTTAAAATGATTATATTTGCAGGGTTATTCAACGGTGAAAGCGTTTCAATCCGTTTTTGTATCACTTAAATTTAATGTGCTTATGAAGAAGTTATTACTCACTACGGCTTTCGTGTTGTTGGCGTTGGGCGCTTCGCCCCAAGGGCTTAAGAGCCTGATACCCGCCTCGGTGTTGGCCGGCGAGACGGTGACGGGGCTTAAGGGCGGACACAACGTAGGGAACCTCGACCTCGGGAAGGCGCGCAAGAGCGCCGCGGCGCGCGCCGCAGCCAAGGCCCCCGAGGGCGAGAACCGCATGTTCATGCTTGTAGACTATGAGCCTGTGAGCGGATTTACTGAGGAGGACGGAGCCGAAATCGCATTTCCGAGGATAAGGAAGCAGGAACTGGTGTTCGCCGACGACGGCAAGGTGTACATCCCCAACATGATGCTTACCTCGGCGCTCGGCGAGGGCTGGCTTGAGGGCGTTTTCGACGGCGACGGCAACATCGTGATTGAGCCGGGGCAGACGGTGGCCACGTATTCAGACCCCGAACTGGGCATGTCTAACGACTTCATCCTCAGCATGGTAGAATATTCAGAGGATGGATACCAGCCCGGCAGCGAGCCCATAACGCTGTATTTCGAAGACGACGGATATTATCTGCCCGAGGGCCAGTTCCTCGGCCTGTTCAGGGTCGACGAATACCCGTTCCTGCCCGTGCCTATTTACACGTTGCAGACGTATTGCTTGGATTTGGCTTACGGCGACGTGTCGGCGCTTGGCGAGCCGGTTGAGTATGATTACACTTGCGACGAGCTTACGGGCGAGGCCGCCACGGGGCTTACGGGCACGGTCGAGATGTATTCGGAAGAGGACATGAACATCTCTACGAGCCTGCTGCCGGCTTGTCCCGACGCAATGATGATGTTCATCGGCTACGCCGGCAAGGAAGACATCATGGCTTACTGCATTACCGTGGCTGACGACGACGCGTTGTTCATGGGCTACACGGCTGTGGGCGGAGGCGCTTACCAGACGGCGTCGTTCATAAATTTCTTCTACAACGGAGCCGACGGCTCTTACGACTGCGAAGACGGCTTTACGCTGGGCGACTTCTTCGTAAATCCGCTCAACGGCACTTCGGGCTTCAGCTGCATGTACGGCAACATGTCGCTCGTTCCTTCCGGAACCGCGGGCGTCGGTTCTGTCGGCGCTGCCGGAGGCCGCAGCGTGGTGGCCACGGAGTATTACGACCTCTCTGGCCGCCGCACGGGCAAGGCCGCCAAGGGCGTAGGCATAGTCGTAGAGAAATACGCCGACGGCACGAGCAGGGCCGTCAAGGTGGTCAGGTGAATCATTTGACGTTGTTATAAAGTAGATTTTTTCATATTAAAGTAATTTTTTAAAGTTTACTCCGGTCGGCCGACGTGATGTCGTCCGGCCGTTTTTGCGTCTGTGGGGATATTGGGGTGGACAAATAAAATTCGGCACAACCTTTTAAAATAATATGAATATCCGCATTTGCCCAATGTCTTCACCTTCTTGAAAGAAGTCTGTTGCATACCGTCATTCCGGGCCGGGACCCGGAATCCAGAAATCACCCATTCATAACAACC
>CALUFA010000053.1 GCA_944319795.1 uncultured Prevotella sp. | reverse complement strand
CCGACTTGCACTATCTTTGGATAAGATAGGCGGCGCCTCGGAAATGAAAATAAAAACTCGTTTCACTCGCTTTTATTTTGCATTTCACTCGACTTGCACTATCTTTGTAGTCAAAATAAACAAAAAAGGAAAATATAATGAACAAGACTTTCATCATGTCGGGCCTGTTGCTCGCCGCCCTCGCGCTGCCGTGCAACGCCCAAACCAAGGACGGAGGCATTTCAAAGCAAATGCTCCAGGAAATCAAACAGGCACAGCCGCGCACACCGGCCGACCGCGCACTGTTCAACGCATTGGCGGCGAACAGCATCGACGCACTGGCCGTAAACCAACAAAACCAAGGGGCGATAGACACATACTTCAGTGTGGAGACGCCCAAGCAGAGCATCACCGACCAGAAACAGAGCGGACGCTGCTGGATGTTCAGCGGCTTCAACGTGCTGCGCTCGGCCTTCGCTCAGCGTACAGACTCGCTCACCCTCGAGCTGTCGCACGACTACCTGTTCTTCTACGACCAGCTTGAAAAGGCCAACCTCTTCCTCCAAGGCGTGATCGACTGCGCCGACAAGCCCATCGACGACGAGCGCGTGCGCTTCTTCTTCAAGAGTCCGCTGAACGACGGCGGCACTTACTGCGGCGTTGCCGACTTGGTTGCCAAATACGGACTCGTACCGGCCGAGGTGATGCCCGAAACCTACTCGAGCGACAACACGGGCCGCGTGGCCGCCCTGATGAAATCGAAATTGCGCGAATACGGCCTGAAACTGCGCGACATGGTGGCCCAAGGCAAGAGCCAAGCCGACATCAAGGCCGAAAAGACCAAGATGCTCGCCACTGTCTACCGCATGCTCGCGCTCACTATGGGCGAACCCGTACAAGAATTTACTTACGCCTTCAAGAACAAGGACGGGCGCACCGTTACCGAGCCGAAAAAGTACAACCCCGTGACTTTCGCCGCCGAGGTATTGGGCGACACGCCCGTCTACGGCTCGTTCATAATGGTGATGAACGACCCGCGCCGCGAGTATTACAAGACATACGAAGTGGAATACGACCGCCACACATACGACGGCACAAACTGGAAATACCTCAACCTGCCCATGAAAGACATCGCCCGGCTGGCCATAGCGTCGCTCAAGGACGGGCGTAAGCTGTACAGCTCTTACGACGTAGGCAAGTTCCTCGACCGCAAGCGCGGCTATTGCGACATCGACAACTACGACTACGGCTCGCTCTTCGGCACCACCTTCGGCATGGACAAGGCGCAGCGCATCATGACATACGACAGCGGCTCGACCCACGCCATGACCCTTACCGCCGTAGATTTGGACAAAGACGGCAAGCCCGTGATGTGGAAAGTGGAAAACAGCTGGGGCCCGGCCTGGGGCCAAAGCGGATGCCTTATAATTACGAACGAATGGTTCAACGAGTACATGTTCCGCCTCGTAGTCGACAAGAAGTACGTTCCGGCCGAGACACTGAAGCAATACGAGCAGAAGCCCGTCATGGTGATGCCGGAAGATCCGCTCTTCCTGCCCGACGAATAAATGATTAGGAAGTTAAAGAATTTAGAGAAGTTAAAGAATTTAAAGCCAATAGTCCTATACATGCATATAAGACATTCGGCTTTAACTTCTAACGAAGCGTTAGCGAAGTGATAACTTCTCTAAATTCTTTAACATCCTAATGAACAAACACCTTGCGGATATTCATAAAACAAAACATATAGGAGAACACGTAAGAATGAGTACGGTAATCTATCCATCGCCCATATTCGGGCCCGTGCACAGCCGCCGATTGGGCGTTTCGCTGGGCATAAACCTCATGCCGGGCGACGGCAAGGTGTGCACGTTTGACTGCATATACTGCGAATGCGGCTTCAACGCCGACCACCGGCCGGCGCAGAAACGCCCGACGCGCGAAGACGTAGCCGCGGCCCTCGAACGGCAACTGAAGGCAATGGCAGCCGAAGGCCGCCTGCCCGACGTGCTGACATTCGCCGGCAACGGCGAACCGACGGCCCACCCCGACTTCGCCGGAATAATAGACGACACCGTCCGCCTGCGCGACAAATACTGCCCCTCGGCCAAGGTGTCGGTGCTGAGCAACGCCACGCTGGCCATGCGTCCCGATGTGCACAAGGCCCTCGAGCGCGTAGACAACAACATCTTGAAGCTCGACACTGTGTCGCAAGAGTATATAAACAAGGTGAACCGCCCCACCTATCCTACCTACGACGTGAGCGAAACCGTCGAGACAATCCGCTCGTTCGACGGCCGGGCCATAGTACAGACGATGTTCATGCGAGGCACGATGGACGGCATTGACGTCGACAACACAGGCGAGGAATACGTAGGTCCGTGGCTCGAGGCCGTAAGATACATTGCCCCGCGCCAAGTAATGATTTACACCATAGACCGCGAGACGCCCGACCACGACCTGCTAAAGGCTTCTCCCGAACAGCTCGATGCAATCCGCAACCGAGTCATTGGAATGGGAATCCCCTGCTCGGTTGCATACTAAATCAAATAAAAAGGCAATTGGTGCCGGCTGAAAACTTTCTTGCCGCAATGCGACGACAAAAGTTTTCAGCCGGCACCAATTGTTTTTCGGCCGTTTCGACACAGGCTCGCAGGCTTAAGTCACAATACATCCAGCTTGAACATCTTATTCCGCAAACGCGGATTAGAAACGCAAGACTGAAGGGAAATCAAGGATAAAACCGTCAAAACCAACATGCCCGTGCAAAGCCAATCATACGCATCCGCCCCGACCCTGTCCTTAAAAACAAAAAGCGCTAAAGTCAGATACGGGAACATACAAAAGTTAAACCACTCCCATATTTTATGCATCTTTGTAAGACCTACGTAAAACGTATCATGCCCTTCGTGGCAAACAAATGACGCGACCGTTACATATCCCTGCTTTATCTCAATCCTGTCGCCCTCCATTGCATCAAAAACGCCATAATTCTTTCTTGCCGGGCAAACGGCCATTAACTGCCCGTTCTTGAATACGGCAATTTTTTTGAAGATGTTACCAATGCTCAGGTTTATGATAATTTTCATGTCATCATTAATTAAATAGGCAAGCAAAACCAAACGTATCGCTTGAATTCCATGCCCGATTTTCATATATTAAACGTAAAATCGGTAAATATATTATGAATAATAAGACATATTTTCAAAAACATTACGTAATGTTACGCATACCGGTTGGTTTCGCCTTATCAAAAAAATAGCACGTTTTTTCTTGGATTTTAACTAATACTTCTCAATTTATCCGTAATTTTGCACGGTTTTTAAAGAAAGGATAACACATTATGCCAAGCATCAACGACATGACCGTAGGCTCGCCTACGCGCGACATCATCAAGTTCGCCGTACCGCTAATCGGCGGCTACATCCTGCAACAAATGTACCTTATCATCGACGCGGCCATCGTGGGGCAGTTCATCGGGGTCGACGCCTTGGCCGCCGTAGGGGCGTCGTCGTCGATAATGTTCCTCATCATGGGCTTCTGCAACGGCTCGTGCGCAGGCTTCGCCATACCCGTGGCGCAGGAGTTCGGGGCTAAGGATTATTCGAAGATGCGCGCCTACGTGGCCAACGCGCTGCGCATAGTGGCCGTTATAGCGGTGGTAATCACGGTGGTTACGGCCGTATTCTGCGAGCGCATCTTGAGGATTGTGAACACGCCGGGCGACATCTTCCACGACGCCTACCTGTTCCTTATGCTCAACTTCCTGGCCATCCCGTTCACCATGGCCTACAACATGCTGTCGGGCTTCATCCGCGCCTTGGGCGACTCGAAGCAGCCGTTTTACTTCCTCATAGCGGCCTCGCTGCTCAACATCGCGCTCGACTTCATCCTCATAATCGGCATAGGCTTAGGCGTCGAGGGCGCCGGAATAGCAACCATGCTGTCGCAGGCGTTCGCCTCGGCGCTGTGCCTGACGTACATAAGGAAGCGCATGCGGATACTCATACCGTCCGGCGGCGAGCGCGCCTACGACGACAAGAAGACGGGCCGGCTGCTGATGAACGGCATACCGATGGGCATGCAATTCTCGATAACGGCCGTCGGAGTGATAATGCTGCAGAGCGCCAACAACGCGTTAGGCACGGTCTACGTGGCGTCGTTCACGGCGGCGATGCGCATGAAATACCTGTTCACATGCGTGTTCGAGAACATCGGCGTGGCTATGGCCACTTACTGCGGACAGAACATCGGGGCGCAAAAGGTGGAACGTGTGAAGCTCGGAATAATGTCGGCATTGAAGATAACGGCCCTGTTCTTCGCGTTCTCACTGATAGTAATTTACCCGTTCGCCGACGAGATGATGATGCTGTTCGTAAAGTCGGGCGAGGCCGGGATCATCGACAACGCCGCCCTGTACATGCGCATGTCGAGCTATTACTTCCCGGCGCTTGGCGTGCTGACCGTGCTGCGCTACAGCCTGCAAGGGCTCGGCTACTCAAACCTCTCGGTGCTGTCGGGCGTAATGGAGATGATAGCGCGCTGCGGAGTGAGCCTCTGGCTCGTGCCGGCGTTCGGTTTCCTCGGCGTGTGTTACGGCGACCCTACGGCGTGGGTGGCCGCCGACCTGTTCCTCGTGCCTGCCGTTTACCTTGTCTACAAAAAGCTGAAAGCCAAGCAGCCCGTGCCTGAAAGCATGCCTGCACGGTAACCGACGGCGGAAAGCCGACGGGCCGCCGGACTATGATTTTTGACAAACAACCAACTTGCTGAAAACCAACGGATTATCTCCGACCGCATAAAAGGCTGCGAATCGCGTTGCGATTCGCAGCCTTTTGCATTGCAAAAGGTAACCTTTCGCAACGCAAAAGACGGCCTTTCAGAACCCCGAAAATATGACACGACATATCGGCCTGCTACGAAATGGCAACCATTATTACACACGCCACCAACGCCGAACTTATTTTCCGCATTTAATTTAATGATATTTACATATATAACAAACTTTTTTCTATCTTTGCATAAGACAAGCTACGCTCGGGAAATTAAGAGCAAGCTCTTTTTCCGCTCGCTTGCATTGTCTTTGCATAAGACAAGCTACGCTCGGGAAATTAAGAGCAAGCTCTTTTTCCGCTCGCTTGCATTGTCTTTGCATAAGACAAGCTACGCTGGGGAATTTAAGAGCAAGCTCTATTTCCGCTCGCTTGCATTGCCTTTGCATACGACAAGCTGCACTCGGGAATTTGAGAGCAAGCTCTCTTTCCGCTCGCTTGCATTGCCTTTGCATAAGACAAGCTGCACTCGGGAATTTGAGAGCAAGCTCTCTTTCCGCTCGCTTGCATTGTCTTTGCATAAGACAAGCTACGCTCGGGAATTTAAGAGCAAGCTCTCTTTCCGCTCGCTTGCATTGTCTTTGCACCAAACAAACAACAATGAACAACACCCGGCGGGGACTGCGCAAGAAACCTGCCGACATAACGACCATGCCTATGAAAAAGCTATTGACACTGTTGCTTACCGCATTAGTAATTGCCGGATGCGACAACAAGAAATCTGCCGAAGAATTATTCAAGGAGACCGCCTCGGGAGTGGTAGTAGTGCTCAACGAGTATTATTACGAGCTGAAACTGCCCAACGGCAACGCGCTATACTTCACCGGACTCGACGAGGACGGCGACATCGACGGACTGACACCCGACATCGACGAGGCCAAAGCCAACCGCAATATGCTGACGGGCACGGCATTCTTCATCGACGACAAGGGCACGCTCCTTACCAACCGGCACGTAGCCAAGCCCTACATCGACGCGGTTACGGCGCGCCGAAGCATGATAAACATAATGAAACTGCTGAAACAATACTTCGCCGAAGCAATGAGCACGCTGTCACAACAATACGACATGCTTGAAAGCCAAAAGAGCAGTTGCCAATACGTCGACTTCTACGGCTTCGTACACGTAGACCAAAACAAGCTGGCCGAAATCAACTCGCAGCAAATGGAACTCAGCAGGCAGTTCAACACGCTGAAAGAGTCGAGCAACGAAATAGACAACAACATCGACCCGGAAGGCATCAAGATAACCACCGTTTGCGAGATAGGAATAGCCTACAACGACACTTACGTTACTACGGACAAGGACTTTATTGAGAAAAATCCGTGCGTGGTAGTCCGCACCTCTGACAAGGAGGACGTAGACCTCGCCCTGCTGCAACTAAAAAACAAGAAAACGCCCGAAAACACATACATCTTCAAAATGCGTGGCGAAGGCGGCAGCGGCAACGTGCTGTCGGGCATATTCTCAGGCAGCAAGGCCGACGAACCACTGACAATAGACCAGCAGCTCTACATGATAGGCTACAACGCCGGGCTCGTATTGGCCAACACCAAGCAGGGAATAAAGGTGCAGATGACGAGCGGAAAGGTGACCCAAATGCCCGACGGGCAGCGCCTGCTGTACAGCATCCCTACGCTGCAAGGCTCGAGCGGCAGCCCCGTAATCGACGAGTACGGCAACCTCGTGGCCGTAAACTTCGCCAAACTCGGCACGACGGACAACTTCAACTTCGGCATACCCGAGGAACGGATAAGGGAATTCCTGAAACGATAGGCAAATTAAGTCCTAATCGGTCATTAGACCGTATATGCCTGAATAAATAAGAATGTAATCATTCTATTTAGTAAGAAGTCTGTGGCATACCGTCATTCCGGGCTTGGACCCGGAATCCAGTGTAAGCAATCACACTTTATTTGCGAAATGGTATTTCTTAGATTCCGGGTCCAAGCCCGGAATGACGGTATGCCACAGACTTCTTACTAAATAGAATGATTACTTTTTTATTATACCGGACTTGCGTATTTAAGCATAAAAACAACAAAAAAGGGATTGCTCTGCGCAATCCCTTTTTTGGTTATATGACTACCACATCTTGCTTATCAAACCGAGCTTTGTAGCGTCGATGAACTCGATAATGTGGCGCACCTCCGGTCCGTCGGGCACCTGTTCGCGAATTTGGCGCACGGCGTCGAACACGCTCGTCTGTCCGTGGAACACAAGACGGTAAGCGTTGGCGATATGGTCTTGCACCTTCTGCGACACGTTGTGGTTGGTAAGTATCGAGGCGTTGATGCCTCCGTACTTCACGGGGTTGTCGGCTGCGACGATATACGGCGGCACGTCGCGGCTCAAGCGGCTGCCGCCCTGGATCATAGAGCCGCGGCCTACACGCACGCGTGCGTTGGCGATAACGTTTGAAGAGAAAATCACATCGTTCTCTATCTCGCAGTCGCCGGCTATTTTCGTACCGTAACCGAACACGCAGTTGTCTGAAATCTTGGTGTCGTGAGACACATGGACACCCTCCATGAACGAGTTGTTGTTGCCTATTACGGTCTTTCCGCTACAAAAAGTAGCGCGGTTGATGACCACGTTTTCACGGAACGTATTGTTGTCGCCGATGACCAACTGCGAAGAGTCGCCGCAATAGTTGAAGTCTTGCGGTATGGCTGCAAGCACCGTATTCTGGTACACAGTGTTGCCACGCCCCATGCGGGTGCCGTTCATCACGCTGACATACGGGTATATGACGCAGTCGTCGCCGATCTCAACGTCGCCTTCGATATATGCGAAAGGATAAATCGTAACGTTCTTTCCGATTTTCGCCTTCGGGTCTATTTCTGCTTTAGGACTTATCATATTGTTAATTTTTATCGGTTATAAGGTTGTGGGGTTTTACGGTTATACGGTCCTGGCTGTAACTGGTCAACGTAGGTTTTAACCGTTTTACCGTAAAACCGCATGACCTTACAACCGCAAAACCTTACAAATTAGTCTCTTCCTCCGCCGAGGGCGTAATAGAGGTTGACTACGGCCTGCATCTTATAGAAGTCGTCCTGCACCTTGGCAAGCTCTGCGTTAAGCAGCGACTGCTGGGCCGTGATGACCTCGAGATACGTGCTTCCGCCCATGCTGAAGAGGTCTTTCGTATACTCTACATTCTTCGTCAGGCTCTCTATCTGCTTCTGCTCGAGCTTCGACTTCTCGTCTGACGAGTTGTAGAGGACGAGGGCGTTGCTTACCTCAGAGCCGGCAGAAAGCACAGCCTGCTGCCAAGTGTTGTAGGCTTGCTCCTGCTCTGCCTTGGCCACTTTCAGGCCGGCAATGAGCTGTCCGTTCTGGAATATCGGCTGGACGAGGCTCGCCACTGCGCTAAGCAGCCACTTACCGGGGTTCACGATGCCGCCGCCACCGTTGTTCGTATATGCACCCGAACCGCTGATCGATATGTTCGGATAGAACTTGGAGCGTGCAGTCTGGACGTCGTAGAAGCACTGGGCGAGAGCCATCTCGGCATAGTGTACGTCTGGGCGGTTGTTGAGCATCTGTATGCCTACGCCCGTGCTGAACTCAGTCGGCAGCGACTGGTTCTCCAACTTACCGCGGCCGATGGTCTGAGCCGGCTGTCCGAGCAGCAGCGAGAGCGAATTCTCCGTCTCGCGTATCTGGCGCTTAAGGTCTTCGGCCTGTGCCAATACCGAATAGTAATTGGCCTCGGCGCTCTGCACGCTGGTTTCCTTAGCCATGTTGAGGTCTTTCTGCAGCTTCATCATGTCCCAAGTGTCCTTAGTCAGGCCGGTCATGTTGTTTACTATTTCGAGCTGCTTGTCGAGCATCAACAACGTGTAGTAAGCGTTTGCGATGTTGGCTATCAAGTTGGTCTTAACTACGAGTTGGTAATCCTTAGTTGCCAAAAGAGCCATCTGCGCGCTGCGCTTTTGGTTCAACAGGTTGCCGAAGAGGTCGATGCTCCAGCTGGCGTTAATGGGCAGTGAATAAGTCTTTGAAGCCTTGCTGCCGTCCCACGAAGAGATTGTCCCCTGCGGAGAGAACGTGAACGAAGGCACGAACGCCAACTTGGAGACCAAGAGCTGGGCCTCAACCATTTTCACGTTAAGCGCAGCGTTGAGCAAGTCGGTGTTGTGGGTCAGGCCCTGCTCTATCAAAGCCTGAAGCTGCGGGTCTGTGAACACGTTGCGCCACGGCAGGTTGCCGAAGCTCGCCGTATCGCTGACGGCCAGCGTGTCGGTGTTTGAAGCGACGTCGCGCACAAGCCCGGCGGTATTAACCTCGGGGCGCTCGTACTTCCCGTAGATTCCGCAGCTGCTCAGAAGAGCAGCGGCGGAAATCATCATCAATATATTCTTACTTTTCATCATTGTTGTCATTTTTCTTGTTTTCAACCGGACGAGTGTACTGCAACAGCTCGGTGTCGACAGCCGCATTGTCGTCGTCGAACTCAAGCGGCTTAACCTTCTCCTGCAAGAACTGGAAGATGTAGAAGAGTGCCGGAACGACCAAAAGCTGGCAGATCATACCTATAAGCATACCGCCGATTGCGGCAGCGCCGAGGGTCATGTTACCGTTGTAACCTACTCCGATAGGAATGAGCAACGGGGCGAGACCGATGATCATGGCCAACGAGGTCATCAAGATAGGACGCAGACGGGCGCTCGCGCCGAGAACCGCCGACCAAGAGAGGGCCATACCCGTGCGTCGGCGTTCAAGAGCGAACTGCACGATAAGGATGGCGTTCTTGGCCAAAAGGCCGATAAGCATGATAAGCGCGATCTGCATGTAGATGTCGTTCTGCTTTCCGAACAGGTCGGTGAAGATGAACGCTCCGGCAATACCGAACGGGATTGACAAGATTACCGACAGAGGCACGAGGTAGCTCTCGTACTGCGCACTCAGAATCAAGTACACAAAGGTAAGACAGAGGGCGAAGATTATCATCGTAGAGCTGCTCGATTCCTGCTCGGAACGTGTCAGACCTGAGAACTCATAGCCGAATCCGGTAGGCAGCGTGGTGCTTGCCACTTCCTCGATGGCGCGTATGGCGTCGCCTGAAGAGTAACCGTCGGCTGCGGTGGCGTTGACGTCGATAGAGGTGAAGAGGTTGAAACGTGCGATTTCCTGCGGGCCGTAAACCTTCTTCATCGAAACGAACTCGTTAATCGGAGCCATGCCGTTGGCAGTACGGACATAAATGTTGTTCATGCTCTTCAGGTCTTCGCGCATGGTCGGCTCGGCCTGGATCATTACACGGTAGAGCTTACCGAAAGAGTTGAAGTTAGAAGCGTACAGACCGCCGTAGTATCCCTGCATGGCCGTAAGGACGGTACTCGGGTCGATGCCGCTCTGCTTACACTTCGCAACGTTTACGTCAATCATGTACTGCGGGTACTGCGAGTTGTAAGAAGTCATGGCCGTTCCGATTTCCGGACGCTTGTTAAGCTCGGCCAGGAAGTTCTGAGTAATCTTGAAGAAGTTGTTCACGTCGCCGCCGGTACGGTCGAGCATTGAGAACGTCAAACCGTTGGTTGCAGAGAATCCCTGCACCATAGGCGGCTGGAACGCCAATATCTGGGCGCCCTTGATGGCGGCCGTCTGCTTGTAAATCATGGCGAGCACCATCTTCGAACCCATCGAGTGGACGTCGAAGTACTTCATGAAGCCTTCCTCCTTGTCGCGCTCCTCGAACGACTTCAGCTTGATGACGAACGTACCCTGGTTGGTACCCTGGCCCGAGATGAAGTTGTAACCGGTGATACGCAGACGGTTCTCGATTGCCGGATTGGTGGCAAGCATTGAGTCAACCTGGTCCATAATCTTGTTGGTCTCGGTAAGAGACGTACCCGGAGCGGTTGACACCGTACAGAACACCGTACCCGTATCCTCGTCGGGAACGAGACCGGTCTTAGTGTTCATAGCCGTAAACACGAGCGCGGCAGCACCGATCACGACGGCGATGATGGCGATAACCGGCTTCTCAACTATCTTGCGCACAGACTTGGTGTACTTGTCCTGCACCTTACCGTAAGCGCCGTTGAAGGCTGCGTGGAAGCGGTCGATCACCGACATCTTGCGCGCAGAGCCGTCCTCGTTCTTAGGCTTCAGGAGCACGGCGCAGAGCGCGGGCGAGAGCGTAAGGGCGTTGATAGCCGAAATTACGATTGAGATAGCCATCGTGATACCGAACTCCTTGTAGAACGTACCCGACGTGCCGCCGATGAAAGACACCGGGATGAACACGGCCGACATCACAAGGGTAATAGATATGATGGCGCCCGAGATTTCGTTCATAGCGTCGATTGATGCCGTGCGCGCCGACTTGTAGCCCAAGTCGAGTTTCGCGTGGACGGCCTCGACGACCACTATCGCGTCGTCGACGACTATCGCAATGGCCAACACCAACGCCGAGAGCGTAAGCAGGTTGAGCGAGAATCCGAACACGTAGAGGAAGAAGAACGTACCGACCAACGAAACAGGCACCGCGATAAGCGGGATGAGCGTAGAGCGGAAATCCTGCAAGAAGATGTACACAACGATGAACACGAGGACGAACGCCTCGAACAACGTGTGGATAAGGTCGTCCATTGAGGCATAGAGGAACTCGGTTACGTCCTGCATGTACTCGATCTCGACACCCGGAGGCAGCATGGTCTTCTGGTCTTCGATAACCTTCTTGATGTCGCT
>CALUFA010000052.1 GCA_944319795.1 uncultured Prevotella sp. | reverse complement strand
TGTTATGAATGGGTGATTTCTGGATTCCGGGTCTAAGCCCGGAATTGAAAATCGCCGTTAAGGCAATGACAGAATGCCACCGACTTCTTATCCCTTAGGATGGATTCATTTTCTTTATTTTTATACCGAACTGACGTAAGAATAATTAAACCCTTTCTTATTTGGGGTTGGTATTACTTAAACTCCTTCAGTTCTTCCATTGCAGGGAGTGCTTTCCCCGTCTCGTTGTCAAACAGTCCGCGGTTTATCCAGCTCTTTATTACGGGACGACCTGATTCGTTCTCTTCCGGGAACCACCAGAACAGGCCGGTAACGTTGTCGTGGCGGTTGAGCATCGTTACGAGCTCTTCGGTGAAGCGGCGCTGCCCCTCGACGGTGATGGGGTAGGTGTCGCCGTCTTTGTTCGGGTCGGTAGCCCACTTGTCGTTCTTGTGGGAATAGTAAAACGCCGTTTCGACTATCATCACCGGCTTGTCGAACTCGGTTCTGATGCTGTCGAGCACGACGCCGAGATGGTCTACCGTGCCGTGCCACATCGGGTAATAGCTCAGGCCGATGACGTCGTAGTCGAGTCCGCCTTTCTTCAACTTGTCGTAATATCCCCCGGTGGCCGCCCAGTCTTGGGCGTGCTCGGTGTGAATTATTATTTGCGCCTCGGGGCAGGCTTCGCGGCAGGCTTTTGCCCCGGCGTGTAGGAAAGTAAGCAGTGTGTCCCAGTTGTCGTCTTTCGTCGGGTCTACTTTGCCCGTAGGCCAAAGCGTTCCGAAGGTTATCTCGTTGCCCACTTGTATCAGGTCGGGCGTTGCGCCAGCCGCCTTAAGCGCGGCCAGGCTGTTGTAAGTGTGGTTGTAAACCGAGTCGGCCAGCATTCTTATTTGCTCGTCGCGGCTTTTGCCTTTTATGGCTTCGTCCCACGATTTCGGGGTGAACTGCTTGCCGGGGTCGGCCCATGTGTCTGAGTAATGGAAATCGAGCATCAGCTTGAAGTCGTGTTTCTTTATTTGCTTGCACAGGTTGATGACGTAGCCGAGGTCTTGGCATACGCCTTCGTCCTTGTTGTCTTGCGGCGCGTTGTCGGGGTTTACGAAGAGGCGCACGCGCATGGCGTTCCAGCCCGACTCTTTGAAAATGTCGTAAGGACAGGCCGTCTTGCCGTCGTTGGTCTTAAACTCAGTGCCGTTGGCCATGTATGTAGGCAACAGCGAAATGTCGCCGCCCAAGTGTCTTTGGGCGTGGCAGCCTGCGCCGGTTATGAGCGCAAGGAGGATGAAGATGTATTTTTTCATGATGTTTTATGTTTGTTTAGGTTGGGCGTATTGTTTGCTTGTTTGCTGTTTACCTTAAGACGATGCCTGTGTAGATGCGCCCTGACTGAGTGCCGAGCCTGCGCGCCGAGAAATAATCTTCGTAACCGGCGTATGTGCAGACGGGCGACACTGTGATGTTGCCCTCGGGCAGTCCCGCTGCCGTAAGTTGCATGCGGTTGCACTTTTTCAGGTCGATGTGCCATTTGTCCTTGCGCAGGCTTATCGGCTCCATGTCGAAACCGGCTGATGCGAACTCGTCGTAAACTTCGTCGCCGACCTCGAAAGCGTCGAGCGATATGCCCGGGCCGATTACGGCGCGCATGTTTTCGGGACGGGAACGGTAAGACCGGCTCATCGAAGCAACGGCCTTTTGGACAATAAGGCTTAGAGTGCCACGCCAACCGGCGTGTACCGCTGCTGCGGCATGGTGTTCTGGATCGTACAAAAGGATGGGGATGCAGTCGGCCGTAGACACTCCTATGCATGTGTTCCTGACGTCGGTGGCTAATGCGTCGACGCCTTCGAGAATCATTGTTCTTATTGTTTGCGGCAGCGTGAGGAAGTCTTCGCCTATAAGTCTTACCTCATTGCCGTGTGTTTGGTGGGGCATGATGATTCTGTTTTCATCGACACCCAACTTGCGGCAAAGCAAGTCAAGGTTCTTTTTTATGCACTCATCGTCGTCGCCGCAATAGCGGTTGATGTTGAAACTGCCGTAAGCTCCGTGGCTGAAACCGCCGTGACGAGTAGTGCTGAAAGCCGTAACCGATGGGGAAATGTCGTAATAATCCATTTAAATAATGAATAATGAATAATAAAGAATGAAGAATTAAGAATCAGTTTGCCGCTAGGCATTCCGATTTTTCATTATTCATTCTTCATTATTTTTAATTATTCAATGTCTTCAATGTCTTCAATCTCAATATCGTCTTCGTCGATAAATTCTATTTCATCCTCGCCCTCTTCGCGCAGTTCTTCAGGCAGAATGCCGAGGTCTTTGTCACGGTGGACGAGAGTGTCTTCAGACGTTATTTCTTTCAGTTTGTTGCTCTCGCTGTTTAGTTCGCGCCAAAGAACGTCTTTCAGTTCGTTGAGCCCTTGGCCCGTAACGGCGGAAATGAACACTACGGGGATGTCGCCCGGCGTCGTATCCTTGAGCATTTCAATAAGTTCGGCGTCAAGCAAGTCGCACTTTGTTACGGCGAGCACGCGGTGCTTGTCGAGCATTTCCGGATTGAAATTCTTCAGTTCGCCTAATAATATTTCGTATTCTTTTTTTATGTCTTCGGTATCGCCGGGCACCATGAACAGCAGCAATGAGTTGCGTTCTATATGGCGCAGGAAGCGCAATCCGAGCCCCTTGCCTTCGCTTGCGCCTTCGATGATGCCGGGAATGTCGGCCATGACGAACGACTGGCGGTCGTGGTAACTTACTATGCCAAGCGACGGTTCGAGCGTGGTGAACGGATAGTTGGCTATTTTCGGGCGGGCGCTCGACAAGGCGGAAAGCAGCGTGCTCTTGCCTGCATTGGGAAAGCCTACGAGCCCGACGTCGGCGAGCAGCTTAAGCTCGAGTATGATAGTCTTTTCCTCCATAGGCTCGCCTGGCTGGGCGAAGCGCGGCGCTTGGTTGGTAGCCGTGCGGAACTGGAAGTTGCCTAATCCTCCGCGGCCGCCTTTAAGCAGCATCACCGTCTGCCCGTCGTATGTAACGTCGCAGATGTATTTGCCCGTTTCGGCGTCATACACCACCGTTCCGCACGGCACGTCGATATAAACGTCCTTGCCGTCGGTACCGTGGCATTTGTCCTTTCCGCCGTTGCCTCCGTGCTCGGCGAATACATGTCGTTGGTATTTCAGGTGGAGCAGCGTCCAATAATTATGGTTACCGCGTAGGTATATGCTGCCTCCCTTGCCGCCGTCTCCGCCGTCGGGGCCGCCGTTAGGTTGGTATTTAGCGTGGCGGAGGTGCATTGAACCTCTTCCGCCCTTGCCTGAACGGCAATATATCTTTACGTAGTCAACAAAATTTGATTCGGGCATAAGTCGGGTAAAAGTTAAGAGTTAAGAGTTAAGAGTTAAGAGTTAAGAATTAAAAGGATTAGGAGTTAAGAACCAAGAAAAATACTCTTGATACCACACAATCATATTTTCTTAATTCTTAACTCTTAATTCTTAACTTTTTAGATGTTGTCTATTACATTGCAAATGTCAGCGAAAATGCGGTCGAGCTCGCCTAAGCCGTTGATGTGGTAATGCAGTTTTTCTTTCTTGTACCACTCAATCAGCGGAGCCGTCTGGTTGTGATAAACGTCAAGACGCTTCTTTATGGTTTCTTCGTTGTCGTCGGAACGGCCGCTTTCCTGTCCGCGTTTTAAGAGTCGTTTCATGAGTTCCTCTTCGGGAACGTCAAGCTCTATCATTGCTGCGACTTTATGTCCGCGTTCGTCGAGCATGTTTTTCAACGCTTCGGCTTGTGGAATGGTGCGTGGGAATCCGTCGAAGATGACACCCTCGTGCTCCTTACCGAACCCGTCGTAAACGCTTGCGAGTATGTCTATCATAAGGGCGTCGGGTATCAGCTGGCCGTTGTCGATATACTGTTTTGCGGTTTTGCCGAGTTCCGTCCCGTTTTTGATTTCATTGCGGAGTACGTCTCCTGTTGAGATATGGCCGAAACCATACTTTTTAATCATCAAGTCGCTTTGCGTGCCCTTGCCTGAACCAGGCGCGCCGAAAATAACAATATTTTTCATCTTTAGTAATTAATAAAAACGTATAAGTCAACTACTCTTCCACCAGAGTATATATGTCTCGCAGGTTTCGTCCTTGCTGGTCGTAGTCGAGGCCGTAGCCGACGATGAAGTCGTTGGGGATTTCCATGGCTACATATTCGATGTCGAGGTCGACGGCAAGTTTTTCCGGTTTCAGTAAAAGCGTGCAGATATGTATTGACTCGGGGTTGCGCGTGCCAAGCGTTTCGAGCATGCGCTTCATGGTAAGTCCCGACTCAACGATGTCTTCTATTATGATTATCGTCCTTCCCGAAACGTCCTCGTTGATGCCGATAACTTCTTTCACCTTGCCCGTCGACATTGTGCCTTGATACGAAGCGAGCTTGACGAACGAGATTTCGCATGGGATGTTGATCATCCTCATAAGGTCTGCGGCGAAAATGAATGAACCGTTGAGTACGGCAAGAAACAACGGATTCTTGCCCGCCATGTCTTTGTTTATTTTGTCTGCGACGGCTTTCACCCTCTTTAGTATTTCTTCCTCAGGGTATGAAATCTTGAAAGCCTTGTCGTGGATTTTTACTGTCGGCATAATGCTTTTTTGATATTTTGGCACAAAATTACTAAAAATATGCCGAACATTGCTAAGTGATTAGCATTAATTTTGTATTTTTGCACTGATGAAGATTTTTACAGGAGCTCAGATTCACGAGCTTGACAAATATACGATAGAGCACGAACCAATAAGTTCATTGGATTTAATGGAACGTGCAGCGGTTGCTTTGACCCGTTCGATAATGGGAACGTGGAGCAGCGGTGTGCCCGTGGTTGTATTCGCCGGACCTGGCAATAACGGATGCGACGCGCTTGCCGTTGCAAGGATGCTTGCCGTGCAAGGTTATTCGGTAACGGCTTATTTGTTTAATATCAACGGAACGTTGTCGGACGATTGCGAGGCCAATAAGAAACGACTTGCCGACTGCAATGCCGTCAAGAACTTTATTGAAGTTACAAGCGAGTTTGATCCTCCGAAACTTGAAAAAGGCATGTTGGTGGTCGACGGTTTGTTCGGCTCGGGATTGAATAAACCTTTGTCCGGCGGTTTCGCCTCATTGGTGAAGTATATAAACCAGTCTTTGGCTACGGTGGTAAGCATCGATGTACCGTCAGGACTCATGACCGAGGACAACACGTACAACGTAAGGGCGAATATAATACGGGCGGATTGCACGCTTACTTTACAACAGAAGAAACTGTCTTTCTTATTTGCCGAGAATCAAAGCATTATCGGCGAATTGCGGATTCTTGATATAAACCTGAGCGCTGAAGGAATGGACGTCATACCGTCGTCTTATAAAGTTATTGAAGAAGACGATCTGCGCTCATGCTTGTTATTGCGGAATGACTTCGCCCATAAAGGCGAAATGGGCAATGCTTTGCTTATAGCCGGCAGCTACGGTATGGCCGGAGCAGCAGTGCTTGCCGCGAAGGCTTGTTTGAGGAGTGGGGTAGGTAAGGTTACAGTCCGTACTCCACGGCGCAATAATGATATTATGCAAGTATCGGTTCCAGAGGCTGTTATGAGCGTTGACGAGGATGAGAAGTGCTTTTCTGAGGCGGTCGAGGCAACAGGTTTCGACGCGGTTGGCATCGGACCGGGACTTGGGCAGGATGAAAGCACAGCGATTGCAATGATTACGCAGATAAGGCGTACTCAAGCTCCGATAGTGATTGATGCCGACGGACTGAACATTCTTGCGAGCCACCGTGCTTGGCTGCAGCAACTTCCCAAGGGGATTATATTGACTCCTCATCCGAAAGAGTTCGAGCGTTTGGCCGGCAACCGCTTTACCGATAGTTATGAACGTTTGAGCAATGCGCGCGACATGGCTGAGCACTTACATGCTTATATAATATTGAAGGGGCATTATTCCGCCTTATGCATGCCTGACGGAAGCGTTGTGTTCAATCCGACCGGCAACGCAGGAATGGCTACGGCCGGTAGCGGTGATGTTCTGACCGGTATCATAACCGGTCTGCTTGCGCGTGGATACAAGCAGGCGGATGCCTGCATGTTGGGTATGTATCTTCACGGACTTGCCGGAGATATTGCCGCGGCCGAACTCGGCGAAGAATGCCTCGTCGCCGGTGATCTGATCAAATACCTGCCTTTGGCCTTCAGGCGTTTGAGTCGCAAATGATAGTGTTTTTTGCCTAATTCGTAATAGACAAAATATAAAATCAATATGAAGAACTTGGTTATTGCTTCTTTATTTCTTGTGTCTTGTATCCAAGTCTCTTTCGCCCAAAAAAAGAAAGAGATAGCCGATGGCACGGGATATTACCTTCCACGGACGGAATTGCGCTTTACTGTTAAAATCGAAAAGACATCTTACACTCCCGGCGACTTTGCAATATATGCCGAGAAGTATATGAAAATGACGGATGTGCCGACAAAACCCTCCGTTACTTACCGTATACTGGGCATAGATGTTAATTCCGAGGGCGAGCGTGACACAGCGAAGTTTTACATGCTTCCTGCGGATTCAAAGCATAAGATACGCTCCGTGCGCCTTGACGAAAACGGAGTCTTGTTGGCTGTAAATGCAGAGCCGAGGGAAGTTAAAACTCCCGAACCGTTTAGGGCTGCGCCTAAACCTGCACCACTCGACCCGCACGAATACATGAATGAAGACATCCTCGCCGCAGGAAGTTCGGCGAAGATGGCCGAACTCTGTGCGCTTGAGGTTTATGACATACGTGACAGCAAGAGCATGTTGAGCAAGGGGCAGGCCGATTTCATGCCCAAGGACGGCGAGCAGTTGCGCATAATGCTTAACAATCTTGACACGCACGAGAATGCTTTGATGCAGTTGTTCTCGGGAGTGACAGTCAAGGATACGATGGAAGCCGTAGTAAGGTTCGTTCCTACGAAAGTGGTAGACAAACAGTTGTTGTTCCGTTTCTCAAAAAGGTTGGGCATAACCGATGCCGACGACCTTGGCGGTAATCCTTATTATATTAGTGTTGAAGACAAGCATGTTATGCCTTCGGTTCAAGACGAGCTTCTGAGCAAGAAGAAGGCGAAAGACAACGGCGGATTGTATGTGAACATGCCTGGTAAGATAAAAATAACATTGTTCAAAGGCGCAGATGAGTGGATTGCTTACGAGCTTTATGCAGCACAGTTTGGAAAAACGGTCGCTTTGGACGAAGGGCTGTTCGGCAAGAACATGTTTACGAGCGTGGTGCTTAACCCGGTTACAGGCAATTTGGAGAGTATCGACATTGACGACGCCAAGAAGTGAAAATCATTTTTGCGTGTTTTTTTGACAGGAAGTGTGGCATGCCGTGCCACACTTTTTTGTGAATAATGATTAAAATGGAAGTGCGTTGTGCAAGGTTTTGCCGTGTCGTATGATTTTATTGTTGAAGAAAACAACAATGAAAGGAACAATGAAAATGAAAAAAATGAAGTTTTTTACGGGATTGGCCGTGATGATAATGTCTGTTTTTACTCTCACGGCGTGCGACGATGATGAGTACGTATATTATTATCCTCCATCGCCGAATGCTTTAGTTACCGTTAAGCCTTTGGCTGACGGCGGAGGCTTTTATATGCAGCTCGACGATAAGACGGCCGTTTATCCGTACAATATGAAGAAGTCTCCCTTCGGTGATAAGGAGGTGAGGGCGCTGGCGAGCCTTACTTGGGTTAAGCGCGATGGTGGTGTTGAGCCTGATGCCAACTTGATGCCTTTGGTCAATGTCAATTGGATTGACAGCATACGGACAAAAAACGCAGTACCTTATCCTGCCGACGGAAATATCGAAGAATACGGCGACGACCCTATTGAAATAGTGAGAGATTGGGTCAATATTGCTGAAGACGGTTATCTTACCCTGCGCTTCCGCACGCGTTGGGGTACAGACGGTACGGTTCATTATGTGAACCTTCTTACTGGAGTTAATCCAGACGACCCTTACGAGGTTGAGTTCAAGCACAACGCTTATGGCGACGTGAACGGCTACGCCGGCGATGCTTTGGTGGCATTCAGGCTTGGCGACTTACCCGATACTCAGGGTAAAATGGTCAAGCTGACGCTAAAGTACAAGTCGTACAGTGGCGAAAAGTCGATTCAGTTCGACTTCTGCAGCAAGGAGTCGACCGCCTCTGCCGGACAAACGGAAAGAGCCTTGTATTCGTCACGGGTGAAATGATGCGGCTGACATGTTAATAAATATATTTTGATTCAAGAAGGGCCGCGCCTTGATGAAAGGCCGGCCTTTCATTTTTTTGCTTGATGAAGGATTACGGGAAATATGGCGACGATGCCCTTGTACGGTTTGCGGCGAGGGGAGACAACATGGCAATGAAGGCGATATACGACCGGTATGTCGAGTCTTTGGCCGCCGTGTGTGCCCGTTATATTTCCGGCGAAGACGACCGTAAGGACGTGCTGCAGGAAAGTTTTGTGAGGATATTCACGTCGATCGGCAGGTTCCGTACACGCGGCGAAGGCTCTCTTAAGGCATGGATGGTGCGTATCGTTGTGAACGAATCGTTGCGTTTTTTGAAGAAAAACACATCTTATAATTTCTTGGATTACGACTCTGACATACCCGACGTGGCAGACGAACCTGAGGTCGAGGGCATTCCCGACAGCGTTATCAACGATCTGATATTGTCGCTTCCGCCCGGTTACCGTATGGTCTTCAACTTATACGTTTTCGGCAACAAGAGCCATAAGGAAATTGCGGAAATCCTGGATATAGGCGAAAGTTCTTCGGCCTCGCAGCTGTCGCGCGCAAAGGCCCTTCTTGCCAAGCGGGTGAAAGAATATAAAGCAACCCATAAAAACGATTGATGTCATGGAAAAACAGTGGATAGAATATCTTAGGAAGCGTTTTGCCGACAGGAGGGTGCCGCCGCCCGACGGCCTGTGGCATGACATCGAAGCGGCCATGTCGGCCAAAGGTTCGGCACGGCGTGCCCCGGTCGTAGGCGGCAGGCGTGGACGGATTGTGGTTTGGTTGCCCCGTGTTGCGGTGGCGGCTGCGTGTTTTGCCATGCTTTTCGGTGTTGGTTGGATGCTTATGCGCAACGGTAATGGCGGCTCCGGTTTGCCTGGTGGCGTGAACCGTAATGTCGGTGTTTTCCGTAGTAAGGATGTTTCTTATGCTGCAGGTATGCCGGGGCAAAAGAATGCAGCGGATTTTTCAACTTCCGTTTCCAGGCATTCCGTGCGTAACGTTGTGGAAGTTTGTAGTGTCGGCGATTCGGTTCCTGCGGTTTTGGGGGCCGTTACGGTTACCGGAGAGTACGAAAATGTTGATTCCATTCAGGCTTCGGATTTGAATGATGAGGTTGAAAACACAGTAAGTGTCGTCGTTAATGACAAATATTCCCGTGGCAATCAGAATATGCGTAAACGGGGAAAAAGTTTGACATCGGCTTCTTACGGTGCCGCCGACGGTCAGGTGGCAAAGGTTGATGTTGCTGTTTTTGGCGGTGGAATTGCTTCGTTGGGCTCGTCGTCGGGAACCGGCGGTGTCGGACTTATAGCGGCGAATACGCTTCAAAGCAATGTGGCTTACAGTTCTATTGACCCACAGTTCAGGCTTTCTTCATCGGCTTTTGCCAATGTTACAGAAGCGGCTGAGGTGAAGGTCAGGCACCGTCAGCCGGTAAGGCTTGGCATGTCCGTGCGGTTCGGACTTGTCGGACGTTTGTCTTTAGAGACTGGTGCGTTTTACTCTTACCTTTCGTCTGACATAACATCCGGTGACGAGTCCGGCGGTTTTGACACTGACCAGAAATTGCATTTCGTAGGTGTTCCTTTAAGCGTGAATTATAATATTTGGAGCAAAGGCAAACTTGACGTGTATGCGTCGTTGGGCGGAGCCGTAGAGTTCTGCGTTTCGGGTAAGTCGCATACCGATTTCATCTCGGGTAACGTCGTGGCCGGCAGTGTTGACGGTGATCTGCGTGACCGGCGTCCGCAATGGTCGGTCGACGCCTCGGCCGGCGTGCAATATAATTTTAGCGATAGCTTCGGGCTATATGTTGAACCCGGTGTCGGATATTATTTCGACAATGGCAGCAATGTGAAAACTATATATAATGAAAAACCGTTTAATTTCAACCTGAACGTCGGATTTCGGCTAACGGTCAGGTGATAATCAGTTATTGCGATGTTTACAGTTATTATAATAATGTGTGCAGGTATTGTGTTCGGCTTTTTGTCAAGAGGTCGTTTGTCAGGGTTCGTCCGTCGTGTGATAACCGTGCTTATCTGGGCGCTTTTGTTCCTGCTCGGGGTCGAGGTCGGCGGCAATCCCCGTGTTGTCGGCGCTTTAGGCAGTCTTGGCGTTGAAGCCTTCGTGGTGTCAGTCGCAGGTGTTCTTGGCAGTGCTGTGTTGGCTTGGCTTCTTTATAAATATGTTGGGCACGGCAGATGATTCTGCTTGTTTGTTTATACTGCCGTATTTTGCGGTTTGTTTTTCCGCTTACCATATTTGCCGATTTGGGCTTAAGCCGGAAACGCTTCAATAATTATTGGTTAAAACATGAAAGGTAGTTTAGTTATAGTCGGTTTTTTCGTTGTCGGGGTCTTGGTCGGAGCCTGTGATTTTGTACCTGGATTCATTACAGGTTTCTCTGATATTAGTTTTTATGCGCTTTGTGCGCTCATGTTTTTTGTCGGAATGAGCGTCGGCGGTGATACGAGCGCATTAAAGAACATACGCCACATTAATCCGCGGCTGCTCTTGTTGCCCTTGGCAACTATCTGCGGTACGCTGTCTGCCGTATCCCTTGTGGGCTTTTTATTTCCGGCGCGCAGCCTGTCAGACTGTTTGGCCGTAGGTTCCGGCTTCGGGTATTATTCGCTTTCAAGCGTTTTTATTACTGAATATCGCGGTGCTGAGCTTGGTACGGTAGCCTTGTTGGCCAACATTTCGCGTGAACTTATCACCTTGCTTTGCGCGCCGTTGCTCGTCCGTGTTTTTGGCAGGCTCGCTCCAATATCCTCTGGTGGAGCGACAACGATGGATACCACGTTGCCAGTTATCGCCGCAACGTCGGGTTCAGAGTTCGTCGTTTTGTCCGTATTTCATGGTTTTATAGTCGATTTCAGCGTCCCGTTTCTTGTCACTTTTTTCTGTACTTTGTAAAACGTTGTTAATCAATACGTTACAAGAACGTTTGTAAAAGGCCGCCTTTAGCATGATAAAAGACAGCCTTTTGTGCGTTAAAAGGTAACCTTTAACAAGATAAAAGACTACCTTTTAAATAATAAAAGACAGTCTATGAAGATTTGAATGGATTTAACCCCCTAAATTATCCACTTGTTTCTTTTATTTGTCTCTAACTCCCATCTGTGTCAACCCTATTTTTCGTGACTGGTGAAACCATGTCTCTTCTTTGCAGAAAAAGTGTCATTATTACGCTTGTAATATTGGCCCATATAGTCATTTGGGTTGATTTAAATCAAGAATACGGCAAATTTGTATTGTTTTTGAAAAATTCTTTTGAAAATATTTGCAAGTTAAGGATAAACGCATTACCTTTGCACTCGCTTTCGCTTCCAAACGTGAGCGATTCGCAAAAAAAAAGTTCTTTGAAAGTATGACACAGACGAGGATAGCAGCGGGGCTCGGCCGCAAGTGCGGCGGAGTCCTTGAAGGTACAAGTTATATTGGAAGAAATTATACAGTGTAGAGTTTGATCCTGGCTCAGGATGAACGCTGGCTACAGGCTTAACACATGCAAGTCGCG
>CALUFA010000051.1 GCA_944319795.1 uncultured Prevotella sp. | reverse complement strand
TGAGCGGCAAACGGGACTCGGACCCGCGACCTCGACCTTGGCAAGGTCGCGCTCTACCAACTGAGCTATTGCCGCCTAAATGTTATGCAAAGATAATCCTAATTCTCGAATTTGCAAATTAATTTACACATTTTAATACTTTATGTGTCAGTTTATAACTGAAATTACGCCGCCGGTGACGTTTGCATGATAGCGTATCAGTTTGTCGCCGCCGTCTCCGTCCACTACGATTCCGCCGTTGTTCATGTCGTATTTACGCCGGCAGCTGCCGCATTCGGCTGTGCCGTCGGTGTGCATTGTGAGCTGGTATCGGGGTAGGTTGGTGTTCCTGAAACAGTTGGGGCACTGGCTGTCGTAGGCGTAGAAAACGGGGGGATTGTTCAGGTTGCCGTAGCCTAAGATTATGCCTGTCTCGTTATACGTGCCTATTTTTATCGTTCGCTGCTTGTCTATGGCGGTCAGGGCCACCCTGTCAGACAGTCCCTGGTTGGTGGCGAAGCTGAAATAGTTGCCTCCCGAGAGCGTGACGCGACAGAATATGCCCGGCGAGTTGGGGTTGGTTGCCGACGTTAGCGCCGGGCTTTGCCCTACCGAATTGTTGAATACGAAGTTGCACGGGTATCCGCTGTATTCGTATTCTGTGTCGCCGCATGCCGTAAGCAGCGTCAGCAGTGCTATTATATAATAGGTGTAGCGTTTCATCTTTGGGTGGTTTTATGGGCCGGTTAGGCTAATAGGTCTAATTAGTCCAATTAGCCTAATGGCCTTGCATTCCTTATTCCAGCAGTGCTTTTTCGGCTTTTTCAACCTTGTCGAAGGTGAATCCGCCGATGATTCCGTCCATCAGGGCGGCTATCTTGTCGTTGCAAAGGTTGCCGATCGAGCCTTCATGCGTGTGGCTGATGTCCTTGCAGGGCGTGAAGCGGCCGGCCTCGATGTCGAGACCTACCTTCTTGTAGGCGTCGCGGAAGGGCATGCCCGAGGCCGCGAGGCGGTTTACTTCCTCGACTGAGAACATCAGGTCGTACTTCGGGTCGTCAAGGATGTGCTCGTTTACCTCTATTTTATTAATAATGTAGGCGGCCATGCGCAGGCAGTCCTTCAGTTCGCCGAAGGCCAGCAGGAACTCTTCCTTTATTATCTGAAGGTCGCGGAAGTAGCCCGAGGGCAGGTTGTTCATTATCATCGTAACCTGCACGGGCAGCGCCTGCAGCTTGTTGCTCTTGGCGCGTATCAGCTCGAACACGTCGGGGTTCTTCTTGTGCGGCATTATGCTGCTGCCCGTGGTGCATTCTTTCGGCAGGCGGACGAACCCGAAGTTCTGGCTGTTGAACATGCACGCGTCGAACGCCATCTTGGCCAGCGTGCCTGCCACGGAGGCGAGGGCGAAGGCCGTGTTGCGCTCGGTCTTGCCGCGGCCCATCTGCGCGTACACCACGTTGTAGTTCATCGTGTCGAACCCGAGCAGCTCGGTCGTCAGCGTGCGGTTTAACGGGAACGACGAGCCGTAGCCGGCCGCGCTGCCCAACGGGTTGCGGTTGGCCATGCGCCACGCGGCCTGGAGGAATAGCATGTCGTCGGCGAGGCTCTCGGCGTAAGCGCCGAACCACAGGCCGAACGAGCTCGGCATGGCCACCTGCAGGTGGGTGTAGCCGGGCATCAGCACGCCCTTGTATTGTTCGCTCTTCTGCAGCAGTTCGTCGAAGAGCGCCTTAACGAGCATCACGGTTTCTTTTATCTCGTTGCGGATGAAGAGCTTCAGGTCTACCATTACCTGGTCGTTGCGCGAGCGTCCGCTGTGAATCTTCTTACCCATGTCGCCGAGCCGCCGCGTAAGCATTAGCTCCACTTGCGAGTGTACGTCCTCAATGCCGTCCTCGATCGTGAACTCTCCGCGCTCGCACGCTTCGTAGATGCGCTTCAGTTCGGCCGTGAGCTGTGTCAGTTCGTCCTTCTCGAGCAGGCCGATCGACTCGAGCATGGTGATGTGGGCCATGCTTCCGAGCACGTCGTACTTGGCTAAGTACATGTCCATCTCGCGGTCGCGCCCTACGGTGAATCGCTCTATTTCCTTGTTAATCTCGAAGTTCTTTTCCCAAAGTTTCATATTTTTATAGTTGACAAGTTGACCAGTTGACAAGCAGACAAGGAGATTTGCCTTTTTAGTTGACAAGCAGACTTTTTTAGTTGGCAAGTTGACCAGCAGACAAGCAGACAAGGAGATTTGCCTTTTTAGTTGACAAGCAGACTTTTTTAGTTGACAAGTTGACCAGCAGACGGGCAGACAAGGAGATTTGCTGTTTTGGTTAATATTATCGTATTAAAGCATTCAAGGCAAATCTCCTTGTCTGCTCGTCAACTTGTCTGCTGATAACTTGTCAACTTGTCTGCTTGTTGACTTGTCTGCTAATAAGGCAGCAAGGCCAGCGCGTCGGCAATCTTGTCGACGCCGTCTTGCAGTTTGCCGCCGATCATCGGCTTGAGGAACACGGGGATGTCGGCCTTCACCGTTACTCGCATCTTGCACGACGTGTCGGTTACGGGCAGCAGTTGTATCCACATGTTGAACGGCACGGGCGAGTTCTCCGTCTCGAACTTGATGCACTTCGGCTCGTCGCGCTCTATTATCTTGAGCGTTATGCTGCCCACGGGCGGCACGCTTATGCTCACCGTGTCGTGGTCGAAGGTCAGGTCTTGTATCTGTCCCGCCGGTATGCGGTCTTTCACTCTCTCTATGTTGCTAAGGTCGCTAAGCGCATTGTAGACCGCCTCCTGCGGATGCGGTATCTGCTTAACGCCGCTTTCGTATTTGCTCATTTTATTTTAAGTTGACAAGTGACGAGCAGACATGCAGACAAGGGGATTTGCCTTTTTAGTTGGTTGACAAGTTGACCAGCAGACGGGCAGACAAGATGATTCGCCATTTCGTTAAGAATCGCATTAAAGCAGTCAAGGCATATCTCCTTGTCTGCTTGTCGCCCGTCTGCTTGTCTGCTGAAATAAGTCTGCTTGTCTGCTTAAAATATTTACTTGAAATTCGCCGGATCCTTGCGCCACTCGTGCAGCAGCTCTACGTCCTTTTCCGTGATGTATCCCGTGGCCACGGCCTCTTCCACTACGTGCTCGTAGTCGGTCAGGGTTACGAGCTTGACGCCTGCGTCCTCGAACGCCTTCTGCGCTACGGGGAATCCGTAGGTGTACGATGCCACCATGCCCGCCACCTCGAAGCCGGCCGCGCGCAGCGCCTCTACGGCCTTAAGGCTGCTGCCTCCGGTGGATATGAGGTCTTCGATAACTACAACCTTCGCTCCCTCGGGCAGTTCGCCTTCTATCAGGTTGCCCATGCCGTGGTCCTTAGCCTTGCTGCGCACGTAGGCGAAGGGCAGGCCCAGCTCGTCGGCAACGAGCGCGCCCTGGGCTATGGCTCCCGTGGCTACGCCGGCTACGGCCGTGGCCTCGGGGAAGTGCTCAAGCACGGCGTGCGCCAGCTCCAGTTTGACGAAGCTGCGCAGGTCGGCGTATGACAGCGTCTTGCGGTTGTCGCAATAGAACGGCGACTTCCAGCCCGAAGCCCATGTGAAGGGGTTGTCGGGCTGCAGCTTTATCGCCTTTATCTTCAACAGTTTCGATGCCAATGCTCTTTTCAATGTGTCCATGTCTTGTCGGTTTTATACTTTTTATGATGTGTACCAGGGTTGGTTACGGTTTGCAAAGTTACGTTTTTTGGCGTGTAAAACAAAATAAATCGTGCTATTTTTGCCTTAATGGCTTGCTACCGTGCCGCTTCGTGCAGCGCGTTTTTCCGCTGCATGCGGAACGTGCTGATACCCAGCGTATTATAAAAGGCCGTCTTTCACGGTCTGAAAGACGGCCTTTTGCAGGCTGAAAGGTTGCCTTTTGCGTCCTAAAAGGTTGCCTTTTGGTTTTACGGCGGTGATTCTTCGGTCAGAAGTCGAGCGTCTTGCCGCGGTAGAAGTCGATGAGGCTCGTGTCGTACATGTACTCGAACTTGGCGCGTGCGAGGTCGCTCTCTGATTTCAACAGGTTGTTTTTCGACTCGTTGAACTCCGTTATGTTGGCCTTGCCGTACTCGTATTTTGCCGACATCAGGTCGAAGGCGGCCCGGTTGCTGCGCACGGCCTCCATGCTGCTTTCATACTGCGCCTTGGCCGCCACGGCGTTATAGTAAGCCTGTTGGATTTCCTTGTAAAGGTTCTTCTTCACGTTTTCCAATTGCAGCATTTGCGTCTCTTGGTTCAGCCGGGCGGTACGTATGCTGTTGCGCGTGGCAAAGCGGTTGAATATCGGCACGCTCAGGCTCAGCCCTATGTACTGGCTGAAGTTGTTGCGCATCTGCCTTCCGAAGGCTTCCGCGTCGAAACCGCTCGTCTTGTAGTAGTTTGAGCCGAGCCCGGCCGTGAGCGACAGCGTAGGCCACAGTGCGCTCTTGGCCAACCGTATGTTCATCTCGGTGCCCTTAAGGCGGTACATTTCCGCCTTAACCTCCGGCTTGAAGGCCACCGCCTCTTGGTAAATCTCGTCGGGCAGGGGCAGCGCTCCGGTGCCGTCGACGGTGATGGCCGACGTGTCGGGGCGCGCTATGGCGAACCCTTCGGGCGTAGGCAGCTCGAGCAGCTGTGCCAACGAGAGCAGCGCCAGCCTGTAATCGTTGTCGGCCTGGGTGTAAGTCAGCCGGCTTTGGGCGAGCGTTGCCTCCTGTTGGGCCACCTCTGCGCCGCTCGCCTTGCCCGTGCCGTACATCTCGCTTAGGCGCGCCGTCTGCATCGAGTCTATGCTTATCTGCCTGAGGGCTACGTCGCGCAGTTCCATGCTGTAAAGTATCTGTACGTAAGCCTGCGCCACCTGCACGCTCACGTCGTCGCGCGCCTTGACCAAGTCGGCCGTGGCGGCCTCTAAGTTCAGCTTGTTCAGCTCTATCGTGCGCGGTATGCTGAATCCCGTGAAGAGCGGAACGCTTGTGCCGAGGCTGAACGACGTGCTGCTCGTATTTTGGTTCGAGTAGGTGTTTTCAGACGTAAGTCCGCGCCCGAACGACCAATTTTGCGACGCCGAACCGTTCAAGTCGGGCAGCCGCCTGTTCTTAGCCGTGCTAAGTTCGACCTCGCCCTGCCGCCTCGTTACGTCGCGTTGCTTCACCGTAATGTTGTTCTCCAAGGCGTAATCTACGCATTCGCGCAGCGTCCATTCCCTCTGTTGCTGGGCCGAAACGCCCAAAACCGCCATGAGAAACGCTAAGGTATATATTATCCGGTACATTGTCTTTGTCCTTTCTTTTTAGCAGACAAGTTCACGGCAGACAAGTAACAAGTAGATTTGTCTGGGTAAGTTCCGGCCTGTTTGCTGTTTGCCTTTTTGCATGCAGGACGTTTATGCAAGCATGTTTGTTTGGGTAATCTCCTTGTCTGCTTGTCGCTTGTCTGCTTGTCTGCTGAAAAAACTTCAATTATTTCTCGCTCACTTTCTGCGGCCCTCTTACCCTTTCGCCCTTTTTCAGGCCGCCTTTTATCTCGATGTTGATGCCGTCGCTCAGGCCCGTCGCCACCTTGCGGCGCTCGTAGGTCTTTTCCTTGCCGCCGCCTTTAACGACATATACGAAGGTGTCTTCGCCGCTGAACTCGATTGCGCTCTCGGGAACGGTCAGCACGCCTTTGGCGCTCTCAAGCTCAATCTCGGCGTTGGCGCTGTATCCCGAGCGTATGTCGTTGCCGGCGGGCACGGTCACCGCGGCCTTTATCTCAAACTGGTTGGCGCCGTTGTTGTCGGTGGCCTTCGGCGAGATGTATTCAAGCGAGGCGTTGAACTTCAGGTTCTGCAGCGCTCCGATGGTGATTTTCATCGGCATGCCCGTAACGAGCTGCCCCACTTCCGTTTCGTCGATGTTGCCCCGGAAGATAAGGTCGCCCATGTCGGCGACGGTCGCTATGGTCGTACCGTCGTTGAACGTGTTGCTGAGAATCACCGAGTTGCCCACCTTCACGGGCACGTCGAGGATGAGTCCGCTTATCGTCGAGCGTATCAGTGTGCTGCTCGCGCTGGCGTTGCTGCGCGAAACGCCGTCGCGCACCACCTCCAATGCGTCTATCGCGGCCGTCTTTTCCTCCTGCGCCTGGTCGAGCGCCTGGCGCACGTTGTCATACTCCTCGGCGCTTACGAGCTGTTTGTCGTAGAGCGTCTTCTCGCGTTCGTGGTTCACGCGGGCCTGCTTCAGGTTGATTTCGGCCAAGCGGACGCGCGCCTCGGCCGAGCTTAGCTGCCCCATGTCGGGTATCACCTTCACTTTGGCTATCACCTCGCCGGCCTCCACCGTCTCGCCGGCTTCCTTGTAGATTTCGGTTATGATGCCGCTGATTTGCGGCTTCACTTCCACTTCGTCGCGCGGCTCTATGGTGCCGGTGATGACGGTTGTCTTGCTGATGTCGGTCACTTTAGGCGAAAACTCGTCGTAAACTACCGGCTGCGGCTTCGACTTCATGTAGAGGAAGACGAACGTCCCGATGAACACGAGGACGATGATCGCCGCAAGGATTACTTTCAAATACTTTTTCATATTGTTTCTTTTTATGGGAGTTCTGGGAGTTTGGGGAGCTCTGAGAGGACTGGTAACGAGGCATTATGCCTGCGCCGGCCCGATTGTGAATTATGCATTATGAATCATGCATTTATCATTCGTCCCTCATTGCGTCTACGGGCTTTATGCTCATGGCGCGCATCGCCGGCGCAAGTCCGGCCAGTACGCCGAGCAAGGCGAGCAGGGCGGTGGCGCCTACGGCCGTCCAAAAGCGCACCTGGAAGTGCGCCGCCACTATCCCGTCGGCAGTGTTGCCAAGCTCGAGCATCTCGAGCACCAGCACGGCGAACAGTATTCCGCTCATGCCGGCCACCGCCGTGAGTATCACGCTCTCGGATATTATCTGCCCGAGGATGTTCTTCGGCGTGGCGCCTATGGCGCGGCGTATGCCTATCTCGGTGGTCCTTTCCCTCACGGTCACCATCATTATGTTGCTCACGCCTATCGCGCCGGCCAGCAGGGTGCCGATGCCTACGAGCAGTATGAGGAAGTTCACGCCCGAGAAAAGGTTGTCGAGCATGCCGAATAGCACCTCTGTGTTGAACACGGTGACGGCCTTCTCGTCCGTCGGGTCAATCCTGTGGGCCTGCGCCACCACGGTGCGCATCTTGTCGGTGATGCTGCTCATGGTTACGCCGCGCTGCGCCGTGACGCATATCAGGTGTACGCTGTCGCCGAGGTTGTAAGCCTTCTGCATCAGCGTCAGCGGCACCGATACCGATGTTTCGGCGCGTCCGTTGACGCTCATGTTGCCCGCGCTGTAATCCACCCCCACCACGTCGTAGTATATGTCGTCTACGCGGATGCGCTTGCCGCAGGGGTCTCCGCCGCCCGGAAACAGCTCTTTGTACACCCGTTTGCCTATTACGCACACCTTGCGGTTCTGCCTTACGTCCATGTCGTTGATGTAGCGGCCGTAGAACATCTGCGGAGCCTCCACCTTTTGGTAGTCGGGCAGCAGGCCCTTCATGGTGCAATTGGTCTTCTTGTCGTCGTAAACGGCGGTGCCGCCCCAATGGGAGAGCACTGGCGAGACGGTCTCAAGCTCGGGCACATGGTGCTTCAGTCGCTCCACGTCGCCGTAAACCATGCTCCACTGCCGCTCCTTGCGGAAGCCGGCGTAGGGCTTCGTGGTGGGTTGGGCGAAGATGATGGCCGAGTTGGTGGCGAACCCTTCGAAGTTGTTTTGCAGCAGTTCCTTAAGTCCCTGTCCGCCGCCGAGCAGGGCTACGAGCATGAACACGCCCCAAAAGACGCCGAAACCGGTAAGGAAACTGCGGTTCTTGTTTCTCGACAGCGTGTCGAGTATCTCGCGGAAACGGTCGATGTCGAATTTCATGTCTTTTATTTTTAGGAGTAGGGGAGTAAGGAGTAAAGGAGTAAGTAGAAATGCCTTGCCGCACTGCTACGCATATTCCTTTGCCTCAAACCTGTCGCCCTCCTTGTTTCTTTATTCCATATTACTTGACAAACCTACTTACTACTTTTCTCTTTTACTACTTTCTACTAAAAGAGAATTACTCCGCCCTCAGCGCCTCTATCGGCCTTATGCGGGCCGCCTTGCGCGCAGGTATGAGTCCGGCGAGCGTCCCGGCCACGACCATCACCACCGTGGCGGCCACGCATACGCCGATGCCCACCGTGGGGTTGTAGAACATCGTGGCCTCGAACAGGCCGCTGTTCACCTTCATTTGGCCTATCGTGGCGTCCATGTACTCGTTGGCCGCCACGCCCAAGACCATGCCGATGTAGCCGAAGAACGTAGTGATTACCACGCTCTCTGTGATTATCAGCCTGAGTATCGACAGCGGCTTGGCTCCTATGGCCTTGCGTATGCCGAACTCGCGGGTGCGCTCTTTCACGGTGATTAGCATGATGTTGCTCACGCCCACTATGCCGCTGAGCAGCGTGAAGAGGCCCACCACCCACAGGGCGGTGCGTATGATGTTCATGCCGGTGTTCATCTGCAGGTTCTGCGTGAAGCGGTTCCATATCCACACGGCGCTCTCGTCGTCGGGGGCGGCGCGGTGGTTCAGGTTGAGCCGCGCGCGGTATTGCTCCTCGAAGCGGCCGTTGGCCTCCTCGGTGTCAAGGCCCTTGAACGAGAAGAGTATCGTCTCCACCTCGTCGCCCTTGCCGTAGACGGCGCGGAACGTGGTGAACGGCACGAAGGCCGACGAGTTCATGCCGCTGCGGTCGGCCTTGTAGACGCCCACCACGCGGTAGGCGATGCTGTCAACGTCGACGTACCGGCCTACGAGCCGCTCTGTTCCGTCGGGCATCAGCTCCTTAGCGTCGTCCTCGCCGAGCACTATCACCTTGCGCTTCTGGCTGATGTCTATGTTGTTGACGAAGCGGCCGTAGAGCATCTCCTTCTTGTTTATCTCGATTTCGTTGGGAAACACGCCGTCTACCGAGCCGCTTACGTAGTTGGCGCCGCAGCTCAGCGTCAGTCCGCTCAGGCTCATCGAGCCGCCGGTCTCTTCCACGTTCTGCGGAAAATTATTGCCGGCCACGGCCATGTCCTTGTCGTTCAGGCGTATGCGCCGCCCCTCCTTCAGCCCGTCGTAGGGCTTCGACGTGTAGCTGCCGCCCACCATCATCGAGTTGTCCAAGAACCTGTCGCTCTGCAGCATCATGGCGTTGATAAGGCCGTTGCCGGCCCCGAGCAGGAATATCAGCATGAATATGCCCCACGCCACGGCGAAACCCGTAAGCGCGGTGCGCAGCTTGTTGCGCCTTACCGTACTGTATATCTCGACGAAAATGTCTCTCATTTCTTGTTGCTTTGTAATCTATTGTTAGTCAGTGAGTTATATTCTGCCTTGCAAAATGCCGCCTTTTAGCTTGTAAAAGGTTACCTTTCAGCGTGCGAAAGACCACCTTTCGCAGTCTAAAAGACGGCATTCTAAAGATAGGACTGGGAGAACTGTGAAGACTGGGAATTATGGAAGAGTAGAAAAATGGTAATGGATTTTTCACTTTTCACTCTTCACTCTTCACTTTACTTCATGATTCCCCCTGTTCCGAACGGCGAGGCGTGGTGGTCGAAGTTCACCTCTATGTTGCCTATCACGCCGTCCTTGATGTGCACTATCTTGTTGGTCTCGTTGGCAACGCCGCTCTCGTGGGTCACCACCACTATCGTCATGCCCTGCTCCTCGTTGAGCTGCTTTAGCAGTTTCATCACCTCGACGCTCGTCTTCGAGTCCAATGCGCCCGTAGGTTCGTCGGCCAATATTATCTGCGGGTGCGTTATCAGCGCGCGCGCTATGGCCACGCGCTGCTTCTGTCCGCCCGACATCTCGTTGGGATAATGCCCGGCCCATTCCTTAAGGCCGAGCCGGTCGAGGTATTCCATTGCCATGCGGCGGCGCTGCTTGCGGCCTACGCCCTGGTAAAAGAGCGGCAGCTCGACGTTCTCTACGGCCGTCTTGAACGATATGAGGTTGAACGACTGGAAGATGAAGCCTATCATGCGGTTGCGGTATTCGGCCGCGCGCGTCTCCGAGAGGTCTTTTATCAGCGTGCCGTTGAGCGTGTATTCGCCCGAGTCATAGTTGTCGAGGATGCCCAGTATGTTCAATAATGTAGACTTGCCCGAGCCCGACGCGCCCATTATCGACACAAACTCGCCCTTCTCGATGTCGAGCGTTATGCCCTTCAGTACGTGCAGCGGCTGGCCGTTGTCGTAAGTCTTGTTGATGTCTTTAAGGTGTATCATTGCCATGTTGGGAATTTAAAGAAGTTATAGAATTTATAGAAGTTAAAGCCATTACCTTAATATTCGTAATGAAACAGGAACCGGTGAAGCTATGGAAGTTATAAGTCTGCGCCCCGTCTTACCGGCGAATCCTTCCTGAATAAGGCGGCAAGGCTTTCGGCTTTAACTTCAATAACTTTTCCTAACGCTTCAACTTCCGTCGTCGTTCCATCTTTCTTCCACCTCCTCGATGCCTATCCCGAGCATACGCATCTGGCGGAACATCTCGGGCAGGCGCGCCTCCATGAACTCCTTGCGCCTCTCCTGGAGTATCTGTTGCTTGGCGCCAGGGGTGACGAAGTAGCCCAATCCGCGCTTCTTATATATCACTCCCTGCTGCTCCAACAGGTCGTAAGATTTCACGGTGGTGTTCGTGTTCACCTCTAAAAGCACGGCGTACTCGCGCACCGAGGGTATGCGTCCGTCGTCGACGAACTTCCCCGTGAGTATCTCGTCGCACAGGCGGTCGGCTATCTGTATGTAAATCGCTTTCTCCGAAGTAAAGTTCATTAGTTTATCCATTTATAGGTTATAACCTGCATGCGCCTGAACAGCTTGTAGCTCATATCGAAATTCTTCATGAGATTATGCTTTTATATTAATAGTTTAAAACTTCATGGAGAATGTAAGCAGTCCAAGGGCGGCAACCACTGACGGCGTCGGACACCCGACCCTGCGCCATCCATCCCTCGCTTAACGTCAATTGGATTTTTCACTCTTCACTTTTCACTCTTCACTTAAAGTCATAGGTTCACCCATTTGTTGTTCACCGCCTGCATGCGTCGGAATATCCAGTAAGCCAGCCACCAGTCGAGCAGGCCCAGTGCGGCGAACACCGCCGTGCCCGTCCATGCCAAGGCGGTTATCCAAGAGAGCTGGAAATCGGCGTGGAAGTTGTCAACGAAGTGTACGAACAGTATCGAGCCGATAAAGCCTAAGATGCAAACTGTAATGGAGGTTAATACGAACTGGCGGCGCCGGAAGAACGCTCCGCCCAATGCGTAGAGCGAATGCACGAAGAAAAGCCAGGCCGCCGTAACCGCCACCGCCGCTAAGGCGGCCGACTCCGAAGAGCCGTTCACCGTGAAAGCGTCGTCCCAACCTCCGCCGAACACATGCCCTATGAAGCCGGGTATGGCGCTTCCCACCACGTCGATGCCCACCGTTAGGCTTATCAGCATGCGGCAGACGTCGGCCAAGCAGAATGCGGCAATGGCCATGACCCACCACGCCACGGTTACGTAAAGCGCCCTCGCGGCGAACTTCTCGAGGTCGGTGGCCGGCAGCATCCTGAACGTTATGCGCTGCTCTTTCGTGTTCATGTTGCTGAAAAGGCGGCATCCGCCTATCATTACGATGATGAAGTAGATGAAGATGTCTATTTGCATGGCCGTGTTTATGCCTGCGGCCACCACCGCTTCGGGGCTGCGGTATCCGGCCGTCATCTGTATGATGAACGGCAGGAACATTGCGAAGAACATGGCGGCGGCGTTGGTAAGCATCTCTTTCCGCGTCATTACGGCCGACCATTTGAGCACTCGTCCGAAGCGTTTCATGTCGAAGTTTGTCATAATATTTCCCGTTTTTGTTTTTTTGAGGATGATTGTATTAGGCCGATTGGGCCGATTGGGCGTATCCGCCCGACGACACTGTTGTTACAGCGCCCTTTTGGTAACGGCGTTGAAGAGCAGTTCCAAGTTCAGCTGCGTGTCGCCTCCGCCCTCGCGCTTGCGTGTGATGACGGCGTTGCCCTGCACCGACGGCTCGGCGTAGAGCACGTCGTCCTGCGGCTCTCCGAGCGAGCGGAACTCGAAGTCGTACTTGGCGCAGATGTCGGCCACCGACGCGTCGAGCAGCAGTTCCGAGCGGTCGAGCATCACGATGTGGTCTAACAGCGACTCTACGTCGTGCACCTGGTGGGTGGATATTATCATCATGCGGTCGTCGTCCATGTTGTTGGCCACCACGCGGCGGAACTGGCTCTTCGACGGAATGTCCAAGCCGTTGGTCGGCTCGTCCATGAGCAGCAGGCGCGTGTTGGCCGCAAGGGCGAAGCTCATGTAGACTTTCTTCTTCTGCCCCATCGAAAGCTCCTTGAGGTGGATGTCGGGCGTAAGTTCGAAGTCGCGCAGGCAGCTTTCCAATACTTCGCGGCTGAAGCGCGGATAGAACGGCTCGTTCATCCTTACGTAGGCTTCAAGGGTCACCGGGGCGAGGCTGAACTCCTCGGGCACGATGAACGTTTCGGCCAGCATGCCTGCGTCGTGGGCGGCCGAGTCCGTGCCGCCCACGGTTATCCTGCCGGCCGTAGGGCGCAGCAGTCCGCTGATAAGGTAGAGCAGGGTAGACTTGCCCGTGCCGTTCTTGCCCAACAGTCCGTAGATGTTGTTGCCCTCGAAGTCGAGGTTGAAGCCGTCGAACACGTAGCGGCCCGCGCCCTGGTACTTGTACTTTAGGTTTTCTATGCGTATCATTTTGCCTGTGTTTAAAGTGTTTGCGCCGTCGTTGCGGCCGTCGGTTGCCGTCGTTTCCATAGTTGCTTAGGTGTTTAATGCCGGTGGGGTTTCCCCTTTCCGGGCGGTGTTTAACTGTGTACTATTGTTGTAGTACACTGCAAATGTAATGCGTTTTGCCGTTACTTGCAAGTTTTCCGGCGTGAAAATGCGTTGCAGCCGGTGTTTTTAACCTTTGTTTGCAGAAAGCGGTTGAAGGTTGTTTCTTTGTGAAAATAATAGCGTAAATAGTTCCGTCGTATCGTATATGCGTTTAATTTTGCCGTTTATAATTGTTTCCGGCTATGGAGAAAAGAGAGAATACTATCGGACTTTTCGCCTTGATAGAGGCGCGAGTTTTACATTTCAGGAGTTTGGGTAAGGTCAAGACGTCGCGTAACTACGCCTGCGCGTTGCGCCAGGTGTGGCTGTTCCGCGGCGGCTGCGACATACCCTTGTGCGATGTTTCGGCAGCGCTGATGCGCGATTTCCAGGACTTCCTTCAGCAGCGTGGCCTGCGCCGCAACACTATTTCGCTGTATATGCGCGTGTTGCGCGCCGCTTACAACCATGCCGTCGACGATGGCCTAATATCCGTCGACCGCCGTCCGATGCGCAAGGTGTTCACCGGGCGCGACGCCACCCCCAAGCGTGCGCTCGACGGCGGGGTGGTTAGGGCGCTCATCCTGGCCGACTGCCGCGGCGACGGCACCCTCGAGTTTGCGCGCGACATGTTCCTTTTCAGCATCTACATGCAGGGCATGGCCTTCGTCGACATCGCCTACTTGCAAAAGTCGCAGTACGCCGACGGCTGCGTGGCCTACTGCCGCCACAAGACGGGGCGCCTGCTCGTGGTGGGCGTGCAGCCGTGCGCGCTCGAGATAATAAGGCGCTACGCCGTGGCCGACGACGCCTGTCCTTACCTCTTCCCGATACTTTACAATCCGCTTACCCGTTCGCCCGTAAGCTACGACACGGCCCTGCGCACCCACAACAAGCGCCTCGGCCGCCTCGCCTCGGCGCTCGGCATGCAGGGCCGGCTTACGTCTTACGTGGCCCGCCACAAATGAGAATCGCCTAAAAGTAAATCCGTAAAATATTGAATTTCAATAGTATAACAAGAATAACAAAAA
>CALUFA010000050.1 GCA_944319795.1 uncultured Prevotella sp. | reverse complement strand
CGCCTTCGCCGAAACGGAAAGCAATCTACACGGCATAAACACATAATCAGACTGAAGTCTAACGACCGATTTGGGTTAAAGAATAAATCCCTGCCGTTTGAGAGCCTCTATCATTCCGGCCGACATGGCTTCGTTGTCTTTCTTCGTATAGCGTATGTCGGTGAAGATTTGCGCCAGCGTCTCCTTGTTGTTTATGCGCACGAACTCTTTGTTCTCCTCAAGTTCTTCCTTGGGGCCGTAATAGCGGTCGATGTCGGCAGGCGAGTATTCGCGGTATGTCTCGTCGTGTATGAACGAAGCCAAAGGTAGGCGGTCGCTGAGCGGCGGATTCTCGTCGGGCCAGCCGAGCGTAATCGTGGCCACGGGCATAACCAATTTAGGCAGCTGCAGAGTGTCGATGATCATCTGCGGCATGTAGACCGTAGTGCCGAGGAAGCACAGGCCGAGCCCTTCCTCCTCTGCGAGGTTGCAGAATGTCTGTGTGTAGAGTAGGGCGTCGGTGGCGGCGTTGATGAACGACAGGAAGTTGTCATATCCGGGGGCGGCCTTGCGGCAGCGGCACCAGTTGCTTGCGCGGTTGAAGTCGGCGCATACGGTCAGCACAACCGGCGCTTCGGTCACCATCGGTTGGTTGAAATGGGCGGGCGCAAGTTTTGCTTTCATTTCGGCCGAACGGGTTATTACCACGCTGTAAAGTTGCATGTTGCCCATCGTCTGCGTGCGCGACGCCTCGGAGAGCAGGCGGTTGAGCAGTTCGTCAGACACTTCCTTGTCCGAATATTTCCTGATGCTTTTTCTTGTATTTATATTTTTCATCTTGTTTTGTTAGTTTAATCAATGCGCAAAATTAATCAAAATATGTCGTATATTCATGTCTTGTGAAAATATAAACACAATTTTAATGAAATAAAATCTCCACGATTCTAAAATAATGTTTACTTTTGCTTTTAGAATTAGAAACTAAAAAACATATTAGTTAGTATGAAAAAGAATTTTCTTTCACTGGTGATGGTTTTAGTCGCCGTTTACCTTTTTCAAGGGCATGCCGTGGCTTCAGCCCAAAGTTGGACGTATCCGGGTGAAGTGGCCGAGCGGCCTTATTATGAAGGTCTCGGCACTGAGGAAAGCCCTTATCTGATTAACTCGGCCCAGCAGCTCGCCAACCTTGCTTGGTATGTGAATAACGGAACCACGTATGAGGGCGTATGTTTCGCCCTTACGGCGGACATCGACCTTAATCCCGGCTTCACGTTCAATGCCGACGGTACCGTTACCGGCGACGGGCAGCCGCAGGCGTGGGTGCCGATAGGGCACGATTGGAATTACGGAATCCAGTTCATGGGTAAGTTCGACGGCAGGGGACATACCGTAAGCGGACTTTACTTGGACTTGACTTATCAAGGCAACGGCCTGTTTGGTTCGGCAAAGGACGCCGAGTTCAAGAACTTAAATATAACCAATTCATTGGCAACATGCGAATCTCCGTCTGAGATTAGTTCTTACGTCGGGTTCGTCGTGGGATGGCTTGAGAACGGTTCAATCGCCGATTGCAAGAACTCCGGCTCGATATACCGCGACGCTACGAGCCTTACACCTGACCCGTTCAGCTTTTGTACAATGGCTGGCGGCATAGCTGGATATTTATGGAGTACGGTATCAGTTACGGGGTGTAGCAACAGCGGTAGCATAAGGTGTGAGAGTATTGAAACAGGATACACGATGAGTACGACGAGTCTTGGCGGAATAGTCGGATATTGGTCTTCGGGTGAGAATAAGGTAATATCGGATTGCACGAATTCCGGCTCGATTTACAGTAGCGGCATCGCAGGCGGAATAGTCGGGTATGCGTCGTTACTCAACGGTGTGGCTGAAAGGCTTTCAAACACTTCCGACATCAACGGCGTGTTTGGTTCCGGCGGTATATTTGGAGCAGGTGATGGTTTGGATAAAGTTTCAGAATGTACAAATTCTGGATATATAACTGCCCACAAAGGGAATATTGAAAGTATCACTGAGATTGGCGGTATTGCCGGTAGGCTTGGAGCTTATGAATTGTCACACTGTGTCAATACGGGAACGGTCGACTTGCCTTATTCCGGTTCTAATATTAGTTTCAAAACCGGTGGATTGGTCGGGTATCTTTCTGGAGCTGATTCGATAAATGATTGCCGTAACGAAGGACATGTTACAGGTATGCAGACAATAGGCGGATTGTTCGGCAGTTTCTTTTCATCAGGTGTCGTTATTACAGATTGTCATAATTCAGGTGTTATAGGAATAAAAGAAACAGGTGATGTTCCGTTCCAAGACAATATTGGCGGATTAGTAGGTAACGGCTGGGAAGCGATGGGCGTAAGAATGTTGCGTTGCAGCAACGAGGGCGGCATCAATGGCGGAGAAGGTTTTATGTCGTGCGGCTTAGGTAACATGGATGCTCAAGTTATAGACAGTTGTTACAATACGGGCAACGTGACTGGCTCTTATTCTTACGGACTTGTTTCTGGCACGGTAGACAGCCTGATGAATTGTTGTTACAATACGGGCGACATCGTGGGCTTGTATATGGACGGATCGCATTGGAGCGACCCCACGGCGGCAGGATTGGCCAATACGGTTAGGAACAGGATTCAGCATTGTTACAATTCGGGCAACATATCTTCCGGACGTGGATATACGGTAGGATATTGTTATACGGCAGGCTTGTGCCTCAACCTGTATGACGCGGTGGCCGAGCAGTGTTATAATGACGGGATAATAGCCGGCGGAGGCTGTGCCGGCGGACTGTTCGGACAGGTAAGCGCGGCGTCGATTAGTAATTGCTATAACGCCGGCGATGTGTCGGGCATATATGTCATTGGTGGTGTTGCCTCTTTTTATAACGGTTATGAAGGGGATGAAAATGAAATAACTAATACTTTTTCGTATGGTAAGGTCGAAGTGATTGAAAATGAGAACATATCAGAGACTTTCTCCGGAAGTTTCATTGGGTATATAAGTACGTATAACGGATATGGTGGCTATTTTAAGGTGACGAACAGTTTTTATCTTGAGTCGGGCGTGCCGGGCGTGGGCGAGAACGGTTTCGCCGACATTGCCGGTCTTACGGCTTGCACCGAGGACGACTTCTCGAGCGGCCGCATCTGCGTGTTGCTCAACGGCGACCAAGTGCCTGCGCCGTGGGGGCAGGACGTGGGGACTGATGCTTACCCGCTGCTTAACGGCGGTGGCAATCCCGACGTTTCGGGCATAGGACAACCCGAGACGCCCGACGTGCGCCGGCTCGAAGGGCTGCCCGTTTACAATCTTCAGGGCGTAAGGGTGTATGCGCCTTTGAAATCGTTGCGTGGCATATATATCGTAGGCGGGCGTAAGGTTTTGCTGCCGTAAGCCTGTTTGCGCAGTGCTGATTAACCTAATATGTTTTTTCGTGCGTTTTAACGTCACAATGTCACATCGTAATATAAATTATTGATAATCAGGGTGTTGATGCGTGACATTAACCATCTGCCGACATTCACCTTTGTCACATCCGTACACCGGTGTGACAGTTGTGAATGTCGGCAGATGGTTAATGTCACGTCGTAATATGTTGATTCCCAATAATATAGCGCATGCCGTGACATTGTGACATTAAAAACGGCTGAAAATAATATTTTGGGCTTAATACGTGGGTTCTGTATAAGAACATTTAATTAAGGTGAGTTCGGTATAAGAAAAAGTATCCCTACTAATTTGTAAAAAGTCTGTGGCATACCGTCATTCCGGGCTTTTTACAAATTAGTAGGGATACTTTTTCTTATACCAAACTCACGTTTAATTAAGCTGATAATGTAATCGCCTTAATATAAAATTCCGTTTGTTGTTTTTTATGTTTTCTGAAAAGATGCCTTTTAGCTCGTAAAAAGATGCCTTTTGCGTGATGAAAGGATGCTTTTTAGCGTGCGGAAAGCTGCTTTTTGCATTCTAAAAGCAACCTTTTGTCTTTACTTGGTTAGAACGGGTAGCCCACGGCGAGGTGTATGGCCTGGCCGTCCTTGAATTTCGGTATGTTGTAGAATCCGCGCTTGCCCGTTTCGTAGGGTACGTGCAGGCCGATACCCCAGTCTAAGCGGAGCACGAGGAACTCGAGGTCGTAGCGTATGCCGATGCCCGTGCCGAGTGCCATTTCCTTAAGGGCGTTTTTCAGTTTGAACTGTGCGCCGCGGCGGTAGCCGTCGTCGCGCAGGGCCCATACGTTGCCAGCGTCGACGAACGCCGCGCCGTAGAGGTCGCCGAATAGGTTGAGCCGGTATTCAAGGTTTAGCTGCAGCTTGATGTCGCCCGTTTGGTCGAGGTACGACAGCCGCGACACGTCGGTAGTGTAGCTGCCTGGGCCGATGCTGCGCACTGCGAAGGCCCTGATGCTGTTGGCTCCGCCTACGTAGAACTGCTCGCTGTAAGGCGCGCTGATGCTGTTGCCGTAGGTATAGATGACGCCTGCGTTGGCGTGGGCTACGAGTTGCGCCTTATGGCTCAGCGTCCACGTCTTGCTGACGTCGGTCTCGAGTTTTACGAATTGCGCGTATGGGTTGCCGAACAGCTGTTTGCCCTTTTCTTCCCATTTATTGCCTGCCGCCATGTAGCCGAGCGTAAGGATGTTGCCCGACTCGGTGAGCGTGGTTTCCCATACCAACGGGTTTTTGCTGCGCATGGCCGAACTGTATGTCAGCGAGTAGCGCATTTTAGGGATGAAGACGTTTTGCATAGACGTTTGCAGGTACGGGTTGGCGTAGAGTATCGAGTCGAACTTCATTGTGGTGTGGCTCAGTTTCTGGTATTGCAGCGTGAGTGGGCTGAACTCGTGGCGCCACTTGTCGGAGCGTTGCCACGTATATGTCCATTCGGCCGAGAACGTGTGCATCTTGAAGTAGTTGGGGCGGTTGAGCACGTTCGTGGCCAAGCGGGCGTAGGTTGACGGCGTTGTATAGAACCGGCGACGCTTGATGAACGGTGCTATGAGGCGTGGAAATTCTATCGACGCGTCTAGTCCGTATTCGTATGAGTTCATGTTGCCGCCCGAGCCGTTGACGTTGCCTCCCTGTTCCCATTCGTATGAGCCGTGCAGGTTTATGTCGAGTTTCTCGCCGCCGCGGAATGCGTTGCGCTTTACGATACCTACTACGAGCTCTGGGCCGTGGCGTCCGTTGATCTTGTTCTTGTAGTTGGTCTCTACGTAGAAGTCGTATGGCTTGTTGAACGTGCAGCTTAGGTTTAGGTCGAGCGTGTCGCTCCTTCCAGAGGTGTCGCGCGGCGTGAAGTTGAACTCTACCGAGCTGAACAGCCCCGACCCGTTGATTTTGTTGGCCGACTCAATGTGCTTGTCGTAGCTGTATTGGCGGCGCGGCCTCAGCTTGAGGTCGGCCAGTATTATCCTCGGGCGTACCGGGGGGCGCTTGCCGTTGAACCTTACGGTGAAGTAGCGGTGGCTGAACGAGTCGGTAAGTTCTTCCATGAATTGCCGGCGCATGTCTATGGTTATCTTGCCGATATACCATTTGCGCCTCGCCATGTCGGGTAGGTTGCCTGCCATCTGCAGCCTTAGCTGCGCCTTGCCCGGCACCGCCGTGGTGTCGGCTAAGTATGATGCGAAGTTAGGCTGGTAGTAATAGTATCCGTTGTTGCGGAACAGTTGCGCCAGGCGGGTGCGCTCGGCGTCCATTATCGATGCGTCGAGCGGCACGCCCGGTTTTACCTTTGCGTCTTTCCTCGTGAGGTTGATCAGGCTGTCGGCCGTGGTGGGGAAGTCGACGTATTCGAGCGTGTCGACGGTGAACAGCCTGCCGAAATCAACGTTGTATGCTATTTTTGCTTTCTTCAGGTTCTTTTGTGTGACTATCTTGTAGCTTACGCTCCCGTCAAGGTAGCCGTGGTTGTGCAATACCGACTGGGCCACGGACGCGCGCAGCTCGGGGTTCACTTGGCGCATCAGCACGGGGGCCTTGCCGAACGTGCGCGTTATCCATTGGGCTATCTTGTTTCTCGACCCGGAGAAGGCGTTCCATATCCACAGGCGGTATTGGAACGGCGAACGGTAATACGGACTGCCGAACAATGCGCCGTTTGGTGGTGTTGCCAGCGACGCCTCCACCTCCTCTTTTGTTGTGTTGAGATGGTCGTTCTCTTCAGCCTCGCCGTATTTTATCTTCTCGAGGCCGATGAACAATTGGTCGCGGTCTGAGATTTTCCTCGTAGTCGAACATGACGCGAGAAGCATTATAAGCGGTATGCAGACCAAAATATAAAGAATGTTCCTTTTCATCATTATTTATTGTTCTTTGTTGAGTCGGCCGGCTGTTGCGTCGGCGTTTTCTTCCTCAGGAAGCTGAATAAGTCTTTGACGTTTTGTAGGCTGCGTCTCCATGTGAAACCTACGCCGTATTCGCGCACGGTGCCTTCGAGCCAGTCGTATGCGTTGTTGTCGTAGTACAGCTTGACGTATTTGTCTGACGACTTACCCAAGCGGTATTCCAATGTAACGTTGTCGAAGAACGATTCGTTTTGGTTGGCCACTTCCGGCCCGGTCGACACTTTTCCTCCTACGACTATCCTTATCCTGTTGTTCCAGAATCGTTTTGAGAATTTGAACGAGTAGTCTGTATGCGAACTGCCGCTTGCGTCGGTAGAGTTGTCCATGCCGAAACTTAAGTCGAGAGTCCTTAGCGCGCTTCCTGTTATGTTGTTTATTTCGCTTTGCAAGAATGAGTTAAGTGCGTCGTTCATCGAGAATCCGCCCGTGTTGCCGTTGGCGAGATACATGCCCGTTGTGAGCATCGTTACGGCCAGCTTGCCGCGTTGCTCGACGCTCATTGATTGCAGTTCGCTGTTCAGTGTCATGTCTTCGGGTGCGCTAAGGGTGAACTCGAGTCCCATGTCCGACAGTGTCTTGGTTATTACTACTCCGCAATCGAATTCCACTGTTCTTTCTTGTGCCCCGTCAGACGATACGTTGGCCTTGGTGCGTTCAGTGGCGGTGATGTTCAGTTTGGGGTTCATCGGGTCGCCGGTGAATTCGATATAGCTGCCGTCCTGAATGGTGAATGTCTTAAGCGGAATGATCGGCAGCGAGTATTTCATCTCGCCGTTGTCGAGCGTGTACCGTCCGGTGAGGCTCATTTCTCCGGTCAGTCCGTACTGAAGTCTCAGGCTGCCGCCTCCCATAAGGTCGATGTAGTTTGAATGGTCTGTGTTTAGGTAGCACATTACGTGCGCTCCTTGCGCTATGTTCAGCGCCATGTCCATCTTGAAACCGGAAAGTGGCTTGTGTTCGACTACGGTGGCGGCGGTGTCTTCGAAGCTGACGAACTTGACGAGCTCTTCCATTCGGTTGTCGGTGGAAAGGGGCGAGTCCCTTAAGATGTAAGCCATGTCGGTTGTGCCGAGCACGTCGAGCCGCCCGAGCATCTCCAACCGTTCCAACGGCCCCTTCATGGTTGCGAAGAAATCGACGAACGCCTTGCCGAAAGCAACGCTTCGGCGGTTCTCCTTCGAGTCGATGATTCTAAGGTTACGGGCAACCATGTCCAAATCCATGTTCATTGCGCTCATGTTTGAGAAGTCTACGTGCCCGTTGATTGTCAGCGGATTGTTGTTGCTTGCGAACATCTTGAAGTCTTCGAACAGGAGGTTGCTGCCAACTATTCGCAGCGGTTTGTCTTCGAAGCGTAGTTGTACTCCGTATTGTGCGCTGCGCATGTGGCATGAGTCAAGCATTACTTCTCCGTTGGCTTGCAGCTTGTCTAACGGGCCGTTGAGCGTCAGTCCGCCGTTGGCGTATCCGTTGAAGCGTACAATCCTGTCTGGTATGAATCCGTTTATAAGCCTCATCGGCATGCGGGTCATGTTGAGGGCGACGTCAAGTCCGGAGTTGTCGTTGCTTGAGTTGTAGGTTCCGCTTAGTTCGGCTATTTGCTTGCCGTTGCAGTTTAGCACGCCGTCAAGCGTATGTGTGCCGTCGCCTTGTGGCATATAGACGAATTCCGTGCTGAGGTCGCCCATACGGCTGCGTTCGTATGTCATTTTGTCGACTGACAGCGATGCCGATACTGAAAAGGCTTCGGGATTCTGTATGACGTGGAAGTCGCCGTTCATTATGCCTGTTATGTGCGGCATGTACGGTATTACGGTCAGCACTTTCTCGAGGTCGAACTTGTTGAGGCCGATCGTTATGTCTTGCAGGGCTTCTGTGTTTTCGTCGTTAGAGTATATGTGAACTCCCGTTCCGTCGTCGGCTATCAGCTGCAGCTTGGCCGATACGCGTTTGTCTGCGCCAAGGTAAAGGTAGTTGTCGTCGTTCACCTTGAATCTCTTGTAACCGAGTATGGGGTCGTTGGCCAAAAGATGCACCTTTATTCCTTTTTCCTCCATTGACGCTTGGAAGCCGAGTTTCAGGCCGAGGCTGTCTTTTGCGTCGTAGAATCGGATGTTGGCGCCGGATCCTTTTTCGTAGACGAATCCGTCGAGCAAGGCGTTGAAAACATATTGTTTGTTTTTCGCGCTATTCCTTATCTGTCCGTTGTATGTGCAGTTTGTCGAGTCGGACACGATGTTGAAGCGTATCGTATCCAATTGCACGGCGCTGTTTTGCAGTGCCAGCAGTTGCACGCTGCCGTTGAGTCCCATTACGGGCGACGAGGTGATGTCGATGTCGGCATCTTGGAATGTGAAGCCTTTTCTTGCTATGAAGCGGCTCAATGGGTTGTCCTTGCCGGTGTTAAGGTATATCTGCGCAGTAGGCAGCTTCTTGCGAAGTTCGGATATGCTGATTTGCTTGCTTTCAAGCTCTGTTGAGAGCTCTTTGGCAAATTCGCCGACTTTCGCAAGTATCTTCCTGTATCCGCCTTGGCCGTTGATGCGCAGCTTGAAGTCTCCGCATTCGGTGACGAAGTGCGTCGTGTCGAGGCTCGTAATGATGTCTACCGACAAGTCGTTCGGGCGGAATATGTGTCCCGAGTCGGCTATTGCGAGGTCTCGTATCAATCCGTTCACGCCGAGCACGGTCTTCAAGTCGGTGTTGGCGGCGACGTTGAACTTGAACGAGGTAGACAGTTGCGATTCGGTGAGCCGCAGGCCGTACCAGTCGATGTTCTCAACGTCGGCCGAAAGTGTTGAGCGTATCATCTTCGGGTTGAGTACGGCGTTGACTGCTATGAAGCCTTTCGCCAAAGGGTTGTCGCTGTTCAGCGTGATGCCGGCTTGTCCTTTGTCGATGTCGGCTTCGAGCCTTATGCTGTCGAGGTTGTATTCCCCGATGCTGAATTTTTTGACGGCGGCCGTGGCCGTGGCCGTTGTGCGTGGTGACAACATGTTCGTGCCGACGCCTTTTACGGCGATGTCGGCAGTCAGTCCGCCCATGCCGTTGCCTGGCATGAAGTGGCCGACTTCAAGGTTCTCTGCCGTCAGCGACGCGTCGTAACTCAGGCGTTTCGCGTCGAAGTGCCCTTTCGCCCTTATCCGTCCGCCGCCTTCGGCTATTGCGAGGTCGGCGTTGTAGCGTTTGCCGTTGATTCCGGCGACGCCGCTCATTGTTATGCCCGCCGGGATTGTTGCCGCTACGCCTTGCGCCCTAAGCAGCTCGTTTACGAAGCCGAGGTTGTACGTCTTAGCGTCGAGCGTCACCGTAGCCCTCAGTCTGTCCGTGTCGGTAACGTCGGCAGCTTTGCCTTTCAGGCTTATGTTGAAAGCCGAAGGCAGTTTGATGTTTATTCCGCCTATGTTAAGGTTTTTCGTGTTGCCGGCCACTGCGGCCTTTATGCTTAGCGGCTGGTTGGGCCAGCGGCGGACGAAGGCCGTGGGCATGTCGCCGACTATCCTCATGATGTCTTGTTTGCCGATTGCGCAGTCGGCATAAGCGCTGATTCTGCCCGGAGCCTTGTCGTCGAAGGCGTCGAGGTCCATCGTAAGGCGTGTGGCGAGCGTAGAGTTTGGAGTCCTCAAGCTGAATACGGGCAGTTCTATCTTAGTGGAGTCCATTGCGAACCTGCCGTCCAGCTGTTCTACGTTTATGCCGCTTTTCTCCTTGAACGAGCACGAGCGCAGCGAAAGGCTCATGTCGGGCGAGCGGAAATATACTGAGTCTATGCCTATCGAGACGTCGGAAAGCGCAATGTGGTTCGGGTCGAGTCCTTTCACGTTCGGCTTGAAGTTGTCGTCGTACTTTATAATGCCCTCGTCAAGGTCGAAACGTTGTATCTTGTACAGTCCCGAGTAAAGGTCGAACAGTCCGTTGCGCGCTTCCGTCTTGCCGAGATAGGCCGATATTTGCAGCGTGTCGCCGGGCATGTGTACGGTCACACCCGTCTTGTCGATGTCGAGCTTGCCGACTCTTATCTTCCATTTGTTCTCAGTCGTCGTTGTGTCAGGCGGCACAGTGTCGCTCAGCGCCACGTCTATGTCGGCGTCGGCAAGCGCCGCTTCGTCCACCATTACTGTCTCCTTGCCGAGGTCTATGCCGTGGCTTTGCACGTATAACCGCCCTACGCTGCCCTTTACGCGCGCTTCGTGCACAAAACCGGCCGTGTTCAGTTTTACGCCGGTGAACTCTAAGGCGTCGATCTCTACTTGCTGTTTCAGCAACGGCCACAGCTGCACGTTCACTACGAGCTGTTTAACGTCGGCTATGGTGTCTTTCGCCTGTGGCAGCGAGTCGTTAGGCTGAATCATCCTGAAGCCTTCCACGCCGAGGTCGAGCGGGAATACCAACTTAACCCGTTCTACGGAAATCTCCATGCCCGTCTGCTCGGAAGCGTAAGCGGTAACTTGCCTTACGAGCCAGTTTTGCACTGGAGGCAGGTAAAGCAATACGGTCAATATGGCGAATAGTAAGACAGGTGTCAGCACTATGCCGACAGACCATTTCAATATTTTCTTTTTCTGCACGTAATTACATTAACTTATAGTAATATTTGCAAAGTAAGTAATTATTTTGGAAAAAGAGAAACGTTTTGGCGACAAAAAGCCATGTAGCCTTGTTTTTTTACGTGTCGGCACGGTGCTACCTACATGGTAAGTTGCCGATATTCATTTGGTATAAAGACGTTAGGGGATTCATAAACGTGTTCATGCATGGCGCAAAAGATAGTCTTTCACGCTGTAAAAGGTTGCCTTTTATTAGGCGTTTTGCCGCATTTCGCATGGTAACTGACGGCAAAACGCAATGCAGGATGTGGAAGGATGCAGTTTTTTATCGGTCTGTATCTCTGATTTAGGTGTTCTGTGGGTAGGGTGGGCGTATGGCCGATTCAATCGGTGGCAGCAACCATTTTACATCATTATTGTTTTTTCAGTGATTTTACCTTCACAATGTCACATGCTGAGGTAAGGCGATATGTGTCAACGGGTTAGGGCGTGACATTAGCGCAATTGCCACTGTCACCACATTCACATTCCGCATGTACGCTCCTTATGGCATGGCGTGACATTACGTGAATGTGGATTGTACTTTAATGTCACGCCTTAAGCGCTTGATTGTCAATAGTATGTAATGCCATGTGACATTGTGAACGTAAAATTGCAAAGAATTTTGTTCGGAAAAACCTATGTGGTTATTTCTTTCCACAGTTTGTCGTCGGGCACGGGGCTTTCCACGCAAATCTTCTCTTTTGATACGGGGTGGGTGAATTCCACCTTGCGTGCCAAGAGGGAAATGCTGCCGTCGGGGTTGCTGCGTCGCGCCCCGTATTTCAGGTCGCCTTTGATGGGACACCCTATCTTTGCCAACTGGCAACGTATCTGGTGGTGGCGGCCGGTCATAAGTTGTATTTCTACCAAGGTGTATCTTTCCGAACGGCCGATTACTTTATAATGCAGCACGGCTTTTTTCGAGCCGGGCACTTCGCGGTCGTATGCGTAGCTCTTGTTCTGCCTTTCGTTGCGCGTAAGCCAGTGTGTAAGGGTGGCTTCTTGCTCGGCCGGGGCGTTTTGGCATACAGCCCAATAAGTCTTGTGCACGTCGCCGTTGCGGAACATGTCGTTCAGCCGCGACAGCGCCTTTGACGTCTTGGCGAAGACAACAAGTCCCCATACGGGGCGGTCTAACCTGTGGGTTACGCCGAGGAACACGTTGCCCGGCTTGGCGTATTCTTCCTTGATGTAAGCCTTTACGTCGTCGGCCAGCGTGCGGTCGCCGGTCTTGTCGCCCTGCACGATCTCACCGCTGCGTTTGCTTACGATTATGATATGGTTGTCTTCGTAAACTACATTCATTTTAGTGAAAAGCGAAGATGGAAAAGTGAAAAATCCGTTTGCCTTACTGCATTGGATGCAGGGGCTGGATTTTTCACTTTTCATTTTTGGTTTTTAACTTGTCAATTACATGTTCATACCGCCGTCAACCTGGATTACCTGGCCGGTAACGTATGAAGAAAGGTCTGACGCCAAGAATGTTGCAACGTTGGCGATGTCTTCAACCTGGCCTGCACGGCGCAGGGGTATCTTCTGTATCCATTCCTTGCGGATGTTGTCGGGAAGTGCCTGGGTCATTGCCGTTTCGATGAAGCCCGGGGCTATGGCGTTGGCGCGTATGCCGCGCGAGCCTATTTCCTGGCCGATGCTCTTGGCCAAGGCGATGAGTCCGGCCTTAGAGGCTGCGTAGTTGCACTGCCCGGCGTTGCCGTGAACGCCTACCACGGAAGCCATGTTGATGATGCTTCCGCTCTTCTGGCGCATCATTATCGGCGTGCATGCATGTATGAAGTTGAAAGCCGACTTAAGGTTTACTGCGATTACAGCGTCCCACTGCGCCTCGGTCATGCGCATCATCAGGCCGTCTTTCGTAATGCCTGCGTTGTTTACCAGGATGTCGATAGAACCGAAGTCCTCCTTAACTTGGTTTACCACCTCAGCCGTTTGGTTGAAGTCGGCGGCGTTGCTTGCGTAGCCTTTGGCCTTAACGCCCTTGGCAGCTATTTCGGCCTCGGTGGCCTTGCCGTTCTCGTCGATTACGAGATCAGTGAATGCGATGTTTGCGCCTTCTTCGGCGAATTTCAGTGCGATAGCTTTTCCGATACCGCGCGCCGCACCAGTAATAAGTGCGGTCTTGCCTGATAATAATCCCATGTTGTTTATTTTTAGTTTTTAAAATGAAAACACTATATTAAAAAGGTGAAAAGGTGAAAAGGTGAGAAGGTGGGAAGGTGGGAAGGTGAGAAGGTGGGAACCTCACAACCGTATAACCCCATAACCGTATAACCTACAACCCCATAACCTTAAAACCTCACAACCTCACTTAGCCATTGACTTGCCCAACGCGCCGTATACAACCTTGGCCACGAGCGGTTTGCTTGCCTCGGGGGTCATACCGTGTCCCAATCTTCCACAGATGAACGGCACTTCGAGCCCCTTGATGCAATAGTGCGTGATGTCGGCTACGAGTTCTACGTTGTCGATGTCGAACTCGCCGTCGGCCTTGCCTTCGGCGTACACCTTGCGGAAAAGCTCGATTTCGTCTTCGTCGAAGTTCTTCCTTACTTTTTCCACCATCCAAATGTTGCGGAAAAACGCCGCGCGCAAATTGCCGTTGCGCATCACCGTTTCTTTTATCATATTCAGATGGGTGTAAATAAGTTCGATGATCTTATCCTGAGGGCGGATCTTCTTTGTCGCCACTTCGTCCATCTTGTCAGACAGACGCTCGAGCTCCGATTCTATTACGGCATAATAAACGTCCTCTTTGCTTTTAAAATAGGTATATAGCGTTCTCCGCCCTTTGCCTGAAGAGCGCGCGATGTCGTTCATCGTCGTGTTCTCCAAACCGTTTTTGGCAAACAGCTGCCTCGCTACGTCAACCAGTTTCTGTCTTGTCTTGGATATGGACATTTACTTCCCTCCTTTGTTTTTGCACATTTGGTTTACCGTGTGCAAAAGTATTAAATTTATTTGATACGGCAAAATATTTCAAGTTTATATTCCATAAAAGTATTTTCCGGCCTTGAATTTTGTCTGCAAACTGTCGATTATAAAATAACTGTTTGCATGTTTACAGACCGTCAATTATTATAAAAAGTGGTAAAACAAGAGCATCTGATACCTAAAGCCGCATGTATTTAACTAAATTTTAATGTAAGGCGATATTTTTCTTTGATAAAGTTTGCGTGTGTCGTAAAAAAGCAGTACCTTTGCACACGCAAATCGGAAATGAGGCATCTGAAAGATGCTTAATATCGCGGAGTGGAGCAGTTGGTAGCTCGCCAGGCTCATAACCTGGAGGTCGCATGTTCGAGTCCTGCCTCCGCAACTATAAGACGGAGAATCCTTTGGTTATCAAAAGATTCTCCGTCTTTCCGTTTTTATGGTTGGACAAAATCCGGCGCAGTAGAAATTCAGTGGGGGATCGCCATACAGCTTAGCGATTCTGAACAGGAAAAACTTTTTGTCCACGACTCCATGCAGGTTAGCCCTGAATTTCTACTGCGCCGGAATACATCCCTGTCGGCAGCCGCAAGCCGTGCAAGGCCGACGTTCGCGTTGTGTCGGCAACAAATGCGGATATGGCTTCGGCGATAAGAGTTTCCGTGAGGGCCTGTATCACCGCCTCTGCGAGTTTGAAATCAGGCAACCGTCATTGGTGGAATGTCCGGAAGACGTGCTCTCGCTGGCGGAATTCTTCCTGAATAAGTATTTGTCGGAGATGCGTCTTGGCTGCGCCGGTTTCACCGAGGGTGCCAAGATGGCGTTGCTCTCGTGGCATTGGCCGGGCAACATCAGCGAGCTTGCCAACAGGGTGAGGCGCGGCGTGCTGCTTGCCGAAGGTGGACTGTTGTCAGCCGAGAGCCTCGGCCTTGACGGGGAACTGTGCGCCTGTCCAGCTTCAAGCCTGAAGTTGATAGGGAACGAAGATGAGAAAAGGCGGATCACAGCCATATTGGAAGAATGCCGCGGCAACATAAGCCGTGCCGCCGAACTCCTCGGTTGCAGCCGTCCTACGTTGTATAAGAAATTAAGGATTTACGGGATGATGTGAAGCGAATTTAAGTGAAGAGAGAAGAACTAAGAGTGAAGAATCCATATTCTTTAAACAATCATTGCACTTGGATTCTTCGTTCTTCACTTTTCTCTCTTCACTTAATTTTACTTTATCCTTAATTCCGCAACACTATAGTTTAACATTATTTATAAGTGCCTGAGCAACAAAAAGTTGCCCAGGATTTTGCC
>CALUFA010000049.1 GCA_944319795.1 uncultured Prevotella sp. | reverse complement strand
GGAATCTTGTCGCCGTTGTCCTTCAGGAAGTTCTCGGTGGTGAATATCATCGAGTCTGCCTGGTTCATCTTGTCCACGCGCTCGCGCTCTTTCTTGTCGTTCTCGGCGTTCTGCTCGGCCTCGGCCTTCATGCGGTCTATCTCTTCCTTGCTCAAGCCTGAGGATGCCTCGATGCGGATGGCCTGCTCCTTGCCCGTGGCCTTGTCCTTAGCGCTTACGTTGAGGATGCCGTTGGCGTCGATGTCGAACGTCACTTCAATCTGCGGCACGCCGCGGCGTGCCGGGGCTATGCCTTCGAGGTTGAACTGGCCGATGCTCTTATTCTGTGCGGCCATTGGGCGCTCGCCCTGAAGAACGTGGATTGTTACGGCCGTCTGGTTGTCGACGGCGGTTGAGAACACTTCGCTCTTCTTGCACGGTATGGTGGTGTTGGCGTCGATGAGCTTGGTCATTACGCCGCCCATTGTCTCGATACCGAGCGTAAGCGGTGTTACGTCGAGCAGCACGATGTCGCCTACGCCGCTCTCCTTGTTGAGTATTGCGCCCTGGATGGCTGCGCCCACGGCTACCACTTCGTCGGGGTTGACGCCCTTTGAAGGCTCCTTGCCGAAGTAGTTCTTAACCAGCTCCTGCACGGCGGGGATACGGCTTGAGCCGCCAACGAGTATTACCTCGTCGATGTCCGAAGTTGTCAGCTTGGCATCGCGTATGGCGTTCTGGCACGGAACGAGGCAAGCCTGGATGAGCGAGTGTGCCAATTGCTCGAACTGGGCGCGCGTAAGGTTCTTTACCAAGTGCTTGGGCACTCCGCCTTCAGCCGTGATGTACGGCAGGTTGATCTCCGTAGAGCTTGAGCTTGACAGCTCTATCTTGGCCTTCTCGGCAGCCTCCTTCAGACGCTGCATGGCCATCGGGTCCTTAGAGAGGTCGATGCCCTCGTCGGCCTTGAAGCCGTTGACGAGCCAGTCGATTATCACCTGGTCGAAGTCGTCGCCGCCGAGGTGGGTGTCGCCGTTGGTCGAGAGCACCTCGAACACGCCGCCGCCGAACTCAAGTATAGATATATCGAAAGTACCGCCGCCGAGGTCGAACACGGCTATCTTCATGTCCTTGTTGGCCTTGTCAACGCCGTAGGCCAGTGCTGCGGCCGTAGGCTCGTTGACGATACGGCGCACGTTGAGTCCGGCTATCTGCCCGGCCTCTTTCGTTGCCTGGCGCTGCGAGTCGGAGAAGTATGCCGGCACGGTGATTACTGCGTCGGTAACTTCCTGTCCGAGGTAGTCTTCGGCGGTCTTCTTCATTTTCTGGAGAACCATTGCCGATATTTCCTGCGGAGTGTATTTGCGGCCGTCGATGTCTACGCGGGGGTATCCGCCCTCGTTCACAACCGAGAACGGCACGCGCTCGGCCTCTTTCTGGCTCTGTGCGTAAGTCTCGCCCATGAAGCGCTTGATTGAGTAAACGGTATTCTTCGGATTGGTGATGGCCTGTCGTTTGGCCGGGTCGCCTATCTTGCGCTCGCCGTCTTTCACGAAGCCTACAACCGAAGGAGTCGTGCGCTTGCCTTCGCTGTTAGCTATTACAACAGGTTCGTTGCCCTCGAATACGGCAACGCATGAGTTTGTTGTTCCTAAGTCAATTCCAATAATCTTTCCCATAATTATTTCGTTTTTTATTATTTTTTCGGTTTTACGGTAGTGTGGTTATCAGGTTTTACGGCTATACATCAGTCTGTATCCGTAACTCTGACGCAACACTTATTGTCACATATCATTTAACAAAACGTATGCCAAACGCGGGGACGTGCCACTGCATCTGACATTTTGGCGCAATCGGTGTCGGCTTTTTTTTGTTGATGTGACAGTATTGCCACGTTAGTTTGGTATAAGGAACCAGCCTTTTCCGTGCCAGTCAACGGTTTTTGCAGTATAGTGTTCATTTTGATTATGCTGTGAAAATATCGCTTCCGTCCACCTATTGCAATGTCCGCCACGGGGTAGTGACGCTCCGACCGAGCGTCCCCACAGGGGCGGATGGCAATATGGCGGAGGATTAATGCCGTGGCTTATCGGCGTTTGCGGGGTAAATTTTGAATATCCGTCATCGGGTTATACCGAACTGGCGTTAATTACCATATTGTCGGTTTTGCAAAAGGATACCTTTTGCACGCTAAGAGCTATCCTTTCATGACGTAAAAGGGCACGTTTTGCAGCGCAAAACGTGCCCTTTTGTAATGTGTTGGTTGTCAGGTTGTTATGGCAATGGTTAGCTCTTGCTGTTTAACGACATACCACGCATCTTGCCTTATGCCTTTTACCGGCGGCCTACAGCCTGATTTTCACGCCGGCATTGAAGACGAAGCCTTCGAGCGGGGCGTAGATGTCGCGGAACTCGGGGTGGGTTACGGTGCCGTTGTAGATGGTGTCGAAGCGCGTCTGGCGGCGGTCGGTGAAGTTCTCGAAGTTGGCGAACACGGAGAATTTCTCCCAGATTTTCTCCACCATCAGGCCGAACATGGTGTAGGGCTTGCCCTCGCGGCCGTCGCTAAGCTCCTGTTTGCTGTAGTAGTATGACTCCAGACCTACGCGCCACTTGTCCTCAACTTCGTACATCAGGATGGCGTTCACCCTGTGGCGGGGCGTCAGGTAGTTGCGGTGAGAGTGGTCGCCGTCATGCGTGCGGGCGTCGGTGAACGTGTAGCCGAGGAACAGGTGGAAGTCCTTGTAGCCAACCTTCACGTTGGTTTCGCAGCCCTTCGTGTCCATGTGCCCGCCTATGTTGACCATGCGATAGAGGCCGTCGCCGGCTTCCTCCATCAGCAACGGCGACTTGATGTATGTGTAGAAGAACAGCTGGTTGACGGCCAGTGACACCTCGCCACCGAACAGCGAGGTTACGTAGTTGACGTCCCAGTTGGCTCCGTAGCTGCGCTCCAGCTTGTTGGTCTCGGGGCTTATGGGCATCACCCCGGCGTACTGTATCCGCTCGGTGTCCTCGGTGAAGATGGTCGGAGCCTTGTAGCCGAAGCCTCCGCTGAGGCGCGACGACAGCCCTTCGGTAACCTTGAACAAGGCCGAGAGGCGCGGCAGAACAGCCCAGCCGTAGTCCCACACGTGGTCGGCGCGCAGCCCTGCCTCAACGTCGAGCCACCGCGCGGCGGCCCATGTGCCCTGTGCGAAGGCTCCGGCCACGGTCTGCGTATAGTCACGTTTGCCAACGGTGCCGGCGTGTTTCTCGTTGAACTCCTCCGTCCATAGGTTCAGTCCGGCCACCCATTCATGCTTTTTCCCCGTCTGCGCAAACGCCGCCTCGGCGAAGGTTGACACCTGGCTGCCGTCAAACTTGTAGCCGGGCACTTCCATCACGCGGTCGTAATACGTGCCGCTGGCTTTCGCCGTGAGGCGGTTGCGGTCGTCGAACTTGTGGGTCAGCGTAGCCTGCAGCGAGTGGCGTTGCGTCTTGTTGCGCTCGAAGTAGGCGTGAGTCTCGTCGCCGCGACCCTCCACGTACTCAATGTCGCCGCCCAAACGTTTCTCGAACATCGTGTTTATGGCTATGTTCATCTCGGTGTTCTCGGAGAAATAAAGGAACAGTTTAGGGTTGAAAGTGAAGCGGTCGAACTCAGGTATGGCCGTGAAGCCCGTGTCTGAAGGGTCGTAAGCCCAGTTGCGGTTGTACGAGAACAGCATCGTGGTGCCCACCTTGCCGAACCTCTGGCTGTAGAAAGCGCTTGCGTCAAGGCCTTTGCCCGACGTGCCGTTGAGCAGGAAGCTCAGCTCGCGTTCTTCTTCAGGAGTCTTTGATATGAGGTTGACCAAGCCGGCGATTGCGCCCCCTCCGTAGAGCGTTGACGACGACCCCTTGATGATTTCCACCTGTTTCAGGTCGAGCGGCGGCGTCTGCAACAGGCCAAGACCGCTCGCCGCACCGGCAAAGGTGGGGAAGCCGTCCTTCAGTATTTGCGTATATCGCCCGTCAAGTCCCTGTATGCGTATGGCCGCGTTGCCCGATATGGCCGACGTCTGTTGCGTTGATATGCCCGTGCTTTCGTTCAGCAGCATACGTATGTCGCCCGGTTTCATGCTCGACTTCTCGTCGAGTTCCTCGCCCGAAATGAACTCGATGCGCGTCGGCACGTTCCTTATGCTGCGTGTGCCGCGTGTCGTCTGTACCACGACCTCGTCCAGTTCCTCCTCGTCCTCGCTCATTGTTACGGTCAGCGTGGCGTCCGCCGCGAGCGGAAATGTCAGTTTTTCGGTCTTGTCTTCGTAGCCTATGTAGCTGAAGGTGATGCTCTGCGGCCCGTCGGGAATGCCGTCGATGGTGATGTTGCCGTCAGCGTCAGACACGGCGGTGACGCCCGTGCCGTTGACCTTTGCCGTGACTCCTATTAGTGTCTCGCCGTCTTCGGCCTCCTTTACGGTGGCCTTCAACGTGTTCTGGGCATACGTGCCCTGCGCCCAAGCGGCCATGGCCATGAGCGCGAATATAGCTTTTTTCATCGTTTTTCGTAAGTTTTTTAATGTCGTGAATGTTGTTTTTTCGCCGCCATTGCTCTGCTTGGGTATGGCGGTGCGTTGTAAATGTTAGGTGCCGCCTTGTCCTTTTGCCGTATGGCACGCCTTGCCCGGACGCACGAGCCGTGCGTCCCTACAGGTTGGAGGGTGCAAAGCGTAGGATATTGGCATCCTTCCCTTGCAGCGCGTGCGCGCCGTAGGGTGGGGCGGTGCGTTCGTTTGCGGGTGCACCGTCGGGTAAATGATGTGGAAAACGATGTCAGGCTCTTGGCGGTTGCCAGATTGAGGGGTGGTAAGAGCTTACGGGACTGTCGGCGTAAACTATAGTCTCGCGCACGGTGACGCGCTCAACGGGCGTGCCGAACGCCACCGTTTCGGGCTGTGTGCAGCCCGAGCACGTGCTGCAGTGCATGAATGGCGAGCAGCAGTCGGCACAGTCGCCGCAACCGTTGCCGTCGTCTTGGCAGCCGCAGGCAGTCTCCGTCTCGCAGAACAGGCATTTATCCATGAGGAAGCATGGCATCGTTGACAACGCCATAACCATGCAGGCAAACAATATGGATAAATACTTCATCATGCGGTGTTAATGTTTTCGAGTGCAAAGATATTCCGTTTTTCCTTACGTTCCAAATCTTTCGGCATTGTTTTATGCCACAACGGCCGTGATATTTGGCGCGCCACGGTTTTGCAAGAGGACACCTTTTGCACGCTAAAAGGTATCCTTTCATGACGTAAAAGGGCACGTTTTGCAGCGCAAAACGTGCTTGTTGGCTGCCAGTGTGTTACGGTTTTATGCTGTGCCGTTGCTCCGCCGTGACGTCGTGTGCCGCGCAACGCCGCCTTACGTTCGGCCGCCCATGCTGCGTGCATGCCCATGCCAGACAGCCTGTACCTTCGGTTTTAAGTCCCTGTTAAAAGGCATGGCAAAGTATATTGTTATGGTCTTTGTACCTACAAAAGATGAAGATATTACCTCTATTATTTCGCTCTATCGATTTTTTGCATTACCTTTGCAATAATATTCATTTATTAAGGAAAGTGAAAGAAAGAACTTTTAACCTGCTTGATAACATAAACACCCCTGCCGATTTAAGAAAGCTGAAAGTGGAACAGCTGCCGCAACTGTGCAAAGAGCTGCGGGAGGACATCTTGAAGGAACTTTCAGTCAATCCAGGCCATCTGGCTTCGAGCATGGGTGCGGTGGAGCTGACCGTGGCTCTGCATTACGTCTACAGCACGCCTGACGACAGGCTGGTGTGGGACGTAGGGCATCAGGCTTACGGGCACAAGATACTCACGGGGCGTAAGGACCGCTTCAACACCAACCGCAAGCTGCACGGCATTATGCCGTTCCCCTCGCCGTTGGAGAGCGAGTACGACAGCTTCACATGCGGCCATGCCTCCAACTCCATTTCGGTGGCGTTGGGAATGGACGTGGCTGCCAAGAAGACGGGAAACCTGCAACGGCATGTGGTAGCCATAATAGGCGACGGAGCCATGAGCGGAGGTCTGGCCTTCGAGGGGCTTAACAACGTGTCGACGACTCCGAACGACATGCTCATAGTGCTCAACGACAACAACATGAGCATAGACCGCAGCGTGGGCGGACTGAAACAGGCCTTGCTCAAGCTGAACACCAACGAGACCTACAACCGCATGAGGTTCAAGGCCTCGCGCTGGCTTAACGCCAAAGGCTACCTTAACGATGACCGCCGCAAGGGCATAATCAGGCTTAACAATGCGCTGAAGTCGGCCATAAGCCACCAGCAAAACATATTCGAAGGACTTAACATAAGGTATTTCGGACCGTTCGACGGCCACAACGTGGTCGAAATGGTACGCATACTGAGGCAGCTGAGGAACATGAAAGGCCCCAAGCTGCTGCACCTGCATACGATAAAGGGCCACGGATACGCGCCTGCGGAAAAAGACCCCACGGTGTGGCATGCGCCCGGAAAGTTCGATATTGACGCTGAAGAGCGCATCATATCAGACGAGACGGGCGTGCCGCCGAAATTCCAGGACGTATTCGGCAAGACCCTGCTCGAGCTCGCCAAGGCCAATCCGCGCATCGTAGGAGTGACCCCGGCCATGCCCACCGGATGTTCGATGAACATCATGATGAAAGCCATGCCCGACCGCGCCTTCGACGTCGGCATAGCCGAAGGCCACGCCGTAACCTTCTCGGCAGGCATGGCCAAGGACGGGCTGCAGCCCTTCTGCAACATATACAGCTCGTTCGCGCAGCGCGCCTACGACAACATCATACACGACATGGCCATACTCGACCTGCCCGTAGTGCTCTGCCTCGACCGCGCCGGGCTCGTAGGCGAGGACGGCGCCACGCACCACGGCGCGTTCGACATCGCGGCCCTGCGCCCCGTGCCCAACCTTACGATAGCCGCGCCGATGAACGAACACGAGCTGCGCAACCTTATGTACACCGCCCAGCTCGAAGGCAAAGGCTCGTTCGTGATAAGGTATCCGCGCGGACACGGCGCAATAGTAGACTGGCGCAACAAGATGGAGGAAGTGGAGATAGGCACGGGCCGACGGCTGAAAGAGGGGCGCGACATAGCCGTACTGACCGTAGGCCCGATAGCATACAACGCCGCCAAGGCCATAGCCACGGCCGAAAAGGAACACGCCGGACTGAGCGTGGCCCACTACGACATGCGCTTCATAAAGCCGATGGACGAACGGCTGCTCGAAGAAATAGGCCAAACGTTCAAACACGTAGTCACCGTCGAAGACGGAGTGCGCAACGGAGGATTCGGCTCGGCGGTGCTCGAATGGATGGCAGACCACGGCTACACGACAAGGATAACACGCCTCGGACTGCCCGACAAGTTCATAGAGCAAGGCACGGTAAGCCAGCTGCAGCGCATCGCAGGCATCGACGCCGACTCGATAGCGGCCGCCATCGGCAACATAGCCGACGGCGCAACGCACGGCCGCGGCAATTAATATAATATATTAAGGTAAAAGATGAAAATCATCATTGCAGGAGCTTACGCCATAGGAACGCACCTTGCCAAGTTGCTGTCGCGCAACGACCAAGACATCGTATTGATAGACGAAGACGAGGAAAGGCTCAACAACGTCAGCGGCGACTACGACCTTATGACCGTACACGCGTCGCCCTCGAGCATCAAGGCGCTCAAGAACGCCGGCGTAGGCAGCGCCGATTTGTACATCGGCGTCACGCCCGACGAGAACATGAACATGAACAGCTGCATCATGGCCAAGGCGCTCGGAGCCGCGAAAACCGTGGCCAAGGTGAACAACTACGAGTTCATCGACCCCGAACCGAAGGCTTTTCTCGCCAAGGTTGGCGTCGACTCGCTCATCTATCCGGAAAACCTCGCCGCCTACGACATATCCAACGGCCTGAAAATGAGCTGGGTGCGCCAACGCTGGGACGTGCACAACGGCGCGCTGATAATGCTCGGCATAAAGCTGAGGGAAACATGCCAGATACTTAACGAGCCGCTTAAAGACCTCTGCAAACCAGAGTCGCCATACCATATCGTAGCCGTAAAGCGAGGTGACGAGACCATAATACCGCGAGGCGACGACGTGCTGAAAATGTACGACATGGCCTACTTCATGACAACGCGCAACTACGTGCCCTACATAAGGAAGATAGTAGGCAAGGAACATTACGTAGACGTAAAGAACGTTATGGTAATGGGAGGCGGCAACACAGCCGTGCGCGCCGTGCAGATGATGCCCGAATACATGGGAGCGAAAATCATCGAGGCCGACGAAAAACGCTGCGAGCAAATCAACGAGCTTATCGACACCGACAAGATAATGGTTATCAACGGCGACGGCCGCGACATACCACTACTCATAGAAGAAGGCATAAAGAACACGCAGGCCTTCGTCGCCCTAACGGGCAACGCCGAGACTAACATCCTGGCATGCCTTACGGCCAAGCGCCTCGGCGTGCGCAAGACCATCGCAATGGTAGAAAACATGGATTACGTGAAAATGGCCGAGAGCCTCGACATCGGTACCATAATAAACAAAAAAGCCATAGCGGCGAGCCACATCTACCAAATGATGCTCGACTCCGACGTTAAGAACACCCGTTTCCTTATGACCGCCAACGCCGACGTAGCCGAGTTTACGGCGCAGGAAGGCTCAAAGGTCACAAAGAAAAAAGTCTACGAACTCGGCCTTCCGCACGGCACTACGATCGGAGGACTCGTCCGCGGCGGCGAAGGCCACCTCGTTTCGGGAGGCTCGCAGATCGAGGCCGGCGACATAGTAGTCGTGTTCTGCCACAACGTCAACATGTCGAAAATAGAGAAATTCTTTATTTAAGCCGCAACGATGATAAACTTCAAATTAGTCTACAAAGTCATAGGCTCGCTGCTTTTCATCGAAGCGATAATGATGCTGTCGTGCCTCGTCGTTTCAATTTATTACCGCGAGGACGACGTCATTGCCTTTCTCATAACAATCGCCATCTCCGTCCTTGCCGCCATCGGACTGAAATTCAAGGGCTACGGGGCGGAAAACCGCATGGGACGGCGCGAGGCTTACCTCTTGGTAACTTTCATCTGGGTAATCTTCAGCGCATTGGGCGCCCTGCCGTTCGTCATCAGCGGATACCTCACAAGCTACACCGACGCCTTCCTCGAGACCATGTCTGGCTTCACGACCACGGGCGCCACAATCATCGACGACGTCGAGGCGCTGCCCCACGGACTGCTGTTCTGGCGCTCGCTGACCCACTGGATAGGCGGTTTGGGCATCATGTTCTTCACAATCGCAATACTTCCGTCGCTCGTCGGGGGAAGCGTCAAGGTGTTCTCGGCCGAGGCCACGGGCCCCATAAAAAGCCGCATGCACCCACGCCTGAGCACCACCGCCAAATGGATTTGGGCCATTTACCTTATCCTTACGGCAGGATGCGCGGTTTGCTTTTGGCTGTTCGGCATGAACTTCTTCGACAGTATAAACTACTCGATGTCGATAACCGCCACGGGAGGGTTCGCCACCCACAACTCGAGCATGGCTTACTTCGACTCCGCCGCGATGGATTACACCGCCGCAATCTTCATGATTTTGTCGGGTATCAATTTCTCGCTGCTTTACGTCCTGATATTCAAAGGCAAGCTGAAAGACTTCATTAAAGACACCGAGCTGCGCTTTTACCTTACCGTAATATCGCTTTCAACGGTGTTCATAGCCTGCGTATTGACGATAAAAAGCGGCGTACCGGTGGCCGACTCGTTCAGGAACGCGCTGTTCCAAGTGTCGTCATTCATCTCAACGACTGGACTTTTCAACACAGACGCAGGGCTTTGGCCCCACATAACGTGGGTTGTGCTGACCGTATGCATGGTGTTCGGATCGTGCGCCGGAAGCACGAGCGGCGGCGTGAAATGCATCCGCGGAGCAATGCTTCTCCGTATCATACGCAACGAGTTCAAGCACATACTGCACCCGAGGGCGGTGATTCCCGTAAGGCTTAACGGCACCAACATACCCTACCAGTCGCAAGCTACGCTCTTAGTGTTCTTCGCCTTGTACGGTATATCGTGCATAGTGGCGTTCTTCTGCTTCAAGCTCATGGGGCTGGAGACGACCAACGCCATCACGATAGCCATAAGCAGCGCAAGCAACGTAGGGCCTGCGCTCGGCGCGGAAATAGGCCCTACGATGTCGTGGAGCAGCCTGCCCGACGCCGCAAAATGGATATGCTCGGCACTGATGCTCATGGGGCGTCTCGAGTTTTTCAGCGTCTTGATGCTCTTCATGCCGTCATTCTGGAAAAAGAACTGACATTATTGAAAATCCATAAGTTGTCCAACTTAACATAAAGCCATAGACTATGGAACCTATAAAATTCAAACCAATACTTAAACAGACACTTTGGGGCGGCGGAAAAATAGCCAGCTTCAAACGGATACAAGGCCCGACGGACGGACAAATAGGCGAAAGCTGGGAGATCTCGGACGTAGAAGGCCATGAGAGCGTTGCTGTAAACGGCCCTTACGCAGGCAAGACGCTGACCGAAATAACGGCCGAACTGAAAGACAAACTCGTAGGAACAGACAATTACAAGCGGTTCGGCAACGACTTTCCGCTGCTCGTCAAGTTCATCGACGCAAACCAGGACTTGTCAATCCAAGTACATCCCGACGACGAGAAGGCGCGGAAATACGGCCTTAAAAACGGCAAGACGGAAATGTGGTTCATGATGGATTCAGCGCCGGACGCGTTCCTGCGCTGCGGACTAAAGAGCAAAATAACCCCCGAGGAATACAAGAAGAAGGTTGAAGACGGCACGATATGCGACGCCATATCAGAGTTTCCGGTCAAGGCAGACGACTGTTTCTTCATACCGGCGGGGCGCATCCACAGCATAAGCAAAGGCTGTTTCCTTGCGGAAATCCAGCAGACTTCCGACGCGACGTTCCGCATATACGACTTCAACCGCCGCGACAAGAACGGCAACCTGCGCGAACTGCACACCGAGAAGGCCGCCGAATGCATAGACTACAACGTGCAGAAAGACTACCGCGTTGACTATGTGCCGGCCAAAAACCAAGGCGTTTCGCTCGTAAGGTGCAAGCATTTCAACACTGCCGTATATGACCTTGACGAGCCGATGACGCTTGATTACAGCGAGCTTGACAGCTTCATAATATTCGTCGGCATCAAGGGCGAAGGCACGTTTGCCGACAACGAGGGCAACACTGTGACGTTGCGCGAGGGCGAATCGATGCTCGTTCCGGCAACGACGAGCATCATAAACGTTAGCGGGAGCATAAAATTCCTTGAAACATACGTTTAGATTAAGTGAAAAGTTAAAAGTTAAAAGTGAAGAATCCAATAGTCATGACAATTAAGCCATTGGATTCTTCACTTTTCACTTTTAACTTTTCACTTTCAAAAACCTTTCAATGTCGGCCTTCATGCGCCCGAACTGCGGCGACGCCGTGTAGCCGGTGTTCTTCTTAAGCATCTGCACTATGTCCTGCACGCTGTGCGAATAGCACGACAGTTCGTTGCGCATCTGCGTGGAATGGACGGCCTGGCGGCGTATCTCGGCTTCGCGTTCGCGTATCAGGATGCCGCAAACCTTTGTCATTACGGGCATCACTATCTTATCGAACAAGTGGTGTCCCTGGATGTAAAGGTAGGTGGTTTCGGGCGTAACGCCAAGCTCGGCAAGTTCGCGTTTCAGTGAGAGGTACGACTCTTTTGCCTCAGGATGCTGCTTGCGCAGCCAGTTGGTTTTCTTCCATACCTTGTTGCGCAGGTTGGCTATGGCCGCCTCGGGCTTGTTTACGTTGAAGCCGCCAAGCTCCACGGTCTTGTTAAACTCGGTAATGGTGAACTGCCCGTAGATGCTGCGGCGGTAGAACCAAATAGACCACACGAACAAAGGAAACACGGCGACGCTGTACTGGCGCAGGAAGTCGGAGAAGTCGAAGACGGCGTGGTCGTTGAGGGTCACCATGACGCAGACGTTGTGCAGCGACGGCGCGTAGCACTGGAGGTTCTCTATCGAGTAGGCGTAGGTATGGAATACGAACTTATTGTTGATGATGTTTTTCGACGTTTCGGTGGCTCCTTGTATAAGGTAATCATAGTCGGCGTCGACGCATGCGATCATGTCTTCGCCCACCTTGGTGTATATAAGGTTCATAAGCACTGAGCGCTTGCCGCGCTCAAGGGTCTTGTGCGACGGCAACATGACCTCGAAATAGCGCGTCTCGTCCTCATAGGCGCCCAACAGCGTGCGCCAGAACAGCACATCGTCATAGCTCTCTACGTAAGCCGCGATGCGCCGCCTCTCCCTCTTCGACTTCAGCTTGTTGGCCGCCCCGAAGTATTCTGAAGTGATATTGTCACGAAGCCTTTTGGTCATTTATCCCAAAATATTAAAAGATTTATAAGGAGTTGCAGCCCGCGCCGCCCGTTGAAGAGTTAGAAACAAACGCCGTTGAAGCAACCAGACGGGCTTTCGCCCGACGATGTGCCAATCCTCCTCACTTATCGTTCTGCGCTCAAAATCATATAGATTCTTCACTCTTCACTTTTCACTCTCCACTTATTCGTTGTCCGTTATGTCGCTCACCTCGGTTATCCGGTCGATCCATCCGTTCATGACGACGGCCGGCGAGTGGGTGGTAAGTATGACCTGCACGTTGCCGTTAAGGTCGAGTATGAGGTCGATAAGGCGCTTCTGCCACTCTACGTGCATGCTCACCTCAGGCTCGTCGAGGAACAACACGTAAGGGCGGTTGTCCTCGATTAGCACCGTAAGCAGTATGGCGAGCACTTGTTTCTCGCCGCTCGACAGCTGGTAAGGATACAGCGTCTCGCCGATTTGCGAGAATCGGATTTCGTTCTCCGTCCTTATGATGGTCTTCCCCGTGTCAGAGAAGAGGTCGTCGACCATGTCTTGGAATTTCTTTTTCGGCTCGGAGATGGCCTGCGCCTCGGCGGCGGCGTCGGGCCGGCCGCTCTGCAGCACGGCAATTATGCGGTTGCCGATGTTCACCTGGTAGTCGAGATACTTGCGCTGCAGCTTGAACAGCTGCCAGTCAAGCTCGGTTACGAGGTTCGCCCCCACCTCGCCCAGCATGTCGGTGTTGAGCAACGGACGGTCGAACGAGCGTATCACGTCGTACCTTATGTGCGTGGCGTCTTCAGGGCTGAACGTTATGTGGACGCCTTTCACGGCGTGGTTCACCACGTCGCCGTTGGCGCCAATGCTCCTCACCACCTTATTTAATATGGTGCTCTTGCCCACGCCGTTGATTCCGCTAAGGATGTTCACCTTGCGGTCAAGCTCCCAAACAACGTGGCGGCGGCCGCTCCAAAGCGAGTCTATCTCTATCTTTTTTATGTAATCGGCGTATTTCTGCATAATATTAAATTTATCCTTACTTATCTCTTGCAAATATAACCATTTATTTCATAATTGTGTACCTTTGCACCCGAATTTATTTTAAACTTCCTATTTTATGACAAACAACCGCCCGCTGATAGCACACTTGTGCTTGTTTTGCGCATGCGCATTCTGGGGTTTGATGGCACCCTTGGGCAAAGACGCCATGACCCACGGCTTCACCGGCATCGACATGGTGACGTTCCGCGTAACGGGCGGAGCCATACTGTTTTGGCTTACGTCGCTGTTCACCCCGAAGGAGCACGTCCCCAAGAAAGACCTGCTGATGCTGATAGGCGCCGCCGTGTTCGGACTTGTAACCAACCAGTGCTGCTACACCATCGGCCTGAGCGTCACCTCGCCCGTCAACGCCAGCATCGTAACCACCTCGATGCCCATATTCGCCATGATACTGGCGTTCCTGATACTCAAGGAGCCGATAACGGCGAAGAAGGCGGGAGGCGTGGCTATGGGCTGCGCCGGGGCCGTAATACTGATAGTAACCAGCGCCGCTGCGGCGAACTCAAAGGTCGGCGACATCCGCGGCGACCTACTCTGCCTCGGCGCCCAACTGTCGTTCGCGCTCTACCTATCGCTGTTCAGCCCCCTCATCCGCCGCTATTCCGTGATAACGGTCAACAAGTGGATGTTCACCTACGCCACGGCGATGATACTGCCGTTCACGTTCGGGCGCGTATCCTCGATCGACTATGCGGCCATACCCACGAGTACGTGGCTCGAAACGGGCTTCGTCGTAGTGTTCGGCACATACGTAAGCTACATCCTCATGATGATAGGACAGCACACGCTGCGCCCCACCGTGGTGAGCATCTACAACTACGTGCAGCCCATCGTATCGGTAACGGTAAGCGTACTGACGGGCATCGGCGTGTTCAAACCGTCGCAGGGAGCGGCCGTAATACTCGTATGCCTCGGCGTTTGGCTCGTCACCAAGTCGAGGTCGAGACGCGACATGGAGAACGAAAAACAGCCGCAACCGGCACAGCCTGACGCCGGAGGCACAACACACTGATACCCAAAGCGTTACAAAAGGCCATCTTTTTGCGTTGCAAAAGGCGGCCTTTTAGCTTGCAAAAGGTTACCTTTCGGCTTCCAAAAGGCAACCTTTTAGTTTGTAATTGGACGCCTTTCAGGAAAACAACGATTTTCTGTTTGACAAACAACCACCTCTGTTTAGAATCACGACCACCGTTTTTTTGATAAACAACCACAGCCGCTTAGAATCGCAACCACAGTCTTTTGGGCAAACAAACACAGCCGCTCAGAATCGCAACAAAAGTCTTTTTGACAAACAAACACAACCGCTTAGAATCGCAATAAAAGTCTTTTTGACAAACAAACACAACCGTTAAAATTTTACCGAGACAAGTGTTTAACGCAATCCGTCCACATCCGACCTCAATCAAGGCGTTCGGTAACCAGTCATTCCGGGCCGGGACCCGGAATCCAGTGTATGCACGCACGTTGTAATTAATGATGATGCTTTCTGGATTCCGGGTCCCGGCCCGGAATGACTGGTTACCGAACGCCTTGATTAAGGTTGATGCATACAAGTAATAAAACGCCCCGGAAGCAGGCGACCGCCGTAAGGCAAATGCAAAATAAAAACTCGTTTCACCCGCTTTTATTTTGCATTTGCCTTACGGCGATTTACCAATTCACCCGACTTGCACTATCTTTGGATAAGATAGGCGGCGCCTCGGAAATGAAAATAAAAACTCGTTTCACTCGCTTTTATTTTGCATTTCATCCGACTTGCACTATCTTTGGATAAGATAGGCGGCGCCTCGGAAATGAAAATAAAAACTCGTTTCACTCGCTTTTATT
>CALUFA010000048.1 GCA_944319795.1 uncultured Prevotella sp. | reverse complement strand
CGAATAAAGCGTTTTTTATACTGGATTCCGGGTCTAAGCCCGGAATGACGGTATGCCACAGACTTCTTACGGTTTAGAATGGTGCCATTTGTTTTTAGAATGATTAACATTATTCTTATACCGAACTGGCGTATATATAATGTATGGAGTGTATGGGGCGCCCTGTTTGCGGAAATAAGTGTTTCCCCGACAGTCGGGCCGAAAGGGGAGAAAACTTTTAAGCGTTTTTCATGTATGTGGCGCTCGTTGCCGTTTGTCTTTTGTTTTAATGAAAAACGTGGCAGAATGTCAATTCGTAAATGTCTGGTTTGATGACGGAAATAGGATGCCGGCACTCTTTGTCGATGCCCCCAACCGGTTGTTTGGGGCTTGTTTTGATTCATTTTACCGCCCTTTCCGGCGTGAAAACACGTTTTATTCCGTCCCAAAGGCCGTCGACGGGCGTGCTGTTTGCCGTCGGTTGCATGCTGAAAGGTGGCTTATTGCATGCCGAAAGGCGGCCTTTTGCAGGTTTTTTGATTTTATGTTTTTGCACACTCTGCGTATGCTGCGCCGTAACCGCATGGCTGTTAGTTGGTTGTCGGTGCACACTTGTTCTTGTGCTTTTTCGCCCGTTGGGGTTTTATTTTTGAAATCTGGGTTATATAAAGAGTTTGTCTGAAATCACAATGTAAGTATAAGCCGTAATTTTATGACAAATTGTTATAATTTGATTTCGCAGTGATAATTGTATCTGCGTTTGTTTGCAATGTGTTGTGTTTTTATTATCTTTGCTGCCGAAATTCTTTAATGACAGGTGAATTATGAGCAAATTGATAAGACCGACAGGCTATAAGCCGCTGCTCGACATGCAACAGACGGAGCAGGGAATAAAGCTGATAAAAGAGTTTTTCCAGATGAACCTTTCGACCGAGTTGCGGCTTAGGCGGGTCACCGCGCCGCTCTTCGTGCTGAAGGGACTCGGCATCAACGACGACTTGAACGGCGTGGAGCGCCCCGTAACGTTCCCTATAAAGGATCTTGGCGACGCCGAGGCCGAGGTTGTCCACTCGCTTGCCAAATGGAAGCGCCTTACTTTGGCCGAATACCGGATAGAGCCTGGCTACGGGGTTTACGCCGACATGAACGCCATACGCGCCGACGAGGAGCTTGACAACCTGCACTCGCTATACGTAGACCAATGGGATTGGGAGGCCGTAATGACCGCGGAGCAGCGCAACCTTGACTTCCTGAAAAGCATAGTGAGCAGGATTTATTCGGCCATACGGCGCACCGAGTTTCTTGTTTGCGAGCATTATCCCGAGATAAAACCGTTTTTGCCGGAGGAAATCCGTTTCATCGAGAGCGAAGAGCTTCTGCAGATGTATCCCGACAAGAGCGTAAAGGAGCGCGAAGACCTGATAGCCGAGAAGTATGGGGCGGTATTTATAATAGGTATAGGCGGAAAACTGTCTAACGGCGAGCCGCACGACGGTCGCGCGCCCGACTACGACGACTGGACCACCCCCAACAGCGACGGCCGCCTCGGGCTTAACGGCGACATCCTGATATGGTATCCTACGCTCGGCCGCTCCGTCGAACTGTCGTCGATGGGCATACGTGTAGACAAGGAGGCGTTGCTGCGCCAGTTGGAAATCGCCGGCCAGTCAGACCGTAAGGAGTTGTATTTCCACAAGAAACTTTTGGCCGGCGAACTGCCGCTCAGCATCGGCGGTGGCATCGGGCAGAGCCGCCTGTGCATGGTTTTGCTCCACAAGGCCCACCTCGGGGAGATCCAGGCGAGCATCTGGCCGCAGGATATGCTTGACGAATGCGCCTCGCTCGGCATGGCTATAATCTGAGGCATGCGCGCCGCGCTAAAGACAAGGAGTGTGAATGTGGTGACGTTGCGCTTGTCTTAATGTCACATGCTAAATGGTTGGTGTTAAGCGCCTTACTCTAAGATGTGACATTGTGACGGTAATAATGTCGATGAAATATAATAATCAACGTAATTGTTATTAGGTTGCGGACACAGATAAAAAACAATCATATTCGTATTGTCCTGCTTTTGAGTCCTATGCGAATATGATTGTTTTTGCCGCTTGGTTGCTTGGGTTATTTCTTCAGCTTGAACGAGTTCTCAATGCTTTCTATCTCGCTTGAGAACAGTTTGTCGATTTTTATCCTTTGTTCTATTTGCGAGCAACTGTGTATTACGGTTGAATGGTCGCGTCCGCCGACGAGCTTCCCGATTCGTGAAGCCGGCATCTTTGTGTATTTCTGGGCGAGATACATAGACACTTGGCGTGCCACAACGTAGTCGCGCTTGCGGCTCCTGCTGGTTACGGCTGCCGTGGTTACGTTGAAGTGGTTGCATACGGTGTCGAGGATGTCGTCCATCGTAAGGGGTTCGTTGTCAACCTTGACAGCTCTTTTAATCACCCTTTCCGCCAAACGCATGTCTATCTTGCAGTTGTAGACCACCGAGAAAGCCAGCAATGAGTTGATTACTCCTTCGAGATCGCGCACGCTTCCGTTAGCCGTCTGCGCTATGAAGGTTACGACTTCTTCCGGTATCTTCAGTCCGTCGCGCTTTATCTTGCTGTTGAGTATGTCGACGCAGAGCTGTATGTTCGGCTTCTCAAGTTCGGCGATGAGTCCGCAGCAGAAGCGTGTCAGCAGGCGGTCGCTCATGCCTTGGAGGTCGACCGGCGGACGGTCGCATGCCAGGATGATGCGCTTTCCGTTGCGGAATAAATGGTTGAATATGTGGAAGAACGTTTCTTGCGTTTTCGTAGCCGACACCCATTCCTGTATGTCGTCGACGATGAGCATGTCGATTGTTTGGTAGAAATTGATGAAGTCGTTCGTACAGTTCTTAAGTACGGCGTCGGTGTATTGCACTTGGAAAAGCCTTGCGCTGATGTAAAGCACCCGTTTCTGTGGGTACAGCTCCTTTGTGCGCACGCCGATGGCGTTGATTAGGTGGGTCTTACCGCATCCGGACGGACCGTATATGAACATGGGGTTGAACTGTGTCGAGTTGGGATGCTCGGCTATTGAAAGTCCGACGGCCCTCGGCAGCTTGTTGCTGTCGCCCTCGATGTAGTTGGCGAACGTGTGCCGTAAGTCGAGTTGCGAGTCTATGTCTTGCGGTTTGGCTGCGTCGAGCGTCGTGGGCGACTGGTTGAGGCGTGTCGTCCGTCGTGTCGAATTGTCGATGTCTGCAATCGGCTCCGGCTCAACTTCCTGCGTTATCTTGTGGGTCTTGTCCACCATTATGCGGTAGTTGAGGCGTATGCCTTGGCCGAAATATTTGGTAAGCACTTTGGTCAGCAGGCTTACATAGTTCTCTTCGAGATACTCAACGAAGAAATTGCTGGGCACTTGTAGTATAAGCGTCCTGCTGCCTTCGTTGAATGATTCGAATGCGATAGGCTTGAACCATGCGTTGAACTGCTGTTCTGAGACGTTTTCCTTTATCAGTGAAAGGCACTTGTCCCAAAGCGCATTATGGGTGTTGCTCATTGCGGATATAAGATGTTACGATGACTTTCCGTGCTTTTGAAAGCGAATGCAAAGTTCGCAAAAAATATTGAAACGCACAAATGAAAGTTTTTCTATGGTTTTATGCGTTTGTGCGTAAATAACGTAAGAAGGGCACTTTATGGATTATGTTGCCACTTGGATGTAATATTGGCTATTGCATATTTGCAAGTGCTTGGAATATAGCATATTGCAGGAATATATGCAATTTTGGCGCGTTTGATGTTTTTGTCGTGTGTGGAGTGTTGAAGGCGGTATAAATTAGCAACTTCCAAGAGTTACGCGGATATTTCGGGCGGAGCGGTGCTATTTAGACCATTTTTAAATTGCATGCGGATAAACGGCAAGCAAGCGAGAATAGGCTTTTCCAGGCATTGCACATGGGCGCATCTTTACGCTTTTGCATATACCTAAGCCTTTCCCTTATTGCTTCTTGCCTTTTGTTTGGAATGTCGGGAAGCGTAGTTTGCTTATTTGTCTTTTCTTCCGAATAATGAGAAGTGTACGTAGCGTTTCGGATGGGCCTTGAGGTCAATGAGCAACGAGTCGGCCGAGCGCATGGTGCTGTTGAGGTTGTTGTATAGCGCGGGGTCACGCATAAGCAATCCCAACGTACCCTCGTTGTTGTTAAGCTGTGCCGTGAACTGTTCAACGTTGGCGAGAGTCTCGTCCACGCGCGCAACAGTTCCCGCAATGTCGATTTGGTTGATGTTCTTCGCAAGCAGGTTGGCATTGTCGAGCACGCTGTCGGCGCGGTTCATCATGCCCGGAACACTGCGTTCAAGCCCTGCGAGCAGATTGTTCAGCCTTTGCGTAGTTACGGTCAGTCCGCTTGTCATAGTCTCAACGTTCTGCAATGAGTTTGCAATTGCCGGGTTGGCGAGCAGGATGTTGAGGCTTGTAACGATGGAGTCGATTTTCGGGAGGATCTGTGTTACGGTCGGAATCATGCTTGACATTTGTCCTAACGCACCTCCGTTGATGCCTCCTTGTATGGTGCCGCCTGGCATGACGCGTTCGCGGGGGTTGGTTGCGAGCAGCAGGTTCACCTTTACGTTGCCGAGCATGTCGCTTACTATCTCGGCGCTGCTGCCTTTGGGTATCCGCAGTTTCTTGTCTATCTCGGTTTCGACCATTATGTCGCCTTGCTTATTGTAGTTGTAAATGATGTTCCTTACTACTCCTACTTTGAAACCGTCTGCGTATATTGCGCTCGACGATGACAGGCCGCTTATGTCTTTGAAAGATATGTAATAAATGTTTTCCGACGAGAACATTTTCAGTCCCTTAAGGAAATTCATGCCGAAAAACAGGATTACCAATCCGCATATCGCAACTAATGCTATTTTGACTTCTTTGTTAAAAAACTTCATAACCAAAACTTATTTGTTAGACTTAAACTCGCTTATCGCCTGCCTGACATCCATTTTCTCGCCGTTCTTGAAAGCTATGATGAATGCTTCAGGAAACTTATCTAGAATTGATTTGCGCAGCCGGTATATTTCATTATAATCCGTCGAGGCCCCGTATGTGTATTTTATAAGGTTTCCCTCGTTGTAAGAATCGATGCCTTCAAGCCCCTTGAAATGGTTGCTTGTAGGCCTGAGGCTTCGGCTGCTGGCAAGTATTTGCACTTTGAACACAGGGCGGCCGTCGGCTGATGCTGTTTCTTCGGCAGCGTCCTTGGCATCGTCGGTGTCCCGTGTGTTCTTCTGTTCCGTGTCTTTTTCGTCATCGGAGGTGGTTTGTACGTCGTTTTCCATCATCCTTTCGCTTTTGTGGCTTTCCTCCTTATCGTCGTCGGCCTTGCTCGGAACTATCTGCGGAACTTCCGGCTTACGTTTTTTCCGTGCTTTATATGGCACGGTAATATTCTTGTCGTACTTGTTTTTATATTTTTCAAAAGCCTCGTATATGCCTTTTGCCAGTTTGTCTATGTTGCCGTTGTTGTTAAGGAATTTCTCTTCGTCGGGCGTTGTTATGAATCCCAACTCTATGAGGCATGCGGGCATGGATGTCTCGCGAAGTACGAGGAACACGTCTTGCTTTACACCCTTGTTGGGACGTTTTGCTATCGAGCAGACGCTGGTTTGCACGTATTTTGCCAATTCCACGCTTTTAGCCATGTTCTTGTCGTGCATAAATTCGAACATGATGGCGCTTTCCGGCGAGTTTGGGTCGTAGCCTTCGTAATGTTCCTTATAATCTTCCTCGATCATGATAACCGAGTTCTCGCGCTGTGCGGCGCTAAGTTTTTCGTCTGAGCGGCGCATGCCCATAGTGTATGTTTCGAGTCCTCGGGCTATGTGCCCCTTTGGCAGTGCGTTCGTGTGGATTGATATGAACACGTCGGCTTTGTTCTTGTTGGCTATTTCCGCGCGCCGGTGTAAGGGTATGAAAACGTCAGCCTTTCGCGTGTAAACCACCTTTACGTCAGGACAATTGTTCTCAACGTAGCGGCCGAACGCCAAGGCAACCTTCAGGTTTATGTTCTTCTCGTATGAGAACGCGCCTTTTGCGCCTACGTCGTGCCCTCCGTGCCCTGCGTCTATGACAAGCGTGAAACGCTTATCCGCACCAAACATGGCTACGGAGAAAGAGGCTAATATCAGTAAGGCGAATATTATTCTTTTGCCCATGAGTGCTTTATTTCATTACAAAGGTAGACATTTATTTGTGAAAAACTGCATCAGTTCAAAAAGTTTTATCATTTATTAAATGTAGTTCCACTGCTGCGCTGTCCATGTCTGCGCTCATGGGCGGATTGGTCTTTTTGAGAGTTATGTCGAGTTCCTCTATTTTCGGGAATGCGTTCATGATGCTTTTGCCTATCCTGCCGGCTACGTGCTCGAGCAGGCAGGAAGGCGTTTGCATCTCCTTATTTATGATTTCAAATATTTCCGCGTAGTTTAGCGTATCGTTTACGTCGTCGCTTTCAATGGCTTTGGCCAACGGATACTTGGCGCGTAGGTTTACGATGAACTCGCCGCCGGTCGTCCGCTCTTGCGGTAAAACGCCGTGGTGGGCGTGAAACCGCACGTTGTTCAGGCATACGTAACCCGATGATAATGCATAATTCATAATTCACAATGCATAATTCATAATTCACAATGCATAATTCATAATTGGGTTGTTGCGGCCTGATTATGAATTATGCATTGTGAATTATGCATTAATTATCCGCATCGCGACGCGCCGCAGTTCTTGCAGATCAGGCATCCTTCTTGGTAAACAAGGGTTTCCTGTCCGCAGGCGGGGCATTTCTGTCCTTTTGCCTCGGTGCCGTCGGTGATGTATTTCTTAAGCGCGCGTTCAACGCCGTTTTTCCAAGTGTTGATGCTTTCGTCCTTAAGCTGGAGCGAGCTTACCAGCTTTATGACGTGAGCGATGGGCATGCGGTAGCGCAACACGCCGGAAATCAGCTTGGCGTAGTTCCAATATTCGGGGTTGAACTTCTCGCTCAATCCTTCAACGGTGGTCTTGTATCCGCGCTTGTTCTCAAACTGGAAGTCGTAGCGGTGCTTGCCGTTCTCGTCGGTCTGCTTGATTATCTTGCCTTTGGTTATGGTCTTCGGCAGCACGATACCTTCCTCGTCGTCTTGCAAACCGGTGAATATTTCGTAGGGATAGCCGTCGAGCAGGCCGACGAAGGCCACCCATTTCTCCTTGTTGTTCTGGAAGCGGACGACGTCGCATTGCAGCTCCTTGGGCCTTACCTCGGTCACTTCGGGGTGGCGGCAGGGCGGCAGTTGGTGCTGTGTGCTGATGTCTTCGCCGCCTTTTTCCTTCTTTTTCTCTACGGAGAGCATCACTCCCGAGCGCGAGCCGTCGCGGTAGACGGTGCATCCCTTGCATCCGGAGCGCCATGCTTCTACGTACAGGCGGTTTACGAGGGCTTCGTCTACGTTGTTGGGCAGGTTGATGGTGACGCTGATGCTGTGGTCTACCCATTTCTGTATCGCGCCTTGCATGCGCACCTTCATCAGCCAGTCAACGTCGTTGGCGGTGGCTTTATAATAAGGTGACTTGGCTATGAGGTTGTCTATCTCTTCCTGGGTGTAACGCTTTTCGGTGTCGTATCCGTTGATTTTCATCCACTCGATGAACTTGCGGTGGTAGACGATGTACTCCTCGAACGAGTCGCCCACTTCGTCGACGAAGTCAACATGTACGTCTGTGTCGCTCGGGTTCACCTTGCGGCGGCGCTTGTACACGGGCATGAACACGGGCTCGATGCCGCTCGTTGTCTGCGTCATAAGGCTCGTAGTGCCGGTCGGGGCTATGGTAAGGCAGGCTATGTTGCGGCGGCCGTACTTGGCCATATCAGCGTAGAGTTCGGAGTCTGCCTCCTTCAGTCGGTTGACGAAGGGGTTCTCCGCCTCGCGCTCGGTGTCGTAAATCTCGAAAGCTCCGCGCTCCTTGGCCATGTTCACCGACGAGCGGTAGGCGGCCAGCGCCAGCGTCTTGTGTACTTCCACGGAGAAGTCGGTCGCCTCTTGTGTGCCGTAACGCAGGCCCATAGCGGCTATCATGTCGCCCTCGGCCGTGATGCCCACTCCCGTGCGGCGGCCCATTCCGCTCTTGCGCTTGATCTTTTCCCACAGGTGGTATTCGGTGAACTTCACCTCGTCGCTCTGCGGGTCGCTCTTTATTTTCTCCATGATGAGGTCTATCTTCTCAAGCTCCATGTCTACGATGTCGTCCATTATGCGCTGGGCGAGGGCTACGTGGCGGCGGAACAGGTCGAAGTCGAAGTATGCCTTGTCGGTGAACGGGTTTACGACGTATGAATAGAGGTTTATCGACAGCAGGCGGCACGAGTCGTAAGGGCAGAGCGGTATCTCGCCGCAAGGGTTGGTCGACACCGTGCGGAAGCCGAGGTCGGCGTAGCAGTCGGGTATGCTCTCGCGCACTATCGTGTCCCAGAACAGCACGCCCGGCTCGGCGCTCTTCCATGCGTTGTGTACTATCTTGTCCCACAGTTTCTTGGCGCTGATGCTTTTCTTCACCTGCGGTTCGGCGCTGTCGATGGGGAACTGCTGGGTGTATTCGCTGTCGTCTACGGCCGCGCGCATGAAGTCGTCGTCGATTTTCACCGAGACGTTGGCCCCGGTTATCTTGCCTTCTGTCATCTTGGCGTCGATGAACGCCTCGCTGTCAGGATGCTTGATGCTTACCGACAGCATCAGCGCGCCGCGCCGTCCGTCTTGCGCCACTTCGCGCGTAGAGTTGCTGTAACGCTCCATGAAGGGCACGAGTCCGGTGGAGGTGAGCGCCGAGTTGTTCACCGGCGAGCCTTTGGGGCGCAGGTGCGAGAGGTCGTGCCCCACGCCTCCGCGGCGCTTCATCAGCTGCACTTGCTCTTCGTCGATGCGCAGTATGGCGCCGTAAGAGTCGGCGTCGCCGTCGAGGCCGATTACGAAGCAGTTTGACAACGACGCCACTTGGTGGTTGTTGCCGATGCCCGTCATGGGGCTGCCTGCCGGCACTATGTACTTGAAATGGTCGAGCACGTCGAACACCTCTTGGGCGCTCAACGGATTCTCATACTTGTTTTCTATCCTCGCCACTTCGTTGGCGATGCGCCAGTGCATGTCGGCCGGGGTCTTTTCGAATATGTTGCCGAAACTGTCTTTCAGCGCGTACTTGTTCACCCACACGCGGGCGGCAAGCTCGTCGCCGCCGAAATAGGCTAACGAGGCTTGGAACGCTTCTTCAAATGAGTAAGTTTTTTTATTTTCCATGATGACAGAAATTGTTTTGGAGTTGCAAAGCTAATAACATTTTTCGGTATAAAAAAGGATTTTTCGGAAAATCTTCAAATAAATATTTTGCAAAAAGTTTTCCAAAAAAGACAACTTTAATCCACAACGCTTTATTTCCGATTGTTTGAAAATAAAAATATTTTTGTATCTTAAATGAGAAAGTTTTTTAATCCTGGCAACATGAGATCGTAACACCGTGCGGCGCGGTCGGCGGCGGCAGGTGGCGGGCGTGGCGTGGCGATTTCCGCAATGGCGAGGCTTGCCCGGGCATGCACGGCTGCCAATCCGTTCACACATTATTATATATATGGCGTTCCCTCTGTGCCGTTCCGTCCCCGATGGGGCGCAAGGTTTCCGCCTAATGATGCGCAGCCTGCATGGCGGTTGGTTGGGGTTTGATGTCTGCTGCTATGCCCGATCAGGGGCGTTGGCCTCGCCGGCGCACACCGTTTTATGTGCCGTTTGCGACGGCCTTTGTAACACGTTGATTGCCAGTGTGTTGTAAAATGCCGTGTTTTGCGTTGCAAAAGGTGGCTTTTTAGCGTGCAAAAGGTTACCTTTTACAACGCAAAAGGATGCCTTTTACAAAACGCGTGCGGTGCTGTTGCTCCGTGTTTGCCGTCAAAGCGTCATTTTGCTTGGCATGGGCTGATGTTTTTTCATTAATGTCTTATTTGTTGAAAAAAATCCGACAAATTTTCTTATTGTGGACAAAAAATATTATTTTTGCATCTTGTAAGCGTAAGGCCGGCTTATGCCCTTGCATAGTCGGGCTGTGCGTTGTCAATTATTGGAAAAACATTTAAAAGGTATTTAAACTTATAATTAATATGAAACCAACTCTTTTGTTGTTGGCTGCCGGCATGGGCAGCCGTTACGGCGGACTGAAGCAGCTCGACGGACTGGGCCCCAACGGGGAGACCATAATGGACTATTCTATTTACGACGCAGTAAAGGCCGGATTCGGCAAGATAGTTTTTGTGATCCGTAAGGATTTCGAGCAAGACTTCAGGGAGAAAGTCTTGAGCAAGTATGAAGGGCATGTGCCTGCCGAGCTTTGCTTCCAAAGCCTCGACGCCCTGCCCGAAGGGTTCGCCTGTCCCGAGGGGCGTGTAAAGCCTTGGGGCACAAACCACGCCGTGCTTATGGCCAAGGATGTTGTCAACGAGCCGTTCTGCGTTATCAACTGCGACGACTTTTACAACCGCGACGCGTTCATGGTCATCGGCAAGTTCCTTGCCGACCTGCCCGAAGGCAGCGCCAACCGCTATGCTATGGTGGGCTTCCGCGTAGGCAACACGCTGTCGGAGAACGGCACGGTTGCGCGCGGCATCTGCTCGAAAGACGTCGACGGCAACCTTACAACCGTGGTAGAGCGCACCGAGATAATGCGCGTCGACGGCAAGGTAAGCTATAAGGACGAGCAAGGCTGCTGGGTGGCTGTCGACGACAACACGCCCGTTTCAATGAACATGTGGGGCTTCACGCCCGACTATTTCGCCCATAGCGAAGAATATTTCAAGGAATTCCTGTCAGACCCGGCCAACATGTCGAATCCCAAGGCCGAGTTTTTCATCCCGCTGATGGTCAACAAGCTGATCAACGACGGCACGGCCACGGTGAAAGTTCTCGACACTACGAGCAAGTGGTTCGGCGTTACTTACGCTGCCGACCGCCAAGGAGTGGTCGACAGGATACAAGGTTTGGTTGACGAAGGGGTGTATCCCGGCAAATTGTGGTGACACCTTTGGTAGTCGGTAGGCTGGCGGACGTGTCGCCGGGCCGGCGTATGGCGTGCCGGCCGGGGTCAGTCTTGGCGGCGTAAGACTTGTCCGCCTGCCTGCCGTAACCTTGCGGCTAAAGCAAGAATATGATGAACATAGACATTCTTTCCGCTGCGGAACTTGAACAGTTGCGCCAGCTTATAACGGCCTCGGAGAAGATAGTGTTGTGCTGTCACCGTAGCCCCGACGGCGACGCCGTCGGCTCGGTGCTCGGCATGGCCGAGTTTTTGCGCACGTATGGCAAGGTGCCCGTGATGATCGTGCCCGACGCTTATCCCGACTTCCTGCAGTGGCTTCCCGGCACGGAGCGCATGATACGTTACGACAAGCACAAGGGGTTTGCCGACGAGATACTGTCGGGTGCCGACCTGTTGTTCTGCCTCGACTTCAACACCGTGGCCCGGACCGACGACATGGCCGGGGCCATAACGCAGTCGGGGGCGAAGAAGGTGATGATAGACCACCACCTCAACCCCGACATGGATACGGTTGTGTGCGTGTCGCGTCCCGAGGCGTGCAGTACGTGCGAGCTTGTTTTCCGCATAATATGGCAGCTCGGCGGCTTCGACGCGATGACCCGCAAGTGCGCGGTTCCGCTTTATTGCGGCATGATGACCGATACCGGCGGCTTTACTTATAACTCTACGCGCCCCGAGATATTCTTCATCATAAGCCAGCTTCTTACCAAGCGCATCAACAAAGACAAGATTTACCGCAACGTTTACAACAATTACAGCGAATGGCGGATGAGGCTTACCGGTTACGTGCTTTACCGTAAGCTGGTCGTCATGTCCGACTACAAGGCTTCGTATTTCATCCTTACGCGCGACGACTTGAAGGCTTTCCACTACATCAAGGGCGACGCCGAGGGGCTGGTCAACATGCCGTTGCAGATAAAAGGCTCGAAACTGAGCATTTCGTTACGACAGGATACGGAGAAAGACAACCTCGTGTGGGTGAGCCTGCGTTCCGTCGACGACTTCCCTTGCAACAAGATGGCAGAGCGTTACTTCAACGGCGGAGGCCATCTTAATGCTTCGGGCGGACGCCTTGAATGCCCGATAGAAGAGGCCGAAGCCATTGTCCGCAAGGCTATCGAGGAGTTCTGCGTGTGATGTTTGTAGGAGCCGGCATAGGGCTTTGGCCGATCCTGAGATTGACGAACTGCTCGCATTGCCGCACGACAGCCTGCGCCGCGACGTTGAGAATATGTTGCTTTACACGATAGGGCGGACGTGTGATTGTAAGGATGACGATGATTCCAATGACGACGATGAGTGCGAAGTCATGAATCTGTTGGTAATGTTGGGAGAGGTCGGCAACGAAGGGAGCAGCCTCGACGTAGTGCTTGAGACGCTGAGGCAGTCTGAATATTTTTATGAGCATTATCTTGTCGACTTCGGTATGGAAGTGTTCGTGCCGACGCTGTACCTTGTCGGGCGCAACAGGCTCGACAAACTGATGGACTTCATGAAAGAAGAGGGACTGTACACTTTCGCCAAGGACAATGTGTTGGCGGCGTTGACGCTCATTGTTTCGCGGCAACCGGAACGCCGCGGAGAGGTGGTTGAATGGTTCAGGGAGGCTTTGCGCTTCGCCGCCGAGAAGTTGCCGGAAAGGCAGTTCGTCGACGGTACGCTGGCCGGATTCATGGCCGCGTATTGCTCTGAGATAAAGGCTTCAGAGCTGTTGCCCGAGATAAAGGCTCTGTATGCCACCGGTCTTGTAGACAAGAGCGTGAATGGCGATTACGACGAAGTTGAAAAAGAAATGCACGATGCTCCGTATAGTTTAAATGAGAATTATGATTTGGACGTGCACGAGCGCTTCGCCAACTTGCGTAGGTTCTTTATAATAAGATAGGTGTTGAAACCCGTAGCGCCCCAAGCCGTATGTAAAGGTATTACGACTTGGGGCGCTACGGGTTTCAACGCTTATCTTACGTTTATCATCTTGTGCGTTTGCAGCGACAGGCGCCACTTCGGATGTGCGAGGCAGTAGGCTATGGTTTCTTTCAGTATGCGTGCGTTCGTCTTGGCGTTGCCCGTGTCGCAGGGCTGCAGGCTGTAGGCGGATGCCGTAATGCAGTCGTATTGCGACATGTCTTGTTCTTCCGACATGTAGATCACTTTCAGCTCGTCGATATGCTCCAATTTCACCGGGCGGTACTTGGGCGAGCACGTTATCCAGTCTATCGTGCATCCGTCAGGCAGGGCGCATGTGCCGTTCGTCTCGATCTGTATGAACTTCCCGGCGGCGTGCAGCTTGCCGACGAGCGTAGCGGTAAGCTGCAGCGTCGGCTCGCCTCCGGTTATGACGATGTGCGACGTGGGGTATTTTGAAACTTCGGCGATTATGTCTTCTTCGCTCATTTCCGTGAACGTGTCGTGTCTTGTGTCGCAGAACGGGCACTTTAGGTTGCATCCGGCGAAACGGATGAACACGGCCGGAGTGCCCGTGAACCGGCCTTCGCCTTGCAGCGAGTAGAATATTTCGTTGATTCTCATCGGCGTTTACTCTTCGTCTTTTATGTATGTAACCTTGTTGTTCCTGCTTTCCTCAATGTCGACGCGGTAACAGTGCTCCACCCTGTCGCATATCCAGCGCGCTATGTTCTCGGCCGTAGGGTTGAAAGGCAGCAGCTCGTTGAAGTCGCCGTGGTCGAGGTATCCGTGTATCTTGTCTTTTATCTCCTTGAAGTCGACCACCATGCCCTGCGCGTTAAGTTCTTTCGCCTTGCAGTGTACGGTCACGATCCAGTTGTGCCCGTGCGTCTTGCGGCATTTGCTTTCATACGGAAGGCTCAGTCGGTGGCAGCCGGCTATCTCCATTTGTTTTGAAACGTAGTACATAAATGTTAAGTTTTCCTGGGATTAACAATCTATTCATGACATATTGCATGCCCGTGGCAATACGTTTGCGGTGCGCCGGCGGGCCGCTGTCGTGCAAGGACGCTTATGCCGGATGTCGCCTGACGGTGGCGGTATTGCCAATGCAAATTTACGGAAAATATCTCGAAAAACGTGTTTGGCGGTATGAAAAACGTGTTTTTTCGCAGGCAAGCCGTTCTGTTAAATCCGTTAATACGCTTGTCGTGTGCCGTTGTCATAATGACATGAAAACGGGGAATTAAAAAATGCCCTGATATCACATCGGGGCAGATTCTAACTTTTTGAATGTCTTAGTCTTTAGTATCAATGTAGCATGTAATTCTGAAAATCCCTTAATTACGCTGGCAAAAGTAGGCAAAAAAATTGACTTATATCAAAAATGACAAGTATTTTAATCAAATATTTACGTAAACGTTTACGAAAGAATATGCGTTTTTATTGCATTTTAACCCAAATCGGTCATTAGACTTTGGTCTGATTATGCGTTAATGTCGGGCAGATTGCTTTCCGTTCCGTCGACGGCGTAGCGGGCTACGCCGAGACGGGACGGGGAGCAAGATGCCGACAGGAACGCATAAGCAGGCCGAAGAGTATGTGAACAAGCATTTCTTTAGGTATTACGTTCTAATGAACGATTTGGGTTTAATTAATTTACGGGCGGCCTACGGCCGTTTGCCTGCGCCGTGGCCGCCGGCGTTTCAAGGATTGTTCGGCCTTGTTTTATAACGTAGTTTGTCGCCGGTTCGTAAGGCGTTGTATGCCAATGTGTTACGGATTGCGTTCCAGGCGTGTCCTAAAAGGTGGCCTTTTAGCGTGTAAAAGGTGGCCTTTTAGGACGCAAAAGGTAGCCTATCGCAACGTAAAAGGTGGCTTTTTAGATTCCTTGCGTAATTCAGTTGCGCCGCTGAGCGGAAAGTATCGTAAAATGAATGGTGAAAAAGTAATAAGGTTGAAAGGTATGGATATGTTTTCTTTTGTGATTTGATTGAAATAATGTAACTTTGCATAATAAATGTATTTTACGTAAAACATACGAATGAAGGAATTTGTTATATCCGAAGTAAAGGCCGAGACGGCCATTCTCGTAGGGCTTATCACGCAGGAGCAGGACGAGGCCAAGACGAAGGAATACCTCGACGAGCTTGAGTTCCTGGCCGACACGGCCGGGGCGGTGACCGTGAAGCGCTTTACGCAGAAGGTGGGAGGCCCCAACCAAACTACCTACGTCGGCAAGGGAAAGCTCGAGGAAATAAAGCAATACATACAGGCCGAGGAGGAAGCCGAGAGGGAAATCGGAATGGTGATATTCGACGACGAACTGTCGGCCAAGCAGATACGCAACATCGAGAACGAGCTGAAGGTGAAGATACTCGACCGCACGTC
>CALUFA010000047.1 GCA_944319795.1 uncultured Prevotella sp. | reverse complement strand
GCAAAACGCGAGGCGGAAAGTGATAAATTATGTAAAATTATCGCTTTTTCTTACCAAAATATTTGGATGTATAAGAAAAAGTCACTACCTTTATAGCACAAAATAAGAAGAACGACATTTAAAAGTTGTCTGCGATCTCAGAAATATTGTAAGTAAAGTCAGGCAACACTGATTATTAGACAACTGATGAACGTGTGATTTACTCATCGAGTAATGAGGAGCCTGCAAAAGATGGTAAATGTTTGATGTCATGGAGATGTTTTTTCACTAAGATGAAAGGGGAAAGGAAGAAAACAAGTTGTTGATATGGATGTTTAAGTTAATGGTAAGGCGACTCCTTATTACTGAACCAAAGCTGGAGAGGATGTGTCAGAGGGCACATCCTCTTTTTATTTGGCCCAATGCAACCGTTAGTGCAAAGACATTCCTGACACATTCGGACGGCATCCTTTGTATATTGGAAAAGAATGATTATCTTCGCATGCAATAAAAACGTATAATAAGTTATGGCAAATAAATATCAAAAGAAGATAAAACAAGGCATCGTCATGCCGCTGCAACAGTTTATCAACAGGGAAAAGTCGGCCGGCGTAGTGCTCGGAATAAGCATCGTCGCAGCCATGCTGTTGGCTAACTCGCCGTTGAGCAGCGAATATTTCCACATCTTCGAGAATAAGGTAGGCTTCTTTTTCAACGGCGAACCTTATTTATATTACTCGCTGCACCATTGGATTAACGACGGCCTGATGTCGATGTTCTTCTTCGTCGTCGGGCTTGAGTTGAAACGCGAGTTCATCGGCGGCGAACTGTCCGACCCTCGTAACACCATCCTCCCGATAGGGGCCGCCGTAGCCGGAATGCTCGTTCCCGCGCTGATTTACACCTTGCTGAATGCAGGTACGAGCGCTGCCGGGGGCTGGGGCATACCTATGGCTACCGACATAGCTTTCTCTTTGGCCATAATCTACGCCCTCGGCGACCGCGTGCCGCTTGCGGCTAAAGTGTTTCTTACAACGCTTGCCATCGTCGACGACCTCGGGGCGGTGGTCGTCATAGCCCTGTTTTACACTTCGGAGATTTCACTCGTCAACATCGCCGTAGGCGTAGCGTTCCTCTTGGCGATGTTCGCCGCCAACAAGTTGGGTGTAAAGAATGTAGCGTTCTACGGCCTGTTAGGCATCGGCGGAGCGTGGGTCGCCTTCCTGATGTCGGGCATCCACGCCACGATAGCAGCCGTCCTTGCCGCCTTCATGATACCGGCCGACGCCCGACTGCCCGAGCCGTTATATCTTAAACGGGCGGCAAACAACCTGAAAAAGTTTGCCGGAATAAGGCCGAACAATGTTTCTACGCTCGAGCACGAGCAAGTGGAAGTAATCGCCGACATGATGAACGACACGCGCGATGCCATACCGCCGTCGCAGCGTTTGGAGCACGCCATGCACCCGTTCGTGTCGTTCGTCGTCATGCCCGTGTTCGCCTTGGCCAACGCAGGCGTGTCTTTCGCCGGATTAGACGCGCAAAGCATATTTTCAACCAACGTTGCTCTCGGCGTAGCCTTAGGGCTGCTTCTCGGCAAACCGCTCGGCATCATGCTCTCCGTCTACCTGCTTGTGCGCCTCGGAATTGCCAAAAAGACAAAAGACTTGACACTGCGCCGTGTCGCAGGTCTCGGTTTCTTAGCCTCCATTGGTTTTACGATGTCTATGTTCATATCCACCCTTGCCTTTACGGACGCAACGATGTTGCTGCAGGCAAAGATAGGAATCTTCGCCGCGTCGATAGCCGGAGGAATAATCGGATACAAATTGCTTAATACGAAAACATCATAAAAAACAATACGATAAACAACTGATAATGAGCGCTTACATAAGTTTCAGCTATGAGTTTGCACGCATGCCAAGATTGTTAAAATAGGATTTACAGGCTTTCATAATAAAATAAAAACGCTAAATAACCGTTTCTTTATGAAGTGCAGAAACAATGCAATATGAGAATCAGACATTTATTTGAAAAGAAAGAACTAAGGCTGCGTAAAAAACGCATCGCCATGATGTTATCTTGCATAGCGGTACTGATTGCCGCGTATGTAATCCTTACCTGGCCGAAGAAGAAAGTTCCGGAAGCCCCTGTGGTTTCGGTCGAACCAGTTAGCGTTGAAGACGTTGAGATCTACGGCGACTATGTTGGACGCGTGCGCGCCCAACAGTTCGTTGAAGTGCGCGCCCGTGTGGAAGGATTCCTTGAGCGCATGGCTTTCGAGGAAGGAACTTATGTAAAGAAGAACCAAGTTTTGTTCGTCATCGACCAGCGCCAATACAAGGCAAAGGTTGACAAGGCACGAGCCCAACTGCGCAAAGACTCGGCTCTTGTGCGTAAGACCAAGCGCGACCTTGACCGCATACGCCCGTTGTTCGAACAGAATGCCGCCAGCCGTCTTGACTTAGACAACGCTACGGCCGCTTACGAAACAGCCGTAGCGAGCATGGGCATGAGCCGTGCCGACCTTGACCAAGCTGAGCAGGAACTTAGTTATACGTATGTGCGCTCGCCTATTTCCGGTTACATCAGCGAGCGTCTTGTAGACCTCGGCACGTTGGTCGGCACAAGCGGAAAGTCGTTGTTGGCCACGGTCGTAAAAAGCGACACCGTGCTTGTCGACTTCAGCATGACCGCCCTTGATTACCTGAAAAGCAAGGAGCGCAACATCATCCTCGGCCGCCGCGACTCGTCGCGCTCATGGCAACCGTATGTAACTATCACTTTGGCCGACAACAGCGTTTATCCATACAAGGGGCTTGTTGACTTTGCAGAGCCCCAAGTAAGTCCGAAGACTGGTACGTTCTCCGTGCGTGCAGAGATGCCAAACCCCGAGCATGTGCTGCTGCCGGGCCAGTTTACAAAGGTTCACGCACTGCTTGACGTACGTGAAAACGCCACCGTGGTGCCGCAAAAAGCGCTTATAATAGAAAAAGGCGGCGCATATATTTATGTAATGCGCCGCGACTCAACGGCAGAGCGCCGCTTCATAGAACTCGGCCCGGAGTTCGGCAACAAAGTTGTAGTCGAACGCGGACTCGCCCCGGGTGAGACCATAATCAGCGAAGGCTACCACAAGCTGACACCGGGAATGAAGGTGCGCGTGGCTTCCAAGTCGGAAAACACGTCGCGTACAAAAGCAGACTGACACAAATCGCATAGCCAATGAAAGTTAATTTCTTCATAGACCGCCCGGTATTCTCGATTGTCATATCCGTCCTTATCGTCATCGTCGGACTCATCGGACTTACGATGCTTCCCATCGACCAATACCCGCAGATAACACCGCCGGTGGTTAAAATCAGCGCCTCTTATCCCGGCGCAAGCGCCCTTACCGTGTCGCAGGCAGTTGCAACGCCTATCGAACAGGAACTGAACGGTACGCCGGGAATGCTTTACATGGAATCAAACAGCTCAAACTCGGGAGCATTCTCGGCAACGGTTACGTTCGACATTTCATCCGACCCCGACCTTGCGGCTGTCGAAATACAAAACCGTATAAAGCTCGCAGAATCCCGTTTGCCGGCCGAAGTCGTGCAAAACGGCATCGAGATAGAGAAACAAGCGGCCAGCCAGTTGCTCACCATCTGCCTTACGTCAAACGATCCGAAGTTCGACGAAATTTATTTGAGCAACTTCGCCACTCTGAACGTACTCGACTTGTTGCGCCGCATACCAGGAGTCGGGCGTGTGTCTAACATCGGAAGCCGTTATTACGCCATGCAAATATGGGTCGATCCGGCACGCTTGGCCAGTTTCGGGTTGACCGTGCAAGACGTACAGAACGCCTTGAAAGACCAAAACCGAGAGTCGGCGGCCGGCGTTTTGGGACAACAACCGGTACAAGGACTCGACTTCACCATCCCCATAACAGCACAAGGACGATTGTCGTCGGCAGCGCAATTCGAGGAAATAGTACTCCGCGCCAACGCCGACGGTTCGTTCATCCGCCTGCGCGACGTTGCCCGCGTATCTCTCGAAGCGCAGTCTTACAACACCGAGAGCGGCATCAACGGTGGCAACGCAGCCGTGCTCGGGGTGTACATGTTGCCTGGAGCCAATGCCATGGAGGTTGCAGAAAAGGTAAAGGAAGCCATGAACGAAATCAGCAAAACCTTCCCCGAAGGGATGAAATACGAGATTCCGTTTGACATGACAACCTATATTTCGGAGTCAATCCATGAAGTCTATAAGACGCTTTTCGAGGCGCTTATTTTGGTTATAGTCGTCGTTTTCCTGTTCCTTCAAAGCTGGCGCGCCACGGTGATACCGTTAGTAGCCGTTCCGATTTCTTTGATAGGAACGTTCGGGTTCATGCTCATATTCGGCTTTTCGCTCAACATGCTCACGCTCTTGGGACTTGTCCTTGCCATCGGTTTGGTTGTCGACGATGCAATAGTCGTGGTTGAGAACGTCGAGCGCATCATGGAAGAAGAGCACCTAAGCCCGTATGAGGCAACGAAAAAAGCGATGAAAGGACTCACGGGCGCACTCATAGCAACGTCGATGGTGCTTGCGGCCGTGTTCGTTCCGGTCAGCTTCCTTTCGGGCATAACCGGACAACTTTACCGCCAGTTCAGCGTAACGATCGTCATTTCCGTGCTGCTTTCCACGATTGTTGCCCTCACGCTGAGTCCGGTGATGTGTTCGCTAATACTTAAACCGGTAGATAAGAACAAGCCGAAAAACCGTGTTTTCCGCGCAATCAACCGGTGGCTTGACTTCGGCAACAGCAAGTACCTTTCAGGAATAGCCAACGTTATAAAGAATCCTAAACGCGTAGGCATAGGTTTTTGCATGATACTGATCATGATTTTCGTTCTCTACCGCCTTACGCCGACAAGTTTCCTGCCAACCGAAGACCAGGGTTATTTCACCATAGAGCTTGAAATGCCCGAGGGAACGACGCTCGAGCGCACACGCACCGTCACCAACCGCGCCATCGCCTACCTGATGAAAGACCCGTCGGTTGAATACGTGCAGAACGTGACCGGTACCAGTCCGCGCGTCGGAACCAGCCAGACAAGGGCGCAGCTGACCGTCATTCTGAAAGAATGGAAAGAGCGCGACGACGCCACGATAGGCGACATCATGGCCGGAGTCAGCCGCGAACTGTCCGAATATCCTGAATGCAAGTACTACCTTTCAACGCCGCCGGTAATTCCGGGGCTCGGTTCGTCGGGCGGATTCGAGATGCAGCTCGAGGCGCACGGCGACGCGACGTATGACGACTTGGTGCATGCGGCTGACACGCTGATGCACTACGCCTCGATGCGCAAGGAGCTGTCAGGACTTTCCTCATCGCTACAGGCTGAGATTCCGCAACTGTATTTCGACGTAGACCGTGACAAGGTAAAGATGCTTGGAGTACCGCTTGCCGACGTATTCTCAACAATGAAGGCATACACAGGCTCGGTTTACGTGAACGACTTCAACATGTTCAACCGCATTTACCGAGTTTACATACAGGCGGAGGCACCTTACCGCGAGCACCGCGACAACATAAGCCTTTACTTCGTGCGCGGAGACGACGGCGACATGATCCCCCTTACGGCGCTCGGCACTACCGAATACACAACCGGGCCGGGCAGCATCAAACGCTTCAACATGTTCAACACGGCGATCATACGAGGCACAGCGGCGCAAGGTTACAGTTCGGGCCAGGCAATGGAAGTTATGGAAGAATTAGTGCGCAAGCACCTTCCCGACAACATCGGGCTCGAATGGAGCGGCCTGTCTTACCAAGAGAAGCAGGCTGGCGGACAAACAGGACTCGTCCTTACGTTGGTTTTCCTGTTCGTGTTCCTGTTCCTCGCCGCGCTTTACGAAAGCTGGAGCGTGCCCGTATCGGTACTGTTGTCGCTGCCGGTGGCCGCGTTAGGCGCATACGTCGGCATTACGGCATGCGGATTAGAAAACGACACATATTTCCAAATCGGACTCGTAATGCTTATGGGCCTGGCGGCAAAGAACGCCATACTTATCGTCGAGTTTGCTAAAGACGAGGTGGATTCAGGCGTCAACATCTTCAAGGCCGCCCTGCATGCGGCACGCCTGCGCTTCCGCCCCATCCTGATGACGTCGTTCGCCTTCATACTCGGCATCCTGCCGATGGTGGTTGCCTCGGGGCCCGGAGCGGCCAGCCGCAGGGCCATAGGCACCGGCGTTTTCTTCGGAATGATAGCCGCCGTAACCATCGGCATCCTACTCATACCATTCTTCTTCATCACAATATACAAGGGTAAAGCCAAAGCTAAGGCATTGAAAGGCGGCATTGGCCCGAAAGCAATACAACAGCAAGAATAATCATGGCACATAAATTTAAACAGATACGGTTCGTTTTCAGCGTCCTTGTTTTGGCCGTCCTGACGGCATCATGCCAAATCGGACGGCAATACACACGCCCCGACATCAAGTTGCCGACGACTTTAGCCGACGAGGAATGCACCGACTCGGCTTCATTAGCCGACCGTTCGTGGGCGGAAGTGTACACCGACTCCATACTGCAAGGACACATCAGCAAAGCCCTGAAATACAATAAGGACATGCTGATGGCCGCCGCCCGTGTGAAGGAATTGGCTGAAATGAAGCGCATCGACTATGCAAAGATGTTCCCGTCGTTAGACTTACGTGTTTACGCCGAAAAGGAAAAAGACAACTACGGAGGCGACAATCCGTCGGACGACAACCAGTTTGACCTGAAAGCCAATATCTCGTGGGAACTCGACCTGTGGGGAAAGCTGCGCTGGGCGCGCGACGCGAGCATGGCCGAATTCATGGCTTCAATCGAGAACCAACGGGCCGTACAGATGAGCCTCATCGCCCAAGTAGCCCAAGCATATTATGAGTTGGTTGCGCTCGACAACGAACTGTCAATCGTAAGGCAGACCGTTACGGCGCGACGCGAAAGCGAACACCTTGCGAAAATACGCTACGAAGGCGGACTAACGTCGGAAGTTACATACCGCCAAGCGCAAGTCGAGCTGTCGCGCACGGCCACCCTCGTGCCTGACTTGGAGCGGCAGATCACGGCGAAAGAGAACGAACTTGCCTTCCTCACGGGCGAATATCCGCACCATATCGAACGCTCGCCGCTGCCGCAGGAACTGAATTACCTCGACAGTCTGCCGGTAGGACTGCCCTCATCACTGCTGGAAAGGCGCCCCGACGTGCGCGAGGCCGAACAGAAACTGATCGCCGCCAACGCCGCCGTAGGCGTGGCGTACACGAGCATGTTCCCCAACATTGCGCTGACGGCGAACCTCGGCGCAGAGAGCGAAGAGCTGAAAGACCTGCTGCACTCGCCTTACCACCTGCTGAGCGCCAACCTTTTGCAGCCGATATTCGCCATGGGAAAGAACCGCGCACGGCATAAGGCGGCGAAAGCGGCTTACGAACGCGCAGTCTACGCATACGAAAAGACCGTCCTGTCGGCGTTCAGGGACGCGTTCGACGCAATCGCAAGTTTCAACAAGGTGAAAGAAATATACCGTACACGCTACGAACTCGAAAGTTCGTCGAAGACCGCCTTGTCGCTGGCCTTAGTGCAATACGTGAACGGCGCGATAGGATACATGGACTTGCTCGACGCACAGCGTACATACCTCGACGCACAGATCGGCCTCAGCAACGCCCTGCTCGACAGCCAACTGGCCACGGTCAACCTCTACAAAGCACTCGGCGGAGGATGGGAATTGCGCTAAACCGGAACGATTATTAGTACTTACAGACAAATAACGGGCGGACAATGGATATGCCTTTGTCCGCCCGTTTTCTGTCGTTATATTGCTTTATGCAATTAACTTGCCTGCTCGTTACTGTAAACTCGCCTACTTTTTACTATCAACTCGTCTGATCGTAACTTGTCAACTCGTCTGCTAATAAGACTATTTGCACGACGGAGTCCACGGTTTCAGCTGCTTGAAGAAGTCGTTGCCCTTATCGTCTACGAGGATGAATGCCGGGAAGTCAACCACGTTGATCTTCCATATCGCCTCCATGCCAAGCTCGGGATACTCTACGCACTCGATGCTCTTGATGCTGTTCATCGAAAGAACTGCGGCCGGACCGCCGATGCTTCCGAGATAGAAACCGCCGTGCTTCTTGCATGCGTCGGTTACAACCTGGGTGCGGTTGCCCTTCGCTATCATCACCATAGAGCCTCCGTAGTCTTGGAACTCGTCTACATACGGATCCATGCGGTTGGCCGTAGTCGGGCCCATCGAGCCGCAAGGCATGCCTTCGGGAGTCTTCGCAGGGCCGGCGTAGAGCACGGGATGATCCTTGAAATACTGCGGCAGGTCCTCGCCGGCGTCCAAGCGGGCCTTCAGTTTGGCGTGGGCTATGTCGCGCGCCACGATTATCGTGCCGTTGAGACTTACGCGGGTTGATACGGGATACTGCGAAAGAATCTTGCAAATCTCGCTCATCGGCTGGTTGAGGTCTATGCGCACGGCGTCGCCCTCGCCTGCGTTGCGCAGCTCTTCAGGGATGAGCTGGCCGGGGTTGTCGTCGAGTTTCTCAATCCAAACGCCGTCCTTGTTGATCTTCGCCTTGATGTTTCGGTCGGCAGAGCAGCTCACGCCGAGGCCGATAGGACATGATGCGCCGTGGCGCGGCAGGCGGATTACGCGGATGTCGTGGGCGAAATACTTGCCACCGAACTGTGCTCCGAGACCTATCTTGTGGGCTTCGTCGAGCAGCTGCTTCTCAAGCTCTACGTCGCGGAAGGCGCGTCCCGTCTCGTCGCCCGTCGTCGGGAGGTTGTCGTAATAATGGGTTGAAGCCAACTTAACGGTAAGCAAGTTCTTCTCGGCCGACGTTCCGCCGATTACGAACGCTATGTGGTAAGGAGGACAAGCCGCCGTGCCGAGCGTCTTCATCTTCTCTACGAGGAACGGAACGAGCGTGCCGGGGTTCTGTATCCTGGCCTTCGTCTCCTGGTAGAAGTATGTCTTGTTGGCCGAGCCGCCGCCCTTGACAACGCAAAGGAACTTGTATTCGGCTCCCTCCGTGGCCTCGATGTCTATCTGTGCGGGCAGGTTGCAGCGCGTGTTCACCTCTTCATACATCGAGAGGGGCGCGTTCTGCGAGTAGCGCAAGTTCTCTTCCGTGTAAGTCTTATACACGCCTTTCGACAGTGCTTCCTCGTCGCAGAAGCCCGTCCACACCTGTTGTCCCTTCTCGCCGTGGATTATCGCCGTGCCCGTGTCCTGGCAGAAAGGCAGCTTGCCCTTGCATGCCACCTCGGCGTTGCGAAGGAACGTCAGCGCAACGTACTTGTCGTTGTCGCTCGCCTCGGGGTCGGCGAGTATCTTTGCCACCTGCTCGTTGTGCGAGCGGCGCAGCAGGAAGTTTACGTCCCTGAAAGCTGCGTTGGCCAGCATAGTCAACGCTTCGGGACTTACTTTAAGGATTTCCTTACCCTCAAATTCGCTAACCGACACGCCGTCTTTGGTCAAGAGGTAATACTCCGTGTCGTCTTTGCCCAACTGGAACATTGGGGCGTACTTGAATTCCGGTGTTGCCATAATGTTTTGTTGAATGTTCCACACCCACCCCGGCCCTGTCGAATAGAGTAAGCCCGGCATGCTTTGCCACTATAACTCCTTATCGTAAAAGGCCGTCGTGGATGCTTATAATGTTTTTACATATATGTTTTTACTTCTGCAAAGATTATGCAAACGAGCGCAATGCAAGTTTACTTGCAAATTGCCGAGTGCAGCTTATCTTCTGCAAAGATAATGCAAACGAGTGCAATGCAAGTTTACTTGCAAATTGCCGAGTGCAGCTTATCTTCTGCAAAGTTATGCATTTTTCTTGAAAACAGCCAATTTAAGGCAGTAAAACTTGCGCCCATTCGGGCACGTCGGAATGATGTGGATACGCCGTTCACTTCCTCCCATTTACTATGCTGTTAATCCTGTCGGCCCATTTAGCCTGCTTTGCAACTATGTTACGCCGCATCTGCGCAAAGTAAGCGTCGGCGGCAGCCTTGTTGCTTGCCCGTGCTTCCTCGGCCACTTCTTTCATTATCTGCCTCAACATTTCGTCGGTCGGCTCCTTATCGGGACTGAACCTGTATGAGTTCAACTCTTGTTCTGACATAGCGAAGCCGGTTTAAAGGTTATTGCGTCACGTCGTTTTTACACGTTACCGATGCGTGTTCCACATTGCAAATATAAGTATTTTTCATGAGAAAACATGTGTTTCCGCACTTTATTTCACATTAATCGTGACGATAACGCAACGATCTTGTAACTTACTGGCGGTCAACGCCTTGCTAAAAGGTTACCTTTTAGCTTCCAAAAGGCGGTCTTTTAGACGATGAAAGGTTGCCTTTTGGCGTGCAAAAGGTAACCTTTCATGAATTTAGAAATTAACAAATAAGGATTAAACAGCCGTTATTCGGCGTAACGGCGGAGTTAATACCCGAATATGTCCTCGGTGGTAAGCCGCTTTATCGGGCCGATTTTCTCCAACGCCTTCATGTCGAGCTGCTTCTCGTCGCCGAGTATCAGGTAGCGGTAAGGTTTCTTGGCCATCGTCTCCTGCTCGAATTTCACCACGTCGTCCAACGTCAATGACGGCACCGCCTCATACACTTTCCTGTTTAGGTCATAATCTATGCCTAAGTTCTTGGCCCCAAGATAGGCGTTGATTATGCCCGTTTTGGTTACACGCCGCGTGGCAAGGCTCTTCATAAGCGACTGTTTTGCCAGCTCGAAAGCCTTTTCCGACCGTGGCACAGTGTCTATAATACTGTTGAAAGTACGGATGCAGTCCATCATCTTGTCGTTCTGCGAGATGATGTAAGTATAGGCGTACTCAGGCTCACCCTTGTAGCCCGGCGTGCCGTATGCGGCGTATGCGCTGTAAGCAAGGCCGCGCGTCTCGCGCAATTCTTGGAATACCACGGTGTTCATGCCGCCTCCGTAATACTCGTTGAACATGTAGATGAGCGGCTGTTGGTCAGGACTCCACTGGCGTCCTTCGTTATGATATTGCACCATGTAAATGTTCTTAGCGTCATACGGGGCGATGAGCACCTCGTTCTGCGGTGTCTGCTGCAGCGCATAGTGCCGCCCTTGGGGTACGTCGGCGAGCGTCTTGGCCGCCTTGTGGTACTTATTAACGGCGGCGGTAAGCTCGTTCAGTTCCATAGGACCGTAATAAAGCACAGTGTGTTTGTATCCGCCAAGCGCCTTAATCTTATCGACGAGGAGCTGGGGGTTCATCTCCTTCAGTTCTTTTGACGACGGAACATTGCGTGCCGAGTTGTATTCGCCGTACATTCCGTATAGTCGCAGGCGGCTGAAGTTTACGTCCTGGCTCAACTTGTTGTCGGCGCGCACCTTCTCTACTACGCCTACATATTTATTATATGCAGCCGTATCGACCTTTGCGTTGGCCATGAAGTCCTCCCATAAGGTCATGGCCTCGGCCATGTTCTCGGCCAGTCCGTTTATGTAAATCTGCAAACTTCTTGTCCCGACGCCCACTCCGTAATTGCAGGCCAGCGAATAAAACTTCTGCTTAAGTTGCTCGGCCGTGAACTTATCAGTGCCGAGATAGTCGAAATAACTTGCGGCGTAGGGCAGCCACTTGTCGCTCTCCTCGCCAAATTCAAAGTAATACGACAACAGGAATCGTCCGTTCTCAGTGTTCTTCACATAGAGCACTGGCAGTCCGTTCTTGGTCTCGGCCTTCGTCAAATCCTTGCCGAAGTCGACGAACTTGGGCTGTATCGGCTCAACCTTAGAGTCGATTATTTCCTTTACGAATGCGCTCTGCAGGTCGCGGTTGGTAGGTATGGGCGTTATTTCGGGCTTGTCTATCTTCTTAAGCGTAGTGTCGTTGCCCATGCGCTTGTACACGGCCACGTAGCCGTCGGTAAAGTGACGGCGGGCAAAGTCGACGATTTGCTGCTTGGTTATGCCTGAGATGCGGTCTAACACACCTGCCACGTCGCTCCATTTCTTCCTTGTTATAAATGCGTCGGCCATCATGTAGGCGCGGTTGTCGTTGCTTTCAAGCGACGTGTAGTATTGCAGTTTCTTGTTGTTCACCACGGCCTTGATGAGGCTTTCGTCGAAGTCGCCGCGCTTCAGCTTGTCAATCTCGCCGAACATCAGGGCTTTCACGTCGTCGAGAGTCTGCCCTTCCTTCGGGTAACCGATTAATATCAGGGCCGAATATTCGGCAAGCGGCAGCCTCGCTGCACCCCCGCCGAGCCACTTCATCTGCTGGTCGAGGTCAAGGTCGAACAGTCCAGCCTTGCCGTTCGACAGCATGTCGGCTATCACGTCGAGCGTGTCGGCCTGGAAAGAAGCTGCCTTGTCGAACTTCCAACCTACGTATATGTTTTCCGCTTCCTGCCCTATCACGGTGGTGTCGGCCGGCGCGGTGCGGTCGGGTATCGGCGCATACTCCGGCTGCGAAAGGTTTGCGCTCGGCTTCCAAGAACCGAAATACTTGTCGATTATGGCTATTACCTCGTCCGGATTGAAGTCACCGGCCATACAGACGGCCACGTTGTTTGGCACGTAATACCGCTTGAAGTAGTTTTTTATGTTGACAATCGACGGATTCTTTAAATGCTCTTGCGTGCCGATGGTTGTCTGCGTGCCATACGGATGACCGGGGAACAGCTTGGCCATAAGCGCGTCAAACAGTTTGTTACCGTCGCTTGCAAGCCCCATGTTGTACTCCTCGTACACGGCCTCAAGCTCGGTGTGGAAGCCTCGGATGACCATGTTTTGGAAGCGGTCGGCCTCTATGCGCGCCCAATTCTCAATCTCGTTAGACGGTATGTCCTCCACGTAGCAGGTCATGTCGTTGCTCGTAAAGGCGTTGGTTCCCTGCGCTCCGATGGCCGACATCAGCTTGTCGTACTCGTTGGGGATGAAGTATTTTGCCGCCAATTGCGACAGGCTGTCTATCCCGTGGTAGTAAGCGCGGCGCCCGAGCGAGTCCTTTATCGTGCGGTAAACCTCGAAACGGTTTTGTATCGAGTCGAGAAGCGGAGCCTCGGCGGCTGCGTCCGTAGTGCCGAACTGCCGTGTTCCCTTGAACATGAGGTGCTCAAGATAGTGTGCCAAACCCGTCGTTTCGGGCGGGTCGTTACGGCTTCCGGTACGCACGGCGATATACGTCTGTATGCGCGGTTTCTCGTTGTTTACCGAGAGATACACCGTCAGTCCGTTGTCCAACGTGTATATCCTGGTGGCCGTTAGGTCGCCGGGCACGGTCTGATACTTGTATTCCTTTGCCGCAAGCGGCAGCGCAATGGCGAGCAGTAATACAAAAAGTGCTGATTTAAACTTAACCATAAGGTATGTAATTTAAAGGTTGGAATTTAAAGAATCTAAAGAAATTATCACTCCGCTAACGCTTCGTTAGAAGTTAAAGCCAATAGTCCTGTACGTATCAACAATACATTTGGCTTCAGCCTCTTTAACCCCTTTGAACACACAAGACATTTGGCTTTGACTTCTTTAACTCCTCTAAATTCTTTAATTTCATTAGATTCTTTAACTTCTCTAAATTATTTAACTTCCTAAATCGAGCTGGGCGAGGAATTTGTCAAGCGTCGCCCGGTCGACGTCTCCCATCGAAAACTCCTTTTCGGCATCGCGTCTTATCTCGTCAATCCACGCCGCACGGGCGGTCTTGCCTTGCTCGCGCATTGTCGTGAAATCGTCTTCGGTAAGCTCGTCCTTGCCTAAATATTCTTTCATCAGGCTGACGGTAAACGTCCAAAGATACTCGCCGTACATGTCGTTATAGGCACTGAAGATGTCGGAAAGCTCTCCGACACTGCCTATTATGCCGTATTTTATCTTTTCAACGATGCGCTCCTCCTCGGCGGCAGGCAGCAACAGCCCCGACAAGTCGCTCCATTCGCCGGCGCCGGATGCGGCGCACTTGTCGCCGAACTCGTGCGACATGAGCACCTCGCCGATAAAAAGCTCGACGGCCATAGCATACAACCGCAGTCCGCGGCGCAACGACCTGTTGCTTATCTTGCAACCGTTGAAATCGTAAAAGGCGGCGTCTCCGCCCTGACTATCAAGCAGACGGCCGAGCTCTTTGCGCCCTTCCATTATTCCGCTGACGGTAAACGGACTAAGCCAATCATAGTTAATCAGGCTCTTCTTAGCCGACGCCATCCTTACGTCGCGCCGCGGCCACTTGCTTATGTCACGGTAAAGGCCGACGGTTGCGATGTTCTTTCCCGGCACCAAAACCGTCTCACGGCCGTCGCCTATGACGTAACTGAACGGCAGGCAGTGCGTATCCGGGTGGTCGGCAATCTTGCCCATGGACATCGAGAAAGCGCCTATCGTGGCAGGAAGGAGCGTGTGCGAGCCGCTGGCAGTCTTCGTTCCACGTTCCAGCGTGCCGTAATGCACGGGCCCCATCTTGTACGCATGATTGCTGAAATTGGTCGCTGAGCCGGCGTTGTAGAAAGAAGTCATGCATCCGATGAGCAGCGAACTCTTATGATGGCTTGCCGAGAAAGGACCGCAGAAAGCGGCGCAGGCTTCGCCGTTGGCCATGTACGTATTGGCGAAAAACAGGCTGCTCTCGGCCGTGAAGCCGTTGGTAAGCTGGCTGGCTTCGCCGACATAACAGTTAAACACCTTCGCGCCGTTGAGCACCGAAGAGCCGTCGGCGATTATGGAGTTCTCGCATATCACGCCCGACCCTATGTAAACGCTGTCGTCGAGCTCGGCGGCGAGGGTGCAGTCGCTAAGCCGGCAAGCGCCGCATACTTCGCAGTTGTCGCCTATGTTTGTGTTGGTTATCTCTACGGTATTGGTTATGCGCACGCGGTCGCCTACCCTGCCGGTCTCAGCCGAGCGCAAAGCAATGTCGTCTTTCACGATCTTCTTCAGAGCCGCCGACAGCTCCTTGTCGCCGGCGTGGCCCACCATGAGCGCCGCCATGTTGGCCGTAAGGCCGCGGAAGAGCACTACGTTGCCGCTGCCGGCCTCGTTAAGCACGGATATTGCGATGCCTTCGCCGAAGGTGGCTTCGGCCGTCGTCTCCATGACAGACACGTTGCAGATGTAGCATTCTTCGCCTACGACGTAGTTGTTGATGTGGCATCCTACGTTCTCTATCAGGCAGTTGTCGCCCACGGTGACGTTGCGCAGCGTGACGTTGCGCAGCCCCGAATGCTTCATGAAGCCGTCGGCAACCTCTACGTTCTTCTCGAACACGCCGAGGTTTACCGCCCCGTAGAACCTCACATCTTTTATATAAGCCGGATTGAAGTCGTCGTCGACGTTGACGCCCGTCCAATCCTCGGCCGCGCATCCGTTCTCCTCAAGTGTTATTATCTCGTCGTCGGTAAGTGGTCTGTAATCGTACATGGCAGTGTTTTTTTATTGACAAATCCTGATTTAAACTTCCGTCGGATACAAGAAGTCGTTATACGGGTATTTCTGTACGTGCAGCTCGCGCACCAACTTATATATCGTGTTGCGCATTTCCTCGATGTTCGTCTTGTTCTTGGCCGATATGAAAAGGCAGTTGTCGCCGAGTTTCGCCATCCAGGTCTGTTTCAGTTCGTCGAGCGTAATGTTCTCCTTAGTGGCCGGGGTCAGGTCGTCAGGCTCCTTGTCTACCCATGTGTATGCGTCGATCTTATTGAAGATGATCATCGAGGGCTTGTCGGCGCAGCCCAAATCCTTGAGCGTATTGTCGACCACGGTTATCTGTTCTTCGAAGTCCGGGTGGGAAATGTCGACTACGTGCAGCAGCAAGTCGGCCTCGCGCACCTCGTCGAGAGTCGACTTGAACGAATCGACAAGGTCGGTGGGCAGCTTCCGGATGAAGCCTACGGTGTCGGCCAGAAGGAACGGCAGGTTCTCGATGACGACCTTCCTGACCGTAGTGTCGAGCGTGGCGAAGAGCTTGTTCTCGGCGAATACGTCGCTCTTTGCGAGCAGGTTCATTATCGTAGACTTGCCCACGTTGGTATAACCTACGAGCGCTACGCGTATAAGGCGGCCGCGGTTCTTGCGCTGGGTGGTCTTCTGCTTGTCTATTTCGGCCAGGCGCTGCTTCAGCAGCGACATGCGGTTTAGGATGATGCGGCGGTCCATCTCGAGCTGTGTCTCGCCCGGTCCGCGCAGTCCCACGGAGCCTTTTCCGCCTCCCGAGCCGCTTCCGCCGCCCTGTCGTTCAAGGTGGGTCCACAGCCT
>CALUFA010000046.1 GCA_944319795.1 uncultured Prevotella sp. | reverse complement strand
AGGTTATGGAACGATGTTTTTGACGAAAGCGTGTTCCCTGGATTCCGGGTCCCGGCCCGGAATGACAGAATGCCACAGACTTCATAAACCAATACAACAATGATATTTTTTTATAGAATAATCCTTATACCGAATGGGCATAGTATTAACGAAAACGAACAGTGACTATGAAAGAAGTAAGACTAAACAACGGAGTAATGATGCCGGCGATAGGCTTCGGGGTGTACCAGATACCCGAAAGCGACACCGAGCGTTGCGTAAGCGACGCCATCGAAGTGGGCTACCGCATGATTGACACGGCCTCGGCGTATTTCAACGAGACACAAGTCGGCGACGCCCTGCGCCACAGCGGACTAAGGCGCGAGGACGTGTTCATAACGACGAAGCTATGGGTTCAGGACTATGAGTACGACAACGCGCTGCGCGCCTTCGACAAGTCGATGGGCCAGCTCGGGCTTGACTACTTAGACCTGTACCTCTTGCACAAGCCTTACGGCAACTATTACGCCGCATGGCGCGCCGTGGAGCGGCTCTACAAAGAGGGCCGCGTCAGGGCTGTCGGCGTTACGAGCTTCTCCAACGAGCGTCTGCAAGACCTCTTCCTGCACAACGAGGTGAAGCCTATGGTGAACCAGATTGAGACCAACCCCTTCTTCCAACAGCGTCGGGCGAACGCCTTCTTGCAGCAGGAGGGCATACAGCACGAGGCATGGGCGCCCTTCGCCGAAGGCCAACGCGGCATCTTCAACAACCCTACTATCAAGGCTATAGCCGACCGCCACGGCAAGACTACGGGACAAGTCATTCTGCGTTGGCTTAACCAGCGGGGCGTGGTTGTCATCCCGAAGAGCGTCCGTAAGGAGCGCATGGCCGAGAATTTAGCCATCTTCGACTTTACGCTTACCGACGAGGAGATGAACCGCATAGCCGTTCTCGACACGGGGAAAAGCCCGATCTACGACGACCAAGACCTACAAACTACAAAATACATAGGAACGCATAAAATACACGAATGATGGAAACATTGACTTTAAGCAACGGAGTTGAGATGCCGTTATTGGGCTACGGAGTGTATCTCGTAAGCCCCGAAGAGTGTGAAAGGTGCGTAAGCGACGCGATAAGCACGGGCTACCGCCTGATAGACACAGCCCAGGCTTATTTCAACGAAGAAGGCGTAGGAGCGGCCGTGGCCAAATGCAGAGTGCCGAGGAACGAGCTGTTCATCGTGACGAAAGTGTGGATAAGCAACGCCGGCGAGGAAAAGGCCGCGCTGAGCATAGGCGAGTCGCTGCGCAAGTTGCGGACGGATTACGTAGACCTGCTGCTCATCCACCAGCCTTACGGCGACGTATACGGCTCGTGGCGGGCCATGGAGAAGGCCTACAAGGACGGCAAGGCGAGGGCGATAGGCGTGTCGAACTTTCAGAAAGGACGCTTCGTAGACTTCGCCATGCACACCGACGTGAAGCCGATGGTAAACCAGTTGCAGTGCAACGTGGCGATGCAGCAGGACGGGATACGGCCGTATCTCGACGGATACGGAACGAAGATGATGGCATGGGGACCGCTCGGAGGGCAAGGCTCCGACATCGTTTCGGGCAGCGAAACGCTGAAACGAATCGGCGCGAAGTATGGTAAGACGGCGCAGCAGACCGCCCTGCGCTGGCTGACTCAGCGCGGAATAGTGGCAATACCGAAGAGCACGCACAGGGAAAGGATGCGGCAGAACATCGACATCTTCGACTTCAGCCTTACCGACGGCGACATGGCGGAGATAGCCAAGCTGAACCTGCACGACGAAGGAAACGTAAGTTTCAACGACCCGGCGTTCATCAAGATGCTGTTAGACACCTACAAGTAATTCGTCGAAACGTAAACTGCATTCGTAAAGGTAGCCTTTTCTTCGTGCGAAAGGTTACCTTTTGCCGTCTAAAATGCCGCCTTTTGGCTTGCAAAATGCGGCATTTTAAAACTCGCCTGATTATCAGGCGTTTATATAATCCCTGCATGCCGTCGTGCTCCCAGTCGGCCTACAGCGTTTTTATAGGCACGAAACGGCGCAAAGCATGTGCGCCGCCGCTTGTAGGACACTTGCCGACAACGCCTTATTCTCTAAAAATCACACCGTAAAAAACGTTTTTCACGCACGGCAGGCGATATGTCGGAAAAAATTCGTAAGTTTGCAAAAAACAATAAACATAATACGCAAATGAACCAAACAACGGCAAAACCTTTCGTGAAATGGGTTGGAGGCAAAACACAACTTATAACGATGCTCTTTTGTTTGTAATAATCTTGGCATGTGATTGCAGCGATAGGTGAAATAGATTAGCTGCAATATGTTCAATGATTTCGCTTTCTATGCGCTGCACGGTGTGCGATACGTTGTTGTTTCAAGACTATTACTAAATAATTATAAGATTGGTAATAAACGATTGTTTAACAGATAGGAACCCACCTATGAACCTACATTTTGATAGTGATTTAGGAAAAACTTATAAAAGTACTTCTCAAATCGTGCGTGTAGTGACAGAGAATTGGATGGCAAATAATATGTTCTGTCCTATTTGTGGGGCATCCATATTAAGACAATATCCAGCCAATCAACCTGTCGCTGATTTTTATTGCGAATTATGTCAAGCTGAATTTGAATTGAAAAGTTACAAATCAAAGACGGCGGAAATTAAGCATAAGATTACAGATGGAGCTTTTAATAAAATGATTGAACGGATTACATCGTTGAATAATCCACATTTATTTGTGATGTCATACGCAAACATGGAGGTAAACAATTTGGTGTTAATACCTAATTTTTTCTTTACAACCGAAATCATAGAAAAACGTCCTCCATTAAAAGAAACTGCTCGCCGGTCGGGTTGGATAGGATGTAATATAGAGATAGGGAATATTCCTGATATAGGAAAAATTTTTATTATACAAAAAGGAGCGGAAAGAAATAAATCTGAAATAATAGAACAATATAAACAAATTCAAAAGCTACAGACGTCTAAAATAGAAAAACGTGGGTGGATGTTTGACATAATCCAATGTGTTGAACGTATTCCTAATGCTGAATTTGGCTTAAATGATATTTATGCTTTTTCAGCAGAATTGCAAAAGAAACACCCCGAGAATAATTTCATAAAAGATAAAATAAGACAACAATTGCAGTATTTAAGAGATAAAGGATTTATTGAATTTACTACACGCGGACATTATAAGAAAAAATCATTATGAAACGTTTTATATTTTTTACCTTAGAAGGTGATAGCATTGGAGAAAATGGTGAAAAAGTTGAAAACTGTCAATTATTAGGCGACGCCGTCGGAGAAACAGCTAAGGAAGCATTTGATAATTTATTAGATGAAAATCCTTGGATAAAAACGAGTGGCTTTAATATAGGAACAGGTAATATTGTAGCTCGTGAATTAGTTGATAATAAGAGGTATCTATTTTAAGCATCTTTTCTTTTATCAATGTGTTATTACAACAAAATTAAAGAACAAACATTTCTCAATATATGCCTATTGAAATAGTTTTTTATCATTAAGTGAACAACGTAAACATGAAATTGAAGATGTAGGGAAGACTCAGATTTTCAAAAAGAAAATAACAGATATAACCCTTACTGATGGTTTGTGTGACGACATTGTAAGTGAAAACGAAAACAGAGGATATGAATTACCGTTTTAAGGAAATATAAACGTCCTTTATTGAGATATTGAAAGGTAAAAACAAGCCATTGGATAAATCGAATGGAATCCTTTCGCTGCAAATGCTTTTATTCTTCAAACTTTTTTCGTTTTTTCCGCAAAATTTCGCTAAGTTTGCACCTTAAATAATATATTATCAATCTCGCAAACAATAAAAACAAAACAAGATAAGGTATGATTCTTTTTTTCAAGACCCAAACGGAAAGCGTGATTGCGACGGAAACCGACCATCAGCTTTCGCAAGAAGAAATCAAGGAACTGTGCTGGCTGTACGGCGACGCTACGCCGGTTGACGCCGAACGGCTTGACGGATACTTCGTAGGCCCGCGCCGCGAGATGATAACGCCGTGGAGTACGAACGCCGTGGAGATAACGCAGAACATGAACCTGAAGGGCATCTCGCGCATAGAGGAGTATTTCCCCGTAAGCTCGAAGGACGCCGACCACGACCCGATGCTGCAGCGCATGTACGAGGGGCTGGACCAGAGGGTGTTCACCGTAGACCACGAGCCGGAGCCTATAAAGCACGTTGACAACCTTGAGGAGTACAACGAGCAGGAGGGCCTGGCCCTGTCGCCCGAGGAAATAGAGTATCTACACAAGATAGAGAAGGAGCTCGGACGGCCTTTGACCGACTCTGAGATATTCGGCTTCGCCCAGATAAACTCGGAGCACTGCCGCCACAAGATATTCGGCGGAGTGTTCATCATCGACGGCAAGGAGATGGAATCGTCGCTGTTCAACATGATTAAGAAGACGACGAAAGAGAATCCGCATAAGATATTGAGCGCTTACAAGGACAACGTGGCCTTCAGCGAAGGCCCTGTGATAGAGCAGTTCGCGCCCGAAGACCAGTCTACTTCAGACTACTTCCGCGTTAAGGACATAGAGAGCGTGATTTCGCTGAAGGCCGAAACGCACAACTTCCCCACCACCGTAGAGCCTTTCAACGGCGCCGCTACGGGCACGGGAGGCGAGATACGCGACCGCATGGGCGGCGGAACGGGCTCTTGGCCGATAGCCGGAACGGCGGTGTACATGACGGCGTACCCGAGGTTAAGTGAAGAGGGAAAAGTGAAAAGTGAAGAATCCGATACCTCCGAACAAGATAATTCTTCACTCACCACTCTTCACTCTTCACTCAAACGTGACTGGGAAGACATCCTGCCCGTGCGCAAATGGCTCTACCAGACGCCCGAGCAGATATTGATAAAGGCGTCGAACGGAGCTTCCGACTTCGGCAACAAGTTCGGCCAACCGCTGATTTGCGGTTCGGTGCTGACCTTCGAACACAAGGAGGGCGACGAGAAGTACGCTTACGACAAGGTGATAATGTTGGCCGGAGGAGTAGGCTACGGCACTAAGCGCGACTGCCTGAAGAAAGAGCCTAAGAAGGGTAACAAGATAGTAGTGGTGGGCGGCGACAACTACCGCATCGGTCTCGGAGGCGGCAGCGTGTCGTCGGTCGACACTGGCCGATACTCTAACGGCATCGAGCTGAACGCCGTACAGCGCGCCAACCCCGAGATGCAGAAGCGTGCCTACAACCTTGTGCGCGCCCTTTGCGAGGAGGATGTCAATCCGGTTGTCAGCATCCACGACCACGGTTCGGCAGGACACGTAAACTGTCTGTCGGAGCTTGTCGAGGAATGCGGCGGACAAATAGACATGACGAAGCTGCCCATAGGCGACAAAACGCTGTCAAGCAAAGAGATAATAGCCAACGAGAGCCAGGAGCGAATGGGCCTGCTCATCGACGAGAAACACATCGAACACGTTCGCAAGATAGCCGAGCGCGAGCGCGCTCCGCTGTACGTTGTCGGCGAAACTACGGGCGACGCCCACTTCAGTTTCGTGCAGGGCGACGGCGTAAGGCCGTTCGACTTGGACGTGGCGCAGATGTTCGGCCACTCGCCCAAGACATACATGAGGGACAACACGGTAGAACGCCATTATGAAAACGTAAGCTATGTAGGAAGTGAAAAGGGAAAAGTGAAAAGTGAAAAATCCAATACTTCTGCCAAGCAAGACTGTTCTTCACTCTCAACTCTTCACTCTTCACTCGACGAATACGTCGGCCGCGTGCTCCAGCTTGAGGCCGTAGCCTGCAAGGATTGGCTGACCAACAAGGTTGACCGAAGCGTTACGGGCAAGATAGCGCGCCAGCAATGCCAGGGAAGAATCCAACTTCCGCTGTCAGACTGCGGCGTAGTTGCGTTGGATTACCGTGGCAACAAGGGCATCGCCACTGCTCTCGGACACGCTCCGCAGGCCGGATTGGCATCGCCCGAGGCCGGCAGTGTGCTGTCGGTCGCAGAGTCGCTGACCAACATCGTGTGGGCTCCGCTTGAGGAAGGGCTCGACAGCGTGAGCCTCTCGGCCAACTGGATGTGGCCCTGCCGTTCGCAGGAAGGCGAGGACGCACGCCTTTACAGTGCCGTAAAAGCACTCTCGGACTTCTGCTGCGCGATAAAAGTGAACGTGCCGACGGGTAAGGATTCGCTTTCCATGAGCCAGCAATATCCCGACGGACAGAAGATTATCAGCCCGGGAACGGTAATCGTAAGCAGCGGCGGACAAGTGTCAGACGTGCGCAAGGTAGTGTCTCCCGTGGTTGTAAACGACAAGAAGTCGCTGCTTTACCACATAGATTTCTCTTACGACGAGCTGCGCCTCGGCGGTTCGGCTTTCGCCCAGTCGTTGGGCAAAGTGGGCGACGACGTGCCCACGGTGAAGAACCCCGACTACTTCCGCAACGCCTTCAACACGCTGCAAGAGCTGATAAAGAGCGGCTGGATAATGGCCGGCCACGACATCAGCGCAGGTGGAATGGTGACTACGCTGCTTGAAATGTGCTTCGCAAACACTGAAGGCGGACTCGACATCAGCCTCGACAAGTTCGACTGCGAGGACGTAGTTAAGATGCTGTTGGCCGAGAACCCGGGCGTAATCGTGCAGGTTGCGGAGCGCCACCAGCTCGACTTCGAGGACCTGATGGACGACAACGGCGTATGCTACGCATGCATCGGCCGTCCCGACACGGCTTCGCGCAAGCTCAAGATAAGCAAAGGCAAGTTCACGCACGAGTTCGACATCGACGCTATGCGCGACGTATGGTATAAGACTTCATACCTGCTCGACCGCGACCAGAGCATGAACGGACGCGCCGAAGCACGCCGCGACAATTACAAGAAGCAGCCCGTAGTGATGAAGTTCAACGACTCGTTCACCGGCAAACTGTCGCAATACGGCATCTCGGCCGACCGCCGCGAGCCGACCGGAATCAAGGCCGCGATCATCCGTGAGAAAGGAACCAACGGCGAAAGGGAAATGGCTTACTCGCTGTATCTTGCCGGTTTCGACGTTAAGGACGTGATGATGACCGACCTGATAACGGGCCGTGAGACGCTGGAAGACATCAACATGATTGTTTTCTGCGGCGGATTCTCCAACTCAGACGTGCTCGGCAGCGCTAAGGGATGGGCCGGAGCGTTCCTCTTCAACCCGAAGGCTAAGGAGGCTTTGGACAAGTTCTACGCCCGTGAAGACACCCTTTCGCTCGGCATTTGCAACGGTTGCCAGCTCATGGTTGAGCTCAACCTCATCAACCCCGAGCACGGGAAGCGCGCCAAGATGCTGCACAATGACTCGCGTAAGTTCGAAAGCGTATTCCTCGGACTCGACATTCCGCAGAACAACAGCGTGATGTTCGGCTCGCTTTCGGGCAGCAGTCTCGGCATCTGGGTGGCCCACGGCGAAGGCAAGTTCTATCTGCCCGAGGGCGAAGACAAGTATAACGTCGTGGCGAAATACCACTACACGGAGTACCCCGGCAACCCGAACGGCTCGGATTATGCCGTAGCCGGCATCTGCTCTAAGGACGGACGCCATCTCGCAATGATGCCCCACTTGGAGCGTGCGATATTCCCCTGGCAGAACGCATGGTATCCGGCAGACCGCCAGAAAGACGACGTTACGCCGTGGATCGAGGCTTTCGTCAACGCGCGCAAGTGGATTGAAAACAAGAAATAATAAATTTCAAGGAGTAAAGGAGTAAGGAGAAAAGGAGTAAGTAGAAATGTATTGTTGGTTGGGCAACGTGCTTTCCTCATATTCTTCAAGGCATTTCTACTTACTCCTTTTCTTCTTTACTCCTTTTACTACTATAAAATAGAACAATGTCCAACTTTTACATAGACAGTTTCAAGACGTTTTTCAAGATCGGGCTGTTCACCTTCGGCGGCGGCTACGCCATGATACCGCTCATCGAGACGGAAGTGGTGGATAAGCACAAATGGCTCAGCAAGGACGAGTTCATCGACATAATAGCCATCTCGCAGAGCTGTCCGGGCGTTATGGCGATCAACGCCAGCGTGTTCATAGGCTACAAGCTGAAGAAGCTGAGGGGAGCAGTGAGCGCCTGCTTGGGCACGGCCCTGCCGTCGTTTCTCATCATATTGGCCATCGCGATGTTCTTCCGCCAGTTCGAGGACAACAAGGTCGTGGCGGCGATATTCCGCGGAATACGCCCCGCCGTGGTGGCCCTGATAGCCGTGCCTACGTTCTCTATGGCCAAGAGCGCTAAGATAACGCTCACCAACTGTTGGATTCCGATAGCCTGCGCCCTGGCGATATGGATGCTCGGCGTTTCGCCGATATACGTCATACTGATAGCCGGCATAGGCGGATTCGTCTACGGAAAGTACATAAGACCGACGGAATGACTTTGTGAATTAAGAATTAAGAGTTAAGAAACTAAGTTCGGCGTTAAGCCAATTAAGGAAATATGCTTCGCTTGTTTCTGATTTTTCATCTCTTAATTCGTAATTCTGCAAAGCATTTCTTCTTAACTCTTAATTCTTAACTCTTAATTAGAAAAGATGATTTTCCTTGAATTGTTCATTACGTTTTTCCAAATAGGGCTGTTCGGTTTCGGCGGCGGCTACGGCATGTTGTCGCTGATTCAGGGCGAGGTTGTCCACAACCACGAGTGGCTTACCACGTCTGAGTTTACCAACATCGTAGCCATCAGCCAGATGACTCCCGGCCCGATAGGCATCAACTCGGCCACATACTGCGGCTATACGGCGGTGCACAACGCCGGCTTCGGCTACTGGATGTCGATACTCGGCAGCTTTACGGCCACCTTAGCGCTCATACTGCCGTCGCTGATACTGATGATCCTGATTGCCAAGATGTTCATGAAGTACATGGACACGCCCCTCGTCAAGAGCGTGTTCCTCGGCCTTCGCCCCGCGGTGGTCGGCCTGCTGGCCGCCGCCACGCTGCTGCTCATGTCGCGTGAGAACTTCAGCGCGCCCGACGTAAACCCCTGGCAGTTCTGGATAAGCTGCTTCCTCTTCGCCGCGTCGTTTGTCGGAACGAAATTCTTTAAGATTAATCCGATACGCATGATATGCTACGCAGGGCTGGCCGGACTGTTGTTGCTGTATTAAACCCAAATCGGCCATTAGGGCAACGTGCCTGAACCAGGCCGAAGCCTAATGACCGATTGGAGGTTAAGACGGCAAAGGCGGTAACGCCGTAAACGAGCGCCCGGCCTGAAACCAGAAGTTTCAGGCCGGGCGCTTTGTTGACTTTCGCAGGCTGTCGGCTTGCCGTTACTTCCATGTAACGGGCACGTTCTTCAACTGTACGTATGTGCTTAGGTTGCCCGCCCTCGAGCTTTTGGCGCTGTTAATGTAATAAGTAGTGTAGACTACGGGCAGCACGCTTACCTTTGCCGGCACGTTGACAAGCTCTGAGAACTCAAACTTTATTGGAATGCCCACCGTAAGGTTCTTGCTGCCTGTGCCGTTGTTGCTCTTGTACTCGTTGCCGTCGCTGTCGTAAGCGGTGACGTTGTTGTCGCCGATGCGCGCGTTGGCGTAGTTAAGGTCTTTCGCTGTGGCTTTTACTACGATGGTGACCGTGTTGGCAGCCGAATTGCCTACGGCCTCTACGAACTCAAGGTCGAAAGACTCCATTGCCGGGTTTGCTATGCTCACACCGTTGGCGGAGGCAACGAACTTAGGCCCTGCGGCGGCGTTAGGGGTGGCTGCTTTCTGCTCCTTGGCCACGGGGTCGGTTTCTATCGTCTCCTTAACGACGCTCTTGGCAGCTTCTTTCAGTTTCTTGAAAAACTGCGCGTCGGCGTGTTGCGGTATTGCGAAGAGGGCTATCGCCACGACGCAAAGTGTTTTAATCGCTTTCTTCATAATCGTATGCTTTTAGTTAAAAATAATGTTTTCTGACTTCATTCGCGAAGCGTGTGTTGCATGGTTGTTTATTTGTTTATTGCAAAGACATTGCAAGCGAGCGGAAAGAAAGTTCACTTTCAATTTCCCGAGCGCAGCTTGTCTTATGCAAAGACATTGCAAGCGAGCGGAAAGAAAGTTCACTTTCAATTTCCCGAGCGCAGCTTATTTTCTGCAAAGATAAGAATAAATACGAATCTTACAATAACGGAAAACCGTGAAAACGCATCGTAAATGTCCGCAATTTGCCAAACGATTACACTCTCTTCTAAGCAGTCGGTAGGTAATCGTCATTCCGGGCGTAGACCCGGAGTTCAGTGCGCAAACATTGGAATGAATTGGCTGTATACACTGGATTCCGGGTCTATGCCCGGAATGACGATTACCTGCCGACTGCTTAGAAGAGAGTGTAAGTATTTTACAAAGAGCGATGACGGCGTGTGTAAGCAGGCATAAAGACAACGTAGTACTACGTAAAAGGCTACTTTTCGCGTTGTAAAAGGCATCCTTTCGCATTGTAAAAGGCATCCTTTTGCGTTGTAAAAGGCCGCCTTTTGGAACGTAAAAGGCGGCATGTTGGCAACGTGTTGGTAATCAGGGCGTTAGCGTGGCGGCGTAACATGCTCTGCATTTGCGTGCCTCAAGACGGTTTGCCCGGTGCTTGCTTGCGGCTGGGAACGGTGGGGCAGGGGCGCCGCCCGACGGCATCCGTCAATGAAAACGCAGTAACCGATAATGCCATATTTTTCTTCTAAAAGTTTCGTTTTCTAAGATTTTATTAGTAATTTTGTCGCAATTATCACAAAAAACATTTCTAAATGGAAGATGCAATAAAACAAATAGGCGAGCGCCTTAAGGGACTTCGCGAGGTGCTCGACATTCCCGTGCAGGAGATTTCCGCCCTTTGCGGACTGTCTGAAGACGCTTACCTGAAAGTGGAAAGCGGCGAAAGCGAGCTTTCCATAAGCTGCATGCAGAAGATTTCGAGGCAATACGGCATTGCGCTCGACGTGCTTCTCTTCGGCGTTGAGCCCCACATGAACTCGTATTTCCTTACGCGCAAGGGCCAGGGCGTAAGCGTAGAGCGGCGCAAGGCGTATAAGTACCAGAGCCTGGCCGGCGGATTCAGAGGCCGCAAGATGGAGCCGTTCCTCGTACTGGTGGAGCCTAAGCCCGACGACACAAAGCTGGAGAAGAACTCGCACGAGGGGCAGGAGTTCAACGTGGTGGTTGAAGGCCGGCTCGAACTGACCGTGGGAAAGAAGGTGCTCGTGCTCAACGAGGGCGACAGCATCTACTTCGACGCCAACCAGCCCCACTGCATGCGCGCTCTCGACGGTAAGGCCGTGAAGTTCCTGGCGGTGATTATTTAACCCAAATCGGTCATTAGACCGTAATGAACCGAACTTTGACGTATTTTATTACTCTTCGTCAGCTTATGCGTTTCTGCCGGCATCTTGCTTTCCGCCCCGTCTCGGCGTAGCTCGCTACGCCTTCGCCGAAACGGAAAGCAATCTACACGGCGTAAACACATAATCAGACTGAAGTCTAACGACCGATTTGGGTTTAGGGCGTAGTAGTAACGTGGAAAGTAATAAGGGAGCAAGTAGTAAAGGAGTAAGTAGTAAAGTAGTAAAGGAGTAAAAGCAGTAAGTTGAAAAACAAAGAAGCATAAGGAAAGGAGCAAAGGAGTATGGAAAGAAGTAACAAAAGTATAATGGGCGACTTTACCACCCGTAATATTAAATAGGTATAAGTAATATGATAGAAAGATTTTTAACGCAGACCAGCTTCACGTCGGTAGAGGATTACAAGGAGAACTTGCACTTCATCGTTCCCGATAACTTCAATTTCGCCTACGACGTGATGGACGTTTGGGCCGCCGAAAAGCCCGACAAGCTCGCCCTGCTGTGGACTGACGACGAGGATAACTGCCTGCGCTTCACGTTCAAGGACCTTAAGGAGCAGAGCGACCGCGCGGCCTCCTACTTTCAGTCGCTCGGCATCGGACGGGGCGACGTAGTTATGCTGATACTAAAGCGCAGGTACGAGTTCTGGCTGTCGATGCTCGCCCTTCACAAGCTCGGCGCAGTGGCGGTGCCGGCTACGCACATGCTGACCACCCACGACATAGTCTACCGCAACAACAGCGCAGGCACGAAGGCCATAATATGCGTGGGCGAAGACTACGTGTTGGCGCAAGTGGCCGGCTCGCTCAAGGACAGCCCTACGCTTGAGACGCTCGTAAGCATCGGCCCGGAAACGCCCGACGGATTCCACGACTGGCACAAGGAATGGACAAGCGCGCCGCCCTTCACGCGCCCGGCCTGCGTGAACGCCAACGACGACACCATGCTGATGTACTTCACCAGCGGCACCAGCGGCGAGCCGAAAATGGTGGCCCACGACTTCCTTTACGCCCTCGGCCATCTTACGACGGGCGTATTTTGGCACAATCTGGGCGAAGACAGCATCCATTTGACCGTGGCCGACACGGGCTGGGGCAAGGCCGCATGGGGCAAGCTGTACGGACAGTGGTTCGCCGGGGCTGCCGTGTTCGTGTTCGAACACCAGAAGTTCACCGCCGACAAGATAATGCGCAAGATAGAGCAATACCGCATAACGTCGTTCTGCGCGCCGCCGACGGTTTACAGGTTCATGATACACGAGGACTTCTCAAAATACGACCTGTCGTCGCTGCGCTACTGCTGCACCGCCGGCGAGGCGCTCAACCCCGCCGTCTACGACCGCTTTTTAGAGCTTACCGGCATAAGGCTCATGGAGGGATTCGGCCAAACCGAAACCACCATGACGCTCGGCACCATGCCCTGGATGACGCCTAAGCCCGGCAGCATGGGCATGCCCAACCCGCAATACGACATCGACCTGGTGCGCGCCGACGGCTCGCCGTGCGAGGACGGAGAGAAAGGCGAGATAGTGATCCGCACAGGCAAGGGCAAGCCCATCGGCCTGTTCAAGGGCTATTACCGCGACGGGGAACGCACCGCCCAGGCATGGCACGACGGCGTTTACCATACGGGCGACATGGCGTGGCGCGACGAGGACGGATACTATTGGTTTGAAGGCCGCATCGACGACGTTATCAAGAGCAGCGGCTACCGCATCGGCCCGTTCGAGGTGGAGAGCGCCCTGATGACCCACCCGGCCGTGGTGGAATGCGCCATAACGGGCGTGCCCGACGACATCCGAGGCATGGTGGTAAAGGCGACCGTGGTGTTGGGCAAGGACTGGAAGGACAAGGCCGGCGACGACTTGGTGAAAGAACTGCAGAACCACGTAAAGCATGAGACTGCGCCTTACAAGTATCCGCGCATCATAGAGTTCGTAGACGAACTGCCAAAGACCATCAGCGGCAAGATACGCCGCGTCGAGATACGCGACAAGGACAGTCGGAAGGGCTGACCGTAAACTTAACGACAATCAGTAAACTTTAATGAAAACATTCATCAACGTAGAAGACCTCGGCGGCCTGAAGCAGGCTCTCGCCGAGGCGCAAGAGATAAAGAAAGACAGGTATAAATACCAGCATTTGGGCAAGAACAAGACCCTGCTGATGATATTCTTCAACAATAGCCTGCGCACGCGCCTCAGCACGCAGAAGGCGGCGGCCAATCTCGGCATGAACGTAATAGTGCTCGACGTGAACGCCGGCGCATGGACGTTGGAGACTGAGCGCGGAGTCGTAATGGACGGCGACAAGAGCGAACATCTGCTCGAGGCCATACCGGTGATGGGCTGCTATTGCGACATGATAGGAGTGCGCTCGTTCGCCGGACTGGCCGACCGTGAATTCGATTACGCCGAGACCGTGCTCAATCAGTTCATAAAGTATAGCGGCCGGCCCGTATTCGCAATGGAGACGGCCACGGTGCACCCGCTTCAGGCTTTTGCCGACCTCATTACGATAGAGGAATACAAGACAAAGGCGCGCCCGAAGGTTGTGCTTACATGGGCGCCGCACTGCCGCGCGCTGCCCCAGGCCGTGCCAAACTCGTTCGCGCAATGGATGAACGCCGCCGACGTAGACTTCGTCGTAACCCATCCCGAGGGCTACGAGCTTGACCCGAAATTCGTAGGCGGGGCGCGTGTAGAGTATGACCAGATGAAAGCTCTCGAGGGAGCCGACTTCGTTTACGCTAAGAACTGGAGCTGTCCGGGCGTAACCAATCCTGGCGATTACGGCAAGATATTGTCTAAGGACATGTCGTGGACCATCGACAAGGCGCACATGGACGTGACCGACAACGGCAAGTTCATGCACTGCCTGCCCGTGCGCCGTGGCCTAATCGTTACCGACGACGTTATTGAAAGCCGGAACTCGCTCGTCATCCCAGAAGCTGCCAACCGTGAAATATCGGCCCAGGTGGTGATAAAAAGAATGCTCGAGAGTTTGTAGAAACATTCTTTACGCGTAAAAACGAACAATATTTGGATGAAAAACCAACTCTGGTGGAACTAATTCAGGGCAATCCCTGCGAATGTTTCAACCGGAGTTGGTTTGTTTTATAGCCTGCTTTTATGTAAACGCCGGCAACCTTACAGCAACTGAGGCAGCTGGAACAGCTTCATCGAATTGCTGCCCTTAATCAGTATAGTGAAACCTTCGGGACGGTTGTCGGTTATCGCCTGTTTCACTTCCTCTACGTCCTTGAACTTGCGGAAGCCGCAATCCGTCCGCCCGAACTCGTCGCCTACGAGCCAAACTTCGTCTATTCCGCACAGCCCAAGCATGTCGGCCACGCGCTGATGCTCCTCGGCGCTCACTGCGCCAAGCTCGCCCATGTCGCCCAAGATCGCCATTTTCCTGTCGGCCTTCATGTCGCGGAAATTGGCAATGGCAGCCCCCATGCTGGTTGGGTTGGCGTTGTAAGCGTCGATGATGAGGCTGTTGTGCGCCGTAACTTCAAGTTCAGAGCGGTTGTTCTTGGGCACATACGACGCAAGGGCGTGGTCGATTTGTTCGGGTGTAACGCCGAAATGGAGCCCTACGCAGGCGGCGGCCAGCATGTTCATCATGTTATAGCTGCCTATTATGTGAGTCCTTACGTCGTGCCACTCTCCGCCGCAGGCGTGCCAACGGAAGTTAAGGTAAGGGTCGCAAACGGTCACTTCGCCCGTAACCTCGGCGCCATCCGTACCCTCAAGCCCGTATTTTATCAGCTTCAACCCTTGCGAAATGCCCATAAGGGCATGGTCGCCGCCGTTGATGAACGCATTTCCGCCGTGGGCGCGCAGATAATCGTAAAGTTCGCCTTTGGTGCGCACGACGCCTTCAAACGAGCCGAACCCTTGCAGATGGGCGCGCCCTACGTTGGTTATAAGGCCGCAATCAGGTTCCACGATGTCAACCAACTCTTTAATGTCGCCAGGGTGGCTCGCCCCCATTTCGACGACGGCGATCTCGTGATCGGCCGTAAGCCGCAGCAGCGTCTTCGGCACGCCGATGTCGTTATTGAAGTTGCCTTGCGTGTAGAGCACATTGTAACGCTCGCCCAACACTGCGGCGGTAAGTTCCTTGGTTGTTGTCTTACCGTTAGTGCCTGTTATGCCGACAATCCTCGTTCCCAGCTCGCGGCGGTGGCGGTTGGCTAATTGCTGCAACGCCTTAAGGCAGTCGTCAACAACGATGTAACGGCCGTCGCCATCCTCGGCGTACTCCTTTTCGTTTACGACGGCGTATGCGCACCCGCCTGCCAAGGCATTCTTCGCAAAGGCGTTGCCGTTGAACGACGCACCCTTGAGAGCAAAAAAGATAGAACCTTCGGGGCAGTCGCGGCTGTCTGTCGTGACCGTCGGATGTTCCTTGAAAATACTGTAAAGTTCTGAAATATCCATTTCCCTTAATTTAAAACCATGCAAAGATAATGCAAATCGAGTGAAGTGTAAAATAAAAGCGAGTGAAACGAGTTTTTATTTTCACTTCCGAGGTGCAGCTTATCTTATTTTAAAGGTTGTGTAAAATGGCGGAATGATAGATTTGTTTGCGGCGAAGATTTGTTTACCCGCTTTTAAATCATCCTTTAATAGGAAAGCAAATGACAAAAATAAAGCGACGACAAAGACACAGCCTTGTCGTCGCTTGCACTGTCGGGATTACTGGACTCGAACCAGCGACCCCTACGTCCCGAACGTAGTGCGCTACCAACTGCGCTAAATCCCGATTTGCGGGTGCAAAGATACTGCAAATTTTTGAAACGCGTGCAATTTTTACAAGAAAAATAAGAAAAAACTTGCGAGAATGGCAAAAAACGCCTATCTTTGCACTCGCAAAAAGCAAAACGATGGTGCCATAGCTCAGTTGGTAGAGCAAAGGACTGAAAATCCTTGTGTCCCCGGTTCGATTCCTGGTGGTA
>CALUFA010000045.1 GCA_944319795.1 uncultured Prevotella sp. | reverse complement strand
GTTGGCCGCGCTGAACACCCCGCGGTTGGTAAGCACAACCACTTTCTTGTGCCACCGTATGCCGGCCGACGGCTTCAAGGTTTGCTTCTCAGGAGATGAAAAGTCGTTGTGGCCGGGGCCGGTCTTATGGCACATGTACCCTACAAGAACCGGCTCGTCGGTAAAGCGTCCTGCCAGTTTCTCGGCCGTAGTCAGCTGTCCGCCTCCGTTTCCGCGCACGTCCAATATCAAGCCGTTGCACGGGGCGAGGTAGAAAAGCACCTCGTCGATATTTCCGTCGCCTATTGGGTTGGCGAACGAAGGGCAGTATATGTAACCTATGTTGTCGTCGAGCTTACGGTATTCAAGTCCGGAAGCAATCTTATAATCAGTGCCTAAGTAACGCCTCAGCAGCGAATCGCTGAAATTGGCAGGATAGTTTTCCTTCCAGCTCCAATAGCGTGCGTTGTCAAACGGAGCGTACATATTGACGTGGCCGTCGCGCAATTCGCCGAGCATATTGCCCAAAACCTCGAACAGCCAGTCGTCGGTCATGTCGTCGGAAATTTGCATCGAGTACCTGGCATACACCTCGTCCCAATCAAGACCATACTCAGAGTTCTTGTAATCGAAGAAACAATAACGCTCGTCGATTATCTTCCAAAGGGCCTCGAAGTTGCCGTGCGGCGTGTCGGAAAACTCTTCCTCGTCAACGCACGACGATAAGGCAAAGGCCACGACGAGGCCGATGAATATGTAAACCGTCTTTATCATGGAACTATCCGTGTGATTTTAAAATGCCTGACAAAACCTATCAGCAGCATGTTTGAATAAGAATGGTACTTCAGATTGTTCACCTTAGCCTGGCGGAAGTCGCCGAGATAACCAAGGCGCAGCGTTGTACGGCCGAGCGTAAAGTCGAGGGTCAGCATGTTGCGTAGCGACGGAGCATTGGTGAAAGTCGTCGGAACGACGTTGTGGTCGTAATTTCCGCGAGAGAAAATCTCGTAATACGACTGCCCGTAATTAGGACTGAACATAAGTCCTAAGACCGGCGCGCTGACTTCATAATGCGCCGCCAATGGCACGCGTCCCAACCTGAAGCGGTATGTAGCGGCTGCCGACGGCGACACGTTCAGCGCCAAGCGCGCCTGCGCGGGATTGTTGCCGTTGCGCGTATTGTAAAGAAAACCAGCCTCGACGTCGGCCTGGCCGCCGGCCATAACGTTAAGACGGCCGCCAAGCAGGTCCCAATTGTAATGCAGACCGTAGGTAAACGTGTACATGCCCGACATCTCGTTGCCGTTGCCCGAGCGGTTGTCGGCATAGGCGAAAGCGCCCTGATGCACCAACATGCGCGACCAACGGCGCCCCTCGCGGCGGCGAACCGTATGGGAGACGTAACGCAATTCCGTGCCCGAATATTCCTCGGGGGAAAGGTATGTGTCGAGTATCGACGTAGCGCCGACGCCTATCATTTGGGCGTTGACAACCACCTTATCGCTCCGCAGAGTATCCGCAACTTGGGCGGAGACCGCCGACGGCACGGCGACAAGCGTCGAAATGAGTAACGAACGTATTGCTTTCATTGCCTTAAATGCGGCCCATCACGGTCTTTTCCGTAGCAAAGGGCTTTATTGCTATCTGTTGATGTCACAAATCCACATACCCACGAGAGCCGTGGGAGATGATTTATTCGTCGCCGAACAAATTGAGTTGCCCGGTTATCTCGTCGATTACCTGCTGCTGGCTCTTGCCTGCGTCCGGGTCGAGATTCTCGTCCTCCGGGCTTACTGGCGGTTCGTCGCCGTCTGTTTCATCCTCGTCCTCATCGTCGCCGGCGTGTTTCAACGGTTCAAGTTGCTCTACGCTGCCTACGGTCCACGTACTGATACGCTTGCCCTTGGCCTTGAAGCCCTTAACGGAAACGAACTCATCGGCGTCGATTTCTATCGAACCGCGGAACGCATCGTCGCCTCCGAACGTGACACGGAAGCGCGGATAAGGCTCGTCGGTAAGGCAAACAAGGCGGCTGGCCGGGTTTTCGCCTATATAATTCTGCTTGCGTTTCGAGCCTTCGAGCAAGAAACGCTTCAGGTATGGATAGCCCTGCTGGTCGGCATCGAACAGCACCGCCGTCCACACTTTATGCCCGTCGTACTTCTCTATTATCTTAATGTTGTCCTCGTAGTGGTTGTTTGCGTCGAAGTTAGACAAGTAGAAGTCGCCGTTGTCGAGTACGACGAGGATGCTGTCGCCCTCGTTGAACTCGCCAAGCAGCCGTCCGTGGTCGTCGTAGTTTAGGCGTTTCACGTCGGGGTCGAACCAAACCTTGCGCCCGCCGAGCGTGCTGTGGCCGTGGCTCTTGAGCGAAATGCGGTGCACGTTGAAGCGCGTCATCACAACGCCCTTAGCACTACGGCCCTTGATTGCCACCTCTGAGAAGTCTTTCTCCTTGAAGATGTTCTTCAAGCGGGGTGCCGGGTCGAGGGTGATCTTTATCACTTCGGCCTCGCCGTTGGGGTTGGCGGTGAAATAAACCACGCGTGAACCGGGCGCGCCCGTCGTCAGGTCGTACTCGCGGTCGCGCTGTATGCTGGTAACGTTGAAGCGTTTCATGTAGTACTTGCCCAACTTGCCGTCGCGGTAAACCACGTTGTATATAGTGCGCTTGTCGTTCTTCTTGAATACGGCAACGTGCAGAATATTCTTTCCTACGAATATTTTGTCGGCCACCTTGACCACCTTATACTTGCCGTCGCGGTAGAAAATGATGATGTCGTCGATGTCGGAGCAGTTGCAAACGAACTCGTCTTTCTTTAGCGCCGTGCCTATGAAGCCGTCGTTGCGGTTGATGTAGAGCTTCTCGTTGGCCTCAACCACCTTCGTAGCCTCTATCGTGTCGAAGTTCTTTATCTCGGTAAGACGCGGATGGGCGGCACCGTATTTCTGCTTGAGGAAGCGGAACCAGTCGGCCGTAACCTCTACCATGTTGGCCAGTTTGCGGTCGATGTCGTCGATCTCGGCCTTGATTTTGGCCATCAGTTCGTCGGCCTTGTCCTTGTTGAACTTAAGGATGCGTGCCATCTTGATGTCCATAAGGCGGAGTATGTCGTCCTTCGTCACCTCGCGGATCATCTGCGGATAGAACGGCGTAAGGCGCTCGTCGATGTGGGCGCAGGCGGCGTCCATGTCGGGAGCAAGCTCGAACTTGCGGTCCTTGTATATGCGCTCCTCGATGAAAATCTTCTCGAGCGAGGCGAAGTGGAGTTGCTCCTGCAGTTCGTGCTTGCGTATCTCAAGCTCTTGGCGGAGCAGGTTCATCGTGTGGTCGACCGAATAACGCAGCACGTCGCTTACGGAAAGGAACTGAGGCTTGTTGTCCTCGATTACGCAGCAGTTTGGCGATATGTTTATCTCGCAATCCGAAAAGGCATACAATGCGTCGAGAGTCTTATCTGAAGATACGCCCGGCGCCAGGTGGACTTGTATCTCGACTTGCGCCGCAGTGTTGTCGTCAACCTTGCGCGCCTTGATTTTTCCCTTCTCGATGGCTTTCAGTATGGAGTCGATAAGCGTCGTAGTGGTCTTGCCGTAAGGTATCTCGCGGATTACGAGGGTCTTGTTGTCGAGCTTCTCTATCTTCGCCCTTACCTTCAGCATGCCGCCGCGCTGGCCGTCGTTATACTTGCTTACGTCGATGCTTCCGCCCGTGGGGAAGTCGGGATAGAGCGTGAACGGCTCGCCGTGCAGGTAGCTGACGGCGGCGTCGCATATCTCGTTGAAGTTATGGGGGAGCACTTTCGACGACAGTCCGACGGCTATACCCTCTGCGCCCTGCGCCAAGAGCAACGGGAACTTGGCCGGAAGCGTGATAGGCTCTTTGTTCCTTCCGTCGTAACTTAGCTGCCACTCGGTAGTCTTAGGATTGAAAACAACGTCTAATGCGAACTTCGACAGGCGCGCCTCGATGTATCGCGGAGCGGCCGCGCGGTCGCCGGTAAGGATATTGCCCCAGTTTCCCTGGCAGTCGACGAGCAAGTCCTTTTGCCCCAGCTGCACGAGGGCGTCGCCTATGGAAGCGTCGCCGTGTGGGTGGAACTGCATCGTATGCCCCACGATGTTGGCCACCTTGTTATAGCGTCCGTCGTCCATACGCTTCATCGAATGCAGTATTCGGCGCTGCACGGGCTTAAGTCCGTCCTCGATATGGGGCACGGCTCGCTCGAGGATTACGTATGAGGCGTAATCGAGAAACCAGTTCTGGTACATTCCACTGAGGTGGTGTACGGCAGAAGCATCAAAGCGGTTTACCGGCTTATAGTCGTTACCCGTATCTTCAACGGGGGCGTCGTCGACCGGCTCAATCAGTTCGTCGTCAATTATTTCGTTGTCCATGTATCCTAAAATGATTATTTGCAGCACCTAAAACGGCATGCAAAAACAGCGCGGCTGGTAACGTATGTGTCGTAATAATGCAAAGTTAATGCAAGCGAGCGGCAAGAAAGTTTACTTTCAATTACCCGAGCGCAGCTTAACTTATGCAAAGTTAATGCAAGCGAGCGCAATGTAAGTTCTACTTACAAATTGCCGAGTGCAGCTTAACTTATGCAAAGATACGGCAAAAAATCGGTATTTACAAAAAAAACGGTTCGTTTTTAAGCAAATAAACATCCGCAATCAACCTAAAAACCAAGCCCCTATTCTAAGAAGTCGGTTGGTAATTGTCATTCCGGGCTTTGACCCGGAATCCAGAAAACACAATTATTAAAGAATGTGGCCGTATACACTGGATTCCGGGTCAAAGCCCGGAATGACAATTACCAACCGACTTCTTAGAAGAAAGGGAAGTATATTTAAAATTGACTACGGACATTCTGTTTTAAAAAATCAAAAAAACAATATTCAGATAAATTCCGTTGACGCATTGAGAAGCGCCTCGACGGAAGCACGACCGCCTTCGGACAAGAAAAACAGCAAAATACGATATCAATCATAAGATATTGATATACAATTAATTACAATAAACAAAAACTTCCACGCAACTGAATAATACGGAACATACATGCAAAAGGTTACCTTTTATACCGTAATTTGCCGCTTTTTACAATGCCATAAGCTGCCTTTTAACAGCCAAAGAGCCGTGAAAGAGCCTTTAATGCGCAGCCCAACCGCAAACATACGTTAAGCCGGCAGGCAAAAAAGGCTCATGGTTTAACACATAAAAACATTTGATTTTCTATTTTACGAAAAATACTTGTAAAGACTTTTTACTTCAGCTTTCTTAAAAAACGTTATCATTTTGCCGGACAAATTATTTGCATTAACTTTGCATAAGTTAAGCTGCACTCGGGCAATTGAAAGTAAACTTTCTTGCCGCTCGCTTGCATTAACTTTGCATAAGTTAAGCTGCACTCGGGCAATTGAAAGTAAACTTTCTTGCCGCTCGCTTGCATTAACTTCGCAATCCATATCAATAACAACAATCATACATATATGAAAAGACTTCGCCCACTGATGTTCGCAGGAACAGGCAGCGACGTAGGTAAGAGCGTTTTGGCCGCAGGCTTCTGCCGGATATTCAAGCAAGACGGTTACAATCCGGCACCGTTCAAGGCGCAGAACATGGCGCTCAACTCGGCCGTTACCCCCGAAGGACTTGAAATCGGGCGCGCCCAAGCCGTACAGGCGGAAGCCTGCGGCATCGAGCCTTGCGCCGACATGAACCCCGTACTGCTAAAACCGCAGGGCGAAAGCATCAGCCAACTCGTGCTGAACGGCAAGGCCGTGGGCAGCGTCGACGCCTTCGACTACTATAAAAGCCGACAGCGCGAAATACTAAGAAGGGAAGCCTGCGGAGCGTTCGACCGTCTCGCGGCGCGCTATTCACCAATAGTAATGGAAGGGGCGGGCAGCATTTCGGAGCTCAACCTGCGCGACGGCGATATTGTAAACATGAGCATGGCACGCCACGCCGGGGCGGCAGTAGTGCTCGTTGCCGACATTGAACGCGGCGGATTGTTCGCCTCGGCCTACGGTTCGATCATGCTGCAAAGCGAAGACGACCGCAAGCTGATAAAAGGAATAATAGTGAACAAGTTCAGGGGCGACATCCGCCTGTTCGACGACGGCGTGAAGATACTCGAAGACGTATGCCAGGTGCCCGTGCTCGGCGTAGTGCCTTACTTCGACGACATACACATAGAAGAGGAAGACAGTATGGAGCTGAACGCCAAAAGGACGGGCGCGACGGACGACGGACGGGTGAACGCGGCCGTCGTCAAACTGCGGCACATCAGCAATTTCACCGACTTCGACGCGCTTGAACACGACCCGCGCGTAAACCTTTTCTACTGCGACGCTCCCGGCAAGCTGGCCGATGCCGACATAATAATACTGCCGGGCAGCAAGAACACGTTGGCCGATCTCGACAGCCTGCGCCGTAACGGCATGGCCGAAGCTGTAACCAAGGCCGCTAGCGACGGCAAGACGATACTCGGAATATGCGGCGGCTACCAGATGATGGGCACAGCCGTGGCCGACCCACACGGCGTAGAGGGCGACGGCGGACACGCAAAAGGACTGTGCCTGCTGCCGGTAAGCACACGGCTCGACAAGGAAAAGACCCTGAAACAAGCGGTTTTCACCCTTGCGCAAGACGGCAGCGGCGCAATGAACGGATACGAGATACACAACGGCGTAACCACGCCCGACGGCGACGCGGCATGCCCACCGCTGTTTACAAAATCCGACGGCCAGGCCGACGGTTGCATAATCGGCGGCAAGCGCATGGGAACCTACATGCACGGCGCGCTCGACAATCCAGCGTTTGTCGACTTCCTGTTGTCCACCTGCCACAAAACGAAAACCGCGGAAAGCGGAATATCCGATTACAAAGTTTTCAAGGAAAAGCAATACGACATGCTGGCAGCCATGATACGGAGGCACGTCGACATAGAAAAGACATACGGCATAATGGAGGAATAAAGCCTGACAGGATGCGCCTTCGCCGACAAGCCCGGCGCATAACGGCCAATCAGGCCGGCGTATAACCACTATCAATAAAAAGAACAAGCACCAATGATATACGGACACGGCGACGACTTATACAAATACGAAGGCTTGGTGAAAGCCAACTTCAGCTCGAACATCTACCAAAACGCCGACCTCGGCCCGCTGAAAAAACACTTGGCCATGAGGCTCGACGTCGTCGGCAACTATCCCGAACCGGCTCCGCTGTCGCTCGAAAAGGCCATTGCCGGCGAGCAAGGCGTAAGCGAAGAAGAGGTGACGGTAACCAACGGAGCCACCGAGGCGATATACATCATAGCGGCAGGCATAGCCCGGCGTTACGGAACAGACGGCGCCGTAAACATAATACAGCGCCCTACGTTCAGCGAATACGCCGACGCCTGCCGGATGAACGGCCTAAGCATAGCCAACGACGGCAACCTGGCAACGGGGCGGAAAGTTTATTGGACGTGCAACCCCAACAACCCGACGGGCAGCGTAACGCCCGCAAGCGAACTGTTGGGGATGGCCGACAGCCGTCCCGACGACTTGTTCGTAATAGACCAAAGCTACGAGCACTACACCCTCGAACCAATGATTGCCGACCGCGACGCCGTAAGCCGGAACAACATAATACTGTTACACTCAATGACGAAACGCTTCTGCGTGCCCGGACTCAGGCTAGGCTACGCCATAGCCAACCGTGGTTTAAGCCGACGGCTGAAACGCCTGCGCCACCCGTGGAGCGTGAATGCCTTGGCCATAGAGGCTGGCTTGTTCATGATCAACAACCGTTTAAGCGTAATACCGGCAATCGACGGCTACTTAAACGAAACCCGACGGCTACGCAACGGACTGGACTCCATCGACGAAGTCAGCGTCCTTGACACAAAGACGAACTTCATGTTAGCAAGCATCAGCGTAGGCGACGCAACCAAACTGAAAGAGTTTCTCGCCGTAAGGCACGGACTGCTAATCCGCGACGCGTCCAATTTCAACGGCCTCGACAAGTCCTATTTCCGTGTCGCAGCGCAGGGCGTTGCAGAAGACGACATGCTCGTTGCCGCGGTAAAAGACTTCATCGCAACGCAAAAACGGCAGCAATGCGGTTCTCTTTAAAATCTGAATATTCCGGAAAATGTCATCAATAATACCTGTTATCGTCGGTTGGCTGGCCGACAAACTGCTGGGCGATCCTGAACGCCTGCCCCACCCCGTCGTGCTGTTCGGTAAGCTGATAGCTTGCGGCGAACGGCGGCTAAACCGTGGCGGACACCGCCGTTTGAAAGGCGCATTGCTCGCTATCGCGCTCGTGGCTCTGGCCTACGCTGCAACGTTCGGCATATTGGCAGCGGCAGCCGGAGTGTCGTCTTGGCTTAAAATCCCGATTGAAGCAGTTCTTATTTTTTACTGCCTTGCCGGCACAACACTTATAAAGGAAGTGAAAGGCGTGTTCAGGGCACTCGACGTTTCATTGGAACAAGGGCGCAAACAGGTAGCACGCATCGTCGGCCGCGACACGTCCCAACTATCAGACAACGATGTGCGCAAAGCCGCCCTCGAAACTCTTGCGGAGAATCTGAGCGACGGTGTCGTCGCCCCATTATTCTGGTTGCTACTTCTCGGCACGCCGGGCATGGTGGCATACAAGATGATAAACACGCTCGACTCAATGATCGGTTATCGCACAGAGCGTTACCGCCGCTTCGGAACGTTCGCCGCACGCCTCGACGACGCAGCCAACTACGTTCCGGCGCGCCTCACCGCACTTCTCATGGTGTTAGCCGCTACCAAGCCAAGTCTCGTCGCATTCGTTGCACGCAACGGTAAACGGCACGCCAGCCCCAACAGCGGTTACCCGGAATCAGCCCTCGCCGGCATCATCGACTGCCGCTTCGGCGGCGGACATTACTACTTCAACGAGTATATAGACAAACCTTTCATCGGAGAGAACGACCGCAAACTGACCTCAGCCGACATGAAAACAGCCGTTAAAATCAACCTCATAACCGAGTTTGTAGCCGTGTCACTCGTTGTCATAATAAAATGCCTGTGCCAAATCCAGTAATTCCACAACAGCGCAAACAACCAGTATTCCAAAGTATTACACCATAAATAAGCCCAACAGAATCTTAATAAAATCAGGAAACAAACATCAAAAATCACACAACATTCTTGTTTTTTCAACAAAAAGAATGTACCTTTGCACCGGTTTTCAGCTAATATGCAACAACAAGAAGCACTTTCCACAACATGCTTCCCAACAGCATAAACACCGAAAACACGCGCCCGTGGCGAAATTGGTAGACGCGCCAGACTTAGGATCTGGTAGCTTACGCTGTGTAGGTTCGAGTCCTATCGGGCGCACCCTGATAAACGTTAAGTAGTTGACAATCAGCTATTTAACGTTTTTTAATTGTAAAAATTGGCGTGATTTTGGCGTGATGCGACCCTATACCATAATATAATATATGGATTCAGCAATGATTAAACGTGCAATTTTCATCATTTTTCCCTGCTTTACATTTGAAATACAAACGCCATTTAAACAAGTATTACGAATCGGAATTATTAACATCTGATTTATTGAAAGTGTCTTTTGCATATTGACAACAGTCCCTAATCACTTTATCCCAATGCCTAACCCTTTGCATATGTGTACCATTGTTTTCCCTTATTTGATCAGACAATTTATTATATCTCTTTTTCGTATACATGCACCAAAAAGCCATTGACTTATTACAAGGATCTGGATCCAGATGCTTATCTGTATTTGAAAAATAACCACAAAAAGCATATATAAAAGCAACCATATCATAAGCCGCTCCTTTCCATCTAATTGTTAGCACTTCGCTTATTTTTGTTTTCTCTGCATCGTCCAGAGTTCCACCTAATATAAAAATAAAATCTTCTCTGGAACCATCAATTTGTTTATTGATAATATTACTTTTATACGGCAACTCGCCCATTAAACATTTAAATAAGCAATCAAGTGTCCATCTATAAATATCATTAAACAAAACACTATTGCCTTCTTTCTCACTCTTTAATATAAACCCTTCAAATTCTTTATGTATTAAACTACTTATACCTAACGGCTCTATTTTCAAATCATTAGACATCTTCTTTTCTTGGACTGGGTTGTTGTTTTTAGGAGTTTTATCTTCTAGTTCACCTCCTGTGGTATTTTCTTGAATGTCATTAATTGCATCTTCAGTAGCCTTCTCATTGGCAACTTCTATTTTTTTGCGAACGACATCCAACACCCCCTCTATCATAAACATAAATAGTATTTTACTTTCCTGACAGTCTCCATCAATGGTATCATTGGTTTTTGCTTCAATACCGCTAAAAATAAAATTTCGTTTTTGCCAAATATCATCAGCCTTTTTTCTTACAAAAGCAGTAATGGAAGCATCTGACAACCTAGCAAGAATATATGTTTTATAATCTGCCAAGATTTTATTTGATAGACTTACCACTTCAGGTATCTTATCCTCTAAATTATGTTCTTGCCTTATTTGGTTAATAAGATTATAAAAATCGGTTACGGAGGGAGAAAAACAATAAAAGATTGACAGAAGTGCAGGATCCTCTTTATTATCTTGGAAAAATTTTTCCAAATAAGGCTTCATTTTACTACTATTCAACAAAAGTGAACATATCATCATTGAAGATTTTATATTTGTCGTTGCATTGACCTCTGTTACGAATGTATGCTTATCCTTCGATACATAAGCCGCATATATTTTTTGGAACGCACTTTCACTTGCAAATGACAATGCCCTACGGACATCAGAATCATTCAAAAAATCAAGTGCGTAATAAAGTTCTTCTGATGTCAATGGAGGAAATACACCTTTAAGACAATCCAATTCTTGGTCACTATTAACATAATCTAACAACATCAAGGCTAGGCTATTGTGATATAATACATCACATATTGGCTTTTGACATTGAAATATCGTATACTCTATTTTTATCAAAACATTGACAAACTGAATTATTGAACTTTTAAACGAAATAGATTTCTTGCCTTCTGCAACATTCATAAATTGCACTCCATCATCTGAATAGCATAAAGAAATTGTTTCCTTTCCTCTATTTTTATATTCATTTATCTCTTTACAAACAGGGAGAGGCTTTTCGTCTTGAAAATATTTCTTACGAAAATCGACATCACAATTATCATAAATTGCGAATAACTCGTTCATTAATTTTTCAATATCTGCTTTTTCCATAATTAACACATTATTTAAATAAAATCAATAAAATCACAACACAAAAAACTGTTTAGGATTAGGATTTTAAACAATCAGTTATCAACACCAATATTGATTGTATGCAAAATTACTTTTTTTTTGATAAACCTGTTCGTAACAATAAAAACGTTAGAAAATTTTTATGTTCTAATCCATAAATCATCCCCAATACCTAAGATAAAAACACATGCACCATAACACTAAGCCTTTTTCTTTTAAACGAATATATGAATTGAAGTTATCTGTCACATAGTATACATTCCCTTTTAATCTTAACATAACACATTGAACAACAACAAATTAACAACTTTCCAAGTTCAATGATATGTTCAATTAAAATCAACGTTGTTCAACATTGAACAATCCTTTTCAACGAACGCCTCATTCGTCTTCAAATAATTATGCAGCCAATCTGAAAGACCATACCTTTGCATCGTCAACGCTGACACACTCCATCGTCTTAAGGCCTTGAGACAATGGAAATATATTAACAAGCGATAGAAACACGCTTAAAAACAAACGTGTGAAGAAATCGCACATATTAAAATATGGAAGAGAAAATTAAATCTAAGTCATTAATGATTGTTGACGAAGACGAATTAAAGGAATATGTCTTCTTGGCAATAAACGAAGCCTTGGCAAATAAGATTGAGGTTCGTGACTATGAAACGCATCTCACCTCAAAAGAGGTTGCAAAAACGCTTGGTGTCTCTTACTGCACACTGTGGCGATGGAACAAGTCAGGCTATCTCTGCCATGTAAAGTGTGGACGCAAGTCCTTTTATAAAAAATCGGACATAGATAAACTCATTAACGGAAATGAGAAGTAATAATAAGTCCTGTGACCGAACAATCGGAGCAGGCAACCGCTTACGCAGCGGCAGGATATTAATATCAATAACAACAATAAAAAGACAAAAACATGGAGAATAAAGTTGGAAAAGAAACGGCGACAGGCCTCAATAGGTTTACCGTCTACAAAGAGTCGGAGCTGCGTTCTGAAGGTTACAGGTTCGCATCGTTGAAAACAAACAGGACTCCCCAAAAGAACGCCCTTAACAAAAAGAAAAAGTCGATAAGCAAAGTTGGTGTCTTATCATCCTGCACGGTTGTTCATGCCAGAAAGTGCCTGTCACAAAGGCTGGAAGTTATAGACGAAGCAGGTATGGAGGTGACATCAGAGGCTTCTGATTTGGACAAAATTCTTGTAATCGTCGATGGTGGGCACAGGTTTGAGGCGGTAAAGGAACTGAATCTTAAACGGTCTGAAAGTGACCGCATAGAATGCTACTTTACCATACCGTTCAACGACAATGTACCCGTCTACGAGCTGTTAAGGCAATCGAACATCGTGACGACACCATGGAGCGGTTCCACTTACCTTTCAAGCCTCATAATGGCGAAAGACGAGGCGGCGAAGAACCGGATGCTGACTTGGGTGGAAAGTATGTCAGGCATAAGCGGCGATACGGCTGCATGGCAATGGGCTACTTTGAAAAGGAAAGTACCAACGAAGACCCAGCTCATCAAGGCTTCGGGCGACGATGAAAAAGCGAAGGTGGCGTATTCCAAAATCAGCGACACGTCGAACTTCGAGGCCGGCAAGCGTCTGTATGAGGCTTTCAGGAAGCATTTCAAGGCTGCCGTGTTAGGCTGCAAGTTCTTCCCGGAATGGGTCATCGAGAGGTTTGACGAGCTCAAGGACGCAAAGGGCAAAAACGCGGCTGTTGATACGCTCGTGAAGTTCGCGGAGAGTTTCAATCGTGACACGGTGGACGTAATCGAGGGGTTCAAGGGCGCAGACCGTGGCCGATTGGTGAAATCAAAGCTGTCAGAACTGTACGCAGGGTTTGCCGGTACGGAAACGTCATCAAAAACCGATGCCGAATGAGGACTTACAAGGAGATTATGGGAGGCGGATTCACAGTCTGCCTTCCTCAACAGCCCAGGAACATCGACAACGGCGTCATCAACAGGCTCCGTGGCATCTTAAAGTGCCGCGACAGGAAAACCGTCATCCACGTCCGTCACGCCTCATTCTGGATGGCAAAGCACAAAGGCAACATTGTGGACAGCAACGGCGATTTAGTGACGACGCTCGACCCCGACATTGACATGAAACTTGTCGTGGACGAGGACATCAACCTGTATTTCGCCCTCAAGGACGAAGGATTGCTGGATGACGTCAGTGTTTATTTTGAAATAATAGATTTAGGTTATGGACGCTATTAATTCATTAAAAAGGATTATCAACTACATCCATACCAAGAAAGGGGTTTACACGGGCAAAAGTGCCGAATACCACCTGATTTGCAATGAAATATGCCGGTCGGCTTCCATGTCCGGTACTCCCCTGGCCTATTTCGACGGTTGGATGCACCTGTTTACAGGCACACATTGGGAGAAAATCGATGATTTCGAACTCAAGATTTTCCTGAAGTTCGCATACGCCAAGCTCTGCGGTGACAACGTGTCAGCATCACGGAAAGAGTTGGTGAACGGGTTTGCCTCCCAGATGCCTTATACTGCGATGACGCTCAACACGAGGCAGGTGCGTGGCAAGATAAATTTCATGAACGGAACGCTGGACTTGGCTTCGATGCGGCTTGCACCCCACAACTGCAACGACTTCTTCAGGTACGTTCTTACATACGGCTATTCACCGACGGCGGATTGTCCCATGTTCAAGCGTTACCTGAGCGAGGTCGTCCCTGAGAAAGAGGCCCGTGAAGTCTTGGCGGAATATGTTGCGTGGCTGTTCCTCCCCTGGCTTAAACTGGAAAAGGTGCTGTTCCTTTACGGCTTCGGATGCAACGGCAAGTCGGTTTTCGTAGACATCATCGAGGCTTTGGTCGGTAAGGACAATGTTTCACATGAGTCGTTGTCCGACCTTTGCGGGGAATACGGTGCAAACAGCAGGTCGAACCTTGCGGGGAAGCTGCTCAACACGTGTTCCGACGTTGCTCCGAACGCTTTTGCAGGCGACCTTTTCAAACGCATAGCGAGTGGCGAGCCTATAAGCACCAAGATTCTCTATAAAGACGTGACCACACTTGCAGACTATGCCAAGATGATGTTCTGCCTTAACGAGCTGCCCAAAACACGTGACAACTCCAACGGTTTTTACCGACGTTTCCTTATCGTACCGTTCAGGGTGCAGATACCCAAGAGCAGGATAGACCCTGACTTGCCACGTAAAATAATCGGCAACGAGCTGCCGGGCATAATGAACTGGGTGTTGCAGGGAGCGAAACGGTTGGCCAAGAACAGGAGGTTCACGGACTCACCGATGGTAGACGAAGCCCTTGAAGAATACAGAGGCAGGAATACGAAAAAGAAGTTCTCACTGATTCTTCCGGCGCGGTTCAGGAAATGACACAACCGGGCTTGCGGAAAATCAAGCCCAATAACAGCCTACAAAGATGAAAAAGAATAATTGTAGGGCGAGAATTAGGCCACCGCCATGTTCTTGCCAAGCCAATGCCATGCCTTGAAAAATCTTGCAGCATGGCGTGTAAAAATGGCAACAGAATTTTTATATGTGAAATTAAACAAAATAACTATGGTCTATTATTTCGATAATAAATCAAGGAAAAGCAGCCTGCCCGTTCCGCCCAAGAAGGAGTATGGCGGATTGTGCGAGGTTGCGGACGAGTTCAAGGCAAATGAAAATTTCCTCATTGACGAACTCATGAAAACAGTGAACGTCAACATGAAGGAATACAGGGGTTACGCCAAAGCCGACCACTCGGACATAGGGCCGCATTTCCATTCTTTCGGCTCTATCGACATGAACGGTGGTTATATGGGTCATATCGGAATTGATTGGCCTTCAACAGGAGCCGGTCCGTCATTCTGCATAACAAAGTATTTCCAACTGAAGGATGCTTGCAACGGCATGACGGCGGGATATATATTCCCTGAATATGGAGAAGGCAGGATTCTTGCGTTCTTTACGGACTGGCTTCTTGAAGGCCTTGGCGATTCCACGTGTACAGGAAAAGACCTGCTGTTCCTTGATTGCGCCCATACCGGAGTCGTATCTTACTGTAACGACGAGGCGAGATGGTTGTTCTGCAAGGGCATCGCATACGGGCATAAACTTTGCAAGTTCACCGTCTTCACTGAATTTAGCGACAGGTTCAGTTTCCCGTCAGGGGTGCTTTCGGAAAATGATTTGGACGAACTTCACGAAGACATCTGGAATGAAATGAACTAATTTGACTCTCACCAAGCCTCGTCCTGTTTCCTCTGTGTTTCAGGGCGGGGCTTCAATTCACGGTCTTTCGTGTTGCGATTTGCCGTCTTTTACAACGTAATTCACGGCCTTTTGCAATGCGATTTACGGCCTTTTGCAAAGCGGGGAAACACGACAGAACAACAAACAAGCTAAAGCACTAATAATCAAAGAATTATGGCATCAGTAAGAATCATGTTCAGACCATCTACGGTTGAGGGAAAGGAAGGCACTTTGTATTTCCGTGTCATCCACGGGAGGGTGGCGAGGACTGTCTTTACCGACTGCCATGTTTTCCGTGACGAATGGGACGACGTAAGTTCATCTGTCATCATTGCAGGGACAAAGGAGAGAAAGGCTTATCTTGAACTGACGGCCTCAAAGCTGAAGTCCGACCAAGAGAGGCTTGACAGAATCATTGCCGAAAAGGAGGTTTTAAAGGTGAAATTCACGGCCGACGATGTTGTCACGGAATACAGGAAGCAGCCTGAAAGTATGACATTCTTCACTTTCATACGCTCGATGGCTGAAAAGAAGATGGCTGCAAAGAGATACGGCACAGCCAAGACTTATCGTGACGCATTGGCCAGCTTTTCCAACTTCAGGAACGGTGAGGACGTTCCTTTCGACGCTCTTGACAAGGAGACAATCTGCCAATATGAAGCGTGGATGAAGGACAAGGGGCTGAAGTTGAACACCTCGTCGTGCTATCTCAGGACTTTGAAGACACTGTATCTGAAGGCCGTTGACATGGGACTTACGGACGACAAGGACATTTTCAGCCGAGTGTTCACCGGTTTTGCTACCACAGCCAAACGAGCCATAACAATCGAAGCAATAAGGAAAATCCTGAAGCTAAGGCTCAAAGACGGCTCCGCCCTCGCCTTCGCCCGTGACATGTTCATGCTGAGCTTTTACCTGCAAGGCATCTCGTTCGTTGACATGGCTTACCTGAAGAAGACCGACATAAGGAACGGCCAGCTGCAATACTCACGCAAGAAGACGGGACAGGCACTCACCATCAGTTGGGAAAGGGAGATGCAGGAAATCGTGGACGCTTATTCACACCTGGCGAAAGACACGCCTTACCTGCTGCCAATAATAAGGAAACAGGACGGGACGGAGCGCGAACAATACGAAAAAACGGAGCATAACGTGAACAGAAACCTTAAAAAGATAGGTGAAATGGCTGGCCTTCATATTCCACTTACAACTTACGTCAGCCAGCACAAATGAGAATCGCCTAAAAGTAAATCCGTAAAATATTGAATTTCAATAGTATAACAAGAATAACAAAAATCTG
>CALUFA010000044.1 GCA_944319795.1 uncultured Prevotella sp. | reverse complement strand
CCGGGTCTCGGCCCGGAATGACGGTATGCCGTAGACTTCTTACGGCTTGGAATGCTGCAATTCGTTTTTAGGATGATTGCATTTTCACATACCGTACCGGCGTGAATTTAATAAGTCTACGACACACCGTAACCGCCGTTAAGGCGATGACGGAACGCCTCATACTTGCTTCTGCTTGGATGACAAAAACCGTTTAAGTGCCATTTTTACGCCACTGATTAAAAATCAATTGTATTTTTGTAACGAAATAAAGTTTTTTCAAATATTTTTTCTAAAAACGGGCATGATTTTGGAAAACTTGGATTATTTTTGCAGAAGAGATATTGCGCCACGGCGGACAGGGCCGTTTCCAGGAGAGGACGGGGCCACGGCACGGGCGCAAGGTTAGCATAGAGAAAATGAACCACATTACGGAAAAGACCATCGACGTAAGGGAGATACTGAAGAGCAAGATGGGCGACAAGGCGAGCTACGTGCCCGCACCGGTCGTAAAATGGCTCGAGCGCATACTCCACCAGGACGAGGTCAACGAGTTTCTTTGGGACAGCCGCGGGCTTACGGGCGTAGAGTGGCTTGAAGCCACCGTGCGCTACCTTGACATGACGCTCGACATCGTAGGGCGCGAGAACCTTCCGCCCAAGGACGACGGCCGCCTTTACACCTTCGTAAGCAACCACCCGTTGGGCGGAGTGGACGGCGTGGCCCTCGGCGCCATCATCGGGCGCCACTACGACGGACGGCTGCGCTACTTGGTGAACGACCTGTTGATGAACCTGCCCGGCCTGGCTCCGCTCTGCATCCCGATAAACAAGACGGGCCACCAAAGCCGCAACTTCCCGGCTATGGTAGAGGCCGGATTCCACAGCGACAACCATATTATAATGTTCCCGGCCGGCCTTTGCTCGCGCAGGACCAACGGCGTGATACGCGACTTGCCGTGGAAAAAGGCGTTCGTAAGCAAAAGCGTGGAGACGCAGCGCGACGTCGTGCCGATACATTTCGGCGGACAGAACTCCAACTTCTTCTACAACCTCGCCAACGTATGCAAGCGCTTGGGCATAAAGTTCAACATAGCCATGCTCTACCTTGCCGACGAGATGTACAAGAACCGCCACAAGACGTTCCGCGTGGCGATAGGCAAGCCCATACCGTGGCAGACCTTCGACCGCTCGAAAACGCCTGCGCAATGGGCGCAATACGTGCAAGACATAGTTTACAAACTGTGACGGCGCGCCACCTACGGCAACGCTGCACACCAACAAAAACATTCAACATTTCTGGAATATGGAACAAGAGATTATCCAGCCGATAGACAAACAACTGCTTAAAAGCGAGCTTACGCCCGACAGACAGCTTAGGATGACGAACAAGAGCCACAACGAAATCTACATAATAACGGCCCACAACGCGCCTAACGTGCTCAAGGAGATAGGCCGCCTGAGGGAAATAGCGTTCCGCGAAGCCGGCGGCGGCAGCGGCAAGAGCATGGACCTCGACGAGTTCGACACATGCGAGAACTGCTACAAGCAGCTGATCGTGTGGAACCCCGAGGAGGAGGAAATCATCGGCGGATACCGCTACCTGCTCGGATGCGACGCCGAAACCACCCCCGACGGCCAGCCGGTGCTCGCCACGAGCCACATGTTCCACTTCTCGGAGAAGTTCATGAAGGAGTACATGCCTTGGACGGTGGAGCTGGGCCGCTCGTTCGTATCGCCCGAATACCAAAGCTCGAAGATGGGCGCCAAGAGCCTGTTCGCCCTCGACAACCTGTGGGACGGACTGGGAGCGCTGACCGTAATACGGCCCGACATAAAATACCTGTTCGGCAAGATGACGATGTACCCGTCATACGTGCGCCGCGGCAGGGACATGATACTTTACTTCCTGAACAAGCACTTCGGCGACCCCGACAACCTGATAATCCCCATGAAACCGCTGAAAATAGAGGCCGACCCGGCTGAAATGGAGCGCCTTTTCTGCGAAGAATCGTTCAAGGAGGACTACAAGATACTGAACCGCGAGGTGCGCAAGTTAGGCTACAACATACCGCCGTTGGTCAACGCGTACATGGGTCTCAGCCCGACGATGCGAATGTTCGGCACGGCGATAAACTACGGGTTCGGCGACGTGGAGGAAACGGGCATCCTGATCGCCGTCGACGAGATACTCGAAGAGAAGCGCATACGCCATATCGACTCGTTCATAAAAGAGCACCCCGAGGCCCTCAACATAACGTCGGGCGCGAACAACGTGATTTACAAGGAAAAAGGAAAATGACAAACGCATTATAAAATACGGCCTTTCACGTTGCGAAAGGTCGCCTTTTGCACGATGAAAAGCCGCATTTTGGACGATGATAAGCCGTCGTTTAAACGATGAAAAGCCGCCTTTTGCAACGCGAAAGGCGGCTTTTTAGGATGTGGGAAGATTCCGTCTGCGGTTCACTTCTTATTAATATCCGCAATCAACCCAACGCATCCACATTCATCCTCTTAAAAGAAGTCTGTGGCATACTGTCATTCCGGGCTTAGACCCGGAATCCAGGAAAACGCCAATAGATAAAGAATGAGGCTCAATAGATAAAGAATGAGGCTGTACACACTGGATTCCGGGTCCCGGCCCGGAATGACAGTATGCCGCAGACTTCTTGGAAGAGGAAGAATGTGGATGTATTTTGCAGATTGCCGACATTCATTTTAATTTTCAATTGCATGGCTGGGGCAGGGCCGCAATCATACTATGGGCAGGCTGATGCCGTTTATTTTCTGGTAAATGTCGAGCGCATAGACGTCGGTCATGCCGCTGATGTAGTCGATTACGGCCATGAGGCGCGTCTCGAGGTCGGGCGAGTCGATGTCGTACTGGCTGCTCACCCGGCTTATAAGCTGCCGCGAATAGAAGCGCTTGGGGTTGACGGCGGCCTCGGTCATAACCTCCATCAGCGTGGCCATTATCTTGAAACCGCTCAGCTCAACGTCGAGCACGGGCTTGCTCTTATATATCTTTTGTTTCGATAAAATGGCGCATTTCCGATACGCCGAGGCCAAAGGTTCGTCGATATTGTCGATAAGCGAACCGATGAAAGTTCCGTTAAGGATTTCCTCCTCGTGCCCCACGAACGTCTTGACGCAGGCACGCTCGAGCGCGCCTATCACGCAGGCACGCATGTAAACAACCTTTTCGTTGCTGTCGGTGATGCCCTCGTCGGCTATCCTTTGCAGTATGTGGGCGCGCGCGCCGTCGTCGAAGAAGCCGAGGAACAGCTCGGCCGTTTCCTCATACGACACGATTTTCAGCTTGTGGGCGTCCTCTATGTCCATTATCTCATAGCAAATGTCGTCGGCGGCTTCGACTAAATACACCAACGGATGGCGTGCGTATTCGAGCGGTTGGCCGTCGGAAGACTTGCGGATTATGCCCAATTCATCGGCGATTTTCGTAAAAATACGGCTTTCCGGACAGAAAAAGCCGAACTTGCCGTGCCCCCGTTCGGCTACCGCCGAGGCGAAAGGATACTTCACTATCGAGGCCAGCGTAGTGTAAGTCATCACGAACCCTCCGTCGCGCCGGCCCTTGAAGCGGTGGGCGAGCAGGCGGAACGCATTGGCGTTGCCCTCGAAATGGGTGACGTCCGACCAAAATCCCGGGGTTACCTTGCCCCTTAGCGCAGAGCCTTCGCCCTCGGTGAAGAACGTCTGAATAGCCTTTTCGCCCGAATGTCCGAACGGAGGGTTGCCCATGTCGTGGGCAAGGCAGGCCGTGCTGACCACCGTCCCGATTTGCTCGAACAAAGTGCCGCGCAGCCCGGGGCGGCGCTTCATCAGGGCGTGGGCCACGTCGTTGCCGAGCGAAAGCCCCACGCTGGCCACCTCGAGGCTGTGGGTAAGGCGGTTGTGTACGAATACGCTACCCGGCAGGGGGAACACTTGGGTCTTGTTCTGCATGCGGCGGAACGGCGCGGAGAATATCAGCCGGTCATAATCGCGCTTAAACTCGGAGCGGTCGTCGTGGCGCACCGTGTGGCGGTGCTCCTGCCCGAGGCGCTTGTCGGATATAAGTTGTTTCCAGTCCATAGTCGTTTTTTTAATTCATAATGCAAAATGCATAATGCTGAATAAGGCTGCTTTTAATGCAGAATGCAAAATGCATAATGCATAATGGAGCTGCGCCGTAACGCAGGCTTACCTTCGTATTCCACAAAACGCCTCGTTCGTGCAGTATTGCAACATCCAGTTCATACCAAAGCGCAGCCTTATTATGCATTATGAATTATGCATTCTGCATTAAAAGCGCAGCCTTATTATGCATTATGAATTATGCATTCTGCATTATTCAACGTCGCAAAAGTAGTCTAAAAAAGCCAAAAAACTTTCTTTTTAATCTTAAAATAGCTGTTATGTGGATATAATTCGCTACTTTTGCACCTTAATTATAAAGAGCAAGACAAGATGATACAAGTAAAGGTTATCAACAAGGGGCACCATCAACTGCCGGCATACGCCACGCCGCAGAGCGCCGGCATGGACTTGCGCGCCAACATCGACGCGCCCGTAACGCTGCGCCCAATGGAGCGCAAGCTAATCCCCACGGGCATCTACATGGCACTGCCCGAAGGCTACGAGGCGCAGGTACGCCCACGCAGCGGCCTCGCCCTGAAGCACGGAATAACCGTGCTGAACTCGCCGGGGACCATCGATGCCGATTACAGGGGCGAGGTTATGGTGCTGTTGGTAAACATTTCGGCCGACGATTTCGTAGTGAACGACGGCGAACGTATAGCCCAAATGATAATAGCACGGCACGAAACGGCCGTATTCGCAGAGGTTGCCGAGCTTGACGACACCGAGCGCGGAGCCGGCGGCTACGGCCACACCGGCGTGGAATGACCGAGGTGTTAATGTCTTAAAGTATAGATGAAACGACTAATTCCACATATTTTATTATGCCTGTCGGCTGCAGCCATTGCGGTAAGTTGCGGCGTTACGCGCCGCGCAGCGAACCCGGCCGTGGCACAGGCGGCGGCCGCAAAGCCGCTGCCGCCCCTCAGCCACAACGACAGCATGCGCTTCAAGCTGTACTTCTACGAGGCCGTAAAGCAGCAGGTAAACGGCAATCTCGACGCCGCCTACGACCTGTTGCGCCATTGCATAGGCATCAACCCCAACGCAGCCGAGGCTTACTTCATGCTGTCTTCATACGACGGGATACTCAAAGGAGACTCCGCCGCGCTCGAAGACATCAAGAAAGCATCAGAACTTAACCCCGGCAACAACGCCTACTTAGAAAGGCTCGGCATGGGATACATACGCACCGGGAATCTCGACGAGGCCGTAGAAGCGTATGAAAAACTGGCGAAAAACAGTCCGGAACGTTCGGACGTGCTCGACATATTGGCACAACTGTACGGCCAAAAGAAGGACTTCGACAACATGCTCGGCGTGCTCGGGCGCATGGAAGCGCTCGAAGGCGCAAACGAGGAGCTGACCCTCGCCAAGATGAGGATATACTCGCTGCAGGGCAAGAAGCAGGAAGAGTTCAACGAACTGAAGTCGATGGCCGACAAATATCCCAACGACCTGAACTACCGTGTGATGATGGGCAACTGGCTGTTGCAGAACGGCAAGGCCGACGAGGCTTACCGCCAGTACGGCGAAGTACTTAAGACAGACCCTGCGAACATCATGGCGCGGATGTCGATGATAGACTATTACCGCACGTCGGGGCAGAAACAGCGCGCCGACTCGCTGCAGGAAGCGATGCTCATCGACACCAAGACACCGACGAAAGACAAGATGACGCTGATGCGCCAGGTCGTAGCTGACAACGAAAACAACGGAGGCGACAGCAGCGAAGTGATAAGCCTGTTCAGGAAAATACTCGCCGAACCGCAGGAAACGGCCGACATGGCCGAGCTTTACGCAGCCTACCTGACGCTGGAACGAATGCCGCAAGACTCCATTTCGAAAGCACTTGAAACAGTGTTGGCCATCGCCCCCGACAACGCCGCGGCCAGGATGCAGCTCATACAAGCCTTGTGGAACAAGCAAGACTTCGACGAAGTAATCCGCCTTTCACGCGAGGCAATCGACTACATACCTGACGAGGTTGTCTTTTACTACTTCCTCGGCTTCGCCTACTCGATGAAAGACGAGGACGACAACGCGCTCGACGCGTTCAGGCGTGGCGTGGCGCAGGCCGACGAACGCAGCAACCCGGACCTCGTTTCCGACTGCTACGCATTCATAGGGGAAATCCTACACGACAAGGGAGAGACGCAAGAAGGCTACGCCGCGTATGACAGCTGCCTGCAATGGAAGGACGACAACCTGTTCTGCCTCAACAATTACGCCTATAAGTTGTCGGAAGACGGCATCCGATTAGACGACGCCGCCCGCATGAGCTACCTCACCGTACAGGCCGAACCGGACAACAGCACATACCTTGACACATACGCCTGGATACTGTTCAAGCAGAAGAAATACGGCGAGGCGGCGCAATACATCGACATGGCGGTTGAAAACGACTCGGCGAAAAGCGCCGTAATAATAGAACACGCCGGCGACATACACGCCATGAACGGCGACATAGGCAAAGCCCTTGAATACTGGCAAGAGGCGCTCGAGACAGGAACGGGAAACGACAAGGCCCTGAAAAGGAAGATAAAACTAAAGAAATATGTGGAAGAATAACTATAAACGGCTGTGCCGGACGCTGCTGTTCGCCCTGGCGTTGGCCGTGGTTTCGTGCGGCACGAAGAAGGCGGCGGTCGACGCAACGTCGTCGGCCACCGGGCTTGTAAACAGGCACGGAAGCACTGAAGTAGACGCACGGAGCGTCATGCAGAAGGTTTACGCCAACCAGGTGGACGCCCGTTGCATCTCGTCGAAGATAAAGTTCACACTCAGGAACGGGCAGAAAGACCTCTCGGTGTCAGGCTCGCTGAGGATGAAGAAGAATGAAGTGATACGCATACAGCTGACGGCTTTCGGCCTTATGGAAGTCGGACGGCTCGAGTTCACCAAGGACTACGTGCTCCTTATGGACCGCATGAACAAGCAATATATCAAGGCCCGCTATGCCGATGTAGGCTTCCTCTGCTCCAACGGCCTTGATTTCTACACGCTCCAGGCCCTGTTTTGGAACCAGCTGTTCATCCCCGGGCGGCAAGGCGTCGACCAATCGGCCCTCGGCAGCTTCACCGTTAAAGGCGGGGCGGCAGGCGGCGACAACGCCGTATCGCTGAAGCACGGCGACATGGAATACCTGTGGAGCACGGGAAAGGCCGACGGGCAAATCAAGTCGGTCGACATGACATACTCCGGGAAGCAGGCCGGAAAGACATCGGTAAGATGCAGCTACGGCTCGTTCAAGCAGCTCGGGGCGAAGAAATTCCCGACGGACATAACCCTGACGCTTAGCTCCGCATCAATAAAAAAGGCCGGCGACATGTCCGTCAACATTGCGATAGACAAGCTCGGAACCGACGACGGCTGGGACACATTCACCTCTGTGTCAAGCAAATACAAGCAAGTAAGCGTTGAAGACCTGATGAAACGACTCTTGAAACTGTAAATGAAACGACTCCTAATACTTTTATTGGCATTCGCGACAGCCTTCCCCACGTTTGCGCAGACAAGCAAACAGAACACGAGGAAGAAGGCCAAGACTACACGCGTGACAAAGAAACGCACGACGAAGAAGAAAAAGAATACCGCCAATTACTCAAACAACTCAATAAAGGGCCTGCGCAACCAGCGCGCCGGAGTGCAGCGCAAGATAAAGCAGCAGGAGCGCCTGTTGCGCGCAAACAAGGCCGACGTGAAGAAAAGGTTGGGCAACCTGATGGTGCTCAACACCGAGATAGACAAGCACCAAAAGGCAATCGACACCATACAGAGCGAGATAACCCACATCGACGGCAACATAAGCATGCTGCAAAACCAGCTCGCAACGCTCGAGAAACAGTTGGAAGAGCGCAAGGCGAAGTACGTTAAGTCGATGCGCTACCTCGCCGCAAAGCGCACCGTGCAAGACAAGCTGATGTTCATCTTCAGCGCGAAGAACTTCGCCCAGATGTACCGCCGCATGCGCTTCGTGCGCGAATACGCCGCCTACCAGCGGTCGCAGGGCGAAATGGTGAAGGCCAAGCAGCGGCAGATAGAGGAGAAACGAAAAGAACTGCAACGGGTGCGCGGACAGAAGAACACCCTGCTAAGCAAGGGCAAGCAGGAGCACGCGGCGCTGCAGGACAAGCAGGCAGAGCAGAAAAAGATGGTAAGCAGCCTGCAACGCCAGCAGAAAACGATAGAAAGCGTCATAGCCGAGCAGCGCAAGAAGGACGCCGAGCTTAACGCGCAGATAGACCGCCTCGTGGCCGAGGAAATGGCGAAAGCCAAGGCGAGGGCCGAAGCCGAGGCGCGCCGCAAGGCGCAGGCGGCGGCCGAAGCTAAACGTAAGGCCGAGGAATTGGCGCGCAAGAAGGCGGAGGCCGAAGCCCGCGAGCGCGAAAACCAGCGGCGCATAGCCGAGGCAAAGGAGCGCGAACGCAAGGCAGCCGAAGCGGCGCGCGAGGCAGCCAAGCGTGACGAGGCAGCCCGTGCCGAGGCCGAGCGCAAGGCCGCGGCGGCCAAGGCGGAGCGCATAGCGGCCGAGCGCAAGGCCCAGGTGGACAAGGAACGGGGCGAGCGCGAAGTGGCAAAGGCGAAGAAAAGCGCAACGGCGGCAGCCACGCTCGACACGCAGGACCGCAAGTTGAGCGGCAGCTTCGAGCGCAACCGCGGACGGCTGCCCATGCCCGTGGCCGGCTCTTGCAAGATAATCACCCACTTCGGGCAGTACAACGTGCCCGGACTGAGCAACGTAAGGCTCAACAGCAACGGCATCAGCATACTCGGGCAGCCAGGCGCGGCGGTGCGCTCGGTGTTCGACGGCGAGGTAAGCGCAGTGAGCAACCTCGACGGAACAATGATAGTAATGGTGCGCCACGGCAGCTACATCTCTGTGTACTGCAACCTCGGGGCGGTAAGCGTACACAAGGGGCAGAAGGTAAGCACTGGGCAAAGGCTCGGCAGCGTAGGCGCGGACAACACCATGCAGTTCCAGCTGAGGAACATGAAGGCGGCCCTGAACCCCGAAAGATGGCTCAGGAGATAGCCTCCGCCGTAAGACAAAATGAGACCGATATGCCGGATACGGTAACAATATGACATTCCATTCTACGGCACAAACCGCCGTGGGACGCACCGATATTCAAGGCGGACGCATAACGGCGTCCGCCTTTTTTCGTATCCGTTAAACCCAAATCGGTCGTTAGACTTCAGTCTGATTATGTGTTTATGCCGTGTAGGTTGCTTTCAGTTTCGGCGAAGGCGTAGCGGGCTACGCCGAGACGGAGCGGAAAGCAAGATGCCGGCAGAAACGCGTAAGCTGACGAATAGTAAGTAAAATACGTCAAAGTTCGGTTCATTACGGTCTAATGACCGATTTGGGTTAAAAGCATGCGCATGGCCGGCAGCTTGGCAAAAGACGGCATTCTACGAGACGAAAGGCAACCTTTCACGCTCTAAAAGGCAGCCTTTTTCAGCGCAAAAAGCCACCTTTCACAAACATGCTGATTGTCAACGTGTTGTAAGGCCAAGACAAGATAAACAATATGAATGTCCGAAATAGCTACCAACCGACTTCTTAGAGTAAATATTATGCTGATTGCGGATATTCATATTACGCTATTTGACATTATGCAACGCCATACGCCGATTTGGCGACATAATGAAAGACGGCGGAACGGAGCGGTCCGCAGGCAGGCATGAGGCTGGCGGACATGAGGCCGGCAGCGGACGGCTTAATCGCGCGACAGGCTTATTTTACCGACAAGCCGGAAAAATATCATCCAAAATTGCAGTATAAGAAAAAATTTGATTACTTTTGCCGAATAATAAGGTACGAGGTTTTATGGACGACAAACTTAGGATAATCATCAGCGGAGGCGGCACGGGCGGCCACATATTCCCGGCCGTGTCGATAGCCAACGCCATCCGCGCCAAGCATCCCGACGCCGAGATACTCTTCGTGGGCGCTTTGGGGCGCATGGAGATGCAGCGCGTGCCGGCTGCCGGCTACGAGATAGTGGGCCTGCCGATATGCGGCTTCGACCGTAAGAACATGCTCAAGAACGTATCCGTGCTCTTCAAGATATGGAAGAGCCAGCGCATGGCCAAGAGCATAATACGCAAGTTCAGGCCGATGGCCGCCGTAGGAGTGGGCGGCTACGCCAGCGGGCCTACGCTGAACGAGTGCGCCAAGCACGGCATACCGTGCCTGATACAGGAGCAGAACTCGTATGCCGGGGTGACCAACAAGCTGCTCGCCAAGAAGGTGCAGCGCATCTGCGTGGCCTACGACGGCATGGAGCGCTTCTTCCCGGCCGACAAGATAATGAAAACGGGCAACCCCGTGCGCCAGGCTTTGCTCGACACGAAGGCGTCGAGGGAGGAGGCCGTGGCCTCGTTCGGCCTCGACCCGGGCAAGAAGACCGTGCTCATAGTAGGCGGAAGCCTCGGCGCAAGGACGATGAACGAGAGCGTGATGCAGCACCTCGACGAGATAAAGGCTTCGGGAGTGCAGTTCATCTGGCAGACGGGCAAGTATTACAACGCCTCGATCAACGAGCGCCTGAAGGGCCGCACCGACCTCGGAATGCTCAAAGTAACCGATTTCATCGGCGACATGGGCGCCGCTTACAAGGCCGCCGACCTTGTAATAAGCCGCGCCGGGGCGAGCAGCATATCGGAGTTCTGCCTGATAGGCAAGCCCGTGATACTCGTTCCGTCGCCCAACGTGGCCGAAGACCACCAGACGAAGAACGCGATGGCATTGGTCGACAAGGACGCAGCGCTATACGTGAAGGACGCCGACGCGCCCGCCGAAGTAATATCGCTCGCCATAAAGACGGTGAAAGACGACGCACGGCTGGCAGCGCTTGAAGCCAACATAAGGAAATTAGGACTGCCCGACTCGGCCGACGTGATAGCCGACGAGGTGGTAAGGCTGGCAAGAAAAAGTGAGAAGGTGAAAAAGTGAGAAGGTGAGGACGCACTGGGCGGACACGCCTTTTCCCCCTTTAACTACTTGGAAAAGATAATGGAACTAAAAGACATAAAAGCTGTATATTTCGTAGGAGCGGGCGGCATAGGCATGAGCGCCATAGCCCGCTACTTCCTCCATAGGGGCGTGGTGGTGGCCGGATACGACAAGACCCCTTCCGCCCTGACCGAACAATTGGAACGCGAAGGCATGCTGATACACTACGACGAGAACATCGACGAAGTGCCCCACGCATGCCGCAACCGCGAGTCGACGCTCGTAATCTACACCCCGGCCATACCGGCCGACCACAAGGAGCTTGCCCACTTCCGCGAGAAAGGCTTCGACGTGGAGAAGCGCGCCCAGGTATTGGGCATGCTCACACGCACCCACAAGGGCCTCTGCGTGGCCGGAACGCACGGCAAGACAACCACGTCGGCCATGTGCGCCCACATAATGCACCAAAGCCACGTAGACTGCAACGCGTTCCTCGGAGGCATAACGAAGAACTACTCGTCAAACTACATACTGAGCAAGGAGAGCGACTACGTGGTCATCGAGGCCGACGAGTTCGACCGCTCGTTCCACTGGCTGCGCCCCTGGATGAGCGTGATAACCTCTGCCGACCCCGACCACCTCGACATCTACGGCACGAAAGAGGCTTATCTTGAGAGCTTCGCCCACTATACAGAGCTGATACAGCCGGGCGGCGCGCTCATCATACACACCGGCCTTGAGGTGCGGCCGCGCCTGCAAGACGGCGTGTCGACGTACACTTACGGCCGCGGCGAAGGCGACTTCCACGCCGAGAACGTAGTGGTTGGCAACGGCGAGATAACCTTCGACTTCATATCGCCCGTAGAATGCGTGCCCGGCATACGCCTCGGCCAGCCCGTGCCAGTCAACATCGAGAACGGCATAGCCGCAATGGCGATGGCCCAGCTGAGTGGATGCACGGCGGAAGAACTGAAGTACGGCATGAGGACTTTCCGCGGAGTAGACCGCCGGTTCGACTTCAAGATAAAGACCGACCGCATCGTGCTGCTCAGCGACTACGCCCACCACCCGAAGGAAATACGCCAGAGCGCCATGAGCATACGCGAGCTATACAAGGACAAGAGGATTACGGCCATATTCCAGCCCCACCTGTACAGCCGCACGCGCGACTTCTACAAAGACTTCGCCGAAAGCCTGAGCATGCTCGACGAGGTGGTGCTCTGCGACATCTACCCAGCCCGCGAAGAACCCATCCCGGGCGTTACGTCGCAGCTGATCTACGACAACCTCGCCCCCGGCGTGAAGAAGGCGATGATACACAAGGAAGACGTGCCGGCATACGTAAGGCAGGGCGACTTCGAGGTGCTCGTAGTGCTCGGAGCCGGCGACTTGGACAACTACGTGCCGGAAATAGGGAAAATACTTTCGGAAAAATACCAATAAATGGGCCAAAGGCTGAAAAGAATACTGTCGGTCGCGCTTTGCGTGGTGCTCGCCGTCTACGTAGTGCTCGCCATGACCTCCTTCAACAACCCGAAGGAGACTTATCCGTTGTGTACTAAAGTAGTAATCAACGTAGAGGACGAGAGCACCAACGGATTCCTGAGCGTCGACGAGATAAGGCGCATACTCGAACGCAACAGGCTCTACCCGTTCAAGAAACGGATGGCCGACGTCAACCCGCGCGACATAGAGGACAAGCTGAAGGACAGCCCGTTCGTTAAGACCGCCCAGTGCTACAAGACAAAAGACGGGTGCGTGAGCATAAGCATAACTCAGCGGCTGCCCGTCGTCCGCGTGAAAAACGTAGCCGGCGACGACTATTACTTAGACGACCACGGCGGCATAATGCCCAACTCGAAATACACGTCAGACCTCATAATAGCCACCGGCTACATATCTAAATGGTACGCGCGGAGATACCTTTCGCGCCTCGCCATCGAGATAATGAAAGACGAGTTCTGGCGCAACCAGATAGTGCAGATCAACATCTGCCGCGACTTGGGCGTCGAATTAGTGCCCCGCGTGGGCGACCACGTTGTGTATCTCGGCAGCCTTCCGCAGACGAAATACGTCAACAAGCGCAAGGCTTTGATAGCCGGCTTCGTGGAAAGCAAGCTCGACAGGCTCGAGAAATTCTACCGGTACGGGCTAAGCCAGGCCGGCTGGAACAAGTATTCATGCATCGACCTGGAGTTCGACAACCAGATAATATGCAAAAAGAAGTAACAGACAGAGCAATAAAAACAGGAAAAATAATACAGAAAACGTATGGCAGCAAAGGATTTTATCGTAGCTATTGAGCTTGGCTCGTCGAAGGCAACAGGCATCGCGGGCAAGAAAAACCTCGACGGAAGCATATCCGTGCTCGCCGTTGTGAAGGAAGACTCGTCGTCATTCATCCGCAAAGGGGTCGTTTACAACATAAACCAGACGGTACAGTGCATCTCGAACATCGTAAAGAAACTTACGGCTTCGCTGAAGACTGAGATATCACAAGTGTACGTAGGAGTCGGCGGACAGTCGATACACGGCGTGAAGAACGTTACCGTAAAAGACCTGCCGAGCGACACGGTGGTGTCGCAAGACATGGTAAACGAACTGATGGACTTCAACCGCAGCACGCCATATCCCGACTTGGAGATCCTCGACGCCGTACCGCAAGAATACAAGGTAGACAACCAGTTGCAGGTGAACCCGGTAGGCATACAGTGCACAAGGCTCGAGGGCAACTTCCTCAACATCCTCTGGCGCGGCACGTTCTACCGGAACATCTACAAATGCTTCGACGACGCCGGAGTGCACATCGCCGACATGTTCCTCGCCCCGCTGGCGCTGGCCGACAGCGTGCTGACCGACGCGGAGAAGCGCTCGGGCTGCGTACTCGTCGACCTCGGCGCCGACACCACCACCGTTTCTGTATATTACAAGAACATCCTGCGCCATTTGGTGGTAATCCCCCTCGGCGGCAGCAACATCACAAGGGACATCGCATCGCTGCAGGTTGACGACGCCACGGCCGAGAAACTTAAGCTCAACAACGCCTACGCATACTCAGACAACGCCGACACGGACAACCGCCAGATAGCCCTCGACGCCGACAGGAGCATCGACTCGGGCAAGTTCGCCGAGATTGTCGGAGGCCGAATGCAGGAAATCATAGAGAACGTATGGAGCCAAGTGCCCAACGAATACGCCGACAGGCTGCTCGGAGGAATCATCCTTACGGGCGGAGGCTCTAACATGAAGGGCATCGACAAGGCGTTCGCCAACCATACGCACATAGAGAAAGTGCGCATAGCCAAGTTCGTAAAACACGCCGTAACGTCGACCAACGCCGACATCACGGCCCACAACGGCATGATGAACACCGTGCTCGCGCTGCTCGCCAAAGGCGAGATGAACTGCGCCGGGGAGCAGGCTCCCGAGAAGCCCGACCTGTTCAGCGACAGCCAGCGCGCGACGCCGAAGCCTACGGAGCAGCAGCAACAGGCACGCCCGGCAAGCGAACCGGGGCAGGGCGTGGTGCAGACGGCGCAGAAGACGGCGCACGACGCCGACTACGAACAGCGCCGGAGGAAAGCCGAGGAAGCCGCAATAAAAGACGCCGGCGTAAACGCCGACGCCCCGGAAGCCGACGCGAAGAAGGACGGCAAGACCGGCTTCAAGAAGGCTTGGGCCAAGACCAAGGCTTTCATCAAGGGCATGGTGGCCGAAGAGTAACGGCGGATACAATGTTTCACCAAGATAAAAAGCGAAATAGGATATGACAGAAAGACGTAGCAACATAGTCGATTTCGGCGCGCCCGAAAAAGAGAAGAGCATAATAAAGGTTATCGGCGTGGGCGGCGGAGGCGGCAACGCCGTAAACCACATGTACCGTGAAGGCATACACGACGTGTCGTTCGTGCTGTGCAACACCGACGCGCAGGCGCTCAACGACTCGCCCGTGCCCGTACACCTGCAGCTCGGCAAGGAGGGCCTCGGCGCCGGCAACATGCCCCAAAAGGCGCGCGAGGCGGCCGAAGAGAGCCTCGACGAGATACGCAAGATGCTGAACGACGGCACGAAGATGGCCTTCATCACCGCCGGAATGGGCGGCGGCACGGGCACGGGGGCCGCCCCCGTGATAGCCCGCGTGTCGAAAGAGATGGGCATACTCACCGTTGGCATCGTAACGATACCGTTCCGCTTCGAGGGCGAGATGAAGATAGACCAGGCCCTCGACGGCGTAGAGGAGATGTCAAAGCACGTAGACGCGCTGCTCGTAATCAACAACGAGCGCCTGCGCGAGATATATCCCGAGCTTGAGATACTCGACGCCTTCGGCAAGGCCGACGACACGCTGAGCGTAGCCGCGAAGAGCATCGCCGAGATAATAACCGTACACGGAGTGATAAACCTCGACTTCAACGACGTAAAGACCGTGCTCAAGGACGGCGGAGTGGCCATAATGAGCACAGGATACGGCGAGGGCGAAGGCCGCGTGAAGCACGCCATCGAGGACGCACTCAACTCTCCGCTGCTCAACGACAACGACGTGTTCAACTCGAAGAAGATACTTCTGAGCATCTCGTTCAGCGGCGACAAGGAAAAGAAAGGCGGCCTTACGATGGACGAGATGAGCGACGTGAACGACTTCATGGCCAAGTTCGGACAGAAGTTCGTACTGAAATGGGGACTCGCCACCGACCCCGACTTGGGCGACAAGATAAAGGTGACGATACTCGCCACGGGATTCGGCATAACCGACGTGGACGGAATGAACAGCCACATCAACAAGAAGCACACCCAGGAGGAGTACGAACGCCGCGCCGAAGAGGAGGAGAAGGACGCCAAGCGGCGCGAGAAGAGGGAGCACTATTACGGCCCCGACAGCAAGAGCGCCAAATACAAGCGCCGCCCGAACATCTACACGTTCACCGACGAGTCGCTCGACAACGACGACGTAATATCCGCCGTCGACTCAACGCCCACCTACAAGCGCACGCGCCAGGAACTGGAAGAGATAAAGAACCAGACCAACGGCGCAAGCAAGAAGAAGGAGGCCGAGGACAACAAGATACAAGGCACAATAAAGTTCGCCTAAGGCGGACAACCAGGCAAGAGTTAAGAGCAAGGCGCAACGGCCGCAAGACGCCGCCTAAGGCTCTTAACTCTTAACCTATAACACAGCCGACAAACAGATAACCGTAAATTTTAAAACCCATAAATACCATGCTGTTCGAACAAATAAGCAACGACATCAAAGAGGCCATGAAGGCCCGCGACAAGGTGCGCCTCGAAACCCTGCGCAACATCAAGAAAGTATTCCTCGAGGCAAAGACAGCCCCCGGCGCAAACGACACGCTCGAAGACGCCGACGCACTGAAGCTGCTCTCGAAATTAGCAAAGCAAGGCAAGGAGTCGGCCGCCACCTACGTACAGCAGAACCGGCAAGACCTGGCCGACGCCGAACTGGCTCAGGTGGCCGTAATCGAAGGATACCTGCCCAAACCACTGACCGAAGCCGAGATTGAAGCGGTCGTAAAGGACATCATCGCACAGACCGGAGCACAAGGCATGAAGGACATGGGCAAGGTAATGGGAATGGCATCCAAGCAGATGGCCGGACGCGCCGACGGGCGCGAAATATCGGCCGTGGTGAAGCGCCTGCTCGCCTGACGGATGGGATAAGAAACGCCAACGGCGTGCAAACTGTCTTGTCCTGGCAAAAGTTGACACATTTATGAACAATAAAACAATGTGTCCAATTATGCGAAAAAGTCCAACAAA
>CALUFA010000043.1 GCA_944319795.1 uncultured Prevotella sp. | reverse complement strand
CTGGATTCCGGGTCTAAGCCCCGAATTGAAAATCGCCGTTAAGGCAATGACGGTATGCCACAGACTTCTTACGGTTTAGAATGGTGCCATTTGTTTTTAGAATGATTACATTCTTCTTATGCCGAACTGACGTTAATTAAAATAATCAACGAAGCATTTGGCTTTAACTTCTAAGCGAACGTAGTGAGCGATAACTTCTTTAAATTCTTTAACTTCTAAATCAACTTCTCTAACTTCTAAAAAACTAAAGTTCGTTCTTCGTAATCTCGGCCACAACGCCCTGGTACTGCCTTTCCACGTTGAGGAAAGCCAGCATGTTGCGGTACACGTTGTCAACTTCCACGTAATAGTCGGTTACCGACAGCTCGCCGTTCTCCACCGCCGTGTCGAGCAGCCTTAGCGTCTCGTGCATCAGGGGCACGTCGTAAGCCTGCATCGAGGCCTCCAGCTGCAGCATCTCGTCAACCAAGGCGCGCGCCGCGCTCTCGGCGTCGGCCTGAGCGTCGGCCTGCCTCATCTCGGCTTCGGCCTGCCTTGCCTTGGCCGAGCGCACCTTGTTCTTGCTTGAGAACAAGGGTATCGAGCCGCCCACGAGGAAGCCGTTGCTTGCGTCGCGGCCGTCGGTGTTGCGACGGTAGCCTATCTCAAGTTTCGGTATCCAGCCCTGCTTGTTCACCTTCACGTCCTGTTCGGCGGCCTTCACCGACGCCTGCGCCGCCATTACGGATATGTCGGCGGCCACCGCGTGCTCATACATCGCCTCGGCGCCCACGCCCGCCGGCGCCGGGTATTCGGCCGACGTAAGCTCTACGGGCTTGCCCCCGTTGAGCGCGCGCAGGCGGCTCAGGGCCGCCGTGCGCGCCGTCTCGGCGGCGGCAAGCTCGGCGGCGAGGTTCATGCGCTCCATCTTTATCTTGTTGAGTTCGAGCGACGTGGTCTCGCCGCCCTCGTATTTCTCGGTGAACTTGGCCAGCAGTTCGTCGGCGTTGCGCCGCCTTTCGGCCAGTATCTCCTTCTGCTTGTTAAGGTGTACGAGGTCGAGGCAGAGCGTCTTGGCCTCGAGCAGCAGGTCGCGCCGCGCCGTCATATATTCCATGCGGCGCACGTCGCCCTGCAGCCTGCCGGCCTTACGCCGCGCGCCGTAGAGCGTGGGGAAGTCGAAGCCCTGCGATACTACGAGTTCGGAGCTTGCCACTCCGCTCGCGTGCTTGTTGAAAAACGGGCTGTACTCTACCGAAAGGTCTTCCAGCGTGTTCTGCTGCCGCGTCTCGATGTCGGCCGCCTCGTTGCCCTTCAGCATGGCCTTCAGCTCGATGTTGTTGCGCTCTACGCTCCCGAGCACGTCGCTTATGGTCTGCGCCCCGGCGCTTGCGGTCATGGCGAGGGCGGCTATCGTAAGTATTGTTGTTTTCATTGCTTGTTGTTATTTTTATTTATGAATATTTGCATTTGCCCCAAACACTACATTCTCTTCTAAGAAGTCGTCAGCATACTGTCATTCCGGGCTTAGACCCGGAATCCAGTGTATAAAGCCTCGTTATTATAAATGAATGTTTCCTGGATTCCGGGTCTAAGCCCGGAATGACAGTATGCTGACGACTTCTTAGAAGAGGGTGAAAGCATTGGGTTGATTGCTGATATTCTTATTTTTATTAATCTCATCGTCATCAACGGCCTTTTGCGTTGTGAAAGGCCGTCTTTCGCCTTGCGATATGCCGCCTTTTGCGCCGCAAAAGGCGGCATATCGGCAAGTGGTTGATTATCAATTATTTAACAATATGTTTCCGGTTCATCCATTCGTAGACTATCGGTATGATGAATCCGTTGAGGAACGTCGACGTAAGCAGTCCGCCGAGTATCACCTTCGCCATAGGGCTTTGTATCTCGTTGCCGGGCAGGCTGCCGCGCAGGGCCAACGGTATGAGCGCCAGGGCGGAGCAGAGCGCCGTCATGAGTATGGGGTTCAGTCGGTCGAGCGAGCCGTGCACTACGCGCTCGCGCAGCGTTGTGCGGCCGTCGGCTAAGGTGTTGTAGCGGTTGATGAGCAGCATGCCGTTGCGCGTGGCGATGCCGAAGAGCGATATGAAGCCGATTATCGCCGGGATGCTCACTTCGCCCGTGGTCAGCACGAGGGTGAACACGCCGCCTATCAAGGCCAACGGCAGGTTGATGAGTATCACCGCGCTTTCGAGTGCGTTCTTGAACTGCATGTAGAGAAGGAGGAATATCACGATGACGCTCAGCACCGAGGCCAACAGCAGCGTGCGGCTGGCGGCCTGCTCGCTCTCGAACTGTCCGCCGTACTCTACGTGGTAACCCTCGGGCAGCTTCACTTCCTTCTCCACGCGTTTTTGTATGTCGTTCACCACGCTGCGCATGTCCCTGCCGCTCGCGTTGGCCGAGATTACTATCTTGCGCTTCACGTTCTCGCGGTTTATCGTGTTCGGGCCCATGCCCGAAGTAACGTCGGCCACGTTGGCTAAGGGCACCTTCCGGCCGTCGGGCGTGTCGATCATGAGGTCGCGTATGCGCTCCATGTCGCAGCGGTCGTGCTCGGCGGCGCGCACCACGAGGTTGAAGCTGCCGCCCTTCTCGTAGACTTGCGACACCGTTTCGCCGGCCATGTTCACGCGGACGAACTGGTTGAAGTCGGCCAGCGGTATGCCGTACATCTTCAGCATCTCGCGCTTAGGCGTTATCTCGAGCTCGGGCCGCTCCACCTGTTGCTCAACGTTGAGGTCGGCCACGCCCTCAACGTCGGCTATGGCGTCCTTTATCTGGTTGCCGAGGTCGAACATCTTGTTAAGGTCGTCGCCGAACAGCTTGATGGCTATGCCGGCCTGCGTGCCGCTAAGCATGGCGTCGATGCGGTGGCTTATGGGCTGGCCTATCTCGATGTTGGCGCCGGTGAGCACCGAGAGCTTATGCCTTACGTCGTCGAGAAGCTCCTCGTGCGAGCGGTCCTTAAGCTCGAACGGGGCCTCGATCTCCGACACGTTCACGCCCAAGGCGTGCTCGTCGAGCTCGGCGCGGCCCGTCTTGCGCGCCACGGTCTGTATCTCGGGTATGCCCAACAGTATCTCCTCGGCCCTGCGGCCTATCCTGTCTGACTCTTCAAGAGATATTCCGGGCATCGAGCTTATGTTGATCGTGAACGAGCCTTCGTTGAACTTCGGCAGGAAGCTGTGCCCCAAGGTGAAGAACAGGCCCACGGCTGCGGCGAAGAGCACGGCCGTCGTAAACACTACGGGACGCTTGTGGTCGAGCGCCCACAGCAGGCCGCGCTCGTAGTGCTTCTTAAGCCAGCGCGCCACGAAGGCCTCCTTCGGCACGGCGCCGCCGGCCTTGCCGCCCAACAGGTAGCTGCAAAGCACGGGCGTAAGCGTAAGCGCGACGATGGTCGACGCTACGAGGGCTACGATGAAGGCCACGCCCAGGGGGATGAGCATGCGCCCCTCCATGCCGCTGAGATAGAACAAGGGGATGAAGCTGACGATGATTATCGCCGTGGAGTTGAGTATCGGCATGCGCACCTCGCGCGACGCGTTGAACACCACGTCGAGAACCGGCAGGCGCTCGTCTTTGGGTAACAGGCGGTTCTCGCGCAAGTGTTTCCACACGTTCTCAACGTCGACTATCGCGTCGTCGACAAGCGAACCGATGGCTATGGCCAATCCGCCGAGGCTCATCGTGTTGACGCTCATGCCGAAATAGTTGAGCACGATGAGCGACATAAGCAGCGAAACGGGCAGCGTTATGAGCGAAATCACGGTGGTGCGGACGTTGGCCAGGAAGAGGAAAAGTATGATGACGACGAACACGGCGCCCTCGTAGAGCGAGTGCTCGACGTTGGTTATCGAGCTTTCTATGAAGCGCGACTGGCGGAATATGTCGGTCGATACGTGTACGTCGGCCGGCATGTTCTTCTTAAGGTCTTGCAAGGCTTCCTCCAAACGCTCGGTAAGCTCTATCGTGCCGGTCTCGGGCTGCTTGGTCACGGTCAGCAATACGGCCGGCCGGCCCTTCTCAGAGGCTAATCCGAGGCGGGGCACCTGGCTGCCCACCTGCACGTCGGCCACGTCGCCGAGCGTCACGGCGTCGCCGCCTACGCTCTTAACCACGGCGTCGGCCATCTTCTCCACGTCGTCGGTCGACACCACTCCGCGCACTATGTACTCGTTGCCGTACTCGTAAATCACGCCTCCGTTGGTGTTACGGTTCATCTGGTCGGTCACCGCCATCACCTCGCCGAGCGTAACGCCGTAGTGCGCCATGCGGCCGGGATGCAGCAGAATCTGGTATTCCTTGATGTCGCCGCCGAGCACGGCCACCTGCGACACGCCGCCCGTAGACATCAGGCGGGGGCGTATGGTCCAGTCGGCAAGCGTGCGGAGGTCCATCATCGACGTGCTGTCGGCCGTCAGGCCGACGATGAGCACTTCGCCGAGGATCGACGATTGGGGGCCGAGCGTGGGCTTGCCGACGTTCTCGGGCAGCGTCTCGGTTACGGCCGCGAGCTTCTCCGACACTATCTGGCGCGCCAGGTAGATGTCGGTGTCCCAGTCGAACTCCACCCATACGACGGAGAAGCCCGTCGCCGAAGAGGAGCGCACGCGGCGCACATGGGTGGCACCGTTGACCGCAGTCTCTATGGGAAAGGTCACAAGCTGTTCCACCTCCTCGGCGGCCATGCCGTTGGCTTCGGTCATTACGACCACCGTAGGCGCGTTGAGGTCGGGAAACACGTCGACTTCCGTCCGTCCCGTGACGTAGACGCCCGTCACGGTGAGCAGCACCGCCGCCACGAGCACGAGCAGGCGGTTGTGCAGTGAGAAATGGATTATCTTGTTTAACATAAGGGTTGTATTATTACTCGGCGTACTGGGCTAATCCGGCTCATTGGCCTAATTAGCCTCATTAGCCCGATACGCCGCTGCCTTACAAGGCATTCGGCTTTAACTTCTTAGCACGCGCAGCGTGCGATAACTTCTTTTAAATTCTTTAAATTCAACATAATATGGGCGTCAATGATTATGCGTATGCGCCGGTATGGCCGTGCTCGCGCCTGCTAATCTTACTTGCATGGCACCGCTTACCACCACCTTCTCGCCGCCCTTAAGTCCGCTTTTTATCTCTACGCGCTCGCCGTCGGTCTGGCCAGTGGCCACCTCGCGCTTCTCGTAACACGTAGGGTCGGTCTGCACGTAGACGAACCTTACGCCCTGCTCGTCGGTCAAAGCCGACACCGGAACGCTGACTACGCCCTGCCGGGGGGCGGTCAGAAGGTAGGTCTCTACGAACGAGCCGGGGGCCACGTCGGCGCGGTTGGCGAACTCGAAGGTGACCGGTATGTAGGGCGAACCGTCGGCCGTCTGCTTGCCCGTGGCCACGAGGCGGCCGTCCATCTGCCTGAGGTCGTAGACGGCGGAGCCGTGGGCGGTCTTGAACTTGGCCGAGCCTATCGCGCCCAATTGGCCGTAATAGCGCTCGGGCACGTTGGCCTTAAGGTATAGGCTGCGCGTCTGCGTTACGGTCATCATCGGCTGGCCTACGGCCACGTAGTCGCCTTCTTTCACTAAGCATGCCTTGACGTATCCGCCCATAGGCGACGTAACGGCCACTCCGCCCTTTGCGGAGCCGCTGCCGCCGTAGGCTTCGTAGGCGGTCTTGGCCGACTCGTAGGCCGAGCGTATCGAGTTGAAGTCCTTCTGGGTCACTATCCTGTCCTTCACCAACCGCGCCGCGCGGTCGTACTCGTTCTTGGCCTTTTGGTAGGCTATGGCCGCCTGGCGCGCAGGGTCGTCCTGCAGCTTGTCAGACGAAATGGTGAACACGGTAGAGCCGCGGCCCACGGCCGAGCCTTCGGTAATTCCGCGCGCCAACCTCACTATGCCGGGCACTGTGGCCACTACGGTGGCCTCGCCGCCCGTGGTGGCGAGTATCTTGCCTCCGCAGGGTATGACGCCCGAGAACTCGCCGGGGCTCACCGTCTCGACCTTGATGCCTGCGGCCTTGGCCTTCTCCTTACTGATCACTATCTCGCCGGCGTGCCCGTGGCCGTCGTCCCCGTTCGCCCCGGCCACGGGGTCGTGGTCGTGGCCCGAGTGGCAGGCCGTAAGAGCAAGTGCCGCCAGCATCCCAATGATAAGAATCCTGTTTTTCATATAATCGCTGTTTTCGTTATTTTCAACGTGCAAAAATAACGGATAAAACGTGCAACCGAGTTGCAAAGATTCCAACATCTTGCCTTTCGCCGGGCAAAAGGTAAGAGATTGCGACGCAAAAGGCCGCCTTTCGCAAGACGAAAAGCGGCCTTTTGGAAAACCGTTGATTATCAGGCTCTGTTTCGGCGGATTTGCAATCCGCCGAAATATACTATAAGGATTTGTAATCCGATTAAACTAATCACACCTTGTTGATTGAAAATAAGGTAGAGTTAAGCGGATTTAAAATCTTTATAGTAAGAGCCGTCGGATTGCAAATCCGACGGAACGGAAAAACCGTTGATTATCAGGCACATTGGGCTGACTTGTCCCGTTGGGCCAATTAGTCCGATTAGCCTGATTAACCCAATATGCCGTTGCCGGGCAGCAAGGTGTCTGCCTCAACCCCTTAACTACCTTTAACTCATTAGCTCTTGTATCAGTTGCCGTTGAAGATGATATACAACGTTATCATCACGGCGGCCAGGAGCGTCCAGCTTACTATGACGTCGCGCTTCGGCCGCTCGGCCAACTTGACAACCCTGGTGCTCACCGTGGCCTGCTTGTTGCACAGGCTGACTATCACCATCTCGGCAACGAGGATGACGAAGATGTAGAACGAGAGCATCATGAAGTGCACCTGCTCGGCCGCGCCGGGGATTACCCAAAGGTAGAGTATGCCCGAACCGATGCTGAATATCGTGCCGAACGTGAGCGTGATGTTGGCCGCCAACGTGGTGCAACGCTTCCAGAACACGCCCATCACGAACACTGCGGCCATAGGCGGGGCTATGAAGCTCAAGACGGACTGGAACACGTTGAAGAGGTTCATGCCCTTGATGTTGTCGACGGCGACGGTTATCACTATCGAGACGAGCGCGCCGATGACTGTAACTATGCGCCCCGTGCGCGATATTTCGGCCTCGGTGGCCTGCGGACGAATGTTCTTAACGTAGATGTCCATCGTGAAGACGGTGCTCAGGGCGTTGAGCGCCGAGCCGATGGTGCTTATCAGCGCCGCCGTCAGCACGGCCAGGACGAGGCCCACCATGCCAGCCGGGAAGAGGCTGGAGACGAGCGACATGTAAGCGTTGTCGGGATCGATGACCGTAGAGCCGAAGAACCCTTGCTTCACCAAAGCGAAGCAAACGATGCCCGGAACGATGTAGATGGCCACGTCGAGTATCTTGAGCCAGCCCGTGAAGTTGGCCCCGCGCTGCCCCTCGCTCAGGTTCTTGGCCGCCAATACGGGCTGAACCATCGACTGGTCGGTGCACCAGAACCACAGGCCCGATATGGGGTAGCCCAACAGTATGGGCAGCCAGGGAAAGTCCTTGTCGGAGTTCGGCTGGAAGAGGTTCCAGTAGTTCGACGGCACGATGTCGGGATTTGCCAGCACGGATATGCCCCCGGCGAACGAGTCGCCGCCCAAACGGTATATGCCGACGACGGTGAGCGTGGCCGAGACGACGATGAGCAGCACCATCTGGTACACGTTGGTGTAGGCCACGGCCTTAAGTCCGCCGAGCATGGTGAAGAACGCCGAGATGGCCAACAGCAGGAAGGCCGACATCCACATGGGCATGCCGAACACCTGGCGGATGATGATGCCGCCGGCGAAGAGCGTCAGCGCGAGCCACGAAATGAGGATGGTGACGATGGTGTACCAGGCCAGCATGTTGCGCGTAGACTGCCCGAAGCGCAGCCCCATGAACTCGGGCAGCGTCGCCACCTTGCTCCCGAGGTAGCGCGGGGCGAAGACGAAGGCCAGCAGCGCTATGAAGACGAAGGCGTACCAGGCGTAGTTGCCCGACACGATGCCCGTGGTGAAGCCCGCGCTGGCCGACGCGATGAGCATCGACGGGCCTACGTTGGTGCCCCACATGGAGAAGCCTATGTGGTGCCAGCGCAGCGAGTTGCCGGCCAAGAATTTGCTACTACCTTCCTTGCTCTTGCGGCTCGCCCATACTCCGATGGCGAGCAGGATGATGAAATAGGCGGCAAGGATGCCCCAGTCGAGTACTTGTAACGATTGTGTTGTCATGGTTTTAAAAGCCCCCTCCGGCTCCCCCGTGAGGGGGAGTGAGGGATTTGTCTTGTTGGTTTATAATTAATGTTCTTATTTATAGCAAGAGAGGCTCAGCCCCTTTCTGCCGTAGAGGAATTGCCGGGCTGCATCAACGCCTTGGCCACCTTAACCGCCTCGTTGGCGTTGTCGCTGTATCCGTCGGCGCCTATCTCGTCGGCGAAGGCCTGGCTTACGGGCGCTCCGCCCACCATTATCTTCACCTTGCCGCGCAGTCCGGCGTCGTCGATGGCCTTGATTACGTCCTTCATGTAGGTCATGGTCGTGGTGAGCAGGGCCGACATGCAGAGAATGTCGGCGTGGTAAGCCTTCACCGCCTCGACGAACTTGTCGGACGGGACGTCGATTCCGATGTTGTCCACCTCGAAACCGCTGCCCTCGAGCATCGAGGCGACGAGGTTCTTGCCTATGTCGTGCAGGTCGCCTTTCACCGTGCCGATAACCACTCGGCCTATCGTAGTCGACGCGCTGCCGGCCAGCATGGGCTTGAGCAGCTCTAAGGCGGCCTTCATGGCGCGCCCGGCCATGAGCAGCTGGGGCACGAAAGCCTTGCCGTCCTGGAAGCGCTGGCCCACCTCGCCCATAGCGCGTATCATCTGTCCGTTGATTATCTCCTGCGGAGCCGCGCCGCCGTCGAGGGCCTTGCGCGTGGCTTCAACGGCCTTGTCGGCCTTGCCGTCGAGGATTGCGGCGAACACGCCGTCGGCAGGCTGGGAGGACTGTGAAGCCTGGTCTGCTTGTCTGCTCGTCTGCTCGTCTGCTCGTCTGCTGGTCTGCTGGTCTGCCGAAAGACGGCTTTTGGCATCGCCGTTTGCCGTCTTTTGCGCCGTAAAATGCGGTCTTTCGCGTTGCAAAAGGCCGTCTTTCGCAATGCGTTGGATGTCAGCCGGTTGCGCGTTGTGCGGCGCAAGGGCCAATCCCTTTATAGGCTCTACCATTTCGGCGAGCTTTCGTATGTGCTTGTCTGTCGTGCCGCAGCATCCTCCCATGATGTCGAGCAAGTGCTGCTCGGCTATGCGCCATACGGCCTGCTGCATCATTTCGGGCGACTGGGCGTAGCGTCCCTCGGCGTCGGGCATGCCGGCGTTGGGGTAAAGGCTTATCAGGCAGCCGGTAGCCGCGCCGAGGCGTGCGAGCAGCGGAACGGCAAGTTGGGCGTCGCGGCAGCAGTTTACGCCCACTGAAAGGATGTCGCCGCCCATAACGCCGGCAACGAACTCCTCGATGTCCTGCCCCAACATGTTGTGCCCCTCGCCGTCGGCGATGGTGAAACTGAGCATCAGCGGCACCTGGCGGCCGGCCTTCTCGGCGGCCGAGCGCGCCGCCTCGACGGCCGCACGGGCGTTCAGGGTGTCGAAAATGGTCTCTATCAGTATTGCGTCAACGCCTCCCTCGACGAGCGCTTCGGCCTGTTCGGCGTAGGCGTCGAGCAGCGTCTGGTAGTTGAACGCATGCCATCCGGGCTGCGTCGTGTCCGACGTTATCGAGCAAGTCTTGCTCGTCGGGCCCATAGAGCCGGCCACGTAGCGCGGCTTCCGGGGGTTGCGCGCCGTGTATTCGTCGGCAACTTCTCTTGCTAAACGGCACGCCTCGAGGTTTATCTCGCGGCAAACGCCGTCGAGACGGTAGTCGGCCATCGATATGCGTTGGGCGTTGAAGGTGTTCGTCTCGATGATGTCGGCCCCGGCCTCGAGGTAAAGGCGGTGGATGTCTTGTATCACGTCGGGGCGCGTAAGGTTGAGAAGGTCGTTGCATCCGCTGACGCTCACGGCGTGGCCGGCGAAGCGTTCGCCGCGGAAGTCGCGCTCGGTGAGCTTCCTTGACTGTATCATCGTGCCCATCGCTCCGTCGAGGACGAGGATGCGTTCACGGGCGGCAGCCCTCATGTCGGGCTTGTCGGGCTCATTGGCCGTATTGGCCGAATGGGCCGAATTAGCCTTATTGGGCAAATACGCCTTGTCGGCAAACAGCCGTTCGGCCTCGTCTATTATCTTGCTTACGGCCTCGTCGTCGCTCAGGCCGTCGAGTGAAATGACTTGTCTGCCTGCCTGCTTGTCTGCTTGCCTGCTCTCTGAAGATTGGTATTCCTCTACGATGCGCATGGCTTGCTCCACCTCCGCCTCGTTGTGGAAGTCCATTTCGAGGTGTACGCCGTCGCCGCCGATGTTGTCCAAGAGCGGACGCAGCTCGTCGACCGTCACCCAGCAGGCCATTATGCTCTTGCCTGCGGCGAGTATCTTCTTGTACAAGTCGTACCATTTAGGCGACCCGCCCTGCGGCTCTCCCACGCCGGGCGTCCACTGTATGGCGTTGAGTTCGTCGATTTCGAGCAGCGCGGGCAGGTGGTGCAGGGCGCCTACGCCGTCGAGGTGGTAAAGCGTGTAGTCTATCTTTTGGCACTGCTGTCGTATGAACGGCTGCACGAAGCGGCGGTAGTCCTCGACGCTTATCATCGTGGAGATGTCGCTCTGCAGCTTGGTCATCTTGCCCGGGGCCCACGACGAGAAGTAGCAGAAGGCCATTTCGTCGCCTTCGCGGACGATGTCGTAAAGCTCGTCGAACACGCGGAAGTAGATGTCGTTGATCTGTTGCATCTGCCGTTCGAGCACTTCGGGCTGCGTCACCGTGTCCATGAGCACCTTGTCGGTGCCCTTAAGCGCGGCGAGCACGTCCATGCCCTCCATCAAGTCGGGCATGCCCACGTAGTAGTTGCCCTGCGCCTTCTGCTTGCACGCCTTGAGCAGGGCCTTGTGCAGCAGGTAGTTGGGATGCTCGGGATTGAACGTTATGTCGTCGTTGAAGTCGGGATTCGGGTGTATCCAGATAGTATCCTCGCCCCCTTCGAACACTCCGCCGAGTATCGCGGCGAGCGAACCGGGGCCGAGCTGGGTGTTGGCCACGGGCAGCATGTCGGCCTTAAGGCAGCTGTGGGCCACGTACCAGTCCAAGTATTCGGCGCGCCACTCGGGGTCGAACCACTTCTGGTTCAAGTCTTTCGGCGCGGACGGAGCGGGCACGTCGGCATGCGGCTTGACTCCTTCCTGGAAGTGTTCCCACATGTTCAGCACTATGCCCTTATGGTTCCACCAGTCTATGTAATGCTGTTTGGTTAGTTCAAGATTAGTTTTCCACATACTATTTAAGTTAAAAGTTAAAAGTGAAGAGTGAAGAATCAAGAAAAATGCACTGTTGCAACAATGCATTTTTTCTTAATTCCTAACTCTTAATTTTTAATTTAAATCTCCATACCTTTGAACGTTTCGTCGATCTTCAGTTCGACGGTCTTGGCGAGATCCATCTCGTCCGTGCACTCAACATGCTCGGGATAGACGGGGATAACCGCCCCTTCGCGCACGTAGACGGGCATCAGTTCGAGCGGCACTTCGAGTCCGTAGATCCAGCGTCCGCCCTCTATGCGCTCGCCGGTGAAGAAGTTCACCCATCGGCCTTCGGGCAGATAGACGTCGCGCCGGCCCTCGCTGTTCATCACGGGGGCTACGAGGAAGTTGTCGCCGAAGTAGTATTCGTCGTCTATGTGCCAGCACTGGCGGTCGTGCGGGTGGTGGAACACCAATGCCTGGAGCACCGTTGAGCCTCCGCCGACGGCCTTCTCGCTCTCGCGCAGGATGTAGGGGATGAGCTTGTAGCGCAGGTTCCACCACTTCTTAACTATCCCGGCGATGGCCGGATAGTGCCACGGCTCGCGCTTGTTGGTGCCATGGTAGCGGATATGCGACGAGAACACGCCGAACTGAGTCCAGCGCACGTAAACGTCGTCGCTGACGACGGAGTTCATGAAGTTGGGCAGGGTGTGGAATCCGGGCACGTCGTGGCTCCAGAAGGCGAAGCCCGACAGGCCGAAGTGCAGTCCGCCCTTGAGCGACCCGGCCATGCCGTCCCACGAGCTGCACGAGTCGCCTCCCCAGTGCAGGGGGTAGCGTTGGCAGCCTGCCCAGGCGGCGCGCGCCCATACTATGCCGTCGCCCGTCACCTCCTTTGTCACCTCGTAGGCCGCCTTTTGGTAAAGCAGGGCGTAGAGGTTGTTCAGCAGTTCGGGGCTCATATTTTTATATGTGGCGTCCATGTGGATGTTTTCGCCGAAGTCGGTCTTTATCGCCGCCACGCCCATTTCGAGCAGATTGCGCAGCAGGCCCTTGTACCACTCGGTGGCATCGGGGTCGGTGAAGTCTATCGTCCCGGCGTAGTCGAGCGCCGAGAAGTTCGATCCTTCGCGCTTCTGCTGCTTCGTCAGCGTGCAGATATAATGGTTCTTGCGCGCCTCGTCTATCTGTTCGGCGTCCTCGGCCACGTAGGGCAGCTGCCACAGCGTTACGCGGAAGCCCTTCTTTTTGAGGTCGGCGAGGAACTTCTTCGGGTCGGGGAAGCGCTCTTCGTTGAACTTCCATTCGCACAGCCAGTCGGTCTTGAACCAGCCGGTGTCCAAGTGTATCACGTCGCAGGGGTAGTGCTCGCGCCGCAGGCGGTCGCATATCCCGTCGACCTCGTCGGCCGAGAAGTAAGTCATGCGGCTCATCCACACGCCGAAGCTCCACAGAGGGGGCATCGACGGGTAGCCCGTAAGGTCGCGGTAGCCGCGGATTATCTCTTCCATAGTGTCGCCGCCGATTAGGAACACGTCGATCATGGCCTGTTCCGACATGAACTCTACCGAGCGCGTGGACATGCCGGCGAGCGACAGCTTGCCGTGGGCGCAGGTGTGGTAGAACGCGCCGTACATGCGGCTCGACACGTAGAAGGGTATGTTCTTGTACGTGCGGCGGTTGTTCACGCCCTGCCCGTCTTGGTTCTTAAGGTAGAGCGTCTGGCCGCTGAGGTCCATTTTCATGAACCGCTCGCCCGTCCCGGCGAAGCATTCGTCGGCCTTGCACTCGAACGAGAGCGTGGCCCTGTCCTTCCGCCCCTCGGTCTTGCAGAAGCCCAAGGGCAGCGCGTCGTAGCGCGGCGGCGAGAAGTGGTCGTAGGCGGCGAGGCGTATCTCCCTCTTGCCGTCGGGGTATAGCCTGATGTCGAGCGTCTCCTGTGGGTCGGGCTGCAGACTGCTCCAGCGGTCGAGCCTCGGCTCCTGCACGTTGATTACGGCGCGCACGGTGCCCTCCGGGTCGGTTACAGTCCACTGCCCGTCGGCGAAGCTGACGCTGAGCGGCGTCTTCCTCACCCTCGGGCTGTATTGCAGCATCTCTGAAGAGTCGGTCATCTCCGTACCGTCGAAGCCAATAAACAGGCGCAATATCTTCGGTTCGTACTGGCGGATTACGAGGGTATATTCCTCCTTCGGCACGCCGAGGTCGGGCGCCATGTCGTTGTCGAGCACTTGTTTTTGGAACGGAACGCTGACCAATATGTCGCCGTCCTTTTCATATACGGCCGTCGGCTTGTACGCCTTCCACAGCGACTCGTCGCGGCGGAGGCCGGTGTCGAAGTCCATGAAGTCGAACAGGTAGTAATTCGTAGGTTTCATCTTGTTGTTTGTTTTTTAGCTGCCTGCCGTGGTGTCAGCCGTCGGTCGGCCTCAAAGGGCCTACTTCAAGACGGCAAGGCGGGCTACGTTGATGACGCACGGAGTGCGCTTTTGTACTATGTCGTAAGGGGATAAACGTATAATTAAGAAGTTAAAGAAGTTAGAGAAGTTAAAGAAGTTAAAGCTAATAGCCATGTGTCTTTCAAACATGGCATCTGATTGCAAATCCGCCGAAACAGGCTTTACTGACAACTCATGCTGAAACGGCATGCGAAAGGCATCCTTTTGCTGCCCGATATGCCGCCTTTTAGGCCGTAAAAGACGGCGTATTGCAACGCGCTGAGTGTCAAGGCGGTGCGCAGCACGCTGCGCGCCGCCGTAAAAAACGGCGCCGACTGCCCGTTTTCCGGTACGTTTCGGCCCCGTTTTGGGCCGTTTTCCGAAGAAACGGAAAATATGAACATGCGGCAGGAAAATGTCGTAACGCCTCATTGGCCGTAAACCCCTACCTTTGCAGCGGATAAATGAGACAAACGATATGAAGAGACTATTATTCACAATTGCCGTCGCCTGCGCGCTCGTTCCGTCAAAAGCGCAGGAGGCGCTCACCCTCGGCCAATGCATCAGCATGGGCATAGAGAACAACCTCCAGCTTAAGACCGCGCGCAACGAGGCGGCCAAAGGCCGGCACACAGTAACCGAGAACCGCGCCAAACTGCTGCCGCAAATCAACGCCGTGGCGCAGATGGCCGACAATTTCAACCCACCCGTGTCGGTTACCGACGGCTCGGCCTACGGCAAAAAGTACAACGTTACGAAGACGCTGCAGTACAACGCCTCGGCCGGACTGCAGCTGCAGATGCCGCTCTACAACCAAACGCTGCTCACGGCGCTCGAGATTACGAAGCTGGGCGAAAGGCTCAACCGCCTGTCTTACGACAAGGCGCGCAACGACCTGATAGGGCGTATAGCCCAGATGTACTACCTCGCGCAGAGCACCGCCGAGCAGATAGCCATCGTTAAGGCCAACATCGGCCGCTTAGAAGAGCTGAAGGCCATAACCGAAGCCTTCTTCGACAACGGCATGGCAATGGCCGTCGACTTGAAGCGCGTCGACGTAAACCTCGAGAACCTGCGCGTGCAGCGCGACAACGCCGAGGCCATGCTCGCCCAGCAGATGAACATGCTGAAGTACGTAATCGACTACCCGGCCGACAAGGACATGGCCCTAACGCCCGTGAACCCCGACGCCGTAGAGACCGCCCGGCTCGACGGACTGTGCGAGCAGCTGCCCGAGCTGCAACTGCTGCAAGGGCAGGGCGAGATGGCCGGCCGCCAGCTCGACATGGCAAGGCAGGGATACCTGCCCTCGCTCGCGCTGACGGGCAACCTTACTTACTCGGCCTTCACCGACAAGTTCGGTAACTGGTTCCACTCGGGGCCGTCAAACCACTGGTACGGCTCTTCCGGAATAAGCGTCACCCTGCGCGTTCCCGTATTCGACGGACTCGAGCGACGCTCGAAGATACGCAAGGCCAAGCTCGACGCCGAGAACGCTCGCCTCGCCTACGAAGACGCCCTCAAGGGCCTGCGCACGCAGTACGCGAACGCCGTTGACGAACTGACGAACAGCCGGCGCAACTTCGCCAAGCAGCGCGACAACTACCGGCTGGCCGAAGACGTGTACGCCGTCACCGCCGAACGCTACCGCGAAGGCATAGCCTCGATGACCGAAGTGCTGCAAGACGAGATGGCCATGAGCGAGGCGCAGAACAACTACCTGACCGCACACTACGACTACCGCCTTACCAACCTATCGCTGCTGAAGCTGACCGGAAGGCTCGACACGCTGATAAAATAAGCCCGGCGCAACGGCGCAGGCATGCAAACAACATAACAACAACACGCTAACAACATTAAAACATACGACAATGGAAACCCAAAACAACAACATACAGCAAAACAACACGCACAAGCAGAAGGCCGGAAAACTGAGGAAACAGCGCGCACGGCGCATCACGGCAAGCATACTCGGCATGGCCATACTCGTATTCGGAATAGTGAAAACCACAATGATATTCATCGACTACCACCGCACCGAGACCAGCAACGACGCGCAGATAGAGCAATACATATCGCCCGTGAACCTCAGGGCGTCGGGCTACATCAGGGAAGTGCGCTTCACCGAGCACCAAAGCGTGAAGAAGGGCGACACGCTGCTCGTGCTCGACGACCGCGAATACCGCATCAGGGTGATGGAGGCCGAGGCCGCCCTTAAGGACGCCGAGGCAGGCGCTTCGGTGCTCGGCCGGACGCTGCAGACCACCGAAGCCTCGGCATCGGTCTACAAGTCGTCGATAGCCGAGGTTGAAATCCGACTCGCAAAGCTCGAAAAAGACCGCGCACGCTACCGCAACCTCGTGGCCCGCAACGCAGCTACGCCGATACAGCTCGAGCAGATAGAGACCGAATACGAGGCCACAAGGAAGAAGCTCGACGGGCTGAAGAGCCAGCAGAGGGCCGCCGTGTCGGGCGTGAGCGAGGTGTCGACGCGCCGCCGAAGCACCGAGGCCGCAATCGAAAGGGCGCGCGCCGCGCTCGAAATGGCACGCCTCAACCTGTCTTACACCGTAGTGACCGCCCCCTGCGACGGCAAGCTCGGCCGCCGCGCCGTTGAGGAAGGGCAGTACGTTCCGGCCGGACAGACGCTGACGTACATCATGCCCGACACCGAGAAATGGGTCATTGCGAACTATAAGGAGACGCAAATAGAGAACCTGCACGTAGGCCAGGAGGTCGCAATGACCGTCGACGCGCTCGACGGCCGAGAGTTCCACGGACGAATAACGGCCATATCCGGCGCCACCGGCTCGAAGTATTCGCTCGTTCCTACCGACAACTCTGCCGGCAACTTCGTAAAGATACGCCAGCGCGTGCCCGTCAGGATCGACTTCGACGGACTCTCCCAAGCCGACAACATGCGGCTCGCCGCAGGCATGATGGTGGTGGTAAAGGCGAAGATTGATTAAGAGCTACATGAGTCCGGTATAAGGATTATTCCACAAAAAGTACCGTTATTGTATTGTATTTAAGAAGTCTGTGGCATTCTGTCATTCCGGGCCGGGACCCGGAATCCAGTGTATGCAACCAAGTTGTTGACGAAAGT
>CALUFA010000042.1 GCA_944319795.1 uncultured Prevotella sp. | reverse complement strand
TGAAGCCGTCGGCCGGCATACGGTGGCACAAGAAAGTGGTTGTGCTTACCAACCGCGGGGTGTTCAGCGCGGCCAACGAGTTCGTGAAATACATGAAATGCTGTCCGAACGTGACCGTAGTGGGCGACAAGACCGGCGGAGGGGCAGGCATGCCGATGAGCAGCGAGCTGCCCAACGGATGGGCGGTGCGCTTCAGCGCCTGCCCGATGTACGACCGCGACATGCAGTGTACGGAGTTCGGCATCGAGCCGGATTACAACGTCGGCCTTACCGACGGCGACTTCTTGAAAGGCAAGGACACGCTGATAGAGTTTGCCAGGACGCTCATTAATTCAAATTGACGGCCGTCAGCGGCCCGTAGGCAGCCGTCATAAGAATAAAAGGCAATCATAATTCTCCATTCCACATTCCCAATCCTAAATTTAAAATATACTCATCTCATGTGCCAGATAACGCTTTCATCCCTTTCCATAGGCTACCGTGTAAAGGGCGGCGACAAGGTTGTGGCCCGAGGGGTCGACGTGGCTTTGCGCGCCGGCGAACTTACTTGCCTTATCGGGGCGAACGGGGCCGGCAAGTCGACGCTGCTTAAGACGCTTGCCGGATTCCTGCCGAAGCTCGGCGGCGGCATATATATAAAAGGTAAGGAGATAAGCGGATACGGCCAAAAGGAAATGTCGAGGCTCGTCAGTGTCGTGCTTACAACGAGGCCGGAAGCCATGAACATGACCGTCGAGGACATCGTTTCGCTCGGCCGCACGCCTTATACGGGCTTTTGGGGCAGGCTTAACGCCGACGACAAGCGTATCGTCGCCGAGAGCATGGGCCAGGTGGGAATCTCCGGTTTGGCGCGGCGCACGGCGTCGACCCTCAGCGACGGCGAGCGGCAGAAGATGATGATAGCCAAGGCTTTGGCGCAGCAGACGCCGATAATCCTGCTCGACGAGCCTACCGCTTTTCTTGATTATCCCAGCAAGGTGGAGACTATGCTGCTCCTTGCGCGCCTCAGCCACGACACGGGCAAGACCATTTTCATGTCGACCCACGACCTCGAGCTTGCCCTCCAGACGGCCGACACGCTGTGGCTTATGGCCGGCGACGGCAAGGTTGCCACGGGCACGCCCCGCGGCTTGGCCGACTCGGGCGCCCTCTCGGCGTTCGTAGAGCGGTCGGGAATAGTGTTCGACAAGGCCACGTTGCGCATAACCGTAGACCCGGGCGCAATCCGTTGAACGCCAGTAAGTTACAATCTCGATTTCAAAAGGCCGCCTTTCGCGTTGCGAAAGGCGGCCTTTTGCGTCGTAAAAGGTAACCTTTCACACGCCGAAAGGTAACCTTTTGCAAGACGGTTGTTTCCTGACGGTTTTCCGGTCGGCGGTTTGTCCAAATTAAGTTCAATGTAAAATTGGTAGCATTTTCGGTAAATAATATACGCATTGGGTAAATATTTAGTAGTATTTTTGCACCGTGGACGAATGTAATGCGTAAACAGTGTGATATTGAAGAAACATATTTTAAATTATAAAATTCTTGATTTTTGATGAAAAAACTTATTTTTGCAGCAACGTTGTTGTGTGCCGCCTCGGTGGAGACGGCGGCCCAAAGCGACACTGTAAGCCATAAGCTCGACGACGTAGTGGTGACGGGCACCCGCTCGACGGCCGACGTGCGCCATCTGCCTATGACCATATCCGTGGTCGATAGGGAAAAACTCATTGAAAACCAACGTACCAACGTGCTGCCGACCCTTTCCGAGCAAGTGCCAGGACTGTTCGTCACGTCGCGCTCGATGATGGGTTACGCCGTCAGCGACGGCGCCGCCGGAGGCATCAGCCTGCGCGGACTTGGCAGCGGTTCGGGGCGCGTCATGGTGCTCATCGACGGCCATCCGCAGTACCAGGGCATCTTCGGCCACTCCATAAGCGACTCTTACCAGACGATGATGGCCGGGCGCGTGGAGGTGTTGCGAGGCCCGGCCTCGGTGCTATACGGCTCAAACGCTATGGGCGGAGTGGTCAACATAGTGACGCGCAGGATGCGCGCCGACGGCGTGAAGACCGACGTAAACCTCGGCGCAGGCTCTTACGGCACGTTCCAGGCCGAAGCTACCAACCGCGTGAGGAGCGGCAAGTTTTACAGCGTTCTTTCCGGGCAATACGGCCGCAGCGACAACCATCGGCCGCGCATGGGCTTCGAGCAGTACGGCGGATACCTCAAGTTGGGCTACGACTTCTCGCCGCACTGGGCGGCGTATGCCGACGTCAACGTCACGCATTTCAACTCGTCGTATCCCGGCAGCACGCATGAGCCGCTGCTCGGGGCGCGCCAGTGGATTACGCGCGGCGTGGCAACGGCCGTGGTCGAGAACCATTACGGCCGCACTTCGGGAGCCGTCAGCGTCTACCACAACTTCGGCCGCCATAAGATAAACGACGGTTACGCCCCCGGCGGACAACCTCAGGAGAATTATTTCCGCTCCGACGATGCCCTTACGGGCTTCTCTATATACCAGAGCGCGGCGCTCTTCGACGGCAACAGGCTAACCGTAGGCGTTGACTATCAGCACATTTACGGCAAGGTTTGGAACCGTGTGATAGCCACGGGGGAAGACCTCGACCCGATGGGCGACGCCCATGAGAACGAGATTGCCGGCTACGTAGACTTCCGCCAAGACTTGTTCCGCTGGCTTACGCTCGACGCCGGCCTCCGCCTCGACCACCACTCGCAGGGCGGAACGGAGTGGGTGCCGCAGGGAGGATTGGTTTTCCGCCTCTCTAAGGACGGCGAACTGAAGGCTATGGTGGGCAAAGGTTTCCGCAATCCGACGATCCGCGAGATGTACCTTTGGGGCCCGGCTAACGCCGACTTGCTGCCCGAGAGGATCGTAAACTACGAACTTTCGTGGAAACAGAGGCTCATGGACGGGGCTTTCTCCTACGGACTCAACCTGTTTTACATCGACGGCGACAACATGATTCAGACGGCTATGGTCGGCAACCGCCCGATGAACGTCAACACGGGAGAGATAGGGAACAGTGGCGTTGAGGCCGAATTGGCATGGCGCGCCAACCGTTATTTCAGCCTGAACGCCAACTACGGCTTCCTGCACATGGAGAACAAGGTGCTCGCTTCGCCCGAACATAAGGCATACATAGGCGCCGACTACCGCCGTGGCAGGTGGACTCTCGTAGGCGGACTCCAGTACGTAGGCGGCCTGTACACACAGGTTTCGCCGGCTGAAGAGAAAGAAAACTTCCTCCTCTTGAACGCCACCGCCGCCTACCGCGCACTGCCGTGGCTGGGCATCTGGGTGAAAGGCGAGAACCTGTTGGCGCAGAAATACGAAATAAACTACGGCTACCCAATGCCTAAAGCGACATTCATGGGTGGCGTGAAGATAAATATTTAATGAAGCAAACAAGTCGACAAGTTACAAGCAGACAAGGAGATATGCCTTGTTCGCTTTAAAGACCAGGCAAATCTCCTTGTCTGCTTGTTGCTTGTCTGCTTGTCACTAAAAAACAGAAACAATGGGAATAGGAATGCAAGAAATCCTCGTCATCGCCCTTATCGTCCTGCTGTTGTTCGGCGGAAAGAAGATTCCCGAACTGATGAAAGGCTTGGGCAAGGGCGTTAAGAGCTTTAAGGACGGAATGAACGGGAAGTTGGACGACGAACAGCAGGAGTCGAAAAAGAAAGATGAATGACGGCGGCGAACTGACGTTTTGGGAACACTTGGACGTGCTCCGCGGCAGTCTTATCCGCATGATTGTGGCGGCAGTCTTGGCCGGAGTCGCGGCTTTCACGTTCAAGGACTGGCTTTTCGGCGTTGTGTTGGCGCCTGCCGACGGTTCGTTCGTCACTTACAGGCTGCTTGACGTAGAACCGTTTGACATCCACCTGATTAACACCGGACTGACCGAACAGTTCATGATACACATGAAAGTGGCGCTTACGGCCGGCGTGCTCATAGCCTCACCTTATATATTATACGTGCTGTTCCGTTTCATTTCGCCTGCGCTGTATGACAATGAGCGGCGTTACTCGGTGCGGTTGACCGTCGCCGCCTACATTATGTTCCTCGTCGGGATACTCGTAAACTACTTTGTCATCTTCCCGTTGACAGTCCGTTTCCTCGGCACTTACCAGGTAAGCGCCACGGTTGACAACATGCTGACCATCAGTTCGTATGTCGACACGCTGGCAATGATGAGCCTTGTTTTCGGCATAGTGTTCGAGATACCGGTAATAAGCTGGCTCCTGGCCCGTCTCGGCCTGCTTAAGGCCGAGTGGATGGGGCGTTACCGCAGGCATGCCGTGGTGGCGATTATGGTGGTTGCGGCCGTCATTACGCCTACGACCGACGTGTTCACGCTTCTCCTCGTGTCGCTTCCGATATGGCTGCTCTACGAGGTCAGCGTCGTGATAGTAAGAGTAACTGCGGCGAAAGGTAAAACAGTAAAAGGGTAAAAAGGTAAAAAAGAGCGTTTGAAAGCAAGGCAATCCTCATTTAACTCTTAAGCTGACGAGGTGGGCGATAACTTCTTTAATCACTTTAGCTCCTGAAAAATATTATCAAAAACATTATGAATTTATGCTAAGAAAAATCAGAACAATCCTCGCGCTTGTGGTGTTCGTGCTCATAACGTTGCTCTTCCTCGACGTTACCGGCACGCTGCACAAGTACTTCGGGTGGCTCGCCAGCATCCAGTTTTGGCCGGCCTTGCTCGCCCTTCACGTAGGTGTTATAGCATTTTTGGTTGTGCTTACGCTCGTGTTGGGGCGCATCTACTGCTCCGTTATCTGTCCTTTGGGCGTGATGCAAGACGTGATTTCGCGCCTGCACGGCATGCGTAAGAAGAACAGGTTTACGTATTCTATGGAGAAAAGGTGGCTGCGTTACACGGTTTTGGCGGTGTTCGTAGCCTCGGCTTTGGCCGGGGTGAACGCCGTTGTGTCGTTGCTTGCGCCGTATAGTTCATACGGACGCATAGCAAGCAGCCTGATGAAGCCCGTTTACGAGGCAGGCAACAACGTGCTTGCGGCCATTGCCGAGCATTTCAACAGTTACGCTTTCTACAGCGTCGACGTGTGGATGAGAAGCCTGCCTACGCTCGTCGTAGCCTCGGTTACGCTGGTCGCCGTCGCCGTACTTGCCTGGCGTGGCGGCAGGACGTACTGCAACACCGTCTGTCCGGTAGGAACGATACTCAGCTTCCTTGCCCGTTTCTCGTGGTTCAAGGTGCGCATCGACGGCGGTAAGTGCGTTGAATGCGGCCTGTGCACGAAGAACTGCAAGGCTTCGGCCATAGACTTCAAGAACCATAAGATAGATTACAGCCGCTGCGTGGTGTGCGGCGACTGCATCGACAAGTGCCGTAAAGGGGCGATAAGCCTGTCGAGCAGACGAGCAGACAAGTTGACGGGCAGACAAGCGAATCAGCAGACGGGCAGACAAGCAGACGAGCAGACAAGCAGACAAGCAGACGAGCAGACAAGCCAGAATGCCGACAGGGCAAATCTCCTTGTCAACTCGTCTGCTGGTGTCTTGTCTACTAACGAAAGCCGCCGTTCGTTTCTTCTCGGCATGGCCGTGGCCGCTACGGGGGCTGCTTTGGCGCAGGAGAAGAAGAAAGTAGACGGCGGATTAGCGGCCATCGAGGACAAGATAGCCCCAAAGAGGCTCACTCCGATAACTCCTCCCGGCTCGCTGTCGGCGCGGCATTTCGCCCAACACTGCACGGCCTGCCAGCTCTGCGTGTCAAATTGTCCCAACGGAGTGCTGCGTCCGTCGACCGATTTGTCTAAGTTCATGCAGCCTACGGTGTCTTACGAGCGTGGATACTGCCGTCCTGAATGTACCAAGTGCGGCGAGGTTTGCCCCACGGGAGCGATTAAACCCATAACGCGCGCCGACAAGTCGGCCATACAAGTGGGCCACGCCGTATGGATACGTAAGAACTGCGTGCCTCTGACCGACGGCCAAGAGTGCGGCAACTGCGCGCGCCATTGTCCTACGGGAGCCATCACTATGGTACCGATAAACCCCGACGACGAGCGTTCGCTGAAGATTCCGGCCGTGAACGAGGCCCGCTGCATAGGTTGCGGAGCCTGCGAGAACCTTTGTCCGGCGCGTCCGTTCAGCGCAATCTATGTAGAGGGGCACGAGGCGCACAGGGAGGTTTAAGTGAAGAGTGAAGAACGAAGAGTGAAAAAATACGATTGCTGGTTTGTTCATACTTCAGCTTCATAAAATAATGCTTCTTAATCAACCGTTGGCCGTATGCCGTGCAAAAGGCGGCCTTTCGCGCTGCAAAAGGTTACCTTTGGGACGCTAAAACACGGTCTTTTGTAAGGTAAAAGGCCGTCTTTTATAAGGCAGAATGTATGGTGCTGGCATTCAATGGGTTATGAAATCGTGTGTAGAACGTAAACATGAGTTGGGAAAGTAGGTTTGCGATGAAGTTGAAAGACATGTCGGCATGGCATCCGGCTTTAACTTCTTAGCGGCCGAAGGGAGCGGAAACCTCTTTAACTGCTTTAACTTCAAAAATAAAAAACATGGCAAAAGACATATCAAGACGCAGTTTCCTGAAGATGCTCGGCGGAGGAGCCGTAGCGTCGTCGGCGTTGCTCACGGCGTGCAAGGACGACAATCTGACCACCGCCAAGCAGCATGAACCGGAGAAAGGGAAGATGACTTACAGGGTGAACCCTAACACGAAAGACCGCGTGTCGCTGTTGGGTTACGGCATGATGCGCCTGCCCGACAAGAACGAAGGCAAGGACCCGTCGACCGGAACGGGAGAGATGGATATAGACCAAGACATGGTGAACCGCCAGGTTGACTATGCGATAGAACACGGAGTGAACTATTTCGACACGTCGCCCGCCTACTGCCTGGGCAAGTCGGAGCGCGCCACGGGCATCGCCTTGAGCCGCCATAAGCGCTCGGAATACTTCATCGCCACGAAAATGTCTAACTTCGCGCCCGAAACATGGACGCGCGAAGCGTCGATAGAGATGTTCGAGAACTCGCTAAAAGAGCTTCAGGTAGACTACGTTGACTATCTTCTGCTCCATTCGATAGGCCAGGGCCAGGACGCGCTCGGCATGTTCAACAGCCGTTATATGGACAACGGCATACTCGACTGGCTCGTCGAACAGAAGCGCAAGGGACGCATACGCAACATCGGATTCTCGTACCACGGCGACGTGAAGATCTACGACATGCTGCTGCGCTGGCACGACGAGGGCCGCTATCATTGGGATTTCGTGCAGATAGAGCTTAACTATCTCGACTGGAACTACGCCGACGAGATAAACAAGCGCAACACCGACGCCGTCTACCTGTACGGCGAACTGACGAAGCGGGGCATACCGGCGGTAATCATGGAGCCGCTGTTGGGCGGAAGGTTGGCCAACGTGCCCGACAACATCGTGGCCAAGATGAAGCAGCGCGAGCCCGAACAGAGCGTGGCTTCGTGGGCCTTCCGCTTCGCCGGAACGCCCGACGGAGTGCTCACCGTGCTGTCGGGCATGACGTATATGGAGCATCTGCGCGAGAACCTTTGCACCTATTCGCCGCTCAAACCGCTGACCGAAGAGGAGCAGAAGTTCCTAATGGAGATAGCAGGCGACATCTACAACCTTAAGACTATACCCTGCAACGACTGCAAATACTGCATGCCCTGTCCTTACGGAATCGACATCCCAGGCGTGCTCCTGCACTATAACAGGTGCATAAAGGAGGGCAACATGCCTGTGGTAGAGCAGACAAGCGGTCAAGCGGACAAACAAACAAGCGGACAAAAGGAGTACCGGCGTGCGCGCAGGGCCTTTCTGATAGGCTACGACCGCAGCGTGCCGCGCTTGCGCCAGGCCGACCATTGCATCGGTTGCGGCCAGTGTGTGGACCACTGTCCGCAGGGCATCGACATCCCGAAGGAAATGCAACGCATCGACAAGTTCGTCGAAACACTGAAACAAGACATTTAAGTCAGTGACAAGCAGACAAGTGACCAGTGACAAGCAGACAAGTGACCAGTGACAAGCAGACAAGTGACCAGTGACAAGCAGACAAGTACCCAGTGACGAGCAGACAAGTTATTAGCAGAATAATAATCAGCGAGGAAAGCAAATCTCCTTGTTTGCTTGTCTCTTGTTCCTTGTCTGCTGACGGCTTGTCTGCTAAAAAATAAATATGGAACAGTTAAAAGAAATATTGCATTCTGGCTCATGTCGGGGCGTAGCCCGTTCCCGTCAAGGGGAAATACGGCGGTTTGAACGCCGCGGCGTGGCCGACCTTTTCAGCCTTGTCTCTGATGAACCGCAGTTTCTGTGTGGCGCTTCGGTGGCCGACAAGGTCGTAGGCCGAGGGGCCGCACTGCTGCTCGTAAAGGGCGGCGTGCGAGAGGTTTACGCCGAAGTGGCCAGCTCAGGCGCGCTCGACGTGCTCCGACGGGCAGGCGTTGGGGTGTCTTTCGGCCGTGAAGTCCCTAACATTATCAACCGCACGGGTACGGACATCTGCCCCGTGGAGAAGCTGACGGCCTATACGTCGTCGTCCGACGAGGCTTACGTGCTGATAAAAGGGTTCTTGAAAGATAAGAATTTATAGAATTAAAAGAAGTTAGTGGATTTGCCGCCGTTACCCCAGTGGCAGAGGGCAGGATGCAAGGCATACGGCTTTAACTTCTAAGCGGGTGGAACGAGCGGTAACTTATTCAACTCCTTTAACTTTTAAACGAACAACATTCAACAAAATATAACAACAATGAAAACGACAACATCATCGGCGGTTTACTCCTTGGGTTACCGCGACGGCAAGGCTTACATGACGGCCGCGCTGTTCATCGTGGGCAACATCGTGCTGCCCCAGTTATGCCATCTCGTGCCGCAGGGCGGACTTGTGTGGCTTCCCATTTATTTTTTCACGCTCGTAGCGGCCTATAAGTTCGGCCTTACCGCAGGCCTGCTTACGGCCGTCGTTTCGCCGTTGGCCAACAGCATGCTCTTCGGCATGCCTGCTGCGGCCGCGCTTCCGATAATCCTTATCAAGTCGGTACTGCTCGCCGTGGCAGCCTCGTTCTTTGCTTCAAAGGCGCGCGGCGTGGCCCTCTGGGCCGTGGCTTCGGCCGTCGTGGCATACCAGGCGGTAGGAATGCTGGCGGAGTGGGGCATGACCGGTTCCTTGTCGGCCGCTCTTCAGGACGTCCGTCTCGGCTGGCCGGGCATACTCGTACAGGCCGTTGGCGGTTATGCCGTTATGAAGTATGTGAATATAAAGAAGTGACATGCCCGTCGCACGGCGGCATATCGTAATTGTAAAAGTCAGCATCAGGCAGCCGCATGATGCTGACTTTTTTACTTGTTCGTATCTTGTTGATAATCAGGTGTTTGCTTGCCGCTTTTCCAAAGGCAGCCTTTTGGCTTGCAAAAGGCCGCCTTTTGCATCGTAAAAGGTAACCTTTTGCGCGCTGAAAGGCTGCCTTTTGCACGGCTGCCTGAACACAAGTCGGGTATGTTCCGAAAACTTATAATTGCCCATTTTTAATTGTTCATTTTTCATTATTAATTATTTTTATTTTGCGCTTCACTCAAATTACACTATCTTTGCAGGCAAAAGACGCAAAGATGCTGCATATTGTATCTTTGCGCTTGCTTTTGTTTTAATAACATTATATTAAGGTAATAAATTGTAATGGCACAAGAAGACGTTTTCAAGAAAATAGTGTCGCACTGTAAAGAGTACGGATTCGTTTTCCCGAGCAGCGACATTTATGACGGACTGGCCGCCGTTTACGACTACGGACAGAACGGTGTTGAACTGAAAAACAATATTAAGGAATATTGGTGGAAGAGCATGGTGCTGCTCCATGAGAACATCGTGGGCATCGACTCGGCTATCTTCATGCACCCTACGATATGGAAAGCCAGCGGGCACGTAGACGCTTTCAACGATCCGCTGATCGACAACCGTGACTCTAAGAAACGCTACCGCGCCGACGTACTGATTGAGGACCAGATAGCTAAATACGAGGAGAAGATAAACAAGGAGGTGGAAAAGGCCCGCAAGAAATTCGGCGACGCGTTCGACGAGGCCAAGTTCCGTGAGACCAACCAGCGCGTAATCGACCACCAGCAGAAGCGCGACGCACTGCACGAGCGTTACACTAAGGCCATGCAAGGCCCCGACTTGGCAGAGCTAAAGCAGATAATCGTCGACGAAGGCATAGTCTGCCCGATTAGCGGAACTAAGAACTGGACCGACGTGCGCCAGTTCAACCTTATGTTCTCAACCGAGATGGGGTCGGCCGCCGACGCTACAAGTAAGATTTACCTACGCCCCGAGACGGCCCAGGGAATATTCGTGAACTACCTGAACGTACAGAAGACGGGCCGCATGAAGATACCGTTCGGCATAGCGCAGATAGGCAAGGCTTTCCGTAACGAAATAGTTGCACGCCAGTTTATCTTCCGTATGCGTGAGTTCGAGCAGATGGAGATGCAGTTCTTCGTAAAGCCCGGAACCGAAATGGAATGGTTCAAGAAATGGAAGGAGCTGCGCATGAAGTGGCATCAGGCCCTCGGCTTCGGCGCAGAGAACTATCGTTTCCACGACCACGAGAAACTGGCCCACTACGCCAACGCCGCAACCGACATCGAGTTTAAGATGCCATTCGGGTTCAAGGAGGTTGAAGGCATACACAGCCGCACCGACTTCGACCTGTCACAGCATGAGAAGTTCTCGGGCAAGTCGATTAAATACTTCGATCCGCAGACTAACGAAAGCTACACTCCGTATGACATCGAGACCTCTATCGGCGTAGACCGCATGTTCCTTTCAATAATGTGCCACTCTTATTGCGAAGAGAAATTGGAGAACGGCGAGACCCGCGTAGTGCTCAAACTACCGGCCGCCCTCGCTCCTGTGAAGCTCTGCGTAATGCCCTTGCTGAAGAAAGACGGACTGCCTGAAAAGGCCCGTGAGATAATCAACGACCTGAAGTTCCACTTCAATTGCCAGTACGACGAGAAGGATTCAATCGGTAAGCGTTACCGCCGCCAGGACGCGATAGGCACTCCTTATTGTGTGACCGTAGACCACGATACGCTAGAAAACAACACGGTGACACTGCGTTTCCGCGACACAATGGAGCAGGAAAGGGTCAACATTGCCGACTTGCGTGGCATAATCGAGGACAAGGTAAGCATAACGAGCTTGCTTAAAAAATTGCAATAAATGAAGAAATATCAGATAATGTCCTGCCTCGTGGCGTTGCTCTTGCCGCTTGCTTTCACGGCGTGCAGCGAGAGTGACGACACTGTCGATGAGTTCGCAGACTGGCAGGAGCGCAACGAGGCGTACTTTTCAGGCATCTACGAGCAGGCCCGTACTAACGCCGACGGCACATGGAAGCTGATAAGGAATTACTCGTATGAGGACACTATTCCCATTGACTACGACGGATATATAGCCGTGCAAGTGCTTAAGGAAGGCACGGGAAGCGGTTGCCCGATGTTCTCCGATTCGGTATTGGTCAACTATCGTGGCCGCCTTATCCCTTCAGTTTCTTACGTTGACGGTTACGTTTTCGACCAGTCTTACGAGGGAGAGTACAATCCTGCGACGGCGAAACCTGTAACGATGTACGTCGGAGGAGTGGTCGACGGCTTTTCAACGGCTTTGCAGCACATGCACATCGGCGACCGTTGGCGCGTGTACATACCTTATCAATTAGGTTACGGCGCGTCAGGCAATGACGTTATCCCTGCTTACAGCGCGCTGATTTTCGACATAGAGCTTGTCGCGTACTTCCGTGCTGGCACTACGCCTGTGCCATGGTATGTTGCCGGGAAGCGGTAAAAAGCGGTTGAGCATACAATACAAGTACACAAGCAGACAGTTTACGGGCGGACAAGATGTTTTACTTGTCCGCCCGTTTTTTATTTATTCCTTTGTCCGTGGCTTTTTGTCCGTCTGTTTGCAGTTGGTCTGCCGAAAATTTGATTTATGTCAAAAATATGTCGTTTTTACGTGAAAATACGTCGTATTTCTTGTCTGTGTGCGCAAACAGTCGTATCTTTGCATCGTCAAAACAAAATAATAGGTGTTAGTTTGATTAAGGTATTAAGTTATAAGGTAAAGTAAAAAGATTGTTTAAGGAAGGATGACGAACATGCCGTGAGGCATCAAAAGTTTTTCATAGGTATTAAGGTAAAAAGATTAGTGTTTAGGTGACAGATGCACAAATCCTGTTTGCTGTATTAACAGCAACAGGTTTCGGGGGTGAGGAAAGCATAGTATGACACGGCCTCCGATTCTTATTAAGGAAATGTTTCATAATTAATGTAATAGCGGAGACTGGTACTTTCAACGGAAGTGCCAGTCTCTTTTTTTTGTCGGGCGAGTATGTTTATTTGCCTGAAAAGTAGTAATTTTGCATCATGTTTTCAAGTAGTAAGGATAATGTGTTGCTGACCATGATACGCGATGGTCAGGAAATGAGCGGCAGCCAGAAGCTGAACCTGATCGTGCAGCTCAGTATTCCGTCGATTCTCGCCCAGCTTACCACGATAATGATGTTTTACATCGACGCGTCGATGGTAGGTTCGCTTGGTGCGAGGGCGTCGGCGTCGATAGGCATAGTAGAGTCTACCACTTGGCTGTTCGGCGGACTTACGTCGGCCGCGGCGTTAGGTTTTTCGGTGCAGGCGGCCCACTTCATCGGGGCCAACGACTTCGACAAGGCTCGCCAGGTGTTCCGCCAAGGGCTTATGGCAACGGCGTTGTTCACGATAATATTGACGCTTATCTGCGTCGCGATAGCCGGACCGCTGCCCCGTTGGCTTGGCGGTGGTGCCGACATACAGGCCGACGCTTCGGCTTATTTCACCATTTATTGTCTTGCTTTGCCTGTTTATCAGATAGGAATACTTTCGTCGAGCATGTTGAAATGCTCGGGAAACATGCGTATCCCGAGCATGATGAGCATATTGATGTGCCTGCTCGACGTGGTTTTCAACTTCTTCTTGATTTATGAGACGCGCCCGATGACATTGTTCGGAACAGACATAACCATGCCCGGCGCAGGCATGGGCGTGCCCGGAGCGGCGCTTGGCACGGCCTTGGCTTACGTTGTTACGGGTGTTATGCTGATATGGTTTGCAACGGTGAAGTCGCCCGAATTGTCGTTGAGGCACGAGAAGTGGACGTTCGCCCCGTTGTGGAATTACCTACGCAACGCCGCCAAGGTGAGCCTGCCCATGGGCGCGCAGTACATGATGATGAGCGGAGCGCAGATTGTAAGCACCATGATCGTGGCTCCGCTCGGCAACATCGCAATCGCCGCCAACACGCTTGCCATTACCGCCGAGAGCCTTTGTTACATGCCCGGATACGGTATCGGCGACGCTGCAACCACGCTCGTAGGCCAAAGCATAGGTGCCGGGCGCCGCGGATTGGCGCGCAGTTTCGCCTACCGCACGGTGTTTATGGGCATTGGCGTGATGGCGTTCATGGGGGCGGTGATGTATGTGTTTGCGCCCCAAATGATCGGGGTTATGACTCCCGACGAGCAAGTTCGCCTGCTCGGCTCGCAGTCGTTGCGTATCGAGGCGTTCGCCGAGCCGATGTTTGCCGCCGCAATCGTTACTTACAGCGTATGCCTCGGGGCGGGCGACACGCTTATGCCGGCCTGCATGAACCTTGCTTCGATGTGGCTCGTCCGCCTTACCCTTGCTGCTTATCTTGCTCCTATTTACGGCCTTCGCGGTGTTTGGACGGCGATGGCAATAGAGCTTACGTTCCGCGGTACGATATTCCTCGTCCGCCTGTTCAGGGGCAAATGGCTGAACAAGGGGTTCAAATAGAGTTAAGAATTAAGAGTTAAAAATTAAGAAAAACAGTTTTGTTGCATAATAAGTGGTTATCTCACTTCCATCATTTAGCAAAGCTGTTTTTCTTAATTCTTAACTCTTAATTCTTAATTTCCAATACCGTTTTTCTTAATTCTTAACTCTTATTTCTTAATTTCCTAAGATTTTTTCTTTCGCTTTCACGAATCCTCCAACAAGCTCCTTCATCACTTCGGCAACGGGCTTGACGCTCTTTACCGCCGAGGCTATCTGCCCGATTTCGAGTTCGCCGTTGTCGGTGTCGCCTTCGAATATGCCGCGTTTCGACGCCGCCTTGCCCAATATGCCGCGCAGTTCGTCTGCCGAGGCCCCGTTGTCCTCAGCCTCTTTCACCTTGTCATACAGTGTGTTCTTAATCAGTCGGGTAGGGGCTATCTTCTTAAGGCAGAGCATTGTGTCGCCTTCGTCGAGTGAGACGCACTTTTGTTTGAATGCGTCTGAAGCCGAACTCTCTTCGGTCAATGCGAACAGCGTGCCTATCTGTACGCCTTCTGCGCCGAGAACCATCGACGCAAGGATGGCTTCGCCCGACGCAATTCCGCCTGCGGCGATGAGCGGCAGGCCAGTGGCGCGTCGCACTTGGGGTATCAGCGTCATCGTCGTCGTTTCTTCGCGCCCGTTGTGTCCGCCGGCCTCGAAGCCCTCGGCAACTACGGCGTCTACTCCGGCTTCTTCGCATTTGCGCGCGAACTTGCTGCTCGATACAACGTGGGCTACCTTGATTCCGGCCTCGTGGAGCATCGGCGTGAATTTCTTCGGACTGCCGGCCGACGTGAAAACGATTTTAACGCCGCTGTCGATGATTAGCTTCATAAGGCGGTCAATCTCAGGGTACATCAGCGGAACGTTCACTCCCCAAGGATTGTCGGTGGCCTCGCGCATTTTTGCGATGTGTTCCTCAAGCGTTTCGGGGTGCATTGAGCCTGCGCCGAGCAGGCCAAGTCCGCCGGCGTTGCTTACGGCCGAGGCTAAGCGCCAACCGCTGCACCATACCATTCCACCTTGGATTATGGGATATTCTATCCCGAAAAGTTCTGTTATTCTGTTATTTCCCATATTATGTTTATTGTTAGTTGTAATGTGTTTTGACGATTGTTTATGTTAGTTTTGTCATTTTATGCGGCCCGGTGGGCTGCCGGCGTGTTGCGCTAGTGTAGCCTCCGGCGTTTTAACAGGCCGCTTCCCGGCGTGTAAAAGGCCGTGTTTTAGCACGCAAAAGGCCGTGTTTCATCCTGTAAAAGGATGCCTTTTGATTCGCAACAAAACATCATCCGTTTGCTTGCAGATTACGCATGGAGCAGGGATTCGCCGGTGCGGTTGTAAGCGGAATGGGGTGTTTGGGTTGCGATTTTCATGAGGCGTGGCGGCAGCTTGCTTACAAACTTGTCTTCACACCGTTGCCGGGGAAGTGCATACCGGCCACGATCAGCTTGTTTTTACGTGCGTAGTCAACGTATTTTTTCCTTGACTTAACGGCCTCGTCCTTGTCCATGTCGTAGTCGGGGCAGATGCTCAAATCCTGTATTTGCAAGTCGAACCCGTGCATCAGGTCGCCCACGATGAGCACCTTTCCTACTTGGTAGACGGTGTGCCCCGGCGTGTGTCCCGGCGCAGGCATGGCCTTTATGCCGCATGGCAGGGCGTCTTGGTAGCCGAAGCGGTGCAGGCGGCCGCCGTATGCGCCCATTGTCTCCATGACAGTCTTGGCTCCGGCGCCGCTCATGGCCTGCCATGCGCCGTACTCCTTTTCGGGAACGTAGACTTCGGCGTTGGTGAACACGGCCTTGCCGTCTTGCACCATGCCGCCGATATGGTCCATGTGGAAGTGCGTGATGACGAGCATGTCGATGTCGCCTGGCGTGATGCCAGCGGCTTTCATGCGGTCGAGCAGTTTGCCGCCGCGCGCCGCCCCGTTGCCTGTGTCGAACAGGATTTTCTTTCCTTTGGTCTCAATGACGTAGCAGCTTATCGACGATTCAACCGAGCCTTCGGGCGACAGACGCTCCACTTTCTCCGAGTCGTTATCGCCGTAGAACAGCTTGTTGGGCATGCGCTTTGCGCCGTCGTCGTCGCGTATGGTTGTCAGCTTGATGCCGGGGCCGGCGTCTTGTACGGTGACTCCTTCGGTTGCGCCGTCTCCGTTGCCTCCAGACGGCTGCTTGGCATCGGCGCACGAGCAGGCTGCAAGTACGGCCGCAGCCGCAAAAAATCTTAAGGTCTTGATTCTTTTCATGTTCATTGGCGTGTTTTTTATCGTTTGTTTTGGAAATAAGGCACAATCAGATTATTGCCTTTACGGCGAACCATGCTACGGGAACGAGCAGCGACGGCAGTAGGTTGAGCGTCTTGCAGTCCTTTATGTTGAGAAGCGACAGGCCGCTGCCCGTAATCATCAGTCCGCCTACGATGAGCAGTTCGGCCATAAGCGCCTCGCTTACGGCCGAGCTTGACACCTCGGCCATTAAGTAAAACAGCCCCTGCCAGCAGAACAGCACAGGCGCGGCGAGAATCATGCCGAAGCCGTAAGTAGAGGCGAACACCGTAGACGATACGAAGTCGAGCGTGGCGTTGGTGTAAAGGAACGTGTTGTCGCCCTTCAGCGCGCTTACCACCGGGCCGAGCATCGACAGCGGCCCGATGCAGTAAAGCAGTATGGCGGTTGACAGCCCGTCGGCAAGGTTGTGCCCGTTTTTAGCCTTCGAGCGGCGCTCCACGGCCCGCCTGAACCTCCCGTCGATGTCGAGCGCCGTGCCTACGACTCCTCCGACGGCCAACGACAGGATGAACAACACGGGATATTCACTCTTCGGCATGTTCGTAATCGACGCGTTCAGGCCAATCATAAGGCTGGCGAGTCCGAGTGCGTTGTATAGTGCAGTCTTGTATTTTTCCTTTATTCCACGGTTGAGAATAGTGCCGGCGAGCGTGCCTAAGATTATCGCGCAAGTGTTTACAATTGTTCCCGTCATGAGCAAAAAAGTTTACGTTGCAAATTTAATTATTATTTTCGATACATATTAATAAAATATATATTTTCAACGGCTGCTTTGCGTAATTAAAATAAAATGCGTAATTTTGTCAGCTAAATGAACACTACCGAGCTTCAAAAGGTAAAACAGCGGTACAACATAGTCGGCAACTGCGACGGGCTGAACCGTGCGCTCGATGTCGCCTTACAGGTGGCACCGACCGACTTGTCAGTGCTGATCGTCGGCGAGAGCGGTGTGGGTAAGGAAATAATACCGCGCATCATCCACGACAACTCGCCGCGCAGGCGTGAGAAATATTTCGCCATAAACTGCGGCTCGATACCCGAAGGCACCATAGACAGCGAGCTGTTCGGCCACGAGAAAGGCTCGTTCACCGGGGCGATAGGCGAGAGCGAGGGCTATTTCGGCGTAGCCAACAAGGGTACGATATTCCTCGACGAGGTGGGAGAGCTGCCTCTCGCCACGCAGGCAAGGCTGCTAAGGGTGCTCGAAACTGGCGAATACATCCGCGTAGGCGGACAGAAGATAATGAAGACCGACGTGCGCATAGTGGCCGCCACGAACGTGAACATGCGCAAGGCTATAAGCGAGGGGCGCTTCAGGGAAGACCTGTATTACCGCCTGAACACAATTCCGATACAGATGCCGCCGTTGCGCAGTCGCGGCGAGGACATAATTCTGCTGTTCCGCCTGTTCGCCATGCAGATGGCGGAGAAATACCATTTGCCGAAGATAACGCTTACCGACGAGGCCAAGTCGGTGATGCTGAAATACAAGTGGCCCGGCAACGTAAGGCAGCTGAAGAACATAACCGAACAGATGTCGGTGCTGAGCGGAAACCGCGAAATCGACGGCGAGGCGGTGCGCAAGTTCATCCCGGAGGATGCGGAGAGCATGCAGCTCGCTACGATAAGCACCGGCGGTGGGCCGCACTCGTTTGAGAGCGAGCGCGAGATACTTTATAAAATATTGTATGAGCTGAGGGGAAACGTAAGCGACCTGCGCCGCGAGATGAACAACCTGAGGAAACAAATTGGCGCGGCACAAGACAACCAAATGCCGCGCGCCGAAGCCGGTTACCCTTCGATAATATCCGACGGACAGGCCGGTACGCCTTCGGCGCAAAGAGCAGCGCCCATAGTGCAGGACGCCGTGGCCGAGGAAATATCAGAACCGGAGTGCCTCAACCTTGAAGACGTGGGGCGGCAGATGGTAGAGAGGGCGCTTGAACGCAACGGAGGCAATAGGAAGAAAGCCGCAAAAGAGCTTGGCATTTCAGACCGCACCCTGTATAGACGGATAAAACAATATGGACTTGATAAGCAAAATTAAATCATACGCGGACGCAAGGCGTGGCGCTTTCCGCACGAGGCGCGCCCGTGTCAGGGGAATGCTGGCGCTGTCGGCCGTGGCCGTGGTGTTGGTTTCGTGCAGCGTTTCATACAGGTTCAACGGTGCCAGCATCGATTACACCAAAACCAAAACCATACAGATAGCCGATTTTCCGATACGTTCGAGCTATGTGTGGGCCCCGATGGCGAGCATATTCAACAACGAACTGAAGGACATTTTCGCCAATAACACCAGGCTGATACAGGTGAAGAACAACGGCGACCTGAAGATTGAAGGCGAGATAACGCAATATTCACAGAGGAACAAGTCGGTAACAGCCGAGGGAACTTCGGCTCAGGCCGAGCTTTCGATGACCGTGAACGTTAGGTTTACCAATAACGCCAACCACAGCGAAGACTTCGAACGCCAGTTTACGGCCACCTCGTCGTTTGAAACGACCACGTCGTTCACTTCGGTGCAGGAAGAACTCGTAACCCAAATGGTTGAAGACATAACCGACCAAATATTCAACGCCACCGTGGCCAACTGGTAAAACCGTAGGTGAAAAGAACACATGGATTTAGAGCAACTGATAAAACATCCCGAACTTATGGATAAGGAGACGCTTTACGACCTGCGTTCCCTCCTTGCTCTGTATCCGTATTTCCAAACGGCGCGGCTGTTGCTGTTGCAGAACCTCTATCTGCTTCACGACCCCTCGTTCGACGAGGAGCTTAGGCGGTCGGCCGTTTACGTGGCCGACCGCAAGGTCGTGTTCAACCTCGTAGAAGCCGCGCATTATAAATTGCGCGTTGCCGAAAAAAACAAACAGAAGCCTGCAACAGGGCAAACCGGAAACGGTGGCAGCCGTACTATATCCCTGATAGACCGCTTCCTCGACTCTATTCCTGCGGATGCCGAAGAGAACAACGGTAAGCCGGCGCGTAAGAAGCGTAGGCCTACACCGGCCGACGCGGCGATAGACTATGTGTCGTACCTTCTTGAGACTGAAGGCGACGACATCGTGGACGATGACAGCCCGGCAATGAAGGGACAAGACCTAATTGATAATTTCATAAACAACGAAAACGGTAAGATAGAGCTAAAGGATGAGCCTGAATACCTGCCTGAGTTTGACAACAATGAGAAAAAAGAGGGCGACGAGAAATATTTTACCGAGACTTTAGCCCAAATTTACATACGACAAGGACGATATTCAAAGGCTTTGGAAATAATTAAGCGTTTAAATTTGAATTATCCAAAAAAAAATGCTTACTTTGCAGACCA
>CALUFA010000041.1 GCA_944319795.1 uncultured Prevotella sp. | reverse complement strand
GTCTTTGATTTGTAACACAGCACTTTAATTGTTTCACTCATACGGTTTACTGGTTTACATCTTGGTTTACATCAGACGTTCAAAACCAACATATAAACACGAAAAAAGCGACTATCCGTTTTAGATAATCGCTTGATTTTCTGGTGATCCGTTTGGGGCTCGAACCCAAGACCCCAACATTAAAAGTGTTGTGCTCTACCAGCTGAGCTAACGGATCTCCGATTGCCATACGTTTCGTAAAGCGTGTGCAAAGGTATGCTTTTTTATTGATACGGCCAAATTATTCGGCCGTTTTTTAGATTTTTTATTTTCTTGACGTCTTATTTTTCGCTTGTTTGCGTGTTTGGTTGTGGTGCTCCGGGATGTTCGGGCGATTTTGGCGGTATAAGTTTGCCGTCGCTTTCTTTTGTGACGTAGCGTTGGTAATATGCTATGATCAGGGTTGTCAGGGGGAGTGCTATTATCAGGCCGATGAATCCGAGCAGGGCGCCCCAGACGGAGAGTGAAAGGAGGATGACTGCCGGGTTGAGGCCCATTGCCTTTCCCATAATCTTTGGGGTGAGCACCATGTCGGTTATGGCTTGCACGACTACGAACACGGCTACGGACGAGGCGAAGATTATCCAAAAGTTCTGCCCTGTGTCGGCTGCCTTCAGCAGTGAGAGGAATACCATCGGTATGAAGGCGAGGCCGTGTACGTATGGGATGAGGCTTAGTATGCCTATGAGTATGCCGAGGCCGATGGCCATGGGGAAGTCGATGATGGTGAAGCCGATGCAGAAAAGTATCGCAATGCACAGTGCTACGAGGCTTTGTCCGCGGATGTAGCTGTTCATTTCGCGTTCTACGTCGCCTATCAGTTCGCGCCAAAACGGGCGGTTTTTTTTCGGGAACATCTTGATGAACCCGGAAGCGAGCTTTTCGTAGTCGAGTAGGATGAAGAAGAGGTAGAGTAGGGTGATGAGCGACGCAACTACGCTGATTATTATGCTTGCCGTTTGCCCTATTACGGAGAATACTTTGGGCATGGCGTTCTTTATGGCTTCCGTTACGTCTTCTTGCTTGAAGAAGTCTTGTATGCTGTTCTTGTTTTCGTTAATCCATTGTTGTATCGTGGCCGGGAAGTTTTCGATATGCGTCTTTTCGTGTAGGTAGCGTGAAAGCACTTCGCTCAGTTTGTCAAACTGGTCGATCATCGGCGGTATTATAAGGTAGAAAATGCCTCCGGCTACGGCGATGATGAATATCAGAGATACGATGATCGACAGCACGCGCGTCGGCACATGCATCTTATATTGCACGAATTTTACGATGGGGTAGACGAGGTAAGCCAGCAACCATGCTACGAAAAACGGCAGTAGTACGCTGCTGAGGTAGTTCATCAGCAGCAGTACGGCGATAACGACAACGGCCGTCAACGCCCAGCGTATGAACTTGTCGAACGTTATTTTCTCTTCGATAATCATGATGTTTTAGTTTTTGATTTTATGAGGTTGTAACGGATGCGCCTTGGCGGCAAACTCTCTTTACTTTCCGGGCTTATCGGTTCCTAGCCTTTCCACTGCTTTTTCTTCTTCCAGCGCCTTGCGGTAGCATTCGCGGCAGAGGGGTTCGTATTCGCTTTGCTCGCCCAACATTACACGCTTGTCGTTGTGTACGAGCCTGTGGCTGACGTATGCCAGCGCTCCGCATTTCACGCATATCGCGTGAACTTTTGTCACTTCGTCGGCTACGGCGCACAAAGCCGGTATCGGCCCGAAGGGCACGCCCTTGAAATCCATGTCGAGACCGGCTACGATTACGCGCACGCCCCGGTTGGCCAAGTCGTTGCATACGGCTACGAGCCCGTTGTCGAAGAATTGCGCCTCGTCGATGCCTACCACGTCGATGTCGGCCGAGAGCAGCAGTATTGACGACGACGAGTCGACGGGCGTACTCGGGATTGAGTGGCGGTCGTGGCTGACCACCTCTACGTCCGAATATCTCGTGTCTATCGCCGGCTTGAAAATCTCAACCCTCTGCTTGGCGAACTCGGCGCGTTTCAGCCTTCTGATAAGCTCTTCGGTTTTGCCTGAGAACATCGAGCCACACACTACTTCTATTCTTCCGGGGCGGTGTGCCTCGCCTGACATATTGCTATCCATTCCGGCGCAAATATACAAAGACGTTTTAAAAATTGCAAAGATTTGCACCGTTTTTTTGCCGTCGTTGATTATTTACTTATATTTGTGGCTGATTATGGGCATTTTATACGTAGTACCCACGCCTGTGGGCAATCTTGAGGACATGACGCTCCGGGCCGTCCGGGTGCTGAAAGAGGCTGATGTCGTATTGGCAGAGGATACCCGCACGTCGGGCGTCCTGCTTAAGCATTTCGACATAAAGAACCACCTCGTGTCGCATCATAAGTTCAACGAGCACGGCACTTCCGCCTCCATCGTTGAGCGCCTTAAGGCCGGTGCTACGGTTGCGCTGATAAGCGATGCCGGCACTCCCGGCATCAGCGACCCGGGGTTTTACCTTGTGCGCGAGGCGGTGAACGCCGGCGTGACGGTGCAGTGCCTGCCGGGGGCCACGGCATTCGTGCCGGCTCTCGTTTCGTCAGGATTGCCTTGCGACCGTTTCTGCTTCGAAGGTTTCCTGCCGCAGAAGAAGGGTCGGGCCACGCGCCTTGAGGCGTTGAAGGACGAGGCGCGTACTATGGTTTTCTACGAATCGCCTTACCGCGTATTGAAGACGCTTCAGCAGTTTGCCGAATGTTTCGGCGAAGAGAGGCGTGTGAGCGCCTGCCGCGAAATATCAAAGGTGCACGAAGAAAGCGTGCGCGGCACGTTGGCCGAGGTTATAGCGCATTTCAAGGAAACCGAGCCTCGCGGCGAGTTCGTCATCGTGGTGGAAGGCAAGAGCGGAAAACAAAGGCGCAAGGATGTGGACGACGAACCAAGTGGCGATTAGGCGTACCGGTATTTGCCTTGAAAAACAATTATCATAGCAACTGAAAATATTAACATAAAAAACAATATCACTATGAAGAAAGTTTTATTTTTTGCGGCGTGTCTGTTTGCGTTAGTCGCATGCGACAACGGAAAGTCAAAGACCGATTTGCAAGGAACGGCCCAAAAAGACTCTTTGCAGAAAATCATAGAGCAAAAGGACAACGAGATCAACGACATGATGGGCATCCTAAATGAAGTCGAAGAAGGTTTCAGGTTGATAAACGAGGCCGAGAACAGGGTCAGTGTTGCGAGGGACGGCGAGGGCGCCAACCGGCAGCAGCGCATCAGGGAGAACATGCAGTTCATACAGCAGCGCATGGCTGAGAACCGCGAGTTGATAGCCAAACTGCGCAACCAGGTGAAGAACGGCTCGATAAAGAGCGCCGAGCTGCAGAAAACGATAGAGAACCTTACTAAGCAGCTTGAGGACAAGAACAACCAGATAAAGGACCTATACGCACAGCTTGAGGCAAAGGACATACACATCGAAGAGCTTGAGCGCACGACGACCACGCTGAACAAGAACGTCGGCATCTTGCAAGACGACAACGCCAAGAAAGCCAACACCATCAACACCCAAGACAAGCAGCTGAACACAGCTTGGTATGTGTTCGGTACGAAGAAGGAGCTGAAGGAGCAGAACATCCTTGTAGACGGAAAAGTGTTGCAGGCGAATTTCAACAAGAGCTACTTCACCAAGGTCGACATCCGTTCGCTTAAGGCACTTAAGTTGTATTCAAAGTCGGCCAAGCTGCTGACCATGCATCCCTCAAGCAGCTACAAGCTCGAGCGCGACGCGCAAAAGCAATACGTGCTGCATATTACCAATCCGCAGCTGTTCTGGAGCACGAGCAAGTATCTCGTAGTTCAAGTTAAGTAATAAGTATTAAAGTTTTGATATTACATTAGGCGTTGGGTCGGGATTAATCCTTGTCCAACGCCTAATTTGTTTTTATGAATGTCCGCAATCAACCTAAAACTTCTCTTTTAAAAACACACTTCACTTTCTAAGAAGCCTGTGGCATTTGGTCATTCCGGGCTGAACCCCGGAATCCATAAGCTCCTTCTTTGCATAAGAACGAGGCTGTACACACTGGATTCCGGGTCTCAGCCCGGAATGACCAAATGCCGCAGATTTCTTGGAAGAGTGGTTTACATTTAGGTTGATTGCGGACATTCCTATTATATGAATAACGCTATTCCAGTCCCATTTCCTTTGCCTTTTCAACGAGCAGGGCCATGAGCGGTTCGCGTTCGTTAGGCACCCGGTTGTCGAGCACGGCGTCCTTAAGGTATTTCTTAAGTTCGCCTACTTCGCGCGAAGGCTTGAGGTTGAACATCTGCATTATCTCCGTACCGTCGATGCACGGCTGCAGCAGCCGTTTATAGTCTTTCTCCTTAAGGTCGTGCAGTTTTGAGCGCACGATGCGGAAGTTTTCAAGAAACTGCTTCTTCCTCACTTCGTTCTTGCTCGTAATGTCGGCCTCGCATAGGGTCATAAGGTCGTCGATGTCGTCGCCGGCGTCGTTCAGCAGGCGCCGCACGGCGCTGTCGGTAACGATTTCGTCGGCTATCGCGATCGGGCGCATGTGCAGGTCTACGAGCTTCCTTACGTATTTCATCTTTGCGTCCATCGGCAGTTTGAGGCGGCGGAAAATGTCGGCCACCATCTTTGCGCCTACGAAATTGTGGTTGTGGAACGTCCAACCGGCCGAGTTGCTCCAGCGTTTCGTCTTAGGTTTGCCTATGTCGTGCAGCAGTGCGGCCCAGCGCAGCCAAAGGTTGTCCGATTTGCGGCTTACGTTGTCGAGCACCTCGAGCGTATGGTAGAAGTTGTTCTTGTGCGCCCTTCCGTTGCGCGTCTCAACTATGTCGAGGTTGGTAAGCTCGGGCAGTATGCGCATTAGGAGGCCGCAGCGGTGCAAGTCTACGAAGCCCTTGCTCGGCGTCGGCGTCATCATTATCTTGTTCAATTCTTCCTCTATGCGCTCTCCGCTGATTATCTTGATGCGTTCGGCGTTGCGTCCGAGCGCGTCGAACGTCTCGTCTTCGATGAAGAAGTTAAGTTGTGTGGCGAAGCGTATGCAGCGCAGCATGCGCAATGGGTCGTCCGAGAATGTGATGTCGGGGTCGAGCGGCGTGCGTATGATGCCGTCCTCGAGGTCGGCCAGTCCGTCGAAGGGGTCTACCAGCTCGCCGAAACGCGGGCCGTTGAGGCATACGGCGAGGGCGTTTATGGTGAAGTCGCGGCGGTTTTGGTCGTCCTCGAGTGTTCCGTCCTCTACTATCGGCTTGCGCGAGTCGTGGCTGTAACTCTCCTTGCGCGCGCCGACGAATTCTATTTCGAGCGTGCCGTATTTCACTTGCGCCGTGCCGAAGTTGCGGAATACGGACAGCCGTGCCCGCTTTCCGAGCTGCTCTTTCAGCGCCTCGGCCATGCGTATGCCGCTGCCTACTACTACTACGTCGATGTCGTTCGACGGGCGTTCGAGGAACAGGTCGCGCACGTAGCCGCCTACGACGTAGCATTCAAGGCCGAGCGCGTCGGCCGTGGAAGATATTTTACGGAATATGTCCTTATCGAGCAATTGCGCCAATTCGGCGTCGGAAAGTAGCTTCATAACCCTTATATTTTTAAAAGCGGATGCAAAAGTACGAAAATTTTGTTTATTTTTGCATACGATTCGTATCATCTTTATATAAATAAGTCCGCCGGCGGCGTAACGCTGTTGTATTTGATGCGGTTGCGCCCTTGGCGGACGTCATTACAAACAACCATGCCAAGACTTATGAAGAAAATGAAACCAGCAGCCGTTTTGGCGGTAACGGCGATGCTCGCGTTGGCAAGCTGCGGCGGCAACGCGATAGAGAAGAAGGCCGGCGAACTGCTCGAGGAGGCGCGGACCGAGTTTAAGAACGGCGACTACGCCAAGGCCGTAAGCACCATCGATTCGCTTAGGAAGACGTATCCCGAGGCCATCGAGGCGCGCAAGCAGGCCCTGCGCCTGTATCAGGACGTCGAGCTTAAGCGCGCCCAGCTGCGCGTCGAGGGCGCCGACACTGTGCTGCAGCGCGTCGAGAGGGAGTACCAGGAGATGAAGAAAACCGTAGACGAACTGCGCGCCAAGGGCGCCGCTACGGTAGAACAGCTTAGAAGCGTGAACCTGTTGAGGGTGAAACGCGACTCGTTGAAGACCATATTCGACGTGGAATGCGCCAAGATAAAGTACATCAAGAAGAAAATGGAGGAGGAGAAGTAACCCCCTTGCATAACGGCTCGATGGCCACCGTGCCGTAATATGCCGCCTTTTGCGTTGTAAAAGGCGGCATATTACGGCCTAAAAGGCAACCTTTTAGAAGCTGAAAGGCTGCCTTTTACGATTCGTCGGCAACGGATTGTTCTTAATGTTTGTACAATGCTGGTAATCAGGTGTTTATGAAAGTCGTGCGCATGGATGCCGGTTCTTTGGCGCAACTGGTGGCGAGGCGCGCCCGTTATACATCTTTAACTTCTTTAACTCCTTAAACTTCTTTAACTCCTTATTTATATATATCTTTGCACCTGAATAACGGACTTATGGCAAAAGACATTTCAAGAACGGAAGAACAGTTCAGGGCGGCTATGGCCGAATGCCGTTCGCTTTTCGAGAAGAAACTGCACGATTACGGCCCGTCGTGGCGCATACTGCGCCCGTCGTCGCTTACCGACCAGCTGTTCATCAAGGCTAAGCGCATACGCAGCCTCGAGGTGAAGAAGGAGTCGCTCGTAGGCGAGGGCATAAAGCCTGAATTCATAGCGCTTATCAACTACGGCATAGTGGGCCTGATCCAGCTTGAAAAGGGGTTTGCCGACACGCCCGACATCACTAACGGCGAGGCCATGAGCCTGTATGACAGGTTTGCCGGCGAGGCGCTGCAGCTGATGTTGAAGAAAAACCACGACTACGACGAGGCGTGGCGGTCGATGAGGGTGAGCAGCTATACCGACTTCATACTCACCAAGATACAGCGCGTCAAGGAGATAGAAGACCTCGACGGGGCTACGCTCGTGTCGGAGGGAATCGACGCCAACTATATGGACATCATCAACTACGCGGTGTTCGGAGTGATAAAACTTAGTTGTGAATAAATGAATCTTAGGAAAGTCGCAATAGGGCTGTGCGTCAACCTGTGCCGCCTGGTAGTCTCGCTTACGTTCATCTTCTCGGGATACGTCAAGGCTATCGACCCCGTAGGCACGCAATACAAGCTGCAAGACTATCTTGAAGTGCTGCTCATGGGCGTGCATGTGCCCGATTACGCCACGCTCGCGGCCTCTGTGCTGCTGGGCGGAGCGGAGTTCACGCTCGGCGTGCTGCTCCTGTTCGCCATACGCCGCAGGCTCGTAACAAGGCTCATACTGCTCTTCATGGCCGTGATGACGCCGCTCACGCTGTGGCTCGCCCTTGACAATCCGATAGAGGACTGCGGATGTTTCGGCGACGCCGTAGTGCTGACAAACTGGGAGACTTTCTACAAGAACCTGGTCCTCTTGGCCGCGACGCTCCTGTTGGTGAAACGCCCTCCGCTGATGCCGAAGTTCATCAGCAACACCAACCAGTGGATCGTAGTGAACTATACCGTCCTGTTCATCCTCGTTTCGAGCGGACTGAGCCTTTACACCCTGCCGCCGTTCGACTTCAGGCCATACCACGTAGGGGCCAACATAAGGGAGGGAATGGAGATACCCGAGGGCGCGCCGCTGCCCGAATTCGAGACTACTTTCATACTCGAGAAGGACGGACAGCGCAAGGAGTTCACCCTCGACGACTATCCCGACTCCACCTGGACTTTCATCGACAGCAAGACCGTGCAGACCGTAGAAGGGTACGTCCCGCCGATACACGACTTCTCGATACAGGCCGTCGACGGCGGCGAGGACATCACTGACAGCGTGCTCAACCACAAAGGCTACGCCTTCATCTTAGTGGCCCCCCACCTCGAGACGGCCGACGACTCTAATTTCGGCGAGATAGACGGCATATACGAGTACAGCCTCGACCACGGATACCCGTTCTACGCACTGACGGCGAGCACCGACGAGGCCATAAGCCACTGGCGCGACGTGACCGGGGCGGAATACAACTTCTTCCATACGGACGAGACTACGCTCAAGACCGTGATACGCAGCAACCCCGGACTCGTGCTCGTCAAGGACGGCACGGTGATAGGCAAGTGGAGCCACAACAACCTGCCGGAGCTGAACTACAAGTCGGCCGAACTGCAAGACACCGAATACGGCACCATGCCCGACCGCTCGGCTATGGGCAAGATCTCTAAAATCCTGCTGTGGTACATCCTTCCGCTCATGCTCCTGTCGTTCGCCGACCGTACTTGGAAGCTCACGCAGTGGATACGTAAGAAAGAGCATTCAAACAAAATATATCAACTTTTTAAAGGGAAAAAGAAAATGAGAAAGAAAATTGTAGCAGGTAACTGGAAAATGAACATGAACCTGCAAGACGGCATCGCTCTTGCAAAAGAACTCAACGAGACTCTTACGAACGAGAAACCCAACTGCGGCGTGATTATCTGCACACCGTTCATCCACCTTGCAAGCATAGCGCAATTCCTCAACCAAGACGTCATCGGACTCGGCGCCGAGAACTGCGCAGACAAGGAAAAGGGCGCTTATACGGGCGAGGTTTCGGCCGAAATGGTTAAGAGCACGGGGGCAGGCTACGTAATCCTCGGCCACTCGGAGCGCCGCGGATACTACGCAGAGACTCCCGAAATACTGAAGGAAAAAGTGCTGCTCGCGCTGAAGAACGGCCTGAAGGTGATATTCTGCATCGGCGAAAGCCTTGAGGAAAGGGAAGCCGGCAAGCAGAACGAAGTGGTAAAGGCCGAGCTTGAAGGCAGCGTGTTCAACCTCACCGAGGAAGAGTTCAAGAACATAATCATCGCCTACGAGCCTATCTGGGCCATCGGAACAGGCAAGACCGCGACAGCCGACCAGGCAGAGGAAATCCACGCCTACATCCGCAGCATCATAGCCGAGAAGTACGGAAAGGAAACCGCCGACGACACAACCATTCTCTACGGTGGCAGCTGCAAGGCAAGCAACGCTCCCGAACTGTTCGCAAAGCCCGACATCGACGGCGGACTCATCGGCGGCGCTTCGTTGAAGGCAGCCGACTTCATGGGCATCATCAACGCTTGGAAATAATATCAACCAACAATAAAAGAGTAGGCGGACGGACGCATGCTGATGCGGCATCCGCCATGCTCTTTTATTCGTTTTTCGTCAAACAAACAATCAATGGAACAATGAGACAATTCGCCGTGATTTTACTTTTGGCATTAGGCTTCGCACAACATGCCGGTGCGCAGTCGTTTCTCAACGGGCTAAGGGATAATAAGCCGGGGCAGGGAACCGTGACGGTTGCCGAGAGTCCTGAAATCGACGAATTGGTGAACAATGCCAAACTAAAGATTAACCAGCCTGCTCCTGCTCCGGAAACCAAAGCCGGCAGGCCCGCCGCAAATGGGGAAAAGGCCGCCGCGCGCCCCGAACGCTCAAGCAGGCCTGTGCCCGAAACCACGCCCGTGAACCGCAGCGCAAGCGCCAAGGCCGACGCTGATGCGGACATCCCGGTGGTCGACACGTCGAAGAAAGTCATGCGCGGAGGGCGTAAGGTGACAGGTTACAGGGTGCAGGCGTATTCCGGAGGCAATTCAAGGGCCGACCGGCAGAAGGCGGAGAACATAGGCAACGCAATAAAAATGAGGTTCCCCGACTTGCCTGTCTACGTACATTTTTATTCTCCGCGCTGGATATGCCGTGTCGGCAACTTCCGTACTTACCAAGAAGCCAACGAGGTGCTCAAGGAGGTTAAGGAGATGGGTTACAGGCAGGCATGCATAGTAAAGGGTAAAATAACGGTAGCATATTAATCTTGCCGGGCCCGGCCTATGCGCATGCCGTCCTACCGAGGGGCGGCAACGGCAGGCGTGGCCCCGGCGTAAAAGCATATAACTAATCAAGATGAATCCTGAGACAGAATTCCGCGAAGGCCTCGACGAACTTGCCTCGCATTATAAAAGCATTATCGAACTGTTGGGCGAAGACCCTGGCCGCGAAGGTTTGCTGAAAACCCCGATGCGCGTGGCGAAGGCCATGCAGATTCTTACGCGCGGCTACACGCAAGACGCCCACAAGGTGTTGCTCGACGCGTTGTTTGAAGAGAAGTACAGCCAAATGGTCATAGTGAAGGACATCGACTTCTTTTCCCTCTGCGAGCACCACATGATTCCGTTCTACGGCAAGGTGCATGTAGCCTACATTCCCAACGGTTACATCACCGGGCTGAGCAAGATCGCCCGCGTCGTCGACATCTTCAGCCATCGTCTGCAGGTGCAGGAGCGCTTGACGCTGCAGATAAAAGACTGCATCCAGGATACTCTTAAGCCGCTCGGCGTGATGGTGGTGGTCGAGGCCAAGCACATGTGCATGCAGATGCGCGGCGTTGAAAAGCAGAACGCAATAACTACGACGAGCGACTTTTCGGGCGCGTTCAACCAGGCGAAGACGCGCGAGGAATTCATGAACTTGCTGCATAGCGAGGGCAAGCATATATGATAACGCTACATGCGCAGCCGTGGCTTGGATTCCCAAACAGGACTGTGCGTGTGTTGGTTTTTGCAAGATAATTTTCATAAATGTGCATTTTTTACATCTACTGGCGCAAGTTTTAATAGAAAACGGTGTTTAGTAGATAGTAAAAACAAATACAAACAAGAAAATGAAAAAGTTAAACAAGTTATCAGTATTACTTTTATGCTGTTTAGGCATGTTCTCGATGTCTTCGTGTTTGAATAGCGACGACGACGGCGGAATCGACCCGCAACTTTATGAAACCTACCTGACCAACATCTCAGGGCTTTATTATGGGACCGGTACCGATTGGAGACATCAGAATAAGATTTATTTCTACAACGATACGATAACCGCCGATACTCCGTCGGAAAAGGTCGATTCGGTCGGCGGAATAACGGTGGCATTTATGAAGAACGACTCTTCGTTCGTTGTCGACAACGTGCCTGGAAGGGTGCTGGCAAAGGAAATCACTGATGATAAGTACAAGGATCTTAAGGCAGCCATCGAGGACGGACCTACGCAAACGCTGCGCGGAAAGTTCTATTTCACCAATATCAGCCAATATGCTTATTTCTTGGTTTATCCGTCTACGGTTGAATACAAGGACCTTGCTTACGGCGGCGAGACCCACGACGTGGTGATAGACTTTTGGACACCGGTGGCAACCGGCATCTACGGATACGTAGGAGGCAAGCAGGTAGTGAACCTGACGCTCTATTTAGCAGCGTTGTATATCGACGGAAAGAAAGCGTTTGACATTTACAACGGCACTGACGTTGGGGTTGAACAGATGAAAGCCCAGCTGCTTATTTCCGCCGCAAGATAAACTAACGGTTGCGTCTGAATAAGTCCCTTGCGCCTGATTGCCAGGCTGTAAGGGATTTTTTTGTTGTTCGTATTGCACGTTTTGAAATTTTTCTTACCTTTGTGCGTCTAATTCTTTTTAATGAAAGGGAACAGCATGAACAAGGTAGTAGCTCTTTTTGCAGCCCTGATTTACGGTCTTGCGGCAGTTGCGCAAGGCGTTACCGGAAGTTGGAACGGTAAGATCGACGTAATGGGGACACAGCTGAACTTAGTATTCAACATATCCGTGGACGACGGCGGAAGCCTTGCCTGCACGTTGGACAGCCCCGACCAAGGCGTAAAGGGCATACCGGCTGAAATCACAGTAGACGGTGGTGTGAAGGTGGCTATCAGAGTTCCGTCGATCTTTGCTTCGTATGAGGGCGAGCTTAAGGACGGTTCTATAAAAGGAAATTTCAGCCAAAGCGGCATGTCTTTTCCGCTCGAACTGAAGCCCGGAGCGCTTGAGCGCAACCGTCCGCAAACCCCGAAAGAGCCGTATCCGTACATAACCGAGGAGGTAAGGCTTGAGAACAAGGCAGGCAACGCGTCGCTCGGAGGCACCTTGACGTATCCCGTCGGCTACGAAAAGATGGATGAAGGCGCCGTACAAGGCGCCGTACCCGTTGTGGTAATGGTGACGGGAAGCGGACTGCAGAACCGTGACGAGGAAGTGTTCGACCATAAGCCATTCCTCGTAATAGCCGATTACTTCGCGCGCAACGGCATAGCTACGCTGCGTTACGACGACCGCGGCATAGGCAAATCGACGGGCGACGCGGCCAACGCCACGACCGTCGACTTTATGAACGACGCCCTCGCCGCCGTCGGTTTCGCGCGAAACACCGGCAAGTTCGGCCCCGTAGGCGTGCTTGGGCATAGCGAGGGCGGCTCGATAGCCTTCATGCTCGGGGCGCAGGGTAAGGCCGACTTCATCGTAAGCATGGCCGGGCCGGGCGTGAGCGGTGCCGACGTACTTGTGGCGCAAAACAAAGTTGCGCTTAAAACGGGCGCTTTGCCCGACAACATCGTAAACGATTATTGCGCCGCTTTGCGGATTGTGCTTGCCGAATTGGCAAGCGGCAGGGTCGTAGCCGACCCCGAGTCGGCCGTGCAACGCGCAGTGAGCCAAGCCGGGGTAAGCCTGCCCGCGCCGCTTACGGCAAACCTTGTGCAAGTCATAAGGTCGTGCACGCCGTGGCTGAGGCATTTCATCGCCTACGACCCTGCCGGCGACATAAAGGCCGTAAAGTGTCCCGTTATGGCCGTAAACGGCGAAAGCGACACGCAAGTGGCGGCCAAGGCGAACATCGGGGCGATACGAACGTTGCTGCCCGACAATCCTGAAAACCTCGTAAAGACATACCCGGGTTTGAACCATTTGTTCCAAACGTGCATTACGGGGTTGGCCGTAGAGTACGGCAAGATAGAAGAAACAATCTCGCCCGTCGTCCTGAAAGACATTTCAGACTGGATAAACGCCGTGGGTGCCGCTAAGCGGAAAAATCAGTAAGATTGGTTGTCATAACCTTAATCCGTCTACAACCATTATGCGTAAATAACGGTAACTTTGCATCGTAAATGCGGATATAACAACAACCTAAATACAACCCAGTATCATGATTATGAAAATTTTAAAACCATTATTGATGACATTCGTCGGTTGCTGCATGTTCCCAAGTTGCGGAATGGCGCAGCCTGGCAGCCCTTCAGGCGGTAATGCTACCCCCGTGGCCGGTACGGACGGCAACAAGTACGTGCCCTACGAACAGCGCACGGGCAACGAGTCGATAGTCTATTTCACGCGCAACCTAAGCGCCGAGGGCCTTATCAAGGCATACGGACAGGTATGCGCAAACATCTGTGGGCGCACGGGCGTGAAGCTGCACACCGGCGAGCAGAACGGCCCCAACATCATCCCGGCGGCGTGGGTGAAGGCACTGATGCAGAAAGACCTGCCCAAAGCCAACATCATCGAGACCAACACTTACTACGCAGGCGACCGTTATACAACGGAACAGCACCGCAAGACGCTCGAGGTGAACGGCTGGACATTCTGCCCCGTCGACATAATCGACGAGGCAGACACTACGACGCTGCCCGTCAAGGGCGGCAAGTGGTTCACCAAGATGGCCGTAGGCAGCCACCTGAAGGACTATGAATCGCTCGTAGTGCTTACCCACTTCAAGGGCCACTCGCAGGGAGGCTTCGGCGGAAGCAACAAGAACATCGGCATAGGCTGCGCCGACGGGCGCATAGGCAAAGCCTGGATACACACCACGCCCAACCAAGACAACCAGTGGGACATAGCCAAAGAGGAGTTCATGGAGCGCATGACGGAATCTACGAAGTCAGTAGTCGACTTCTTCGGCAAGCATATCACTTACGTAAACGTAATGCGCAACATGTCAGTGTCTTGCGACTGCGAGGGCGTAAACGCCGCGCCCGTGGTTACGCCCAACGTCGGCATACTCTCGTCTACCGACATCCTCGCCCTCGACCAAGCCTGCATCGACCTCGTCTACGCAATGACCGAGGCCGAGCACCACGACCTCGTGGAGCGCATAGAGACGCGCCACGGCCTGCGCCAGCTGTCGTATATGAAAGAGCTCGGCATGGGTAACGACCGCTACATACTGATAGACCTCGACAACGGAGGCCGCCGCATAACCCCGGCCGAGGTCGTAAAGGGCCTGAAGCCGTTCGTTCAGGAAAAGAAATAGTTTATAAGTGAAGAGTGAAAAGTGAAGAATCCAAATGCTTTTAGGGTAATGGATTCTTCACTCTTCACTTATTTGGTTCTTCGTTTTTCACTCTTACTTATTCCACTCTTCACTTATTCCGTTCTTAGTTTCCCACTTCCCCGTTTTCCACAAGGTAACCTTTTACGAGCTGAAAGGTTGCCTTGTGGCGTTTAAAAGGTTACCTTTTGCAACCTAAAAGGTCGCCTTTTAAAAGTACGTTGATCGTCAAGCAGATCATGGACTCTATGGAATATTTATGATTTTTTATTTTTAACAAAAAATAAAGATAATGTTTTGTCAATTAGAATTTGCATTTATTGAGATATTAATTATCTTTGCATTTGGATAGGGTAAAAACTGTCCGTAACTTATTGGAATTAAGGAAGCGTTATGTCTTCATCTTGCGTGAGTAAAGCCTGAGAACCTTTTTCACATATAGACAAGATTGGCATGATGGTTCTCCGCGCGTATGCGTGGAGCTGCTATCTCCACATCTGTCTATAAAGGTTTTCTCAGGGCCTACTCACAAGGACGTGGATGTACAGTTCCACGCTTCATCATGTTTTAATAAAGGTTCTTGAGGAATTGTAAGGACGATAGGAGATTATACCATGGGAATGAGTGCTTCAGACATTACTTATTACATTGCTAAAGCTGGAGATCTTGTTAAAGGTAAAGGCAAAGGTGACATGAATACCGGCCTTAAAGTGATTTTGGGAACTACAGCATTGGTAGGCGGAGGTGTTGCTATTGGTGCTGAAAAACTATCTAAGGCCATTTCTAAGAAAATTAAAAAGAATCGTTAATCAAATTATACTATGCAACCAATAAATAATCCAAAAATTCCTAAGATAGATAGCGACAAAGCTAAAAAAGCAGGAGGTGTTCTTATTGCAGTAGGGACAATAGTTAAGGCTGGTGTTGAACTTGCCAAGTTATTGGGTAAATCTAAATAGTAAATAAGTCGTAGATGGCAAAAGATGAGAGGACATTGTTCGATTTGGACGATGAAGAATATGAGGATTTACAAAATAATCCTGAAAAATGGGAACAGGTGATAGACAACAGCATTCAGGATGGATACGACTTGATGTATCCTGATCCTGAATGTTATGACGAATAATTAAAACATAATATTTATCAGACCGTATTGTTCTGGTTCTGATGTAATATCCATACTGCTGTCAAGGCGTTTGGTTATTGTCATTCCGGGTTTCAGTTCGGAATGACAATAACTTAAAGTTTGGGCAACGGTTGGAAGCTTTTCATCTTTTTTATGTTGTTTCTTAATTCGCTTATCTTAAGACTTAAGTTCTTAACTCTTAATTCTTAAGTTCTTATTTCTTATCCATGCGGCGAAAAGAATGCCCGAAAGGATGAATACTATTACGGCCGAAACGTAGCCGACGATTGTCGGCAGGCCGAACGAATTGTCGGAAATGAGGAGGAACGCCGTGCAGACGGCCGTCATGAACATGGCCGGCAGTAGCGTTATCCAATAGAACTTACGCTTGCGCACGAGGTAGACCGTAACCGTCCAAAGCGTGAAGGCGGCCAGCGTCTGGTTGGCCCAGCCGAAGTAATTCCAAATGATGTTGAAGCCGTTCTCGTCGGCAATGTTGAACCACAGCAGGGCGAGCGTGAAGGCAAATACGGGTATGCAGATGTAAATGCGCCGGCGTATGGTGTGCTGCTCCATGTGGAGGAACTCGGCTATGATGAGCCGCGCGCTGCGCAGCGCCGTGTCGCCGCTGGTTATCGGGGCGGCCACCACGCCGAGTATGGCCAACGCTCCGCCGAACACGCCGAGCCAACCCTGCGATACAGTGGTGACAACTTCGGGGGCTTGGAGCGTGGCCGGCACGCCGAGCTCTTCGGCCGCACCGCCGTAGAAGAAGTACATAGACACCGTTGCCCATATCAGCGCGACGGCGCCTTCGGTTATCATGGCCCCGTAAAAGAGCGGACGGCCCTGGCGCTCACTTTTCATGCAGCGCGCCATAAGCGGGCTTTGCGTGGCGTGGAAGCCGCTGATGGCTCCGCAGGCTATCGTGATGAAAAGGCATGGGAATATCGTGCCCGACTGGGGCGACATGTTCCCGAGCCCGTCGGTAAGCTCGGGCAGCGACGGCCATTTGGCAAAAAGCACCACCATCAAGGCCACGGCCATGAAGAGCATCGCTATGGCGAAGAAGGGGTAAATCTTGCCGATGATCTTGTCGATCGGCAGCATCGTGGCGAGGAAATAGTAGGCGAAGATTATCACGCACCACGCGTAGACCCAAGTAAGCGAGTCGCCGCAGAGCTTGCCGAGGATTAGCGCCGGGCTGTAAACGAACACCGCGCCGACCATAAGCAGCAGGAAAACCGAGAATACGAGCATCACCTGCTTTGTGCGCTTGCCGAGATAGCAGCCTACAAGCTCGGGCAGGCCCGCTCCGCCGTGGCGCACCGAGAGCATGCCGCTAAGGTAATCGTGCACCGCTCCGGCGAAGATGCAGCCAAGGACTATCCACAAATAGGCCGACGGGCCGAACTTCGCGCCCATTATAGCGCCGAATATAGGACCCGTGCCGGCGATGTTGAGAAACTGGATCATGAAGATCTTCCAACCCGGAAGCACTACGTAGTCAACGCCGTCGGCCATGCTCACGGCCGGCGTAGGGCGGCCGTCGGGGGCGAAGATGCGCTCTACCATGCGCCCGTAGACGAGGTAGCCCACGACGAGGGCCACCAGACTCAGAGTAAAGGTAATCATTTTCTTAAGGTCTTTTTTTAAGGTTTCGTTTTCCGATTTTGTTTTTTATTTTGCGAAACTACTAATTTTCATCCGAACGGACAATATTTACGGCAATAAAAAGCAAAATGAAAGTCCAACGCCGTGATTTGTTGCCGTGTCTGCCGTTTGCGGTGAAACGTTTTCCCGTATCATCCGCATTACCGTATGAAAGTATCCTCCGCATGTAAAAATGTGCATGTATTGTGCATGTGTTTTAGTGCTGGAGTATGCAAAAACGGGCAAAATAAGACAAACCGGTTTGCGCCTTTTACTTAAAGTAAGCCAAAAACAAAGGGGCTGGAAACCATTAAAAGTGTGGTCTTCAGCCCCTTACTGCTTGGTCGGGATTACTGGACTCGAACCAGCGACCTCACGCCCCCCAGACGCGTGCGCTAACCAACTGCGCTAAATCCCGTTCCTTTAAGCGACTGCAAAAGTACATACTTCTTATGATATGAGCAAACTTTTGGGCGTCTTTTTTTATATTTTTGGAAAATATTGTGCCGAAACCATGCTTTTCAATGATGTTTCAGCCTGTTCAACCTTGAATCGGGGTACTGAATTGGAGAAAGATGAATTTCTTTCTCCTTTTTCTTTTTTATCCCCTCGCAACTCATTGGTTTGCTGAAAGATAAGGTCAAGCACTTTGTTGTAAGAGTTGGTTCGATATTTTTCTCCGTCAAATTCGATTTTATCCTCAAAGATCGAACCTATGAGCTTGATTTTAGTCTCCAAAGGCGCATCACGGATATACTTATCTATGTTGTTTATCAGCAAGATAGCATAGTCTAACTTTGGTTCGATATTCCCCCGTTTGGTTAGTTCGAGTGCAGAAATGTGTGTTTGAAGCTCAGACACCTCTTTTTCGTACCGTTCCAAGATGCGATTATATCTATCAGAGTGATTTTTATCCATAATTAACAGGTCTTCCACCTCTTCAATCTGAGATTGCTTTGCAGCGACCTCCTTTTTCAACTTGTCTATCTCTGCTTGAATTTCACGTTTACTATCTCCGTGCAAATCTTTCAGTACTTCTTCATACAAATTCAACACCTCTTCTTTAGGTTTCAATGCTCCTACATATTTGGCAAAGCCTTCATTGACATCTTCTGCACGTTTGCGGATATGCTTGGCATCGTGGCAGCAATTATAATAGGTGTACTTTCCTCCATTGCCTCTGCTTGTAGCACCTGTTAAGGCATGACCACAGATAGGACACACAAGGAACTTTCTCAGAAACAAATCAGGATTAGTTGGCTTGCACAATTTAGGCTTTCCCTTTTTCTTTCCGTCAAGCAATTCCTGCATCTTTTGAAAAGTTTCTTCGCTTATCAATGGCTCATGCTGTCCGTCTACTAAATAGGACGGCTTTCCGTTATACTCAGGTACTTTTATCTTACCCATATAAAAGGGATTCCTAAGCATCCCCATAAATGTGCTTTCTGCAATTTGAGGACAATACCTTCTTCTTGCATAATCCGCACTGATAGTACTTTTGGCAAATTCTTCAAACGCTTTGCGTATAGACCTTGCTTCTTCGCTGAACTCAACATACTTTTCTATTACCATACCGTTTGCATCCACACGGTGCTTATTTTTATAACCTCGTGGAGCTTTGTTATAGCATTTGCCTTGAGATGCTGTTCCATAGATACCATCTTTGGTTGCTTTGGAACGACTAAGGTTATCGCCTTGCGCCTGACCTATATATACCTAATAATGTCGGCCAATTGGAGTTATTGAAATCTATTTCTTCTTCGATAGCATTGGGTTCTACACCCATAGAACGTAAATCCTGCACGACATTGGCCGCTTGTGGCAAATCTCGTGAAAAGCGATTCCAACGCAAGAAAAGCAATTTATCGACTTCTTTCTTGTGGCTCTTTATATACTTTAGTATGGACTGCATTACAGGACGTTTCTTAAACGTCTTTGCACTCTCATCTTCTTTGAAGTTCGGAAGTTCTATAATATTGTAACCCATTCGTTTGCAATACTCTCTCAATCTTTCTTCCTGTACTTCTACACTTGTACCTTTTCTTTGTTCGTCCGTACTTACACGGCAGTAAATGATTACATTTGTCTGATTATTTACTTTTACTTTCATAAAATCAATTATTTAGGTTTGTCAATGCTTTTCCACTCTCTATCTGAAGTTGTGCCAGCAGGTACAGATACTCCCGTATTTGCTTCACTTCTTCATTGCTATATTTCTTCTTTCCATTGTTTAGTATTTTTGTGCATGTTTCCAAAGTCAACATAGCTGTTATACATAAGGTGTGCATCACTGCACTTATTTGTTTTTTGCCTCCCTACCATAGCAGCACTATAGTAGGGACTTCTGTTCGGCGGGATAAGCGTAAAACCCATTTTATTTTAATTCCTATGCTCTTTTCCTTTGTTTAGTTACAGATTCTCTTTCCGTCAATTTAAGGATGGATGACAATGCAATATCCAAATATGCTATGTATTTCCCCATACTGACATCATAAACAGCAATACCTCTTCTATCTAAGGCTGTCAAGAAATCCATAATCCTTGAGAGCCAACGACTGATTCTAGTCCAATTAGATATAATGATA
>CALUFA010000040.1 GCA_944319795.1 uncultured Prevotella sp. | reverse complement strand
GGGTCAATCATATTGTAGCCAAAGGTGGGCAAATCCTGCTTGGCCAAAAGGGTCAAAGTCGCGTGGCTTTTCCAACGCAGAGGAGTACATCCTTTTTCCGGAAAACATCGGTGCGGATTTAAGCCTTGACGAGACCTGTCTGAGCAACGGAGAGGTATATACCCTTCTGACCAACAAGGCTCGCATGGACGTAAGGGTACGCTGGTGGCCATGATACGGGGCGTGGCGACAGACATGGTAGCAGTCTCCTGCGCAAGTTGCCTTCCGCCATCCGCCGTGTCGTGAGAACTGTCACCACGGATCTATCCTCAGCCATGATGCTGACCGTCAAGAAGGTGTCCCCTCATGCCACGCTTATAAACGACCGTTTTCATGTGCAGCAGCTCATGTCCGAGGCCGTGGACCAGCTGAGGATACGGCTACGCTGGCAGGTGCTTGAAGAAGAGAACAAAGCACTAAGGGAACACCGTGCCGGATGTAAGGCTGCCAAAAGCAGGGCAGAACGTGAGGCTTTAGGACAATGGGAGCCATGCCGCATGGCCAACGGTGAAACCATGCCGCAGGTCATGGCCAGAAGCCGGCACGTCATCCTCAAGCACAAATCCAAATGGAACGGACAGCAGAAGAAACGTGCGGAGGTGCTTTTTGAACGCTTCCCGAAGCTGAAGGAAGCTTACGGGCTAAGCATGAGACTGACGGAACTGTTCAACAAAAAATCCACTCCTGCCCAGGCACGTCTGAACCTTGCAAGATGGTATAACGAGGTGGAGACTTTCGGAGAAAACGAATTCGCGCGTGTACTGGAAACCTTTGAGAACCATAATAAGACTATCATCAATTACTTCGAGGAAAGGCTGACAAACGCATCGGCCGAATCGTTCAACGCCAAGATAAAGGCTTTCCGCGCGCAGTTCAGAGGCGTAGGAGATATCAAGTTCTTTATGTTCAGACTTGCAACACAATATGCCTGATACGTCGGGGCTACCAACCGGGAATATCCGCTGACCCAGAAAAACAAAATCCAATCTAATGCAACTTGCTTGAAAAGATAAAGATTGTGTCTGGATTTCATTGCATTTCAAGAATGTTCGGTGTTCGCATGGTGTTCGCAAATGGCATGAAAAAAGCAGTTACGAACTTCGTAACTGCTTGATTTTCAACGTGGGCCATCCAGGGCTTGAACCTGGGACCTCCAGATTATGAGTCTGTTGCTCTAACCAACTGAGCTAAAAGCCCTAATCAGACTTGGTGGAAGTCATGATTTCGGGTGCAAAGGTACTGTTATTTGTTCAAACTGCCAAATTTTTTCGGCAAAATGTTTGCTAAAAACATATAAAAAGTAAACGGAATAAAGACGTACATCACATTTAGACCATAAAAACATGCAGGGAATACGCAATGAACATACGGGCAACACGCAGGATACATGAGGCAAAGATGCAAGGAATAAACAACAAACACGCAAGGAATAAGTAATGAATAAGCAAGGAATAGGTAATGAATAAGCAAGCAACTTACGGAAAAGATGCGACGGGCAAGCGGCGGATCGCAGTGTAAGAGACGCTGGAACGTAGGTGGAAGGCTGCGTAATTACGGTTGGACGCACATACGGATACGGGCGGCATGTCCGCCGAAGGCAAGCGGTAGGAACGGGATTACGGGCGTTTGCGCAACATGCTGGTTGTCAACACGTTGCGCAAACGGCGCAAACGTATGTGCGAAAGGTGGCTTATTAGGGCGCAAAAGGCGGCCTTTCAGGATGCGGAAGGATGCCTTTCGCAAGCTAAGAGGCCGCCTTTTGCAAAAGCGGTTATTTATTGCCGGCCGGCTTCATCCTAAGGTTCAGCTGATAGATGCCGGGGATAAGTATGAACAGAGAGAACACAACGGCGAGTACGACGTTGTTTTGGTTGCCGCCGAAGATGTCGACAAGCTCCATGCCGGCCGTCTGGGGCATCAGCATGTAGACGACGTAGGCCGCGGTGTTGTTCACCCAGTGCACCGCCACTCCGGGCAGAATGCTGCCCGTGCGGTAATACATCCAGCCCAAAAGCAGCCCTACGAGCAGGGCGTGGGGCATCTGCACGGGGTTGGCGTGGACGAGGGCGAAGATCACGGCGGATATGGCTATGGCCACCCAATGGCGGCTGAACGCGCCGAGCAGCGTGCGGAGTATGGCTCCGCGGAACACCAATTCCTCGACGAACGGCGCCAAGAGGCACAGCGTGAAGTAGCCGTAGTCGTTGCCAAGTACCATCTTGAACGTCTCGCTTTTCATGTCCGTCATATCCGGAAGCAGCCCTTGGAGCCACGCCGAGGGTATCAGCGTGCCCAAGGCGGCCACGGCGCACCAGAAGAACACGCCCCACTGGCGCGTGCGCAGGTAGGCTGGCGACACTACGGCGAACTTCCGCCACACGAACAGGGCTATCACCGCGGCGCTCGACACGGCCGATGCCGTTACGAGCATGGGCGCGGTTATGGCGTCGGCGTTGCCTCCGCCGAACGTGCGCATCACGTCGTCGGCGCTGCTGCCCGTGGCCAGCATCCATGCGGCATACACTATCCATGAAAGGAAGAACTGCACGAGCACGAACCAAAAGAAGTATAATAATGCTTTTTTCATAAACGTTTGTTTCAGTAATTCATTCTTTGTTTTCCACCCTGCGCCCGTCGGCCAATACCTGGCAGGCTTCTTCTCGGTCGGCCTTCATCTGGTCCATGAGCTTATATATCGAGCCGAACTTGCGCTCTTCGCGCAGCCTGCGGTGGAACTCTACGGTTATCTTGCGTCCGTATATGTCGCCGCCGAAGCCGAAGATGTTCACCTCGAGCGTCGTCTCCGTACCGTCGAAGGTGGGCCGCGTGCCGATGTTCATCATGCCGTCGAGCAGTCCGAGCTCGTCGCCTATCCTCACCCTTACGGCGTAAACGCCGGCTTCGGGCACTAATTTCAGCTTGTCTTCAACGTCGATATTGGCCGTGGGGAAGCCCAACTTACGCCCCTCGTGGTAGCCGCTCACCACCGTTCCGCCTATCTTATAGTGGTAGCCGAGGCACATCGCGGCCATGTCTGTCTCGCCGGCCGAGAGGAACGAGCGCACCACCGACGAGCTTACGTTCACCCCGTTGAGCACGAACGCCTCGGCGCGCTCCACCTCGATGCCTAACTCTTGCCCGTAACGCACGTAGTCGTCGAAGCCTTCGGCGCGGTTGTGGCCGAAGCGGTTGTCGTAACCGGTGATGAGCCGGCGCACGTTGAGCCGTCCGCGGAGCACCGTCTTCATGAAATCGTAGGCCGAGAGCGAGGCCGTTTGTTCGTCGAAATGCAGCATCTCGCAGCGGTTCACGCCCGTGGCGGCGAGCAGGCGGAGCTTCTCGTCGTTGGTGGTAAGCAGCCGCGGCTGGAACTCTTTGTGCAAGACGAGGCGCGGATGACGGTCGAACGTTATCACGGCCGACTGCAACCCGTACTCCGCGGCACGGTCGATGACGCTCCTGATGAGGAACTTATGCCCTCTGTGAACGCCGTCGAAGAAACCTATCGTGGCCACGCGCGGGGCCGCGCCTTGCTGTTTTCCGATGCTGTTTTGTGACATACCTTATTATATTATAGTAGCCAGAGCGTGCCCGGCTCTTTCCCTTCGGCCTTAGTATGGCATGCCGTAGGCATGCAGGCCGTTATGCCGAGCCGCCCTGCGGCGGCGCAGTTGGCCGCCGAGTCGTCGATGAAGAGCGTCTCGCCGGCGGCGAATCCCGAGTCGTCGAGCACCCGGCGGAATATCCCTTCGTCGGGTTTCAGCATGTGCATCTCGTAAGACAGGTACGTATTCTCGAAGTAGTCGCCTACGGCCAGGCCGCCCACGGTGAAGTAATCGTCGACGGCCTTGCGCCAGTGTATCGGGTTAGTGTTGCTCAGCAGGACGAGGCGGTAGTCGCTTTTCAGCTCCTTCAGGCGGTCGAGCCTGTGGCGTGGGATGCCCGTGAGCAGGGCGTTCCATGCGCCGCAGATGTCGTCGTCGGTCGCGTTGCAGCCCGGGCAGGCGCGCCTTACGGCCTCGCAGAACCCGGCTACGCTGCTCTCTCCCACCTCAAGGTCGTGGAAAAGGTCCTCCTGCCGGCACTCGTCTACGTATCCGGCTACGGCCCCTGCGCCTATCCGCTCGAACGCCTCGATGCAGCGCTTGCGGTCAAGGTCGACGAGGACGCCGCCGAAATCGAATATTATGTTGCGTATTACTTGCATCTCAAACGCTTTACCATGCGCCATATCTCGCCGATCCACATTACGACTGAGGTTGCCGCTATGATCGTAAGCCACTCCTGCAAAGACAACGGGTCGGTGCGGAACATCTTGCCGCCGAAGGTCACTATTATCCACTGGCCGCCCAAGATGATGAGCAGAACGAGCAGAAGGCCGTTGTCATGGGTGAAGGCGTGGAAGGCCGAATGGTTGGAACCGAAGGCCTTGGCGTTGAAAAGGTTCCAGAACTGGAGCATCACGAACGTGGTGAAGAACAGCGACAGTTCGTGTATGTGGAGGTCGCCCTCGCTTTGGTTGCATAGTATGAGGAACGCGAACAGCAGGGCGAAGAAGGCCACGCCGATGCCGACTATGCCCTGGGCCATGCCTTTGGTTATGATGAAGTCTGACTGCTTGCGCGGCTTGTCCTTCATAACCTCGCGCGACGGGGGCAGCGACGCCAACGCAAGTGCGGCGAAGGTGTCCATTATGAGGTTTACCCAAAGTATCTGGGTAACGGTGAGCGGCAGCTCCGTTCCTATCACCGAGCCGCCCAATACGAGCAGCAGGGCGGTGACGTTGACCACGAGCTGGAAGAACAGGAAGCGCTGTATGTTCTTGTAAAGCGAACGTCCCCACATCACGGCGTTCACTATGCTGCGGAACGAGTCGTCGATAAGCGTCATGTCGCTGGCCTCCTTTGCCACCGACGTTCCCGAACCTAAAGAGAGTCCTACGTGGGCGTGGTGCAGGGCGGGGGCGTCGTTAGTGCCGTCGCCCGTTACGGCAACCACCTCGTTGTGCTTCTGCAACAGGTTTACGAGGCGTTGCTTGTCGGTCGGCCTCGCGCGGCTCATAACGCGCAGCTTGGGCACGAGTTCGTAAGCCTTTTCGTCCGAGAGGGCGGCGAAGTCGGGGCCCGTTATCTGCGCCTCGGCCGGAGTCTGCTTGTCCCAAATGCCTATCTGCCGGGCTATCTCGATGGCCGTGGCCGACGTGTCGCCCGTTACTATCTTGACCTGTATGCCCGCGCTGACGCATTGCTTCACCGCGTCGGGCACGTCGGGGCGTATCGGGTCGCTTATCGCCGTTACGGCCTGGAACTTCAGTTTCTTGCCTTGCGCTATGGCGCCGAGGTCAACCTGTTCGCCGCCGTCAAGCTCGCGGCATGCGAAGGCCAGCGTGCGCATGGCTTGGTTTTGGTATCCTGTGAGCCGTTGGCTTATCTCCTTGCGCTCAACGTCGTCAAGGTCGCACATCGAGGCCACTATTTCGGGCGCGCCCTTTACCATAAGCATGCGCCTTGCCCCCACCCTTCCGACGGTTGCCATGTATTTCCTTTCGGTAGAGAACGGCAGCTGCGCCTCGATGTCCTCTTCCTTCCTGAGCGCCTTATAGTCAACGCCGTTCTTGTCGAGCCACAGCAGCAGGGCTATCTCGGTAGGGTTGCCGATGCCCTTGCCGCCCTCGGCGTCTAAGTGGGCGGTGGTGTTCAGCGCTATCGACGAGCGGAAGAGCGCGTCGTCGGAGCCGTATTGCTGCATCTCGGCCACTTGCATCTTGTTCTGCGTCAGGGTGCCCGTCTTGTCGGTGCATATCACCGTAACGGCGCCCATCGTCTCGCAGGCGTGCAGCTTGCGCACGAGGTTGTTGTTCTTAAGCATGCGCCTCATGTTGAGCGCGAGGCTGAGCGTAACGGCCATAGGCATGCCCTCGGGCACGGCCATCACTATCAGCGTGACGGCCATCATGAAGTATTGCAGCACGGTTTCGGCCATGCGCAGGTAGTCGGTAGAGGCCCAGATGCCGTGGGCGTCGACCACGATGTCGCGCGTGAGGAATATCACGAAGGCGGCCACGGATATGCCGATGCCGAACTTGCTGATGAGCTTTGCCAACTTGTCAAGCTGTATGTTGAGCGGCGTCTTCACGGATGTTATCTCCGTGCTGGCGCGCGACACCTTGCCTATTTCCGTGGCGTCGCCCACTTCGGTAACCTGGAACGAGCCGCGGCCGTTCATCACCATCGTGCTGCGCAGCACCTTCGACGAGGGGTAAGTGGCCTCCTTGTCGTTCTTCGCCGGGTCGGCGTGCTTGGTGATGATAGGCTCGCCCGTGAGCGACGACTCGTCTATCTGCAGGTCGGTCGACTCTATCAGCGTGCCGTCGGCCGGTATCTCGTCGCCCACCTCGATTATTACGACGTCGCCTACGACTACGTCCTTACGCGGAATCTCGACCACCTTGCCGTCGCGGCGCACCTTGACGGGCGACTCCTCGCCGAGCGCCGTGAGCACGTTGAACTTCTTCGCAGCGTCCATCTCGAACCAAAAGCCTATCGTAGTGGCAAGGATGATGGCCAAGATGATGCCGATAGTCTCTACGAAGTCGCCGTGGATGGCCGCCAAGGCGAGCGATATTACCGCGGCCACGAGTAAGATTTTGATGATTGGGTCCTTGTATTTGTCAAGGTAGAGTTTCCACAGCGGAGTCCTCTTTGGTGGAGTAAGTGTGTTCTCGCCGTGCTGTCCACGGCTTTTAATGACTTCGTTATCCGTCAATCCCCTCGGATTGCTGAATAACGGATTAATCTCGTTGCTCATTTAAAAATCCAAAAATGATTAAGTTAATATTGGCTGCAAATTTAGCACAAATAGCCGAATTTCGCCAACGCCGAGCCTCATTATCACGCAATTTTAACGTATCTTTCCATTAATTATGTGAGTTCGGCATGTTTCGTGCGCCTCACAGCACTTTCCAAAAGACGGCCTTTCAGCGTGCAAAAGGCCGTCTTTTGGAAAGTAAAAGACCACCTTTTGGAACGCGAAAGGTTACCTTTTAGTAACACGCTGATTATCAGCGAATAAGCACCGGGCTTAATACCGCTGCCTGACATATATGCTAAAAAAGCATAAACGAATAAACCTTGGCAGGCCAAAAGCGTCAAATAATAGTTAGGTTAGTATCTAAATAAGGATTATGCAACGGCCTGGCAAAAGGCAAGGAAACGACTAAAAACATCTACGGAATGAACTTCAAGACCATAATCGCCGCATTGGCCGTGGCACTAGCCATGCCGACAGCGGCACAGGCGCAGGGCACAACGAACGCGAACGGGAAGGCGAAGAAAGTAAGGTGGACAAGAATGGCGGCGAGACTCGACGACGGATTCTTCGCCACGGCCGAGGCCGCGCGCATCGGCGACAACCTGCTGTTCTACCAGCACGCCTCGGGCGGATGGCCAAAGAACATGCAGCTGCAGGCCCCGCTGACCGACGGCGTGCGCAACAAGATAGGCAAGATGAAGGACGGCGAACGCTACGCCACGATCGACAACAGGGCCACCACGACCGAGATAACCTACTTAGCGCGGCTTTACAACGCCACGGGCGACGCGAAATACGGCGACGCCGTGGCGCGCGGTTTCAAATACCTGTTCGACGCGCAGTACGACAACGGCGGATGGCCGCAGTTCTATCCCTTGTCGGAAGGATACTACACGCACATCACCTACAACGACGACGCAATGGTAAACGTGCTCAAACTGATGCGCGACGCAGCCAAGGGCAAGGCCCCGTTCGCCTTCCTGCCCGACAGCCTGAAGGCCCGGGCAAAGGCGTCTTTGGACAAAGGCGTGGATTGCATACTGAAGACCCAAGTGGTGCAAGACGGCCGCCCGACCGTATGGTGCGCCCAGCACGACGAGCGCACGCTGCAGCCGGCCAAGGCAAGGGCATACGAATTAGTGTCGCTCAGCGGCCAAGAGTCAGACAACATAGTGCTCTTCCTCATGTCGCTGTCAAACCCTTCGCAAGAGATACGCGAATGCGTAGAGAACGCCGTGGCGTGGTTTAAGAAGAGCATGATAAAGGGCATGCGCATCGAAAGGTTCACCAACGCCGACGGGAAGAGCGACTACCGCCTCGCGCAGTGCCCCCAAGGCGACACGCCCTGCATGCCGCTGTGGGCCAGGTTCTACACAATCGACGGCAACCGCCCGTTCTTCTGCGACCGCGACGGCATAAAGAAATACGACGTTTCGGAAATAGGCTACGAGCGGCGCAACGGTTACAGCTGGTTCAACTCTGACGGGATGAAAGTCCTGAAGCGTTACAAGAAATGGGCGGAGAAATACGGCACGAAACAATTAACGGCAGAAGCCGACAACCGGCGCCCCCGTTTTACCTTTTTACTTTTTTACCTTTAAAACAATGGAATACTTCATATACAAGGACAACAGGCAGCAAGGGCCTTACACGCCCGACCAACTCGCCGGAATAGGTATATCGTCGGAAACGCTCGTATGGCGCGAAGGCATGCCGCAATGGACGCCTGCTTGGCAGGTGGACGAGCTGCGCGCCGTGCTCGCCGCCGTGCGGAACCCGGGCGCAATGCCGCCGCCCGTAGCGCCGACAGACGGGCAACAACCGCAGGCGGAACAGCCCCTGCCCGGCGGCGGAGAAGAAGAGGGCGCAGCGGAAGCCGCACCCGCGGCCGCAAGCCACGGCGACAAACGCCGGCGACGCCCGGCCGTATGGCTGGCAGTGGCCGCCGTAGCGTTCTTCATACTGCTGATGACGTGCCCCGACGCCGACCAACACCGCAAGGCAGTGGCCGACGAAGTGACGGCGGCCGTAACCGAAGAGATATACGACAAGGGCACGGGCAACGACCTGATCGACATGTTCGGCGGCATGGTTGGCAGTATGATAGCCACCCAATTCGTAGACGCCGTGGTGGGACAGATGGTCAACGTCGACGATTATTTCATCTTCTCGATAGGCAAAGTGCACTTCGACGGCAAGGAAAAGGCCGTGTCGCTCGGCATACTCGGCCACGTTTTCACGTTCGATTCAGCCGACCTGCGCAAGGCGCTCGACGACAACAACCCCGTACCCGACACAATGGCGGTATGAGGAAAAGTGGGAAGGTGAGAGAGTGAGAAGGTGAGAAATCATTTTTTAAGGTGAAAAGGTGAAAGGGTGAAAAGGTGGGAACATCCAATAAAAGCTATTGGATTCTTCACTTTTCATTCTTCACTTTTCACTTATTTTTTCAAAAAGACGTACCTTTGCACCCGTGGACAACTATTCATCATCACCCGTTCAATACCTAAGGCAGCAGCGTGCGTTGCTCGAATTCGAGTACAACTGCGAGAAAGAAGAGTTCCGCCGCCAAGCCGAAGTCATGGGCCTGCAGCGCAAGGTGAAGCGAGGCGACGCGTGGTTCCCGGTCAGCGTGGGCAAGAGCTACTACAACTCGCTCAACCAGCTGGCCGTAGAAATATTCAGGACACGCGACAACGAGATTGAACACAACTTCGAGTTCGGCCGCCCCGTGGTGTTCTTCACCGTGGAAGAAGCCGGCAAGCCGTCGGCAAAGTTCCTTTTCACGGGCACCGTAAGCTACGTAGACGGCGACCGCATGGTGGTGGTAGTGCCCGACGGCGCACCCCTGTCAAAACTCCAGACGGCCGAAAGCACGGGCGTGCAGATGTTCTTCGACGAGACTACTTACAAGCTGATGTTCGACGCCCTCGACCGCGTAATCAACGCCAAAGGCAACCGGCTGGCCTACCTGCGCGACCTGTTCGCCTCGCGGCAGAAGGCCGAGACGTTCTCGTTCGACCCGATACCGTTCCCCTGGCTCAACCCGGCGCAAGAGCAAGCGGTAAACAACGTGCTGCGCGCAAAAGACGTAGCGATAGTACACGGCCCGCCCGGCACGGGCAAGACGACCACCCTCGTCGAGGCAATCTACGAGACGCTGCGCCGCGAGAACCAAGTACTCGTATGCGCACAGAGCAACATGGCCGTCGACTGGATAAGCGAACGGCTCGTTGACCGCGGCGTGAACGTGCTGCGCATAGGCAACCCCGTGAAGGTGAACGACAAGATGCTGTCGTTCACTTACGAACGGCGGTTCGCCGACCACCCCGACTATCCGCAGCTGTGGAGCATCCGCGAGGCCATGCGCAAACTGCGCCAGAACCGCAACCGCCGGCGCGACGAAGGCTATCACCAGAAAATAGAACGGCTGAAAAGCCGCGCCACCGAGCTCGAAATACGCATAAACGCCCAGCTGTTCGGCGAAGCGCGCGTAATAGCCTCAACCCTTTCGGGCAGCGCCAACCGCCTATTGGCCGGCCAAAAGTACGGAACGCTCTTCATAGACGAGGCCGCGCAGGCGCTCGAAGCAGCCTGCTGGATAGCCATAAGGAAAGCGTCGAGGGTGGTGCTGGCCGGCGACCACTGCCAGCTTCCGCCTACGGTGAAGAGCGTCGCGGCGCTGCGCGGCGGATTGGGAACCACGCTCATGGAGCGCATAGTTAAGCAAAAGCCCGAAGTTGTGACGCTGCTTAAGACGCAATACCGCATGAACGAGCAGATAATGCGCTTCTCGAGCGACTGGTTTTACGGCGGAATGGTCGAGGCGGCACCGCAAATCAAGTACCGCGGAATACTCGATTTCGACAATCCGATGACGTGGATAGACACGTCGGCGACCGAGGGCAAGGAGGAGTTCGTAGGCGAAAGTTTCGGCCGCATAAACCGCGCCGAGGCCGACATGACGCTCAACGTGCTGCAAGAATACTTCACGAAGATAGGCAAGGCGCGCATACTTGATGAGCATGTCGACGTCGGCGTAATATCGCCTTACCGCGCCCAAGTGCAGCTCTTGCGGCGGATGATACGCAAGAAGGAGTTCTTCAAGCCCTACCGCAGCCTCGTAACGGTAAACACGGTGGACGGTTTCCAGGGCCAGGAGCGCGACATCATAGTAATATCCCTTGTCAGGGCGAACGCCGACGGGCAGATAGGCTTCCTCTCAGACCTGCGCCGTACGAACGTAGCCATAACCCGGGCGAGGATGAAACTCATAATAATGGGCGACGTGCCTACCATGACGCGCCACCCGTTTTACAAGAAATTATACGAATACGTCGTTTCATTGAACAGTTAAGACACATGCTCCAGCGCGACTACATACACAGGCTCATACGCGAATTCATGGCAGCCCTGCAGCGACTTGTCGAAAAAGACGAGATCAAGGACAGGCAGGAGGCGGTCAGGACGTTGTTCAACCAGTACATGGGCGACTACGCCTTCTACCACACTTCGACGCTCGACGACATAATGCGGATGATGGAGAAGTATCCCGAAGACGAGCGGCTGGCGCGCATAGAGATGCTGGCCGAACTGTATTACGCCGAGGCCGACACGATGAGCGAACCCGTGCGGACGGGCATCCTCGAGCGGGCTTTCATGCTGTTCGACTTCATCGACCGCCACGGCCGCACGTTCTCGCTCGACCGTATGGAGAAAATGAGCGCGATAAAGAAGGGACTGAAGGGGGAAACGAACAAATAACGAGACCGCGCGCAACCGCCGGTTTCAAACTGAAACATTTCCAACGCTTATACGAACGTTTTATTACAAGAAGGGATAAAGTTGCATAATTTTGTCCCTTTTATTGTTTGTTTAAAATCAAAATGTTGTATTTTTGCAGGCAGTTTAAGGCAAAAAGAAACACCAAACGATAAAAACAAGACAATATGGCACGTAATCTTGTTAAGTTTACGAAGATGCACGGGGCCGGCAACGACTACATTTACGTCGACAGCACGCTGTACGACATACCCGACCCGGCCGCCGTAGCCGTTGAGTGGAGCGACCGCCACAAGGGCATAGGCAGCGACGGACTGGTGCTGATAGGCGCCCCGTCGACGGCCGGCGCCGACTTCTCGATGCGCATATTCAACGCCGACGGCTCGGAGGCGATGATGTGCGGCAACGCGTCGAGGTGCATAGGAAAGTACGTTTACGAGAAAGGCTTGACGCGAAAGACCGCCGTAAGGCTCGAGACACTGTCGGGGATAAAGACCCTGAGACTGCATGTGGAGGGCGGTAAAGTGGCCGCCGTGACGGTAGACATGCTCGCCCCGGCGTTCGACGTGCCGGCGCAATACGCCCCTGGGCTTTGCGACATGGGGCCCGGGCGGCTGCTCGCCGAAGGCAGGGAGTTCGCCGGAACGTTCGTATCCATGGGCAACCCACACTTCGTAATCATCGTAGACGACATGGAATGCCTTGACATCGAACGCTACGGGCGCATCCTAACGAACCACAAAGCCTTTCCCGAGGGGTGCAACATAGAGTTCGCCATGCCGCTTACCGACGGCAGGATACGCGCCAAGGTGTGGGAGCGCGGCAGCGGAATAACCCTTGCCTGCGGCACCGGGGCGTGCGCAACGGCCGTAGCGGCGGCGCTCATGGAACGGACATCGCGCTCGGCCGATGTCGTTATGGACGGCGGAACGCTCGGCATAAGGTGGAACGAAGCCGACGGACATGTGTACATGACGGGCGGCGCCGAGTTCGTATTCGAAGGGGAAAAGGAAATTGGGAATTAAGAGTTAAGAATTAAGAGTTAAGAAAACATGCCTTGTGTAAATTATCGTTCTTGGTATAACCAAGCATTTCTTCTTAATTCTTAACTCTTAATTCTTAATTCACGAAGTGATGTTTTCTTAACTCTTAATTCTTAACTCTTAATTCACGAAGTGATGTTTTCTTAACTCTTAATTCTCAACTCTTAACTCAATAAAAGTCATGGCACTGATAAACGAACATTACCTGAAACTTACAAAGAACTACCTCTTTGCCGACATAGCAAAGAAAGTGAACGCTTTCAAGGCCACACATCCCAAGGCCGACGTGATAAGCCTCGGCATAGGCGACGTTACCCAGCCGCTGTGCCCGGCCGTAATAGAGGCCATGCACAAGGCCGTCGACGACATGGCGGCGAAGGAGACCTTCCGCGGCTACGGGCCCGAACAGGGCTACATGTTCCTCAGGGAGGCAATCGTGAAGAACGACTTCCTGCCGCGCGGCGTGCATATCGACCCTTCCGAGATATTCGTCAACGACGGGGCGAAGAGCGACACGGGCAACATCGGCGAGCTTGTGCGCTGGGACAACAGCTTCGGCGTTACCGACCCGATATACCCGGTGTACATCGACAGCAACGTGATGTGCGGCCGCGCCGGCACGCTCGTCGGCGGACGGTGGAGCAACGTGACGTACATGCCGTGCACCGAGGAGAACAACTTCGTGCCGCAGATACCCGACCGCCGCGTCGACATCATATACCTGTGCTACCCGAACAACCCCACGGGCACGGTGATAAGCCGCGACGAGCTGCGCAAATGGGTGAATTACGCCCTGCGCAACGACACGCTCATCCTCTACGACGCCGCCTACGAGGCTTACATCCAAGACCCCGACATACCCCATTCGATATACGAAATAAAGGGCGCGAGGAAGGTGGCGATAGAGTTCCGCAGCTATTCCAAGACGGCCGGGTTCACCGGCGTGCGCTGCGGCTACACCGTAGTGCCCAAGGAGCTTACGGCGTGCAGCATGGACGGCAGCGAGCGCTATCCGCTCAACGAGATGTGGCTGCGCCGGCAGAGCACCAAGTTCAACGGCACGAGCTACATCAGCCAGCGCGCCGCCGAGGCCACTTACACGCCCGAGGGCAAGGCCCAGGTGAGGGCCGTCATAGACTATTACATGGGCAACGCGCGGCTGATGCGCGAGGCGCTGGCCGGCCTCGGCCTCAAGGTCTACGGCGGCGAGAACGCCCCCTACCTGTGGGTGAAGACCCCCGGGGGCGCGGACAGCTGGCAGTTCTTCGAGCAGATGCTCTACGGGGCGCAGGTGGTATGCACGCCGGGCGTGGGCTTCGGCCCGAGCGGCGAAGGCTTCGTGCGCCTGACGGCGTTCGGCGACAGGGACGACTGCCTCGAGGCCATGCGCCGCATAAGCGAATGGACGAGCAAATAACTGATGCGGTGAAAAAGTGGAAAGGCAAAATAGCGCAGGCATGACAAAATGCATATTTTATTCATGAAAAAGTATGTTTTTATAAAAATTAGCCGTATCTTTGCAGGCGGATACCAGTCAAGTTTACGGCTTATGCATTATGTTATGTAACCGCTTTGCCGTCAGGCACTTTGCAAAAGGTAGCCTTTCAGCTTGCAAAAAGCCGCCTTTCAGGCGGTAAAAGGCCGTCTTTCGCGACGTAAAAGGATACCTTTTACAAAGCCGGCCCAAACGACATTAAACATAATAAATAAGTAACCAAAAACAATTACGATGACAAACTTAAGATTCCAGGTAGTAGAAGAGGCTTTCAAGAAGAAGCCGTTGGATGTTATCGCGCCCGTTGAACGCCCGTCGGAATACTTCGGCAAGTACGTGTTCAACCGTGCCAAGATGTACAAATACCTGCCGCCGTCGGTCTACGACGCGCTGATAGACGTTATCGACAACGGCTCGCGGCTCGACCGCTCGATAGCCGACGCCGTGGCCGCCGGCATGAAGCAGTGGGCCGAGGAGAACGGCGTGACCCACTACACGCACTGGTTCCAGCCGCTCACCGAGGGCACCGCCGAGAAGCACGACGCCTTCATAGAGCACGACGGCAAGGGCGGCATGATAGAAGAGTTCTCGGGCAAGCTGCTCGTACAGCAGGAGCCCGACGCCAGCTCGTTCCCCAACGGCGGAATACGCAACACCTTCGAGGCGCGCGGATACTCCGCATGGGACCCCACCTCGCCCGTGTTCATCATGGACGACACGCTCTGCATACCTACGATATTCATCTCTTACACCGGCGAGGCGCTCGACTACAAGGCCCCGCTGCTGCGCGCGCTCCACGCAGTGAACGTGGCCGCCACCGACGTTTGCCATTACTTCGACCCGAAAGTCAAGAAAGTAACCTGCAACTTAGGCTGGGAGCAAGAGTACTTCCTCGTCGACGAGGGCCTCTACTCGGCGCGCCCCGACCTCATGCTCACGGGCCGCACGCTCATGGGGCACGACTCGGCGAAGAACCAGCAGATGGACGACCACTACTTCGGCACCATCCCCGACCGCGTACAGGCCTTCATGAAAGACCTCGAGATACAGGCCCTCGAACTGTCAATCCCCTGCAAGACGCGCCACAACGAGGTTGCGCCCAACCAGTTCGAGATAGCACCGATATTCGAAGAGACCAACATCGCCAACGACCATAACATGCTCCTGATGTCGCTCATGAAGAAAGTGGCGCGCAAGCACGGCTTCCGCGTACTTCTACACGAAAAGCCCTTCGCCGGCATCAACGGCTCGGGCAAGCACAACAACTGGAGCCTCTCGGCCGACACGGGCGTCCTCTTGCACGCCCCGGGCAAGACTCCCGAGGAGAACCTGCGCTTCGTTACCTTCGTAGTGGAGACCCTCATGGGCGTCTACCGCCACAACGGGCTCATCAAGGCATCGATAATGAGCGCCACCAACGCCCACCGGCTCGGCGCCAACGAAGCCCCGCCGGCCATCATCTCGTCGTTCCTCGGCAAGCAGCTCAGCGAACTGCTCGACCACATAGAGAACAGCGACAAGGGCGACCTCTTCAACGTGGCAGGCAAGCAGGGCATGAAGCTCGACATACCGGAGATACCCGAGCTGCTCATCGACAACACCGACCGCAACCGCACGTCGCCGTTCGCCTTCACGGGCAACCGCTTCGAGTTCCGCGCCGTAGGCTCCGAGGCCAACTGCGCGTCGGCTATGATAGCGCTCAACACAGCCGTAGCCGAGGCACTCGTCGACTTCAAGCGCCGCGTAGACGCGCTCATCGCCGAAGGACACGACCAGACCGACGCCATAATCGACATACTGCGCGCCGACATCAAGACGTGCAAGCCGATACGCTTCGACGGCAACGGCTACTCTGACGAATGGGTGGAGGAGGCCAAGCGCCGCGGATTAGACTGCGAGACGAGCTGCCCCGTGATCTTCGACAACTACCTGAGCGAAAGCTCAATCAACATGTTCGAGTCGATGAACGTAATGAACCGCAAGGAGCTTGAGGCCCGCAACGAGGTGAAGTGGGACACCTACACCAAGCGCATACAGATAGAGGCCCGCGTAATGGGCGACATAACGATGAACCACATCGTGCCCGTGGCCACCCACTACCAGAGCCGCTTGGCGAAGAACGTCATGGACATGCGCCAGATATTCCCGACCGACAAGGCCGACAAGCTGTGCGCACGCAACATGAAACTCATCGAGGAAATAGCCGAGCGGACGCAAGCCATAGAGACGGGAGTCGAGGAACTAATCAACGCACGCAAAGTAGCGAACAAGATAGAGAGCGAACGCGAGAAGGCGATAGCCTACCACGACACCGTAGCGCCTAAGATGGAGGAAATCCGCTACCAGATAGACAAGCTCGAACTAATCGTAGCCGACGAGCTTTGGACTCTGCCCAAATACCGCGAACTGCTGTTCATCAGATGAGATTGCGACGCCTGCCGCAAGGCAAGGCGCATCACGATATGGTGCGGTACCGTTCCGCATCATTTTGACTTATTGGTTGTTTAAGTTTTTTACGAGGCGCAGGACAGCTGTGAAGCATCCTGCGCCTTTTCTTTTCAAGCAGGCCAAAAGGCCGCCGGACGTAACTGCCGGCACGGCCGCACGACCGCACCCGAGCGCCGGCATGCGCCTGCGGAAACGACTTACCGGGCCTATACGTCCCATTAGACCAATCAGACTAATGGGACGTATAGGCCCGGTAAGATTGTCACAGGCGCCTTATTTCAGCCTCTTAAGCATCCATTGCATGTGTCCGCGCTCTGTTTCTTCCGACGTCCAGTGTTCGTTTATCGGCGTTATGAGCGCTTCCTTGGGGCATGTAAGGGTGTTCCATACGGCGTAGGATGTGGTCGGCGGACATGTGTTGTCGTTGTAACCCCACGTCATGTAGGTGTCGGCCTTAACGTGCCGGGCGAAGTTCACCACGTCGTAATACGCCAAAGTGCTGACGTGCATGTCGGTAAGCATGCCCTCAACCTTGTTGAAATGCGGGTATCCGCCGGTGCGTCCGTCGGCGTATGCGGCCATGTCCGCCAGTGCCGGATGGTTGGCTATGCACTGCGTAACGCGGCCGTCGAGCCCGGCGGCGACTATCGCCAAGGCCCCGCCCTGGCTTCCGCCTTGCACTACGACGTTGCGCCCGTCCCACTCTGGCAGCGACGTCAGCAGGTCGATGCAGCGTATCAGTGAGAGGTAGACGCGCTTCATGTAGTAGCGGTCGCGGTCGTCAAGGCCGTTGAAAAGGTATCCGTTCTCGCGCCCGTTGAAGGCTCTCGATATGTCGTCAAACGCCTCTTGCGGCATCCTCGGGTCGAGTCCGTGTATCTCCATCTCCATGCGTATGCAGCCGTTCTCGGCGTAATACTTGTGGCGCAGCGGCTCCTTGATAGTCTTTATGCCGGCTCCGGGAGGGCAGAGCACCACGGGGCACTGCCCCTTCCGCGCGCCCTTGGGGTAGAACAGGTAGGCGTACACGGCCTGTTTCCGGTTGTTCAGGTTTACTTTCACCAAGTAGCAGTCTACCTTGTCGGTGCAATACTCGTCGGCTTTCTCCTTCGTGTACGTCAGCGGAACGGCCCTCATATCCTCTATGTTCCTGCTCCAGAAGTCAATGAAGTCGGCCGGTTCTTCGACGCTCGGGCGTATCTCGCCTACCGAGAAGCCTATTTTTACGTGGTGGGCGTAGGTTTTTCCGTCTACGTCGGCGGTCAGGCGGATGTCGCGGAAGCCGGGAGTAGTCCTCGTGCCGGCGTCGATTACTGCGCGCCCTCCTTTCAGCTTGACCTCGCCCTTGCGGTCGGAGGGCATCATGTCGTCGCCTATTTCATACTTCACCACAGCGTCGCGCGGTATGCCGTACTTATACAGCTGCACCTCGACGCGCGCCTTCTCGCCCTTCTCATACAGCCAATCAGCATGGTCGGGCACGGTCACCCACAGGTAGTCGGAGCGGTAAGGATAGTTCTCGGCGGCTGCTCCGGCGCACAGCATTAGCGCCGACAGCAGCATGAATAAAAATCTTTTCATTATTAACGGTTTTGATTTGTCAACCGCAAAGATAGGAAATTAAGTGAAGAGTTAAAAGTGAAAAGTGAAAAATCCAAATGCTTTTTCACTTTTCACTCTTTGTTCTTCACGCAAAAGCATTTGGATTTTTCACTTTTCACTTTTAACTCTTCACTTTCCCCCTACCTGTATTCCTCGGGCGTGCAGCCGGTAATCTTCTTGAATACGGTGGCGAAGAGCCGCTCCGTGCAGAAGCCTAAGCGTCCGGCTATCTCGCCCGTGGTCAGCGTGCCGCTTACCAGCATCCGCTTGGCCGCCTGTATGCGGCGCAGCTGCACGTATTCGCCGACGGTCTTGCCCGTCTCGCTCTTGAGCATGTCGTCAAGGTAGCAGGCCGACATGTCGAGCTTGGCGGCGAGCCGGCAGGCCGTGGGCAAGCCGTCGACGGCGGCGCTGCCGTCGGCGAAGCAGCCGTCGACGATGCCGTCGAGCCGGGCTATCGCGTCGGCGTTGGCGTTGTGGCGGGTGATGAACTGGCGGTTGTAGAACCTGCGGCAGTAGCTTAACAGCAGGTCGATGATGTTGCAGATAATGGCCTTGCTGTACTCGTCTACGCCCCAACTAAGCTCGTCGCCTACGCAGCCAAGGCAACGATTGACCACCCTTTCCTCGCAACACGATACGTGCAGAGCCTCGTCTTGGCGGTACTTGAAGAACGAGTATTCCTTCAGCCTTACGCCGAGCGGAGTGCACTTTACCAAGTCTGGGTGGAACACGAGCATCTTGCCGTCGTTGGTGCTGAGGTCTACGGCCTTGTGCGGCGCGGAGAACAGCAGCGTGGCGTCTGAGAAGTCGTAGGGCCGACGGCCGTATTCCGCGCCGTTGCCTGCGCGGTGTCTCACCACGACGGCGTAGCAGTCGGTCTTCATCCGGCTGCCGCCGCAGGGGGCTGACATGTCGATGAGACTGACCAACGGGTGCAGCGTCTCGGCGTTGAAGGCGCGGTTGCACTCGCATACGTAGTTGGTGGCGTCGGTGTCTTGGTGCATTTTCCTTTCAGTTCTTTTTTATTTGGCTAACGGGCCCAATTTGTCTTATTATCCAAATCAGCCTTGCGCCGCCTCGGCCTTGCGGTATTCGCTCGGCGTCATGCCCGTGCTGCGCTTGAAGTAGCGGTTGAAGTGTTGCGAGTATTGGAATCCGAGGCCGTAGCTTATCTCGTTTACGGTCTTTTCGGTGGCGAGAAGTTCCTCCTTGGCTAAGTCGATTATCTTGTTCTGTATGTATTCCTGCGGCGTGCGCCCGGTCTCCTTCTTCACCAAGTCGCCGAAGTAGTTGGGCGACAGGAAGCATTTCTCGGCGAAATATTTCACCGACGGCAGCCCGTTAAGCATTGGCGTGTTGCCGCTGAAATAGCCGTCAAGCTCCTCTTCGAACTTTGCCAGCACGTCGCGGTTGGCCGTCTTGCGGGTGATGAACTGGCGCTCGTAGAACCTCATGCAGTAATCCAACAGCAGCTCTATGTTCCTGCAAATCAGCTTCTTGCTGTGGCCGTCGATGGGGCGCTCTATCTCTATGCGTATCTTGTCCAAGCAGTCTTTGAATATAGCCTTCTCCTGTTCTGACAGGTGGAGTGCCTCGCGCGACGAGTAGGCGAAAAACGAGTATTGCTTTATCTCCTGCCCGAGCGACGTGCCGCGGATAAGGTCGGGGTGGAACAGCAGGCCGACGGCGTTGGGCTTGAAGTCGGGCCTGAACTTTACGAGCACCACCTGCCCCGGGGCGAAACTCGTCACCGTGCCTTCCTGGTAGTCGTAAGGCATGCGCCCGTAGGTTATGTCTCCGCAGTAGGTCTGCTTCAGGAACAGCGCGTAGACGCCGTAGTTGTAAGCCACCTCGCCCGTGAACGGGAAGCCGCCCATCTTCGACTGGTCGACCACGGTCACCAACGGATGCTTCGTCTCAACGCCCAACGCGCGGTTGTAGTCGTCAATCGTGTCAACCTTGAATATCTTTTCCATGACTCTCTCCTTTCGTTTTGTTTCTGCAAAAATAGCGATTATCCGCGTAAATCAGTGTACATTTATTACGGAATTTGTTACCCCTATTACATTTAGTGAATGTCCGCAAGCAGCCTGAATACACACTTATTCTAAAGAATCGGTTATAAGAATAAAAAAATCGGTTATAAGAATAAAAAAATCGGTTATAAGAATAAAAAAATCGGTTATAAGAATAAGAAAAAAGGCTATAAGAAGTCGGCAGCATACCGTCATTCCGGGCCGGGACCCGGAATCCAGAAAACATCCATTTTATAATAATGAGGATGAATACACTGGATTCCGGGTCCCGGCCCGGAATGACGGTATGCTGCCGACTTTTTAAAAGAGGATGTATGGATTTAGGCCAATAGCGTTTATTAACTTTGCTTTTAGAATGCCGAAAAGGTTACTTTTTACACATTAAAAGGCATCCCATTGCACGCTAAAAGGCATCCTTTTACACGCTAAAAGGCCGCCTTTTGCAGCGTAAAAGACGGCCTTTTGTAACGCATTGAATACCAAGCCTTTACAGCGGAAGCGCACGACGGCTGCCTTTTTGCGTTGAAAACGCTTTCACGGGAGAAGAAAAATTACTACTTTTGTACCTAACATAAAACAACGCAACGACGTAACGGAATGGAAATAAACTACAAGATACAGTTCCCCGGGATAATGAAGGGGAAGAAGATACTCTACGTACACGGCTTCGCCTCGTCGGGACAGTCGGGCACGGTGCTTAAGCTGCGCGAGATGCTTCCCGGCGCAACGGTCGTCGCCCCCGACCTGCCCATACACCCCGAAGAGGCCATGCAACTGCTTAGGGACACATGCCTGGCGGAGAATCCCGACCTGGTAATAGGCACGTCGATGGGCGGAATGTACGCCGAAATGCTTTACGGATACGACAGGATATTAGTGAACCCGGCGTTCCAGATGGGCGACACGATGCTGAAACACGGCATGGTGGGCAAGAACACGTTCCTAAATCCGCGCCAAGACGGCGTGCAAGACTTCATCGTAACAAAGGCTTTGGTCGAGGAATACAAGGCAGTCACGGCGCAATGCTTCGCCGGAGTGACCGACGAGGAGAGCCGCGTGCGCGTCTACGGGCTATTCGGCGACGAAGACCCGGTGGTTCACACGATGGAAATCTTCGCCGAACACTACCGCAACGCCGTCAGCTTCCACGGCGAGCACCGCATGAATGACAAGATACTGCTGCACTCCGTCATCCCCGTCGTACAATGGATAGACGACCACCAGAGCGGACGCACGCGCCCGATAATATACATCAGCATCGACGCCCTGCGCGACGCGCGCGGCAACCAACAGTCGAGCGCGGTGAAGGCGTACCGCTTCCTGCTTGAAAACTACACCATATACATCGTCGCAACGGCGCCTACTAACGCCCCGGAATACATAACCGGCGTGACGGATTGGGCAAAGGAAACGGTCAACGTGCCTGCATGGAACCACATAGTGTTCACCAACCGCAAGGACCTTCTTTACGGCGACTACCTCATAGACCCGTCCGACGACTTCGGCGCAGCCGACTTCGCCGGCACGCGCATCGCCTTCGGCGACGACACGTTCAAGACTTGGGAGGAGATAATCGAGTTCTTCGGAAGGCTCGGAGGACAATAATTAATTCATAATGCATAATTCATAATGCATAATTGGGCTGCGCAACAATTCATAATGCATAATGCGTAATGCATAATTCGACGGATGTTTGCCCTTGATGCGCAGCCCAATTATGCATTATGAATTATGAATTATGCATTAATGCGCAGCCCAATTATGCATTATGAATTATGA
>CALUFA010000039.1 GCA_944319795.1 uncultured Prevotella sp. | reverse complement strand
CGCTAAATGGTGTTTCCTGGATTCCGGGTCTAAGCCCGGAATTGAAAATCGCCGTTAAGGCAATGACGGTATGCCACTGACTTCTTAAAGTTTAGAATGGATTCCTTTCATTATACCGAACTGACGTTTTTTAACGTCATATAGCGAAGTTATATCCCGAGCTCACATAGCGGATGTCTATACTCGGCTTGTTTACGCCTGGCGGTGTGAGGCGAGTATTCATGATGTTATCTGCTTATGATCTTGTACGACGCTCCGCCCACTTTCACTATGAACATGCCTTTGCCCGGCAGTTGCATCGACTCTTCAGCTCCGCAGTCAGCCTTTGTGGCTACCGTTTGTCCGTCGGCCGTTATAAGGCTTATGCTTTCGCCTATTGGGGCGTTTGTTATAATTATTTTGTGCCCTTGGCAGCTTACGGTCGTTGCGTTGCCCGTCGAGTTTGTTATTCCTGTTGTTCCGCCTATTTGGGTGGCGCTTCTCTCGTTTACTACGACGTCGCCTTCGGCCGATACGACAAGTCCTTCGGGAATTACGACGGTAAACCCGTCGTAGGCCGACATGTCAAGTCCGCCGAATCCGGCCGTCAGCACCCATTTGCCTTCTTCCGTGCTTACGGTAGGCTCAACCCCGGCAATCATCTGTCCGTCGTCCGGTCTGCATAGTGAAACCAGCATGCCGGGGGTGGCCGTTATGGGTATGTCGTAGTAGAATTTAACGTCGTAAATCTTGCTGAAGTCGCGCATTCCGAACAGGTTGCACCATGTGAAGTCTACCGTAGGCAGAGGCTCGGTGTAGCCTCCCGTGAAGGTTATGCTTGCCTCCTCGTTCACAATGTCGTCTCGTCGTAGCGCGCTGATGGTGCCTTCGGGTATCACAATACGGTATTCCACTCCTTTCTCGAAGCGCATTTCCTGTCCGAAATCCACATAGGCTTGCCCCAAATCCCAGTCGTAGGTTACGTTTACTGGGTATGTCCTTGCCTTAATCCATTGCCCGTTCGTATTTCGGTAGAGCATGGCCAAAGGGTTTGTGGCGAGGGCTTTTGTCTCCACCTTATAAAAGAACGTGACCAATGCGGCCTTCTCAACGGTGCTGCCGTCTGTTATCGAGTTCTCTGCTACTGGCAGGCTTGCCGGAATGTTGAAGTCTGAGCGTAGCTCGTCGTTCGTTACCGATGGGTCGCTTTCAAGCGCAAGCGTCCCAGCCGGCACCGTCACCGTGTAGTCTTGTCCTTTAGGCAGAATAAGCGGTTCGTCGAATATCATATATGCCCATCCCTGCCTGCGGCCGTTATCAATGGTTATAGCTTTTTCCGCCACGGTGTCGCCGTTGCATGTTATGTACCCTTTGGCGTCGCCCTTGGCGGTTATTTTCCCGTCGAAGCTGAAGCCGATGTCTATTATCGGGTGGCATACGGGGCGGCCGTCGGTCCCGATAGTGCATTGTTCCGGCGTTAATGAGCCTTGCGCCGTTGCCGTGTGCGCCGTTAGCATCATGAACATGCTTAGCGCACAGGTCTGTAAAAGTTTCAGTTGTTTCATGATTCTTTGTTTTTTCGGGTAATGGATGAATTTTGTAAAGCGCAGTCCTATAAACAAATACTTGTTTTTAGCGAGGATTGTTCAGTACGGCTTTGTAAGCGTCTATCAGGCCGTATCCGTAATGTTCGTTCTTTAGGCTTATTGTTGTTTGGTAATCGGCTTTTTGGCCTTTAAAAAGTTGTTCGTGCTATTTGCTTGTTTTGGGCGTCGTTGTTTTTTAGTTGTTATAATGATCGCTTCAAGTAAAATGAATGTGAGAGGATGCTTGTTTTTACAAGCAGTTAAATAATCAAATGTTAATGTGGCGAATAGATAAAAAAACTTTTAAACTTGCAAGAAAATCTTATGCTATTTGGCTCTTTTGTTTTTATATTGCGCAAAAACATTTCATTTCATTATGAATGCGTGGTTGCGGACATTCATTTTAATGCTTATTCTCATCCAAACAAACTGCGGATGAACTCCAAGAGGATGCCTTTTGCGGTGTAAAAGGCATCCTCTTGCAAGGTAAAAGGCCGTGTTTTGCGACGCAAAACACGGCCTTTTGTAATGTGTTGGGAATCAGGCTGTTATTTCGTGGGTCGTGGCCGTTAGTCTCCCTCGGCGGCGACGGGTGGCAGGGTGATGGCATTTACGGTGTCGAGCCAGTACTTGCGCAGGTCGCTCCAGTGGTAGAACGGGGCGCAGTCGGTGGCCACGGGCAGGGCGGCGTCGCGCTCGTTGAGCATTACGCGCACGAGTATGTCGTCGCTGCCGGCCTTGCGGTAGAAGGCCATCTGCACGTTGCCGCACATCGGGATGATGCGGTACGTGCGGTAGGTGTCGGCTATGCGCTGCCAGTCGGCCGTGGCCTCGGTCAGCCTGCCGCACCCCATCAGTGCGGCCAGTGGCGCCAGCTGTGTGTCGTGTCCGTAGCGCAGGGTTACGGCCGTGCGGCCCGAGGCTATCACGGTGTCGGCCGTGAGGACGAAGTTCTCGAGCAGGTTGCGCCCCAACTTGTACATGCATGCGCCGCTGAGGGGCGACGCCCCTTTCTCGTAATACCACTCAAAGTTGTTGCGCTGCCACAGGTCGTAGCGTTCTTGGTCGGTGAAGAGGAACGCGAGCGAGGGCATGCCGTAGCTGCTTTGGCTGATGCCGTCGAGCTCGAACAGGGCCTGCATGAACGCCGTTGGCGAGAGTACCTTCGTCTTTGCGTAGGCGTAGTCGGTGAAGATGTGCCTTATCAGGCGTTCCGGGTGTACGTATGCGCTGTCGGCCCGGCGGAATGCGTCGTCGGCGTCGGCCATGTGCTGTTTGTCGTAAGCCTTGCTCTTGTATTTCAGGTAGGGCACGTCTTTCAGGCTGGCGTCCATCGTTATTATGAGTTCGGGGTTCAGCCGGGCCAGCTCTACGCATCCGTTGGCCATCGACAGGAAGGCCCGGCTCTTAACGGTCGAGCGTGCGTCGACGTGCGTGCCGTCGGCGAACGCCGCCGGCCAGCGGCCTGCCATTCGGCTTACGAGCATGCGGTGCTGCTCTGCTCCTTTCTTGGTAAGTTCGCCGTAGCGTCCTTCGGCCTCGGCGGCCATGCGTTTTATTATTGCGAGGGCGCGCTTGCCGTCGGGCGTCAGCTTGCGTGCGCGGTCGGCGTTGCTGAGTATCCTGAGCGGATATTCATACTTTTCCTTGTCCGTAAGGTAGCGCGAGCCGTGGCGCGCGAATGCCGACACGTAGAATGCCTCGTATCCCTCGGGCGGCTCGGCCGCCTCCACTTCGGGCGCTTCGTAGGCCATGTATTTGCCTGCTGCGAGCTTCGGGTTCTGCTTGATTTCGTCCCATGCGCTCTGCGCGGTTGCCGTCAGCGCCAATATGGCCGAAGCGGCTGTGAGCAATAGTTTCTTCATTTTCAAATTTTTGTTTGTTTTACCGCGGCAAAGTTACGTCTTTTACGCCGTAAGAGGTGGTCTGTTAAAATAAAATAACATCGTGTAACAGAATTGTAATCTTGGTTTTGCGTTTGTGCGCGGTGGATTGTTGCAGCCGTATTTGGGATAAAATGTCGCTTGAACGGTTGATTTAAATCAATTATTTAAATTAAATAATGATAGTATTATATAATTATGCTTTATTTTATTTCAAATTGTTTATATTTGCAGACGTATAATTATGAAATGTTTTTAGCGTCTAACTTTAAAACTAATTTGGTATGAAAAATCTTACATTCGCAATCATTGCATTGTGTGCATGCCTGTCAACAACGGCCGTGGCCCAGTCGCTCGACGCGCGGTTGGCAGTGAAGAAGTTGGTGGAAGAACGCCTTGGACAAAATTCGCGGATAATAAAGAATGCTGATTTCATTAGGCCCGACGCGCCCGTTCCGGCCCGGCGCTCCGCTGTTTCAGACGGCCGCTTGGCCGAAATGTTCGCCGATACGACGATAATGCACGAACGTCCGGCCGGCAAGGTGTATCCTTACGTTATGCGCGACGGCCATGCCTTCGCAAACACTTATTATGGCCTGAACGCCAAGACTTACCAAATGCAGCCCGGCGAGATGGTCGAGGGCGACGACGGTTCGATTTACCTGAAGAACGTAATGTCGGAGCTTGAGCTCGTGGTCGGCCAGCCCGACTATTACCTTAAGCTCGACAAGGTAGACGATACGACGTATGTTGCGCGCATGCCACAGGCCATCTCGTATGATTACGGCCGCACGCGCTATGCCTGCCGCTTGGTTTACAAGCCGAAACCCGACAAGGTAGGCTATTCGCTCGACACCCTGTCGACTGGCGAGATAGCCACCGACGTTACTTTTACGTATAAGGACGGCGTGCTCCGCCAGCTGGGCGGGGAATACGTTGTCGACGAGTTCGGCACGATGCCGACCGAGATTATCGGCCAAATCGACAGCGACGGAGGCTGGTATGCCTATGGCGACGCTTTCATGACGTTCGACCCGATAGAGGAAACTCCGGCCCAACTGCCGGCTACGGCCACGGTCGACAGGTTCGTACTGACCTATACCATGATCAGCTGGGACGGCGAACAAAAGGTGCAACAGTTGGTAAACGTTGGCCGCGACGGCAACGACCTTTACATACAAAACCCCATAACCGAGAATCCTGACTCATGGATAAAGGGTACGGTCGACGGCGACAAGGCCGTGTTCGCTAACCAGTATGTGGGCACATGGTCGATGTTCAACCTCAATTGTTGGACCAAGTCGGCCACTTTCGTCAATGTGGTCGACTCCACTTACGGCTATCCCGAGTACGACAGGATTTACGAATATAAGGACGAACTGGTGTTCGACTACGACGCCGACGCAATGTCCTTGGCCTGCGCTCCTAACGAAGCGATGGTCATAATGGGCGATACGGTGAGCTTCTTCATGGCCGACATGGGCGGCATGGACTTGAAACGTTTCGCCGACGTGGCCGCAAAACCGGCCACGCCCGAGATAAGCTACTACTCGGCTTACAACCCACAGTGGGGTTCGGGCTTCGTTTCGCTTACGATTCCGCAGGTGGATACCGACGGCAACATCCTCGACCCGACGAAACTGTATTACCAAATGTACTTTGACGGCGATGCCGGACAGCCGTTCGCGGTTAGCTCCGATTTCTATGCTTCGACGCTGCCCGAGAACGAGGGGCTTACGTATTTCCCGTGCGATTACAACGACGGTTACGACGTTGTAGGCTCAAGCTCAATGGTTACGTGGTATTTTTATTGGACGGTAAACAACCGCATAGGCGTCCAGTCGTTCTATGAGGGCGGCAATACGAAAACCGCTTCAGACATAGCATGGATTTACCCGACAGACGACGGAGGCTACGATGTCGAGATAGAGACCGGCATACGCGGTGTAAGATCAGGCGCCGCTGCCGTCAAGGTTACGTATTATGACCTGCAGGGCTGCATGGTTGCCCGGCCTTCAAGAGGCGTGTTTATCCGTCAGACGGTAGATGCAGCCGGCAATGTTACGGCTGACAAGGTGTTGTTTAAATAATCAATACAGGCAAGGAGGGGCGCTGTCGTATTTGCGCCTCTCCTCTTTTATCATGCCCCGGGCTGGGCGTGCCGCCGTTGTCGGCTGCAGGTTGTCCTGCTTTCGCTTTTCCATAGTCTTGACGGCATGCTTTTGCGCCGCTGTTGTCCTTATTTTCGTTAAATAGGGTTTTCTATATATTTTTTAGGGAAAAACCTCTTGCCGTATTTATAATAATGTGTAACTTTGTTGGAAAGAAAAAGGAGGCAGGCATGAACAAATATGTTGTTGTGCCGCTGGCTGCGGTCATGTTGCTCAGCGGCTGTGGTACATATACCGGCGCAGGGGCCTACACGGGGGCTACGTTAGGCTCTGTTCTCGGTTCGGCCATAGGCGGAATAACCGGCGGTCCGCGCGGAAGCGACATCGGAACGCTTGTCGGCATGGCCGGCGGAGCCGCCGTAGGCGGCGCGATAGGGGCGCAGGCCGACAAGCAGGTTGAGGAGAGGCGCGACTACGAGGACAGGCGGTTCGAGCGCAAATACCGTGAACATCGTGAGGCGGCGACGCGTGGCAACGACGTGTATTACAACGGCGGCGACGGTTATTACGGCGGCGGCGATAGCGGATTCGACCCGACCAACAGCGGCGACGACGTGCTTTATGATTTCCAAAGTTCTGAATATACGGGCGATTACACCGCCACCCATCCGAAAGACGTCACCCCTTCGGTGCGCTACGACGGCGACCGTCCTTCCCACGGACGGTCGGCGCAGCCCCTCGAGGTTCGCGGCGCGCGCTTCGTTGACGACAACCAAGACCGCTGCCTTAACCCCGGCGAGCTGTGCAAGGTTATCTTCGAGGTGTATAACAGGTCGGGCGAAGCCGTTTACGACGTGCAGCCAATGGTTGTCGAAACTACCGGGAATAAGCATGTCAGCATATCAAACACCATCCACGTTGAGCGCTTATTGCCGGGTAAGGGCGTGCGTTACACGGCAATGGTGAAGGCCGGTAAGAGGCTGAAGGACGGCAGGCTGACTTTCCGCGTGTATGCCGTCAAGGGCAACAATGATGTCGTGTCGAACGTCAGCGAGTTCAATATAAGGGCGGAGCGAGTTAAGAATTAAGAGTTAATAATTAAGAATTAAGAGTTAATAATTAAGAATTCAGAGTTAAGAAAGTATGAGAGTTAAGAATTAAGATATTTAGTCTTGCCTGCTGCCTGCCAAGCATATTTTCTTAATTCTTAACTCTTAATTCTTAATTCATTAAGGTTTTTCTATGAAAAAGAAGATTACGATAACCGTTGTTTCTGTGTTTACGGTGCTTGTGCTGCTGTCGTTCGGCGCCGGATGGTACATGCTCGACTATGCGTTGAAGCCTGCGTCCGACGCCAAAGACACGCAAGGGCGTTACGCACGGATGCTTGCCGAGTATCCGTACATGCGCCATTGGGTTGACAGTATGAGGGGCGTGAAGGCCCTGCGCGACACGTTCGTAACGATGCCCGACGGTTGCCGCCACCATGCCGCCTATGCGCGCGGCGACAGCGCGGCCGGCCGCACGGCCATACTCGTTCACGGGTATAAGGACAGTTACATAGGAATGCTGCCGATAGCCAAGATTTACGCCGACATGGGGTATAACATCCTGTTGCCCGACTTGCATGCCCACGGGCTGAGCGAGGGCGGCGACATACGCATGGGATGGAAGGACCGCGAGGACGTAATACGCTGGATAGGCGTGGCCGACAGCCTTTTCGCCGATCCGGCGGGAAAGCCGCGCATCGTCCTCCACGGGGTTTCTATGGGCGCGGCCACTGTTATGAACGTTTCGGGCGAGCGTCTTCCGCCAAGCGTTAAGTGTTTCGTCGAAGATTGCGGATATACTAACGTATGGGACGAGTTCAGCCGGCAGCTGTCCGACCAGTTCGGTTTGCCCGACTTCCCGGTGCTCTATGCGGCCACCGTATTGTGCAAGTTGCGCTACGGTTGGACGTTCGGCGAGGCTTCGCCCGTAGACCAGCTTGCCCGTAACGAGTCGCCGATGCTCTACATCCACGGCTCGTCAGACGGTTATGTGCCGTCGTCGATGGTGTTTCCGCTTTACAACGCCAATCCCGTACATGTGACTCCCGACGGCGTTACGCGCCATTTCAACGGTATTTGGATAACTCCCGGTAGCGCGCATGCCCGGTCGTTCCACGATTATCCGCATGAATATGCCAAGCGTGTAAGGGCGTTCGTCGGTGAGTTTGTTAAGTAAGAAGTTAAAGAATTCTATCTAAGAATTTAAAGAATTTAGAGAAGTTATAGAAGTTAAAGCCATTACCTTTGTTGCAAGAGACGATTCAATGCATAAAAAAGTCACAACATTGTCATTACGCAACAAAGGTAATGGCTTTAACTTCTATAACTTCTCTAAATTCTTTAAATTCTTAGATAGAATTCTTTAACTTCTTAACAGAAATTCTTTAACTTCTTAACGTCAGGGCAATTGTGGCGCGTATATTCTTCCCTGCCACGTCTTTTTTCATTGCTTCGGCTATGTTCATGCCCTCGGGCGTTATGCTTATCACCTTGTCGAAGCCGGCTTCCTTCAGTTCGTCCTTATCGTCTATGCGCCCGGCCAGCAGCCATGTGGGCAAGCCGTGGCGCTTGGCGCGCCTCATGACCCTTAACGGCAGCTTGCCCATAAGGGTCTGCCGGTCGGCGCGCCCTTCGCCGGTTATCACGGCTGTTGCGCCGGCGAGCATGCCGTCGAAGCCGCATAGGTCGAGTAGGAGGTCGGCCCCCGGGCGTGTTTCGGCGGCGAGGTATTGCATGAAGGCGTAGCCTAATCCGCCGGCCGCGCCGGCTCCTGGAAGGGCCGCGCGGTCGAAGCCGAAGTGCAGGGCCGAGGCGCGTGCGAACCTTTCGGCCCTTCGTTCGAGCTGTGGCAGCATCTCCGCCGTGGCTCCTTTCTGCCGGGCGAACACCGCCGCTGCGCCGTCGGCGCCGAGCAAAGGGTTGTCTACGTCGCACGCCAGCGTGAACCGGCACTGCCCGAGGCCGCCCTTCAGGGCGTCGTCTATGGTTCCGCCGCGCGGTGCCAGCTTGTCCGTAAGGGCGCGCAGCATGCCTATGCCGGCGTCGCTCGTTCCGCTTCCGCCGAGACCGATTATGAACTTGCGGCAGCCGCGCCTTACGGCTGCCGCCACGAGTTCGCCCACTCCGTATGTAGTCGCCCTCATGGGGTTGCGCTCTTCCTCGGCCACGAGCGTCAGTCCGCACGCCTCGGCCGTCTCGATTACGGCCGTGCCGTCGGGCGCGATGCCGTATGAGGCCGTGCGCCGGCGCATCATCTGGTCGTGTACGCAGGCTTTTTCCATGCTTCCGCCAACGGCTGCGGTGAACGCTTCGAGCATGCCTTCGCCGCCGTCTGACATGGGGATGCACTCCGTCTCGACGCCGCCGAGGCTTTCGTTTAAGGCCCGGCTTACGGCCCCGGCGGCTTCGGCCGAGGTAAGGCAGCCCTTGAACGAGTCGACTGCTATGACGTATTTTCCTTTAGTTTCCATAGTCCTTGTCCGTGTTTGCGCCGGCGTTGCCGTCGGTCTTCGTCTTGGCGTAACGGCCGTTTTCCGCCGTCGGCCCGTGGCGTTGCCGCGCCTTGTAAACCGGCTTGCTGCCGGGCGTTTTGCAAAAGGCTGTCTTTTGCGTTGTAAAAGGCCGTGTTTTGCGACGCGAAAGGTAACCTTTTACAGCCTAAAAGGCCGCCTTTTGCAGAGCCGTCGGTTTTGCGCCGTTTTGCGCCTGGCCGTTCGTGCGGTTTTCCCTGTTATGCCGGTGCAAAGTTAGTGATAAATTCCCGTTCAGGCGTTTACAGTGTTAAAACCTTTGCCTTGCGGCTTGTAAATTTCGTTCAAAGCGTATAAAATTTGTTTCATGAACGTTTTTTTACAGCAAATGAAAGGATTTTTTCATGTAATTTTATTAATAACCGATACTTTTGCGTCAGAGATTTTACTAATATTTACTAACCAAAAAGATAAAGCTATGATTGGAAAATTTAAGCGGATACTGCTTAACGCAGTGTTTGTAGCCATCGGCACTACCGCTTTCGCCCAGCAGCCTGTCGACGTGGGCGGCAGCGTAAAGGACGAAAACGGCGAACCTGTCATCGGTGCTACGGTGACGGAAGAAGGCACCAAGAACGCCACCGTAACCGACTTCGACGGAAACTTCCGCCTGAAAACGCCGCAAGGGGCGAAGTTGCAGATTACCTATATAGGGTATAAGACGGTTACCGTGACGGCCGGGCCCAACGTAAGCGTAACCTTGCAGGAGGACAACAACATCATGGAAGAGCTTGTAGTAACGGGTTACACCACCCAGCGCAGGGCCGACCTTACGGGCTCGGTCGCCGTGATGGACATGGACGAGCCTATGAGCGCGGCCAATCCTAACATGCTCTCGTCGATGCAGGGCAAGCTGGCCGGCGTAACCATCGCCGACGACGCGGCCCCGGGCGGCGGCAGCTCCACCATCCGCGTGCGCGGTATGAGTACGGTAAACCCCAACAACTCTCCACTTTACATCATCGACGGAGTGGCCACCACCGAGAATCTTAACTCGCTCAACCCGGCCGACATCGAGTCGATACAGGTGTTGAAAGACGCGTCGTCGGCCTCTATCTACGGTTCGCGCGCGGCCAACGGCGTGATAATCATCACCACGAAGCAGGGCAAGGGCGACAAGCTCACCGTCAACGTGAACTACTCTTTGAGCCTCCAGACAGTGGCCAAGACCTACGACATGCTCAACGCCGAGCAGTGGGGACAGGCTTACTGGACGGCCGCCAAGAACTCTAACGTGACGGCTTCGCACCCGTTCTACGGCAGCGGGGCCACTCCACAGCTCGGCGAATGGCTCGACGCGGCCCACACCGTAAGGTCGGCCGACACCGACTGGCAGGACGAGGTGTACTCGTCGGCATGGACTCACAACCTCTCTGCGAGCGTGGCTAACAGCAGTAAGAACGGCACGGTGATGTTCTCGCTCAACTACGTAAACCAAGACGGTCTCGTCGACAACACGTTCTACCGCCGCTACTCGGCACGTATCAACTCTACGTACAACATCGGCAAGTACGTCAAGGTGGGCGAAAACCTCATGGTTGCCAACTGGCAGGACCGCGGATTCACCACCAACGCCGACCGAGGCGTGCCCGCAATGGCCATCTTCCAGCATCCGGCCATCCCCGTTTACGACGTCAACGGCAACTTCGCGCGCCCGATGTACCTCAGCAACTCCGACTTCGCCAACCCCGTGCAGACCGTCTACAACGGCCGCGACAACAGCAACGACAGCTGGCGTATCTTCGGCAACGGCTTCATCGAGGTGTATCCCGTCAAGGGACTCACGCTTAAGAGCAACCTCGGTATCGAGCATGTGCAGTATTTCAACAAGAACCTCAACCGCCGGGTCAACCCCACCGACGTGAACAGCATGAACCGCGCTTACGGCACGGGCGACACTTGGACGTGGACTAACACGGCCAACTACAACCTCGACGTAAACAACCACCACCTCAACGTGCTCGCAGGCGTAGAGGCGATCAAGTACACTTTCCAGGACATCAGCGCCGCACGCACCGACTACGCCTTCGAAGACGAGAGCTTCATGCAGATAGGAGCAGGCACGGGCGACCAGACCAACGGCGGCGGAAAGAACCAATGGGCGCTCTTCTCGCTCTTCGCCAAGGCCGACTACAACTATGCCGACCGCTACCTTCTCTCGGCAACGATACGCCGCGACGCCACGTCAAGGCTCTGGAAAGGCCAGAACTCGGGCGTGTTCCCCGCATTCTCGGCAGCATGGCGACTGTCTGAAGAGAAGTTCTTCCCGAAGAACGACATCCTCAACGACTTAAAGATCCGCGTAGGCTGGGGCCAGAACGGCAACGCCGCCATCGACAACTTCTATGCCGGCTACACGTCTTACGCATACACGTCGGGCAACGGCGCATACGACATCACCGGCACGAACAACTCCGTAATGGGCGGAGTCATCGTATCGGCGTCGGGCAACAAGAACCTGAAGTGGGAGACTACGACGCAGACCAACATCGGTCTCGACCTCCGCATGTTCGGCAGCTCGTTCGGCCTTTCTCTCGACTACTTCATCAAGAACACCAAGGACATGCTCACGCAACCGCCCGTGCTCGCCGTCGCAGGTGAGAACGCAGTGGTTTACCGCAACACGGGTAGCATGAAGAACCACGGCTTCGAGCTTATGGCCGACTACCACAGCCCACAATACGGAGACTTCTCTTGGGACGGTTCGTTCAACTTCTCGCTCTACCGCAACGAGGTTGAGAAGCTCAACGACTACGTAAGTTTCATCAGCGCGGGCGACTGGCGCATCATGGAAGGCCAGCCTATGGGCGTTTACTACGGCTACGTTGCCGACGGACTCTTCCGCACCCAGGAGGAGGTTTACAACTCGGCCGACCAAGCAGGCAAGGGCCTCGGCCGCATAAGGTATAAGGATCTCGACGGCAACGGCGTAATCGACGAGAACGACCGCTGCGTAATCGGCGACCCGAACCCCGACTTCTCCATCGGCTTGAACCTCAGCTTCAAGTACAAGCAGTTTACCCTGAGCACGTTCTTCACCGGCGAATTCGGCTTCGACATCTACAACATCGTCAAGAAACAGCTCGACTTCATGGGCACGGGCCTGCGCGACATCAACCACGGTGCCGGCATCCTGAACGCCTGGACGCCCGAGAATCCCAACTCGTCGATACCCGCACTGGCCCTCACCGACGCCAACAACGAGATGCGCATGTCGACTTACTTCGTAGAAGACGGCTCGTATTTCAAGATGAAATATATCAAGCTGCAGTACGACATGCCAGCCAAGATAGCCAAGAAGTTCTGCCAAGGCTTCAGCATCTACGGCCAGGTAGAGAACGTGTTCACCATAACCGGATATTCGGGCCTCGACCCCGAGCTTCCGCTCAGCAGCTACGGAGCACGCGTGGACAACTCGCCTTATCCGCGTTCGCGTACATTCTCTATCGGATTAAACATTCAGTTCTAATTTCAAACAGTACACAAGCAGACAAGACACAAGCAGACAAGCGGCTGCAAAAGCGGCAAACGCATAAGTAAGCACTTGCTGGCTTGTAGCTCGTAAACTAAATATAAAGAATTATGAAAACGATGAAAAGCAACATAGCAAAAGCCTTCCTGGGCCTGGCAGTAGTCGCTTCACCGGCGTTCTTCACGTCGTGCAACGACATGCTCGACCTCGCTCCGCAAGGCACGTTTACCGACGCGCAGCTCGATTCTACTTCGATCGACGGCCTTATGACGTCGGCCTACGCCGGACTTGAGTGCCACTTCTTCGGCAACAACGAGTCGTTCCAGGGGCCGATAACCAACTGGATATTCGACGTTCGTTCCGATGACGCCTACAAAGGTGGACAAGCGTTGTCGATGGAGAGCAACATCCACGACCTTGAGGTTTCCAACCTGCGCAGCGACAACGTGTGCGTGCGCGACAAGTGGCGCAACAACTTCTACGCTATCAACCGTGTGAACAAGGCCATGCGAGCCATAAAGGGCACGAGCTTGGACAACCGAGAGTCGCTGCTCGGCGAGCTGAAGACGTTGCGTTGCTACTTCTATTTCGACCTGATACGCGTGTTCAAGAACATACCTTACTTCGACGAGACGGTCGACGACCCGAGTTCTGTATCGCCGTACCAGTACACGCGCGACGAGATTTTCGACTTCATAAAGAAAGACTTGCGCGATGCTTACACCGTGATGCCCGAGAGCCAGCAAGACGCAGGGCGCTTCAACAAGTACGTGGCCGCGGCCCTCATGGCCAAGGTGTGCGCCTTCACCGCATCGGTGAACAACAGCACTGAGGATTGGAACGAAGTGATAACCTACGCCGACTACGTTATCGGCAGCAAGAAGTACCAGCTTTACCCCAACTTCCTGGACATGTCGAAGGTTGAGAACGACAACAAGTACGAGTCGATACTCGCCATACAGTTCTCCGTTACGCCCGACAACGCCCACTACAATTATCCCAACATGCTCAACTGCACTTACAGCGAAGGCAACCTTTACGGCTCAGGCGACGACTTCTTCCTCGGCAGTCAGAACCTCGTGAACGCCTTCCGCACGGACGACAACGGCCTGCCTTACCTGTCGGGCAACTCGGGCGACGTGACCAACGCCGTCAACGTTACGAGCGACTACGCAGGCAACGTAGACCCGCGACTCGACTTCACCGTGGGCCGCATAGGCTTCCCGTTCCGCGGACACACGTATAACATGAATTGGGTACGCGCCTACGACCTCTACGGAGAGTACTCGGGCAAGAAGGGCCAGCTCGCTCCGGAAGACCCGAACCTCGTGCCCGGCATAGTGCCTTGGGGCGCCTCGGGCCTTAACTTCATCCTCATCCGCTACGCCGACATACTGCTGCTGAAGGCCGAGGCCCTGATAGAGACCAACCAAAACCTGGCCGACGCGCGCACTCTTATAAACGACGTGCGCAACAAGGCAAAGCGGAGCATCGACGGAGCTTACACCCCCGTAGACCTCGACCCTATGCGCGCAAGCTATAAAGTAGAGCCTTATCCGGCTGAAGGCTGGACTCAAGACTACGCGCGCCGCGCCCTCCGCATGGAGCGCCGGCTCGAGTTGGCAATGGAAGGCAACCGCTGGTTCGACCTGGTTCGTTGGGGAACGGTGGTCGACGTGGTAAACAACTACATGCGTAACGAGGCAACCCTGCGCTCTTATTACGAAGGAGCGTCGATCAACGCCGACGAAATTTACTTCCCGATACCGCTCGAGGAGGTTGACAACGCTGCCAACGGCACTTACGACGAGCCGCAACAGTAACACTGTATGAATACGTAACGGGGAGCGGCAACGGGCATCCGCGCCGCTGCTCCGCTACGGGATTCAGACGGAATATAAAGCATACATAACTATAAAAACCGGAAAACAAATGAAAACAAGCATATTCAATATGATGGCATTGGCGCTTACGGGCTTCGCGCTCGCCGCCTGCTCCGACGTTGACATACCTTCGCCCGACACACAGGCATACCCGTCGGTAAGCAACCTGACCATGACCCAAGAGGGCCGCAACGTCACTTTGGCATGGACACTGCCTCAGGCCGAGAACCTGTTGGGCGTGAGAATCGACAAGAACGGCACTCTGCTTGCCAACGTAGACGCGCCTGCAACATCGTATGTGGCAAGGCATATTGACAAGAACATCGACGTCTTCTTCACCGTGAAGACACGTTACGCCGACGGCGCGCAGTCGGATGGACAGACGGTGATGGCGCGCTACGACGGCGACGTCACCCCTCCGGCCATGCTTCTGCCGCAGGCTGACGAGAACACGCTCGACGACGACGAGAAGGCCGCCCTCGACTGGTTCCGCGCCAACTACGCCGACGGCGTGGTGCTGACCCCGGCCGATATGGCCGCAGGCGGCGTTACGCCCGACAAGTACGGCGAGATATGGATACAGGTAGACCGCGTGGGCATAGCCCAGGGCTGGCAGAACCTGCCCGCGGAGCTTGTCGCCCCCGAGGTAATTGCGGCCTTGACCGACTATGTTAAGAACGGCGGCAACCTCCTCCTTACCAAGCACGCCACACAGCTCGTGGCCGCGATAGGCCGCGTTTCGGAGAACCGTGCGCCCAACCTGTTCGGCTCGGGCGAGGGCGGAGTAGGCACCGACATCTGGACTGCGAACGCAATCATCGGCAGCAGCCAGACCGAACCTTACGACCATACAAGCCACCAGATATACGCCGGAATGGAAGTGGCAACGTCTGAACAGACCGGTTTCGGCGACGACACCTACGGAATGGAAGGCCCGGGCTTCCGCGAGGACCACAACTGCATGTGGGACTTGAACGTGGCCGCACTTGAAATATCGACCACGCCTAACGTGGTGAAAGGCTTCGAAGAGGCTACCAACTCTACCGTGCTCGCCACATGGGGCCATGTGCTCGACTATTGCTGCGCCGGCATCGTAGACTTCAATCCCGACGGCGACTATCTCGGGCGTGTCCTCGCAATAGGACTCAACGCCTACGAGTGGCGCCAGAACGACACGGAGAACGTTTATCAGGATAACATCGAACTGCTCACAAAGAACAGTCTCGACTATCTCAAGCAATAGCCTTGTGGCGTGCGCCCGTCGCAGCCTTGGCAAGCGGAAAATCAGGATCATATTTCCAAGTCAGCGGAATGCCGCGTATTACGTCGTGAAAGACGGCCTTTTGCAGCCTGAAAGGCAGCCTTTTACAAGCCGAAAGGCGGCCTTTGGCGCGGCATCTTGCAAAGTATTGTTATCCAAGTAGATACCGCTTTATCAAAAATTAAGGTTGAATGTCATGGCCGGCCGCTCGGCCAAGGCTGCCACGGACGCTCTTGCAAAACATTTATGACTTATAACCACGAAACGAAAACTATGGAAAAAAGGATATTCAACACGGCTTTGGCCCTTGCGCTCGGCCTTACGGCCACGGCGCAGACCGACGTTGCGGCGAGTTTCGACATGGCGCTCAACGCCGACGGCACGATAACCGAGGGCGTAGGCGGAGGCAAGTGGGCCGTCAACGGGGCGCTCGACCCCGAGAACGTTGACGGCGCCGTGGGCAAGGCCCTGCGCCTCGACGGCTATTCGACGTATGTCGGCGCGGAGGTAAGCGCTGACGCCCTGAGCGCCGACGGGCTGTCGGTGTCGCTATGGTGCGCCCCCGAGACATATCCGATGATGAACGCCGCCGAGGCCGAGAACGCCGAGACGTGGATCGCCGGCAACCTTGACGAGACGGCGCGCACGGGCTTCGCCTTCACGATAACGTCGCAGGGCGGTTACGGCTTCAAGTGCTACACGGGCGGATGGATCGTCAACCTTCAGGCCGAAGGCAAGCTGCCATGTTATGAGTGGAGCCACCTCGTAGCCGTAATCGACGCCAAGAACAGCGCCGTTACGCTATACCGCAACGGCGAACAGGTGGCCTCGAGCCGCTGCATGTCGCCGATTAACAACGGCTCGGGCACATTCCTGATAGGCAAGAGCGCAACCGACAGGACTTTCGACAAGTTCCTGCTCAACACGTTCAACGGCCTTATAGACGACATCACGATATACAACAAGGTGCTTACGCAGGCCGAGGCAGCACGGCCCGAGGCCGAGAACGCCGCCGACCTTAGCATACCCGCGTCGCGCCACGCCGCCGACATAATGCGTCCGGCGTTCCACGGCATGCCGGCCACGGCGTGGACGAACGAGTGCCACGGCATGGCCTGGTCGGGCGGACGTTACCACCTGTTCTTCCAGAAGAACGCCAACGGCCCTTATATGGCGCGCCTGCACTGGGGGCACATCTGGTCGGAGAACCTCTATAAGTGGCACGAAGACCGCATAGCCATAGCCCCCGGCAACGATTACGACATCAAGGGATGCTGGTCGGGAGCCGTATTCACCGACGACGAGATTACCGGAGGCCGTCCGGCCATAATATATACCGGCGTTGACAACGCCCGGGCCACCATCGACATGGCCACGCCGCTCGACGGAAAGCTGACCTTATGGAGCAAGGCCGACGGCAACCCCATAATCGACGGCCGCCCCTCGGGGCTCAGCGACGACTTCCGCGACCCGTACTTCTTCACCGCAGGCGGCAAGAAATACATAATAGTTGGCTCGGCAAAGAACGGCATCGGCACAACGACCCTGCACGAGTACGACCCACAGACGCGCACATGGAGCAACGACGGGCGCACCTTCTTCAGCGGCACTTCTGCCTCCGTGCACGGCACGTTCTGGGAAATGTCGAACATAACAAATATCGACGGCAAGTGGCTTTTCACCACGACGCCGCAGAATACGAAAGACGGAGTGGAGGTGTTGTACTGGGTAGGCGGCATCAACGCCGACGGCACGTTCACCCCTACGGCGCAAACCGTCGACAAGCCTGCCAAGCTCGAGCTCGACGGATTCAGCAAGCAAGGCTACGGCCTGCTGTCGCCCACGGTGTTCCAGCGCGACGGCAAGACAATCCTTTTGGGCATCGTGCCCGACAAGCTGCCCTCTTCAAACAACTACGAACTGGGCTGGGCCCACTGTTACAGCCTGCCGCGCGAGGTCAGCTTAGCAGCCGACGGCACGCTCGTACAACGGCCTTACAGCGGCCTTCAGGCCATGCGCACGGACGAAGCGTATTCGCGCGCCGGTTTCGACCTTGCCGGCACGGAGTCGCTTGCTCCCGTTTCGGGGCGCAAGTACGAGTTGTGCGGCGAGTTCGTGGTAGGCTCCGGCGACTTCGGCTTCAACCTCTTCAAGCACGGCGACAAGCAGGTAAGGCTGTATTACTCGTATCTCGAGAACAAGCTGACCGTCGACGCGTCGGGCATAGACCGCTGGGTGAACGACGGAGGAGTGTACGACGGCGTTTACGGCAGCACCCTTCCGCGCAGCATAGCCAAGGGCGAGGTCATGAAGCTGCATGTATTCGTAGACCATTCCATCATGGACGTGTTCGTCAACGACACTTGGGCGTTCTCCATGCGCCTGTTTCCCACCGATGCAGAGGCTGACGGCGTAGAGGCGTTTGCCGACGGAACGACCCATGTAAACAAGCTCGAGGCGTGGAACCTCGATGAGAACAGGGGTGGAACATCGTCGGTCGCCGTTACGGGAAATGGCGGAAAGTTCGACGTTTCGGGTGAAAACGGCTCGATTGCATACGTCAACACATACGAAAACGCCGTGCTCAACGTTTTTGACTTAGGGGGGAGGATGGTGGCTGCGCACCGCCTCGGTATCGGCACCGGCAAGGTGGCCGCCCACGGAAAGGGAGCTTATATAGTGAAACTTGTCACCCCTGCAAACACATTAAGCAAGAAAATAATAGTAAAATAACAAGATCATGAAAACTAAAAACATGTTATACGCTTCGCTGCTCGGCGCTACGCTCGGCCTGCTGCCTATGGACGCAATGGCCGAATCGGCACTGACGGTGAAGCACCTAGCCAACCAGCAGAACATAGTGGCCGTTACCGAGGCTAAGAAACTGTTGCTCCTGCCCGTGCAGGACAACGCCCCCGAGGCAAAGGTGGGCATAATCAGCGGCAACACCCAAATCGGCGTATTGGCCAACATAAGGCTTGCCCGCGAAAGGGTTGACTACTTCGTGCCCTTCAGCCTTGAAGGATTCGAGGGCAAGGACGTGAAAATCGACGTGCAAGGCATGCCCGAGGATGCCGTTTGCTGGAAGGAGATAAAACTCTCCGACACGTTCGACATGGCTAATAAGGAAAAGTATCGCCCCGTATATCATCACACCCCGGCCTACGGATGGATGAACGACCCTAACGGAATGTTCTACAAGGACGGCACGTACCACCTGTACTTCCAGCACAACCCCTACGGCTCCGTGTGGGGAAACCTCAGCTGGGGGCACTCTACGAGCACTGACTTAGTGAACTGGACGTTCGAGGGCGACCCCGTGATGCCCGACGCCTGGGGACTGATATTCAGCGGATCGGCCGTAGTTGACAAGGATAATACGGCTGGGTTCGGCAAAGATGCAATAGTCGCCTTTTACACAACAGCCAAGCCTACGCCGTGGGGCGACAACCAGATGCAGTGCATGGCCGTAAGCACCGACGGCGGAAAGGCGTTCACGAAGTATGACGGCAACCCCGTGCTGACGTCGACTGAGCGCGACTTCCGCGACCCGAAGGTGTTCTGGTACGCTCCCGACAAGCATTGGGTGATGATGCTCGCCGTAGGGCAGGAGATGCAGATATTCTCCTCGAAGAACCTTAAGGAGTGGAAATACGAGAGCAGCTTCGGCGCGAAGCAGGGCTCGCACGGCGGCGTTTGGGAGTGCCCCGACCTGGTAGAGCTTCCCATTGAGGGGACGAAGGAGAAGCGTTGGGTGCTTATCTGCAACATAAACCCGGGCGGACCGTTCGGCGGCAGCGCCACGCAGTACTTCGTGGGGACGTTCGACGGCAGGAAGTTCATCAACGAGTTCCCCACCAAGACAAAGTGGATGGACTACGGCAAGGACCATTACGCAACGGTGACCTTCAGCAATGCGCCCGACGGACGCTGCATAGCCCTCGGCTGGATGAGCAATTGGCAGTATGCGGCCATAGTGCCGACGCTGCAATACCGCTCGGCCAATACGATAGCGCGCGACCTGAGCCTTTACCGCCAGGACGGCGACCTGCTGCTGAAGAGCGCGCCGTCGCCCGAGATTGAGAAGGCGCGCACGGACAAGAAGACCGTCAAGGCGTTCACCGTAGGCGACTCTTACGACATAGCTTCGTTGCTCGACGATAACGGTGGCGCTTACGAGATAGACCTGACCATAGAGAACCAGGGCGCGCAGAAAATCGTAATGACGCTCGCAAACGGCAAGGGCGAGAGCCTTTACATGTATTATGACACGGCCGCCAAAGAGTTCGTAATGGACCGCAGCCGCAGCGGCGAGACCGGCTTCAGCCGCGATTTCCCTGCTATGACGGTGGCTCCGGCCGCCGATACCGACGAGATTAACCTCCGCCTGTTCGTCGACCGTTCGAGCGTTGAGGCTTTCGGCGACGGCGGCAAGTTCGTCATGACCAACCTCGTGTTCCCCTCCGAGCCGTACAACAAGATGAAGTTCGAGTCGGTGCGCGGCAGTTTCAAGGTGAAGAAAATGGATGTTTATAAGTTGAAGTAAGGTTATACGGTCGTGCGGTTATACGGTCGTGCGGTTTTTAAGGTCTTACGGTTTTGGGGGGGTGTACCGTTATACGGTCTGCCGTATGGGATTTACTCAGCCAACCGTAACCCCCAATACCGTAACCCACCATAACCCTACAACCTCATGACCGTAAAACCTCATAACCGTAAAACCTCATAACCGTAAAACCTCATAACCCCAAATGTAATGAACAACAAGACTAATTATATGAAGTTGGTGCCCGTGATGCTGTGCTTCTTCGCTATGGGCTTCGTCGACCTTGTGGGCATCGCCTCAAACTATGTGAAGGAAGATCTCGGGCTGAGTGATTCTGTTGCGAACATTTTCCCGTCGATGGTATTCTTTTGGTTCCTCATCTTCTCCGTACCGACGGGTATGCTGATGAACCGCATAGGGCGCAAGAACACCGTGCTGTTGTCGCTCGTAGTTACGATAATCTCGCTCGTAATGCCGTTGATGGGCGGAAGTTTCGGCGTGATGCTCGCCTCGTTCTGTCTGCTCGGCATAGGCAACGCACTGATGCAGACGTCGCTCAATCCGCTTATCTCTACCGTACTCCAGGGCGGCAACCTTGCCAGTACGCTTACGTTCGGCCAGTTCGTAAAGGCAATAGCGTCGTTCCTTGCTCCTTACATAGCCATGTGGGGCGCTACGGCCGCAATGCCGTCATTCGGCTTTGGCTGGAAAGTCCTGTTCTTGGTTTATTTCGTCGTAGGCGTATTGTCGGCCCTGTTGCTTTTCGCCACGCCGATTCACGAGGAAAAGGTCGGCGGCAAGGCATCCGGCTTCGGCGACTGCATAAAGCTGTTGGGCAAGCCGATAGTGCTGCTGTCGTTCCTCGGTATAATGTGCCATGTCGGCATAGACGTAGGCACCAACACCACTGCGCCCAAGCTGTTGATAGAGCGTTTGGGCATGACTCTCAACGAGGCGGCTTTCGCAACGAGCCTTTACTTCATCTTCCGTACGCTGGGCTGCCTAACGGGATCGTTGTTCCTGCGTATTATGAACAATAAGACGTTCTTCGTAATCAGCGTCGTCATGATGGCGTTGAGCATGGTCGGCATGTTCTTCGGCGCGTCGAAAGCCGTACTTTACGCCGCCATAGCACTCGTAGGTTACGGCAACTCGAATATTTTCTCGATAGTTTTCTCGCAGGCTTTGCTTTCCGAACCCGAGAAGCAGAACGAGGTGTCGGGACTCATGGTGATGGGACTCTTCGGCGGTACGGTGTTCCCCCTCATCATGGGATTTGCCAGCGATGCCGTAGGGCAGGCCGGCGCGGTGGCCGTAATGGCCGTAGGCGTGGCTTATCTTTTCAGTTATATTAAAAATATCAGCAGACAAGCAGACAAGTGACAAGCAGACAAGTGACAAGCAGACAAGTGACAAGGCAAATCTCCTTGTTTGCTCGTCACTGACGGCTGGTCTGCTACAAAAAACATACAATCATGAAAACGGATATCATCGTAGGATTGGGAGAAGCATTGTGGGACGTTCTCCCGGAAGGTAAGAAACTTGGCGGAGCTCCGTCTAATTTCGCATACCACACAAAACAGTTTGGTTTTAATTCTATCGCCATCAGTGCCGTAGGCAAGGACAAACTTGGCGACGAGACGCTGGCCGCCCTCGAAGGAAAGGGACTTGAATATATCATGCCGCGCACGCCTTACCCTACGGGTACGGTGCAAGTGACGCTCGACGACAACGGCGTGCCGACGTATGACATCAGGGAAAACGTGGCTTGGGACAACATTCCGTTCACGTCTGAATTGGAGGAAGTGGCAAGGAATTGCCGTGCCGTGTGCTTCGGCTCGTTGGCGCAGAGGAACATCGTTTCGCGGACGACTATCAATAAGTTTCTTGACACTATGCCCGACGGCGACGGCCGGTTGAAGATTTTCGACATAAACCTTCGCCAGAATTTTTACACGAAAGATGTCCTCATGGAATCGTTGAAGCGTTGCAACGTGTTGAAAATTAACGACGAGGAGCTTGTCCTTATCGGGCGCATGTTCGATTATCCTGGACTTGACATGAGCAACAAGTGCTGGTTGATACTCGGCAAGTACAATCTCGACATGCTCGTGCTGACGTGTGGCGTGAACGGCAGTTACGTGTTCACTCCCGGTAATGTGTCGTTCCAAGAGACTCCGCGCGTAGACGTGGTTGACACCGTAGGCGCCGGCGACTCGTTCACTGCGGCATTCTGTTCGGGCATTCTTCGTGGCATGTCCGTCGCCGACGCCCACGCCTTGGCCGTTAAAGTGTCTGCCTACGTATGCACGCAAAGCGGAGCAATGCCAGTTTTGCCTAACGAACTCGTTAAGAATTAAGAGTCTTTTATCAGGAGAACTTACGAAAAATGTTAAAATCGTCCTTTCACGGCGCAAAATAAAATCGCAATCTTTGTGGTATTAATCCTTATACCGAACTGACGTTAAATTATGCACCCTATAAAGGGGGCTTTCTTATATAAAAATTGCTGCATATTTAATGTCACAATGTCACCGTGCGACCCAATCCGCTGATAGCCAGTAAGTTGAATGGTGACATTAAGACTACGGGCACATTCACCACTGTCACCATGCCTAAGACGGCGTGACGGTGGTGAATGTGCCCGTAGTCTTAATGTCACACGCTAATGCCGTGAATTTCAATGTCTTACGCCTCGTTGTGACATTGTGACGTTAAAACAACTGATAAAAATATTATCGTTTATGTAATAAGCCGCTTACCGTCCTCCCGTTTGCC
>CALUFA010000038.1 GCA_944319795.1 uncultured Prevotella sp. | reverse complement strand
CGGGTCTAAGCCCGGAATTGAAAATCGCCGTTAAGGCAATGACGGTATGCCACAGACTTCTTACGGTTTAGGATGATATCATTTGTTTTTAGAATGATTACATTCTTCTTATACCGAACTAACGTTAATGATTAGTTTTTCATCATTCATGAAAAGTTTTTTTCTTTATTTTTAATGTCACAATGTCACCGTATGGCGTAATGCGTTGACGGCCAGTATGTTGCAAGGTGATATTATGACCGGCGCAACCTTCACCACCGTCACATGGCCGTATGTGACAGTAGTGATAGTGGCGCTTGCTTAATGTCACGGCGCAATGCGTTGTGTGCCAGGGGGTTACCCAGTGCGGTGACATTGTGACATTAAATGCTGTGTGAATCATTATACTTGATTAACGTCGAAAATTAGGACTGTAACGGATTATTCACGATATTTGCAGCTGACGAAACAACAGCTATGAGCATATACAAAGCCTACGTTTATATCCTTGCAAGCAAACGCAACGGCACACTGTACGTCGGCGTGACCAACAACCTTGCCAGGCGCATGGCCGAACATAAGTCGGGCGTTATAGGCGGATTCACATGCCGTTATGACGTGAAACAACTTGTCTATTTTGAACGCTTTACTACGTTTGAAAGTGCTATCCGCCGGGAAAAACAACTGAAAGGTTGGAAACGGTCTTGGAAAATAGGACTTATCGAGCACGACAACCCGCAGTGGCGCGACCTCTCGACGGATGTCGGCGTGGACGATGATTATATAGAAGCCGTCAAAAACATTTATAAGTGAGCAACGTAGACCTTCGCCATGTTGTATGAATGCAACCGACTAAAGGTAAAAAGTCGGCGGCATATTGTCATCACGCCCAATTTTAAGCAGTCGGCCGTATTTTGTTTGTCCATCGTGTTTAAAATGAACGGCATTCAAGAAAGTGTAAGCAGATGGCAGCATTTTGTCGTCACGCCCAATTTTAAGCGGTCGGCAGCATTCTGTCATTCCGGGCTGGGACCCGGAATCCAGTGTGTACAACTAAGTTGTTAGTAAAAGTATGTTTCCTGGATTCCGGGTCCCGGCCCGGAATGACAAAATGCTGCCGACTGCTTAGAATTGGGTGTGACGACAAAATGCTGCCGACTGCTTACACTTTTTTGAATGCCGTTCATGTTATAACACAACAGACGACCGGAATGCTATCTACTTCTTGCCTTTTGAATGATTCTATTCCATTATTTCTTAACTATTGGATTGGTATTTGCAAAGATAGGCTGCGTCTCGGAATCGAAGATCGCTGTTAAGCAAATGAAAATAAAAGCTCGTTTCTCTCGCTTTTATTTTGCATTTCGCTCGACTTGCACTATCTTTGCAAACTTGCAGGAGTGTGCCCTTGGGGTTGCGCTTCCGGCAACGTATTTTATGATAATGGAGACAACGAATAATAATAACGAGTTTGTAAAGAAGGTGGCCGAGCAGAAGTATGAGTTCGGCTTCACCACCGACGTGCATACCGACATAATCGACAAGGGGCTTAACGAGGACGTGGTGCGCCTTATCTCGGCTAAGAAGGGCGAGCCGGAATGGATGCTCGACTTCCGCCTTAAGGCTTTCCGCTACTGGCAGACGTTAGAGCAGCCGGCGTGGGGCCACGTACATGTGCCCGACATCGACTACCAGGCCATTTCCTACTACGCCGACCCGCTGGCAAAGAAGAAGGACGAAGGCAAGAAGGAAATAGACCCGGAGCTGATGAAGACGTTCGACAAACTTGGCATTCCGCTCGAAGAGCGCCTCATACTGAGCGGACAGACGGCCGTCGACGCGATAATGGACTCGGTGTCGGTTAAGACCACTTACAAGGACAAGTTAGCCGAGAAGGGCATAATATTCTGCTCGATCGGCGACGCGATAAAGAATCATCCCGACCTGGTAAGGGAATACATTGGCTCAGTAGTGCCTTACCGCGACAACTTCTTCGCCGCATTGAACAGCGCCGTGTTCAGCGACGGGTCGTTCGTCTACATACCCAAAGGCGTGCGCAGCCCTATGGAGCTAAGCTCGTATTTCCGCATAAACGCGAGGAACACGGGGCAGTTTGAGCGCACGTTGATCATAGCCGAGGACGACAGTTACGTGTCATACCTCGAAGGTTGCACCGCCCCGATGCGCGACGAGAACCAGCTTCACGCCGCCATCGTCGAGATAATAGTCAAGGAGAACGCCGAGGTGAAATACTCGACTGTGCAGAACTGGTATCCCGGCGACGAGAACGGCAAGGGCGGAGTGTTCAACCTCGTGACGAAGCGCGGCGACCTGCGGGGCAGGAACTCGAAGCTCTCATGGACTCAAGTGGAGACCGGTTCGGCCATAACGTGGAAGTATCCGTCGTGCGTATTGCGAGGCGACGGCTCCGTGGCGGAGTTCTATTCCGTGGCGGTTACCAACAATTACCAGGAAGCCGACACGGGTACGAAGATGATACACTTGGGCAAGAACACCAAGAGCACTATAATAAGCAAGGGCATCAGCGCCGGCCACAGCCAGAACTCTTACCGTGGATTGGTGCGCGTGGCCCCCGGAGCCGACGGCGCGCGCAACTATTCGTCGTGCGACTCGCTGCTGCTCGGCCCGGACTGCGGCGCCCATACGTTCCCCTACATGGACATACACAACGACACGGCCATAGTGGAGCACGAGGCTACGACCAGCAAGATAAGCGAGGAACAGCTCTTCTACTGCAACCAGCGCGGCATACCTACGGAGCAGGCCGTCGGCCTGATAGTCAACGGATACGCCAAGGAGGTGCTCAACAAGCTGCCTATGGAGTTCGCCGTTGAGGCCCAGAAACTGCTCAGCGTGTCGTTGGAAGGCACTGTGGGATAGTTTCTCAAATTAAAAATTAAAGATTAAAAATTGGCGGGTAGTGCCGTAGGGGTTTATCGGTTCATTAACGATATATATTAAAAATATTATTATGATGAATACAAGACCTTTGATTGTTTTAGCCTTGCTGCTTTGTCTGTCACGACTCGTAGCAATCGCTCAGGACGATGACTCGCGGCGATGGGCAATAGACTTCAGGCTAAGTCCTGTAAAGCCGGTTGTGTCGCTCAACGAAACTCCCGACAAGTATTACGACCCTTTGAAGGCAGGCGGCGGTCCTAACTTCTCTTTCCATCTTGAATATTTCATACCAAAGAGTGGATTCTCTGTCGTCGGCGGATATGAGCGTGAACAGATGGATTTCTATTCAGGCGAAGTGTCGGCCGACCTCTCGCAGTTTATGCTCGGCGGACGCTGGTATATCCTTTCAGAAGCGAGTGCGTTACAACCTTATCTCGGCGCAAGCACATTTTGGAATATTGGGGAGTGTAGACAGCGCGGTTCGGTTTATGCACTTTCATACGACTACACCCGTAATTACAACGTGAAAAATCCGCTGCTGAGCGTGGCGCCGGTTGTAGGTGTCGACATATATTTGTTCTCATGCGTGGCTCTTGAGCTTGAATATGGATTCAGATTTGCAATCAACGGACATACATCGTCGCAGACGACATTCGGAAAAGACACCACGCCCTATACCATGCGCTCGCCGATGCACCGCCAAGCGCTGTCAGTGGGACTGAAGTTTACGTTCCCGTTCAAGTTTACAAGCAGTGACTTCAGCGGACTGCTGGATTCTCTTTTAGATTTGAAATAAACTAATCAGGCAGGCGCAAGCCGTAAGGCCGGAATAAATTATATACAAGAATTATGTTAGAAATAAAAGACTTACACGCCAAGATAGGCGACAAGGAAATATTGAAGGGCATCAACCTCACCATAAAGGACGGTGAGACGCATGCCATAATGGGTCCTAACGGTTCGGGCAAGAGTACGTTGAGCGCAGTGTTGGTGGGTAATCCGCTGTATGAGGTTACGGCCGGCTCGATAACCTTCAACGGCAAGGACCTGCTCGCAATGAAACCGGAGGACAGGGCACACGAGGGAATATTCCTTTCGTTCCAGTACCCGGTGGAGATTCCGGGCGTGTCGATGACCAATTTCATGCGTGCCGCGGTCAACGAGAAGCGCAAGTATGAGGGTAAGGAGCCGCTGAACGCTGCCGAGTTCCTGAAGCTGATGCGTGAGAAGAGAAAGATTGTCGAGCTCGACAGCAAGTTGTCAAACCGTTCTGTGAACGAAGGCTTCAGCGGCGGCGAGAAGAAGCGCAACGAGATTTTCCAGATGGCGATGCTCGAGCCGAAGCTCAGCATACTTGACGAGACCGACTCAGGCCTTGACGTCGACGCGCTGCGCATCGTGGCCGAAGGCGTAAACAAGCTGCGTACGCCGGAGTCGAGCTGCATAGTCATTACGCACTACGAGCGCCTGCTGGACATCATCAAGCCTGAAATAGTGCATGTGCTCTACAAGGGCCGCATAGTGAAGACCGCAGGGCCGGAGCTGTCGAAGGAGATCGAGACACGCGGATACGACTGGATTAAGGAAGAAGTGGACGGTATTTGAGTAGTAAGGAGAAGAGGAGTAAAGGAGTAAGTAGGAATGCCTTATTGGCATGGTAACAGTTGGCTGGAATTTGCCTGTATTGATTTTATAGTTGGCTTGTCAAAGCTCCTTTACTCCTTTACTCCTTACTCCTTTAACTCCTAAAATTTAACAACATGCAAAGCGAAAAACAATATATCGACCTCTACGGGCAGTGCCGCGACATGATTATGGCGCACAGCGCCGAAGCGATGAACGCCGTGCGCGACGCCGCTTTCGACGACTTCCGCCGTCTCGGATTCCCCACGAAGAAGGTTGAGAGGTATAAATACACGGACATGCAGGCGCTGTTCGAGCCTGACTACGGGCTTAACCTCAACCGTCTGGAAATACCGGTAGACCCCTATGAGGCGTTCCGTTGCGACGTGCCCAACCTCAGTACGTCGCTCTACTTCGTGCTTAACGACGGCTTTTACGACAAGGCGCTGCCCAAGACGCACCTTCTGCCCGAAGGCGTCGTGGTGGGCTCGTTGGCCAAATACGCCGCAGCGCATCCCGACTTCACGGCCAAGTATTACGCAAAACTGGCAAAGACGGCCGACGACGGCATTACGGCGCTTAACACGATGCTGGCCCAAGACGGGCTGTTGGTGTACGTGCCGAAGGGCGTAGTGGTGGACAGGGCGGTGCAGGTGATCAACATCTTGCGCTCCGACGTCGACCTGATGGTCAACCGCCGCGTGCTGATAGTGGTGGAGGAGGAAGCCGAAATAAAGCTGCTCTTCTGCGACCATGCCGCCGACGACCGCCGTTTCCTTGCCACCCAGGTGATCGAGGCTTATGTCGGGGCTAACGCTTCGTTAGACCTTTACTGCTTAGAGGAGACCCATGTGAAGAACGTCCGCGTGAGCAACGTGTTCATCGAGCAGCAGAGGGACAGCCGCGTGAGCCACAACGTGATAACGCTGCACAACGGAGTGACGCGCAACCGCACCGACCTCGTATTCGCAGGCGAGGGTGCCGAGTGCGACCTTTCGGGCTGCGTGATAGCCGACAAGCACCAGCACGTTGACAACAACACGCTCATAGACCACCGCGTAGGCCGCTGCACGAGCCGCGAACTGTATAAATACGTGCTCGACGGCAACGCCGTAGGCGCGTTCGCAGGCCGTGTGTTGGTGCGCCACGGGGCGCAGCAGACCGTGTCGCAGGAGACGAACCAGAACCTCTGCGCCACCAAAGAGGCGCGCATGTACACGCAACCCATGCTCGAGATATACGCCGACGACGTGAAGTGCGCACACGGAAGCACCGTTGGCCAGCTTAACGACGCGGCCCTGTTCTATATGCGCCAGCGCGGAATACCGTTGAAGGAAGCCAAGCTGCTGCTTGAGTTCGCCTTCGTCAACGAAGTTGTCGACGGCATAAAGCTCGTCCCCCTGCGCGACCGCCTGCACTATCTCGTCGAGAAGCGTTTCCGCGGCGAGCTTAACAAATGCGAGGGCTGCAAGCTGTGCAGGTGAAATATGGAAGTTAAGGAAGTTAGAGAAGTTGAAGAAGTTGAAGACAAATGCTACATTGTGAAATGATTTACCGTGTGGCTGATTTGTGAATGTTCTCTGCTTCTTTTAATTTCATTGACTATAAGTGATAATGCATTTGTCTTTAACTTCTTTAACGTCTATAATTTCTTTAACTTCTAAAAAGAAAGAAAAATGTTCGACATCAACCAGATACGCAACGACTTCCCGATACTCGGCCGCGAGGTTTACGGCAGGCCGTTGGTTTACCTTGACAACGCCGCCACGACGCAAAAGCCGCGCACGGTGGTTGAGGCGATAACCGAAGAGTACTACAACGTGAACGCCAACGTACACCGCGGAGTGCACTACCTGTCGCAGCAGGCCACCGACCTGCACGAGGAGGCGCGTGAGAAAGTAAGGCAGTTCGTCAACGCGCGGTCGACGGGCGAAATCATATTCACGCGCGGAACTACCGAGAGTCTCAACCTCGTGGCGTCGTCTTTCTGCGACGAGTTCATGCAAGAGGGCGACGAAGTGATAGTAAGCGTCATGGAACACCACTCAAACATCGTGCCGTGGCAGCTCCAGGCGGCCAAGAGGGGCATCGCCGTGCGCGTCATACCGATGACCGACGAGGGAGAGTTGAGGCTCGACGAATACGAGCGACTGTTCAACGAAAGGACAAAGATCGTCAGCGTGGCGCACGTCAGCAACGTGCTGGGCACGGTGAACCCGGTGGAGGAAATGATACGCATAGCCCACGCCCACGGCGTGCCAGTGATGGTAGACGGCGCGCAGAGCGCGCCCCACTTCGCCGTTGACGTGCAGGCTATGGACTGCGACTTCTTCGCCTTCAGCGGCCACAAGATGTACGGGCCTACGGGCATAGGCGTGCTTTACGGCAAGGAAGACTGGCTCGACCGCCTGCCGCCGTACCAGGGCGGGGGAGAGATGATAGAGAGCGTCAGCTTCGAGAAGACCGTGTTCGAGCGGCTTCCGTTCAAGTTCGAGGCCGGAACGCCCGACTATGTTGCCACCCACGGCCTCGCGAAGGCCATCGACTACGTTACGGCCATAGGCATGGACGACATCCAAAGGCACGAGCAGGAGCTTACGCGCTACGCCATGCGGCGGCTCTCGGAGATAGAGGGGCTGCGCGTATTCGGCACGACGGAGCGCAAGGATGCCGTAGTGTCGTTCCTCGTCGGCGACATCCACCACCTTGACATGGGCACCCTGCTCGACCGCCTCGGCATAGCCGTGCGCACGGGCCACCACTGCGCCCAGCCCCTGATGCTGCGTCTCGGCATACAGGGCACGGTGCGCGCCTCGTTCGCCCTTTACAACACGAAGGAGGAAATCGACGCCCTTGCCGAAGGGATAAAGCGCGTAAGCAGGATGTTCGGTTAAATAATTAAGAGTTAAGAGTTAAGAATTAAGAAAAAATGCTTTGTTGATAAAACCACAAGGCTGTTTTTCTTAATTCTTAACTCTTAACTCTTAACTCAAATAGCTCTTAATTCTTTTCACCTTGGCCACCAACCACGCGCATGCCGCCAACCTTATTATTATTGGCAGGTCGGCAGGCATCACCGTTATGAAAAACGCTATTTGGGCCTCGGTTATCGCCCTTGCCTCGGCGCGGCTTACATTGCGCCCGAGCACGCTTGAATAATATTTGCGCAGCATGCGCAGAGGCGTTTTAACCGTGTTAGCCGCCTTTTTCACCATCTCCGTTATTTTCCTGTCTGCCGTCGGGCTTACGGTCATTGTAATCTGCTTTTCCATATCATTGATATTTATTGTTTTGTTTCTGACTGCAAAATAAACATCCGTTTGTGCACAATAAGTTCACTAATGCTGCGTTTTTAGTTAAAGAAAGATAAATCAGTAGTAAGGGAGTAAGGAGAAGAGTAGTAAAGTAGGAATGTCGGGTGGTTAGAAGGGGGTGGGCTGAAGCCGTATGCGTGTTCAGCCGCCCCTTCCCATACATCCCTTTTGTCTCATTAGTCCTATCAAAAAGTTAAACGACAATGCTTAAAAGCCACATGAACCCCGGTCTCATTGAAGCCGGCTGCGACGAGGCGGGGCGCGGATGCCTTGCCGGAAGCGTATACGCCGCGGCGGTTATCCTGCCCGAAGACTACGTGAACGTCGCCCTCAACGACTCGAAGCAGCTATCGCCCAAGCGCCGCTACGAGCTGCGAGCCGAGATAGAGCGCGACGCCGTGGCGTGGGCCGTGGGCGTGGTGACGCCCGAGGAGATAGACGGGATAAACATCCTTAACGCCAGCATACTGGCCATGCACCGCGCCCTCGACCAATTGGCCGTGCGCCCCGAGGCGATAATCGTCGACGGCAACCGCTTCAAGCCCTACCGGTTCATACCATATACCACGGTGGTGAAAGGCGACGGCAAGTATCTCTCCATCGCCGCGGCGAGCATCCTCGCCAAGACGTACCGCGACGACTACATGGACCGTCTCGCCCTTGAATATCCCCAATACGACTGGACCGGCAACAAGGGCTACCCCACGCGGAAACACCGCGAGGCCATAGCCGAATACGGGATAACGCCGTACCACAGGAAAACATTCAAACTGTTAGCAGGCAAGTGACGAGCAGACAAGCAGACAAGGAGATTTGCCCAATAGGAAAATATGCTTGTCTGCCAATCATATTTCCTTATCTTGTTTGTCTGCTGAAAAGTTTGCTTGTAACTCGTCTGCTTGTCTGCTAAGCTAATCTCCTCGTCTGCTTGTCTGCTCGTTACTTGTCTGCTTAAAAAAATTGATTACGTGCGTCACGATAAACTTGAGCGTGAGCTTCGCCTACTGCTGCTGCTCACCGAAAACCACGATTATTCCATTGAGGAGCTATGCGGCAAGGTTGGCATATCGCGCCGCAACTTTTATTATTACCTTGAGTTCTTCCGCGACACTGGTTTCATAATCCGTAAGACCAGCCACGGTTACGCCGTAGACCGCAATTCGCCGTTCTTCAACCATCTGCTGAGCCGCATTTCGTTTACTGAGGAAGAGGCCGTCGTCATAGGGCGGCTGCTCGACCAGGCCGGGCGCGGCAACGCCATAACGGCGAGGATAAAGAAAAAGCTGGAGCGGTTTTACGATTACCGCATACTGACTGACGAAGACTTGCGCGAGCAGGCGGCGCACAACATCAGCGTGCTTTACGAAGCCATAAAGCTGAAACGCCAAGTAGTGCTGCGCGCCTACGCCTCGCCCCACAGCCGGACTACGCGCGACCGCTTCGTAGAACCGTTCATGCTGATGAACGGTAACAACGAGGTGCGTTGCTACGAGCCGGCATCGGCCATGAACAAGACGTTCAAGATAAGCCGCATGCAGGGCGTGCAGATGCTCGACTCGGTATGGACTTACGAGAAGAAACACCGCCAGATGTACACCGACGTGTTCATGTTCAGCGGCGAAGAGCTGATGCCCGTCGAGCTTACGCTCGGCCAACTGTCTTACAGCATAATGAAAGAGGAGTATCCGCAGGCCGAGCGTTACATGTCCGACAACGGCGACGGGCGCCGCCTGTTGCGTATGGACGTGTGCAGTTACGCCGGCATAGGCCGCTTCGTGCTCGGTCTTTATGACGACGTAAACGTGCTCGGCGGCGACGGATTCAAGGATTATTTAAGGCGCAAGATTAACGACATGGCCATGCGCGGAGCGTGAACCTGACGGCATGCACGGCCGTGTTGAAAATGAAAGTTGATAGGGTCGGATGTGGGATGTGTTGCAATGTTGTTGGTTGCTTGCGCCCGTAAGAATGAAAGCGGCGGTGTCCCGTGTGGGGAAACCGCCGCTTTCTTAGGTGATTATGTTAATTAGAAATTTTCGTGGTCAAGGCTGTCGTTGAAGTCTTTCGGCTCCTTCTGCGCCAGCGGGTCGTGGTATTCCTCGCGGCTCGGGCGGTGCTCGAAGCGGCGCTGCTCGCGGTTAGGGCGCTCGGGGCGCGGCCGGCGTTCGCCTCTCGGGCGGCGCTCGCGCTCAACGTAACCCTCGGGTTTCGGTATGAGCACGCGGTGCGAGAGTTTGTACTTGCCCGTCTTCGGGTCGATTTCCATGAGCTTCACGGTTATCTTGTCGCCTTCCTTAAGTCCGGCTTCCTCTACGGTCTCGAGGCGCTTCCAGTCTATTTCTGAAATGTGCAGCAGTCCGTCCTTGCCCGGCAGTATCTCAACGAAGCATCCGTAGGGCATTATAGAGCGGATGGTTCCTTCGTAAACTTCGCCAACTTCGGGTATGGCCACGATTGCCTTGATCTTGGCTATGGCCTTTTGTATGCTTTCCTTGTTGGGCGCGCTTACCTGAACCTTGCCTACGCCGTCGATTTCGTCGATGGTGATTGTCGCTCCCGACTCCTCCTGCATTTGCTGTATGATCTTTCCGCCCGGGCCAATTACGGCTCCGATGAACTCCTTCGGTATCTCGAACGCCTCGATGCGCGGTACCTGCGGCTTCAGTTCGGCGCGCGGTTCGCTGATGGTGTCGGTCAGTTTGCCGAGTATGTACTCGCGTCCGGCCTTTGCCTGCATGAGCGCTTTCTCGAGAATCTCGAAGCTGAGGCCGTCGCACTTGATGTCCATTTGCGTTGCCGTGAGTCCGTCTTTCGTTCCGGTGGTCTTGAAGTCCATGTCGCCGAGGTGGTCCTCGTCGCCGAGAATGTCGCTAAGCACGGCGTACTTGTCCTCGCCCGGGTTCTTGATGAGGCCCATTGCGATGCCGCTCACGGGCTTCTTCATCGGCACTCCGGCGTCCATGAGGGCGAGCGTGCCGGCGCAAACGGTGGCCATCGACGACGAGCCGTTGCTCTCCAAGATCTGCGAAACGAGGCGCACCGTGTAGGGGAACTCCTCGGGTATCTGCCCCTTAAGCGCGCGCCAAGCCAAGTGGCCGTGGCCTATCTCGCGGCGGCCTACGCCGCGCTGCGCCTTAGCCTCGCCCGTGCAGAAGGGCGGGAAGTTGTAGTGGAGCAGGAAGCGCTGGTAAGAGCGGTCGAGAACGTCGTCTACGAGCTTCTCGTCGAGCTTCGTGCCGAGCGTGCATGTGGTGAGGCTCTGCGTCTCGCCGCGCGTGAAGATGGAGCTTCCGTGGGGCATGGGCAGGGGCGACACCTCGCACCATATCGGGCGTATCTCGTCGGTCTTGCGGCCGTCGAGGCGCTTGCCTTCGTCGAGGATGCAGCGGCGCATGGCGTCGCGCATCACGTCGTGGTAGTAGCGGTCTACGAGGGCGTACTTCTCTTCGAGTTCCTCTTCGGTGAGGTCGGTGTGCGCTGCGGCGTAAGCCTCCTCGAAGTCGGCCTTTATCTTGTCGAAGGCCTCCTCGCGTGCCTTCTTGTCGTGGTCGCCGGCCTCGGCTATGGCGTAGCACTTGTCGTAAGTCTCCTTATGGAGCTGTTCGCGCAGTTCCTCGTCGTTCACTTCGTGGCAGTACTCGCGCTTTACGTCGGTGCCCAGCTCTTTCATGAGTTCTTCCTGGAGCACGCACATGGGGCGGATGGCTTCCTGGGCCACCTTGAGGGCCTGGAGAAGGTCTTGCTCCGACACTTCTTCCATCTCGCCTTCAACCATCATGATGTTTTCCTTAGACGCTCCGACCATGATGTCCATGTCGGCGCTCTTCATCTGCTCGAACGTCGGGTCTACGACGTACTCCCCATTGACGCGCGCCACGCGCACTTCGGATATGGGGCACTCGAAGGGTATGTCGGAACATGCCAGCGCGCACGATGCGGCGAAGCCTGCGAGCGCGTCGGGCTGGTCGACGCCGTCGGCCGAGAAGAGGATCACGTTGACGTAAACCTCGGCGTGGAAGTCGGCCGGGAAGAGGGGCCGCAGGGCGCGGTCGACCAGTCGGCATGTAAGAATCTCATTGTCGCTTGCCTTGCCTTCGCGCTTGGTGAATCCGCCCGGGAAACGCCCGGCTGCGGCATACTGTTCTCTGTACTCAACCTGCAAAGGCATGAAATCTGTTCCGGGAACTGCATCTTTTGCGGCACAAACGGTGGCGAGCAATACCGTGTTGCCCATGCGGAGCACGCAGGAGCCGTCAGCCTGTTTTGCCACTTTCCCGGTTTCAATGCTGATGCTTCTTCCATCAGGCAGTGAAACTGTTTTCGTAATTACGTTCATCTAAAAAATCAAAAATATCTTTTTACATCAAAAAAATCAAGGGCAAAGATAACGGTTTTTTAACGAACCGAAGACGGTTTTACATTAAATCTGCATTAAATTGTCTTTTTTTAGCAGACAAGCAGATTCTTAGAAGCAGACAAGCAGTCAGCAGACAAGCAGACAAGGAGACAAGTGACAAGCAGACAAGGAGATTTGTTTTGTTGCCAAGCGCATGTTTTTGGAATAGGATATATGTTGATATTAACGTCAGTTCGGCATAAGAAGAATGTAATCATTCTAAAAACAAATGGCACCATTCTAAACCGTAAGAAGTCTGTGGCATACCGTCATTCCGGGCCGGGACCCGGAATCCAGGAAACACCATTTTGCGAATAAAGCGTTTTTATACTGGATTCCGGGTCCCGGCCCGGAATGACGGTATGCCACAGACTTCTTACGGTTTAGAATGGATTACTTTATCATTATGCCGAACTGACGTTGATATGTAGGCAAATCTGCTTGTCTGCTTGTCTGCTGACTGCTTGTCTGCTTCTAAAAATTTGCTTGTCTGCTGAAAAATAATTTCCGGCGACACGGTTTGTCGCAATACGTCGGTATATTTGCAGTGTATGAATAACTTATGTGAAACTAAATAAGATCAAGATTATGGCAACGAGGAAAAAACGCACTAAAAAGGCGGCGTCACGCAACGAGTTTTTCGAGAGGTATCATGCAATCATGCAGAGTGTGAACTCCAGAAGGCCGGAACCGGTGGAATTTGACTACGAGGCTTTCGGCCACGGCGACGGCTGTGGTTGCGGCGGTTACGGCGGCGGTGGATTCGATTCCGGCAACCGGTGTGACTATGACGGCGGTTTCGACCACGACGGTTATGATTACGTTGACGACCACGACGACCGTGATTATTGACCCTCTGTCCGTCTTACTCGGCCGTGCGGACTGAAATCGTAAGCATGGCATGTGGTTTTACTTACATTCTTTTGTCCGTGCGATTCTCTTTGAAGGCGGTTGTAATCAAAACCACGGCTTGCCGTTACGGTTTTAAAAGGCAGCCTTTCGGCGTGTAAAAGGCGGCTTTTCGGCATGCGATAGGCTACCTTTTGCACACCGAAAAGCCGCCTTTTGAGCGGTTGTAAATATTGATGCGCTGAAATGTTGCGGCCGATTGTTTTTCATCCTACGTCCGGCAAGGCGTTCATTGTTGTTAATGCGATTATCATCCTACGTTCGGCAAGGCGTTCGGTAACCAGTCATTCCGGGCTTAGACCCGGAATCCGGAAAACATACTATTTGATTACAACGTGGTTGCATACAGGGTTCCGGGTCTAAGCCCGGAATGACTGGTTACCGAACGCCTTGCCGAACGTAGGGTGTTTACATTAATGATTAATGTGATACGGTTCTTATGTGAAATGAAAATAAAAGCGAGAGAAACGAGCTTTTATTTTGCATTTGCCTTACGGCGATTTCCAATTCACTCGACTTGCATTAACTTTTGATAAGTTAAGCTGCGTCTCGGAAATGAAAATAAAAGCTCGTTTCTCTCGCTTTTATTTTGCATTTCACTCGACTTGCATTAACTTTGCAGCTATGTTTAAGAATATAATGCTCGTTGCGTTGGGCGGAGCCGTGGGCAGTGTGGCGCGCTACCTCGTGTCGCGGGCCTTGAACGGCACGCTGCTCGCAGCTTTTCCGCTCGGCACGATGACGGCCAACGTGCTCGGATGCTTCGTAATCGGCTTGGTCTGCGGAATGGCCGACGGCGACGGGGCGCCCGTAGGGCCCGACTTGAAGCTGCTGCTTACCGTGGGTTTATGCGGCGGATTCACCACCTTCAGCACGTTCATGAACGAGACGCTCGCCCTCGCCCGGGGCGGCGAAGCCCTCGCCCCGGCCCTCTACGTCGGCGCAAGCGTAGCCCTCGGGCTGCTCGCCGTAGTGGGCGGATACCAACTCGTAAAACTCATATAACGATGAAACATACATTATCAAACATCTGCGCCGTTGCCGCCTGCGCCTTCATGGCCGTGGCGCTCGGCTCGTGCGACAACAAGAAGTTCCGCGTCGACGGAACCATCAGCGAGGCTAAGGACTCGGTGCTTTACTTCGAAAACATGAGCCTCGACGGCCCCGTGACGGTCGACTCTGTGAAACTCGGTGAAGACGGAACGTTCAGCTTCAGCGAAAAATCGCCCGAAGCGCCCGAGTTCTACCGCCTGCGCATAGCCGGACAGATAATCAACCTAAGCGTCGACTCGACCGAGACCATAACCGTTAAGGCCGCATACCCCACTATGGCCACCGGCTACGAGGTCGAAGGCTCGTCCGAGTGCGCCACGATAAAGGAACTGGCCCTTAAGCAGATCGACCTGCTCGGCCGCGTCATAGCCGTAGAACGCAACGCCGCGCTCGGCTTCGACCAGACGCGCGACAGCGTTGCGCGCATGTTGGAGGCTTACAAGCAAGACATAAAGCTGAACTACATCTACAAGGCTCCGATGCGCGCGTCGTCGTACTTTGCCCTGTTCCAGACGCTCGGCAACCGCCTGATATTCAATCCGCGCGAAAGCGAGGAGGACATAAAAGCCTTCGCCGCCGTGGCCACCAGCTGGGACACGTACCACCCCAACTCGCTGCGCGGCAAGAACCTGCACAACATTGCCATCGAAGGCATGCGCAACGTGCGCATCGTGCGCAACAACCAGGCCGCCGCAATGGTTGACGCCAGCAAGATAAACACCACCAACATAATCGACATATCGCTGCCCGACAGCAAGGGCGCGGCGCGGCGCCTGACCGACCTTAAGGGCAAAGTGGTAATGCTCGACTTCCACGTATTCGGCGCCGACGGCTCCACCAAGCGCATCATGCAGCTGCGCGACTTATATAATAAGTACCACGCGCAGGGCTTCGAGATATACCAAATATCACTCGATCCCGACGAGCACTTCTGGAAAACCACTACCGCGGCCCTGCCGTGGGTAAGCGTGCGCGACGCCGCCGGCCTGCAGTCGCAATACCTCCAGCTCTACAACGTGCAGTCGGTGCCGACGTTCTTCCTCGTAGGGCGCGACAACGCACTCTACAAGCGCGACGTACAGATAAAAGACCTCGACGCCGAGATAAGGGCGCTCTTGGGCAAGTAGGCACCCTCGGCGGCATCCTTCCACCGACAGTCCCCCACCATGAAAGGGCCGTTACCGTAAAAACAACACTGATTCGGTATAAGAAACATCCAATAAGATGCTTTCTTGTTGGTCGCATTTGATAAAGCCGGTGGCATTTAGTAATTCCGGGTTGAGGCTTGGAATGACTAAATGCCACCGGCTTCTTCGTTTGAAAATAATCTGAATCCCTTATTTCTATACTGAACTGACGTATCCTTCGTCTTTTTAAGGCTCATATAATTACCGGCGACAAGGTGGCAACTTCGTTAGTCTTTAATATGTATTGTTCGTCAACTACTGTGGCATTGGAAAACAATATCCCGTTTCGGACCTCATTGCCTCATTGCCGAATGCATGTGCCCGAACAAATGGAGTTTGGGCCGGATTGTTACCGCCGTCAGCAATAATTCAGGGCTTCCGTAATGCCGTCTGCCGTCAAAGTCGAGTATGCCGGAAGGCGGTTGGTGGGTAATCAGTACGTCGGTGTCGTCCGGTATGTTTTGAATGGAATGCCTGTCGTTCCCGTTGACGGCATCTTCCATGAACAAAGGTACGCCGTAAAACCTCTCGCCGTTTATCCTAATACCGGAATTGCAGAGGTAATGGCAATTACCGCCAAGTCCAAACGGTTCAGCCCCATAAAGACAGTCGTCATGATTGCCGGCGATGAAGATTTTATGGTGATAGGGCAAGGCGCGGAACCAGCTGATGAAGTTGGATGTCTCATCTTCCGTCCCGGCCATGGTGAAGTCGCCTGAGTGGACAATCACGTCAGCGTCGGGCAGCCCTGTGAGTTGCCGGTGCATGCCGTGGGTGTCTGAGATGTGGAGTATTTTCATTAGCGCATTGTTATGATTGATATGATTTTTCCAACAAGCCGTACATCTCTTTTTGGTGATTGTCTCTTGTTTTGTTTGTCCATCCTTCCGGAATGTGCTTGGAGTCAAGATACATTTTATACATTTTGAGACTTTCTAAATCGTTGTTTCTCGCCTGGTTTTCAACTCGGGCGAACTTCACCAATACGGGGTCGTTGCCTTGTTGGGAGTTAAAACTTGATGAAATCAACGCCAAGTTGCCGAATGAGTTTACGTCGTTGTCATCCCATTCCGTGTTCTTCGACTGATTCTGCGGATGCAGGTGCTCTATCGAACGGTTTGCCCTGAACATATATTTTTCGACGGTTTCCTGTTGTTCTTCTTTTTGAAAATAGTCTTTTCTTCTTTCCCATAAATAATAATCCAATCGCCAAAACCAATACCGGTCAACGCCCTTGTCGTAGTACATTTTGTTTAACGGGCACAATTCATGGAGCTTGTTGTCTATTTCCTTCAACTTATGTAGCAGAGGGCCTGCGTCAAGCGATTTCCTATTATCGTATGTCATCAGCCATTTTAAATAAGGAGTGAGCCACAGATGCGCGGATGTCGAGACATACAACATTGATTGGTATTGCACCAGTTTTCGTTCTTCCTCCGTCGGTTTTTCATCTTCCGACAATCGGATACGATACAAGTTACGGCCGTTCTCTTTCTCCACCCTGATTACATAACGGTCGAGCAAAAGCCTGGTTTTATACAAGTTCAGATAGAAGTCTGGTATTTTCTCTTCCGGAAAGTCCTTGAATGATTCTTCCAACTTGTGTTTGTCTAATGGTTTTGGTTTGTCTTCCGTACCAAGCGTAAAGTTAAGCGACAGTAAAAGCAATTCTTGAAAGTCGATTACCGAACCTACGTCTTTCCTGTTTTCATGAAGAGCCGGTTCTTCATTTGTCGGTAGTATGTTTTTTATTTCCATGCCATTTTCAATATCGTCGCATTCTTTTATGCTCAGATTAGATAATTGTGAATTGCATACTTTGTCTATTTCTTCGTCTATCACGTTCAATTCAACGCCGTCGTTGTCTTTACAAAGCAGCCGCACGTCCATTCTTTCCACCGCATTCCATATTGAATTGAATAGGGATTTGTATTTAGCATGGGTGTCGGGGCATTTCCTTAACAAGTCGACCTTGATTTTCTCATGCTGTTCTAAGCTGCGTCCGGCAGAGTTCATCGTCTCGAAGTACTTGTTCAGCTTTATAGGAGATTTGACATAAACACCGGGCAATGTTGCCACAAAGAAAGTCAAGCGTTCGTAAACGTCCTTGCAGTAAGTTCTTTTTTCGCCGGGCGTTTCAAACTTATTCAGGAACGTAAGGATTGTTCTTAGTGCTTTTTGCATCTTCAAGTTCACCTTGATTGATGCGTCCTGCTCGAAAAAAACTTTCTCTTCTTCTGGGCGTTGGCTGCTTATTCCAATTAAATGGCTTAGGTATTTCTTGTCGTCCTCCCTCGCTGTAAATGTCAGGCGGTCTTCCGTTATGAACCGTTTCCATTCTTCATGATAACGGTTCATGGCTATGCCCATAAGCATTATTGTCGTGAAACGCTGTTGGCCGTCCACCAAATCGATAACTTCTTCGTTTTCAAACCGTTCAGGCCGACATCCGGTCATCATCCCGATGTAATATGGTTTTACTTCTGTTTTTCCAAAATGGTTTTTCATGTCTTCTAACAAACCAAGCAGTTGTTCGTCTTCCCATTCAAACAAACGCTGGTATAAAGGAATCCTGAATTTATTATCGCCAATGCTTTTCGGCGTCAATGGTTCAACTGGCTTAAGTTCTTGCATAGGTCGTCAGGTTGTTAATGCGTTTGGATAGAGATTTTATCGAGAACTTTGATTTTGTCTTTAGATGTTCATACATTTTTACGACGCACTCGAAATAGCGCCGTTGTATGCCGTCCTTGCCTTGTACAACCTCGTCGTTTTGCGTCAACTGGGCAATGAAGAATGTCGGCGAGGTAGCCCGGTTGATCATCATTATGATATGGCTGTTTGCCACAAACTCCATAATCTTATTTTTCACGGCTCTTTTGTTGGCGTAGCGGTGGCGTGAGACAGTCTGTTCTATGGCAAAAAGGGCTTCTGCAAGATATTGCCGTCCGAATTTGAGATAATAACCGAACAGCAACGTGTCGATAAGTTCGCTATAACGGTAATGCGACTCTCCGCTAAGATATTTGACAAGGGCCTTGTGCTCGTCTGTGGTCGCAAAGTCGTGGTAACGCCCGGCCATTATCTCTGAATACGCAAAGAAATAAGCGCCGCCTTGTATGGATTCGTTAAAATCGAACCGCTCGCCGAATCCCGGAACGTCCTCTAAATACGGAGCTGCTGCATATTCATCGCGGACTACATACTTTGCTTGAGGCACCACTTCGGCTTGCATCCATTTCCTTAATCTTAGCACATGTTGTGCCAAGGCGCAATAAACGTCTGTGTTTTCATCGTCTTTTTTGCACGTCAGATTGTCCCAACGCGCGGCTAAGTGTTCCTGTTGGTGTTCTTTTTCAACGTATCTAAGGTGGTGCGCTTTTAATAAGTTGAAGTCGCTCAATGCTTTGCCACGGGAATTTTCGTTTGAGAAAAACGTATAAGCCAGCTCGAAACTATCCTCTCTTATGATGAGGACGGTAAACCTTAAGTTCTTCAGCAGACGTTCATGTAATTCGCCGGTTTCGGCAAAATGAAGCGAAATGAAGTTTTGGCAAAGCTGTTTGTTGTAAGCAATATAACTTATGGCCTCTTTGGAAAGGATGCGTTGGCTTATCAATGGAAGGCATCCTGGATATCCGCATGCCTTTAACAGCAATGTAAGTGTTACAAGGCGCTGTTGTCCGTCAACTATGTCTAAGCCGTCACCGTGCTTGTGCAGGATTATAGAACCGAGATGGTATATGTCGCCGCTATTGTATGTTTGGAGCGCGCCATGTAAAAGCTCGAGCACGTTTTTCTTTCTCCAACAATATATCCTTTGGTAATCGGGTATGCGCAAGGGGTTATTGAACAGTTCTTCTAAAGGCACGTCGTCATAAAGCACTACCTGTTCGTTACTTTGTCTTATACTGTCCAATAATTTGTTTTCAGGCGCTTTTCGCCCAACGGGTCCAGTGTGCAGTGCATTGTTCCCGACAAATTCATCCATAACAATTAATCGATTAATGGTTGCAGCATTACTTATTGCGTATATAGCAACTTGCCTTGTCAGTTATTCAGAAAGTCTTGCATTTCCGCATCGTCGTCCAAATCCATTTCCATTGCGAATTTAAATGCCAGCGTGGCCGCAGACATCATAATGGCAGACATCCACGTCGCAACATCTTGTGACAGATAGTCTTTCTGTGACATGTAATGGTAAATGCTGCCGAAGATGTTTGCGAGGCGTGGAACTATATTGGTGACTTTCAGCTGCAAATACTCGGGGATGTCCAATTCGTAATAATTGAAAGCCTCTGTGATATTGAAGTTCGTATTTATTTCGTCCGAGTCTGTTATCAGTTTGTAAGCGAATTCTGCGCATCGGTCAAAAATATATTGGAAAATCACTCCGCATTCACTGACAGGCAACACCCCTTCCGTAGGGATGTTTTTAATTTGTTCCGCAAGAGCAAAAATAATCTCTTGCGTTCTTTGGCAGTAAAATAAGGCTTGTTCTTTGGCAACTTCATTAATGATAGTTCCGCGAAGAATGGAGCAGTCGGCGTTTTCGACAGAAAAAACGCTCTTTTTTACGGCGTAGGTTATAACGTCTTTTATCACATCTTGCTTTTCCATAATGATTGTATTTACAGTTTCCCGTTGCAAAAGTCCATATCTTCCAGTTCGGGCCAGCCGGCGTCTTTCACTTCCCTCAGGAACAGGCGGGCGCACATCTCGGCGTCGTCGCCGGCGCGGTGGTGCTGCCCGTAGGGTATCTCGAACTGGTCGCAGAGGTAGTCGAGGCTGTTGCAGCCGAAGTCGTAGAGCTTCCTTGCGGCGCGGAGCGAGCAGTAATAAGTAGCGTCGGGCTTCGGGATGCCGTACAGTTCGAGCGAACTGCGTATGCAGCCCATGTCGAACGCGGCGTTGTGCGCCACGAGTACGGGGCACTCCTTGAGGTATTCCGATATTTCGGCCCACACTTCCGGGAACTCGGGCGAACGCTCGGTATCAGCAGGGCGTATGCCGTGTATTTGCATGTTCCAGTAGCTGTACATGTTGCCTTGCGGCCGCACGAGCCACGAGCGCGTCTCCGCTATACGGCCGTCGCGCACCACGCAGACGCCCGCCTCGCACACCGAGGCGCGCCGGCCGGTGGCCGTCTCAAAGTCGATTGCAATGAAATCCAGTCCTTGCATCGGTCATTCCTCCTTTCTTGAATAATAGTTCATCATGTTTCGGGCGAAGTTGAGCATATCCCCGCGCGCCTCTTCGGGTTCCACCACCTCTACCTGGTCGCCCATAGCGAGCACGGACTGGTAGAAGTCGAAGGTCAGTTTAAGGTTATACTCGAAGAGAGTCGACTCGTCGTCGCCCCCGATTTCGCGCTGCGACGGGTGCAGGGGCAGCGTGCGCAGGTAGTCGGCAAAGCCGCCGTAAGCCTTGACGACTACGCGCTGCGGCTCTTCGTCAGACGTTATCACGCCGCAGCAGCCCTCGAAGTAGCCGTCGGCGTCGAAGCCGCGTCTCATCTTGAACGTCTTGCCCGTGTCCTCGATGTCGGATATCCGGTCGAGCGCGTACACACGGTAAACGTCGTCCGGCTTCATGCCCTTTGCCCTGTTGCGGTCTGAATAGTAAGGACAGCGCGCCACGACGTACCACCGCCGCTTCACCACCTTCAGTAAATAAGGCTCTATCTCGAACGTGCTCGGGTACGGTTTGCCGAACCCTTGGTGCGTGATGCTCAGCACACGGTTGCCCCTCATGGCCTCGGCAATGCGCATAAGCCACGTCTGCCCCGAGGGGATGTCCTCAAAGACGATGCGCTCCTCCAGGCGGCTGTCGGCCTGTATCTGGTTCAGCGTGGCGTAAGAACTTACCAGCCAGCTGTGCAGGCTGTTGCCGCGCAGGCGTCCGGGCTCGGTGATGTAGTAGCGGTAACCGTCGCCGGCGTCGCATTTTATCTCCACGCCGAAGATGTCGAAAACAGCCTTCTGGTGGTTGTGGAACGTGCGCAGGGGCAACGGCTCCTTGCAACTAAGTCCGCTATCCTGCCACAAGTCGCTGATTTCCTGGAACGTGAGCCGCCTGTATCTCAGCAGGATGTCAACCAGCCACACGTACCGTCCGAAAAGATTTCCCGCCATGTCATTATTGTTTTGGTTGTGCTACAAAGATAATGTAAACGAGCGGAATGCAAGCGAGCTTGCATTATCCCGAGTGCTGCTTATCTGAATGCAAAGATAACAACCAGCCTGTGAAAAATCAAGGCAGAGCCGAATATTTTTTGCTTTAATGCAAAATTTTTCCTGTTCTGCCATGTTTCTGCACACCGTGCCGTTATCTTTGCACCATGTAATAATATAAAGGTATAGAAGCAATGATGACGATTGACAATCACGACGCAAAGGTTTTCACCGACGACATTGAGCAGAGTGCGGTGGAACAAATCAACCAGTTGTTGGCCGTAGACGTGTTCGGCGGATGCAAGATAAGGATAATGCCCGACGTGCATGCCGGGGCAGGCTGCGTAATCGGCTTCACGGGCGACCTCGGCGAAAGGGTGATTCCCAACATAGTGGGCGTAGACATAGGCTGCGGAATTTACGTAAGGCCGTTCGTCTGCAAGAAAGACATCGACTGGCACGCGCTTAACGAGTTCATACTTCATAACATACCGTCGGGCCGTAACCACCGCACCGGCGACTACGCAGCCCTTACGGACAAATACATGGACGGCTACCGCGAGGCGAAGGAGATAGTCAAGGACTTGCGCTGCAACCGCGAGCTGAAGGAGAACAAGCGGCTGTACAAGTCGGTAGGGACGCTCGGCGGCGGCAACCATTTTATCGAAGTTGACCGCGACGAGGCCGGGATGTATTACCTTGTTGTGCATACCGGCAGCCGCAACCTCGGCAAACAGGTGGCTCAAATCTACCAAAAGTTGGCCGTAAAGTGCCAGTCCGGCTGGGCGGAACTCATGGAGGTGCAGGAGCGGATGATAACCGAATACAAGGCGGCGGGGCGCAAGGCCGAGCTGCAAGAGGCCATTCGGCAGCTTCACTGCTCGTTCAAGACGCGGCGGCCGGCCGTTCCGCAGGAACTGTCTTACCTCGAAGGACGCTACCGCGACGACTATCTTAACGACATGCGCCTGTGCCAACGCTGGGCCGAAATCAACCGCCGCACAATCACGGGGCTGATTACAGACTGGCTCATCGAGCAGGGCTTCGCCGACACGGAGACATGTACGGAAGAGCCGTTCGAGAGCGTACACAACTACATCGGCCAGGACAACATCATCCGCAAGGGCGCAATAGCCGCCTACGAGGGGCAGCGGTGCATCATACCGATGAACATGCGCGACGGCTCGCTGATATGCGTGGGCAAGGGAAACGCCGACTGGAACTGCTCCGCTCCCCACGGGGCTGGCCGCCGCATGAGCCGCGCCGAGGCCTTCCGCACGGTAAGACTCGACGACTACGCCCAGTCGATGCAGGGCATCTACACCGAAAGCGTAAGCGAGGAGACGAAAGACGAAGCTCCCATCGTGTATAAGCCGAAGGAAGAAATAATCGAGAACATACGTGACACAGTGACCGTAGTGAACATCATCAAGCCCGTTTACAACTTCAAGGCGGCAGAGTGAACGGGGACAAGCGTTACACCAATACAATAAGCAAGGGACATCGGCATATCCGGTGCCCCTTGCTTGTTATTCAAATCACCGTTTGTTTAACATCAGTTCGGTATAAGAAGAATGTAATCATTCTAAAAACAAATGGCACTGTCCTAAACCGTAAGAAGTCTGTGGCATACC
>CALUFA010000037.1 GCA_944319795.1 uncultured Prevotella sp. | reverse complement strand
TTTGTTGGACTTTTTCGCATAATTGGACACATTGTTTTATTGTTCATAAATGTGTCAACTTTTGCCAGGACAAGACAACACATTACGCAGCCGCCGGGAAACGGCTTCAATGCAGGCCGACACGGCCGTATCGTTATGGAACCTGCACAAGCACAATAGATTTTCACGTAAAAGACCACAACATGCCGGATATTTTCGCTAACTTGACCTGAAAAATAAGCTATAACACGGTATGAACATGATGAAAATCAGTTTTGAGAGTCCGCCTGCGCAGCATCGCCGCCAGGAAAAAGCCTGCGCGGGGGCCACGGTCCTTGCGCCGGCTTTTACGTTTCAGCCCCATGCGGTGCGCACCGGGCGCGCCGGCGCACGGCATGCCTCAGATTTGCCGCCGACGCAAGAGCTTTTTCGCCCAAAAGTTTCAACATGTCACGGATTTTTAGTAAATTTGCACGTTAATTCAGATAAAGCGAAAATGGCAGAAAATCAAATCAACGAGAACAATTATTCAGCCAGTAACATCCAAGTGCTCGAGGGCCTCGAAGCCGTGCGCAAGCGCCCCGCGATGTACATAGGCGACATCAGCGAGAAGGGATTGCACCACTTGGTGAACGAAACCGTCGACAACTCTATCGACGAGGCGATGGCCGGATATTGCACTCACATCGAAGTGACGATAAACGAAGACAACTCGATAACCGTGCAGGACAACGGACGAGGAATACCCGTTGACGAGCACAAGAAGCTGCACAAGTCAGCGCTCGAGGTCGTGATGACCGTGCTGCATGCCGGAGGAAAGTTCGACAAAGGCTCATACAAGGTGTCGGGCGGCCTGCACGGCGTGGGCGTATCGTGCGTAAACGCGCTGTCGACGAGGATGAAGTCACAAGTGTTCCGCGACGGCAAGATATACCAGCAGGAATACGAAAAGGGCAAACCGCTGTATCCGGTAAAAGTGGTTGGCGAGACCGAGCTGCGCGGAACGCGCCAGCAGTTCTGGCCCGACCCTACGATATTCACCACCACCGTGTATAAATACGACATCATAGCCAAGCGCATGCGCGAGCTGGCCTACCTCAACGCCGGCATCAAGATAACGCTTACCGACCTGCGCCCCGACGAGGAGGGGAAGACGAAGCAGGAGGTGTTCCACGCCGTTGACGGACTGAAGGAGTTCGTGCGCTACATCGACCGCCACCGCACCCACCTCTTCGACGACGTAATCTACCTTAAGACCGAGAAGCAGGGCATACCCATCGAGGTGGCCGTGATGTACAACACGGACTACTCGGAGAACGTACACTCTTACGTGAACAACATCAACACGATAGAAGGCGGCACGCACCTCGTAGGATTCCGCATGGCGCTGACCACCACGCTGAAGAAATACGCCGACAACGAGCCTTCGATTTCAAAGCAGATAGAGAAGGCCAAGATAGAGATTGCCGGAGAGGACTTCCGCGAAGGGCTCACCGCCGTGATTTCAATCAAGGTGGCCGAACCGCAGTTCGAGGGCCAGACCAAGACCAAGTTGGGCAACAACGAGGTGACCGGAGCCGTGCGCCAGGCCGTGTCGGAAGCGCTTACCTACTATCTCGAGGAGCACCCGAAAGAGGCCAAGATGATATGCGACAAGGTGATCCTCGCCGCAACGGCGCGCATCGCGGCGCGCAAGGCGCGCGAAAGCGTGCAGCGCAAGAACCCCATGAGCGGCGGCGGACTGCCCGGCAAGCTGGCCGACTGCTCTAACAAGGACCCGAAAGAGTGCGAGATATTCCTCGTAGAGGGCGACTCGGCAGGCGGCTCGGCCAAGCAGGGGCGCAACCGCTTCACGCAGGCCATACTGCCGCTGCGAGGCAAGATACTTAACGTAGAGAAAGTAATGTGGCACAAGGTTTTCGAGAGCGAATCGGTAATGAACATCATCCAGAGCATCGGCGTGCGCTTCGGCGTAGACGGCGAGGACGACAAGGAGGCCAACATCGACAAGCTGCGCTACGACAAGATAATAATAATGACCGACGCCGACGTCGACGGTTCGCACATCGACACGCTCATAATGACGCTCTTCTACCGCTTCATGCCGAAAGTGATACAGGAAGGCCACCTATACATAGCCACTCCGCCGCTTTACCTCTGCACGTATAAGAACAAGGTGAAGGAATACTGCTACACCGACCAGCAGCGCCAGGCGTTCCTCGACAAGTACGGCGAGGGCGTTGACGACGGCAAGAACATCCACACGCAACGCTACAAAGGTCTCGGCGAGATGAACCCCGAGCAGCTATGGGAGACCACCATGAACCCCGAGACGCGCCTCCTGAAGCAAGTCACGATAGAGAACGCGGCCGAGGCCGACGAGATATTCTCGATGCTCATGGGCGACGACGTGGAGCCGCGCCGGCAGTTCATCGAGCAGAACGCCACCTACGCCAACATCGACGCATAGCGCCGGCGGCGTTAGCGTTTCCGGCATAAGACGCCGGCGGGACACGCCCGGCGGCAAACAGCAATAGCCTTGCAGGACTAAATAAAGCCTGCAAGGCTATTGTCGTTATGCGCCTCCGGCCACCCGACCAACGGCAAACAAAAAAGCCTTGCCTAAGCAACACGCTCCAGCAAGGCCGTCGGTTAAAATTAAAACGCAATGATTATTTAACTATTTTCTTTCCGTTTACGATATAAATGCCCTTCTGCAAAGCGTCCAAATCGTTGCCGAGATAACGCCCGTCAAGGCTGTACACGCGGCCGTCGCCCTTCACTGCGCCGTCAACGGTCACGCCGCTGATGCCCGTTCCGCCACCGCCGTCGATGCTGAAGTCAAAGTTTATCGTGTAGTCAGAGTTCTTCGTAATGCCCGTAACCGACTTGTTCAAATTGTAAGAGCCGTCGGTGTTGGGAGTATAAACCGTCGCGGCGGGCGTAGTGTCCTTAGTGAAGTCCTTTTTCCTCATGTAAGGCCAAACGTCGCCTGAAGGCATATTATTCCTTGCGCCCTCGTCAGCCTGGACCACGGCGCAGCGCTCATGCGGATTAGGAAGATAAATAGAGCTTTGTCCGCCAGGGCTGTTTACGCAATTATTCTGCCATGCCAATGAGTTATAATCAACATGCGTAATAAGAAGTCCGGCATTAGGAAGCTCGGCGTCCCAACCAACCCTGACGCGGTTTTCCAACAAGTAATACTCGTTGTTGTTATTATCGTTGTAAATAATGTAAGCCTCTTTCGTATCCGCGAGCGACTGCATGTTTTCTATCCTTTGGTCGGAATCAAGCTCAATCGGCTGCAACCATCCGGCCTGCATCTTCTCAAAGCTGGTGAATCCGGCAGGAACAAAGCTGTCGCCGTTGTAGTTACCGCGTGCCATGATGCTCCAAGCGTCGAGTCCGTAACCGCCGGAATACTGAGTATCGTACATGTCCATAAGGCCAAGACAGTGTGAAAACTCATGGCACACGGTACCGATACCGTCGATAGTGCCGTACTGTCCCAACTCACATCCGCACGCGTAGGTATTTATCCTCACGCCGTCGACAGACGGTCTCTGTACATTATATTGGTAACCCATCGCTCCTTTCAGCGTGAACTCGTGGGGCCATATCGTGTTTTCGTCGCCGCCCGAGGCTTCGCCCCGCCCTGCGAAGAGGATGAACACTTGGTCAATCTCGCCGTCGCCGTTCCAGTCGTACTGGGTGAAATCGACCTCGTCTTCCACGCCCTTGCATGACTCGATGACAAATTCGGCCATCCTATCGTAGTATTCGCCTGACCCACCGGACGAACCGGCTCTGTTCTCGCCGTAGTAAGCGTAGCTTTCCGGAAGGGTGACGGGGCCGGCAATGTCGAAGTCAAGCTCGAAAGTGCCGTAACTCTGCGCCTTGAAATAATCCTTTATACTACCCTTGAAACCCATCTCGCTGAAGCCTTCCTCGTTGGCGATGCGTTGGTAAAGCTCCTTGGTATGCTCCTCTTGGAACGCCATGTCGGGGAATTGCGCAAGGATGATCAAGCCCTTTTTCGTGCCTTCATACTTGGCCCTATTAGGCGCGGCCTTACCGTTGCCGGGGGCGCGCATGGCCCTTGCCTCGTTGGCCTTAGCCCTAACGGCCTCTGCCTGCTTCAGCAGAGCCGATAGTTCGGCCTTCTCATAGACCTTGGTCTTGGCGCTTTGTACATATACGCTGCCGTCTTCGGCCTGCCAGAAACGGCAGAACTCGTCGCCGCGAAGCTCCACCCTGACTTCCGTTCCGTCAGCCAGCTTCACCGTTTTCCACAGTCCACGCTTTGCAGGCACTGCGAACGCCACCGAGCACATCAATGCCAGTGACAATGTAAGATAAAGTTTCTTCATAGTGTAAATGTATGTTTTGCTGCAAAGTTAGCGTTTTTAATCATTACTATCTAAGGAATAACATACATTTCAGTTACGTTTAAATAAAAATAACAGTTGTTCCTACGAACAAGCAGCAAACTACGCAAAGCGCCCCCGCCTGTAGCCGCCGTCGTAAAAACGGGAGCCGGGCTGGGGCGCGGTATGGGGTTAAGAGGGTCGGCTACGCCTTTTTAGCGGCCTTTATGAAGTATGTTATCAGCAGGACGTAAGCTATGAGCGCGCACACCTGCGACAGCGGATCGGCCAGCCATTCGGCGTTGACGAGGTTTATTCCGCCGAAGCGCAGCAGCGCGCTTACCACTCCCATGAGCGCTCCGCCGGCGATGAATCCGCTGGCGATTAGCGTGCCTTTCTCGCCGCGCGCCTTGTTTACTTCGGCGTCTTTCGAGCGCGAGGTGACGTACCAGTTGACGGCTCCGCCGACCAAGAGCGGAATGTTAAGCTCTATGGGGATGAACATGCCGAGGGCGAAGGCCAAGGCCGGCACCTTGCAAAGGGTGAGCACGATGGCTATCACGGCGCCGATGGCGTAGAGTATCCAGGGCGCGCCCACGCCGTTCATCAGCGGATCGATTACGGCGGCCATAGCGTTGGCCTGCGGAGCGGCCAACTGTCCGCTGGCGAAGCCGTATGTCTTGTCGAGCAGTATCATCACTCCGCCTACGGTCGCGGCGGATACGAGCGTGCCGAGGAACTTCCACGTCTCCTGCTTGCGGGGCGTAGTGCCGAGCCAGTAGCCTATCTTAAGGTCGGTTACGAAGGCTCCGGCCATCGACAGCGCGGTGCACACCACGCCGCCCATGATGAGCGCGGCCACCATGCCGCCCGTGCCCTTGAGGCCCACGGCCACCATTACGACGGAGGCGAGGATGAGCGTCATGAGCGTCATGCCCGACACGGGATTGCTGCCGACGATGGCTATGGCGTTGGCGGCGACGGTGGTGAAGAGGAACGCTATCACCGCCACGAGCAGTATGCCGACCACGGCGAAGAGCAGGCTGCCGTGCATCACGTCGGCCCAGAAGAAGACGAAGATAACCAAGAGCGTGACTATCGCGCCAATGGCGATTATCTTAAACGGTATGTCGCGCTGCGTGCGGGGCAGCTGCTTGCCCGAGTTCTTGCCGCCGCGCATCTCGCGCGCGGCAAGACTTACGGCGTTCTTGATGATGCCCCACGAATTGATGATGCCTATGATGCCGGCCATAGCTATGCCGCCGATGCCGATGTACTTGCCGTAATAGGTGAATATCTGCTCTGGCGACATGTCGCCTACGGCGGTGGAGATCGACGGGTCCCACTGGTTGAGCACCTGGCCGCTGAACAGCACGGCCATGAGCGGCACGATGAGCCACCACACCGCCAGCGAGCCGAGGCAGATGATGAGGGCGTACTTCAGGCCGACGATGTAGCCCAAGCCGAGCACCGCCGCGCCCGTGTTTACCTTGAACACGAGCTTGGCCTTGTCGGCGAGCGTCTCGCCGAGCCCTATGACGCGCGTGGTGAAGTTCTCGTTCCACCAGCCGAACGTGGCCACGATGAAGTCATACAGTCCGCCCACTAATCCGGCCAGCAGCAGCGGCTTGGCCTGCTTGCCGCCCTTGGCGCCGCTTACGAGCACCTGCGTGGTGGCCGTGGCCTCGGGGAAGGGGTACTTGCCGTGCATGTCGCTGACGAAATACTTGCGGAACGGGATGAGGAACAGTATGCCCAAGACGCCGCCCAAGAGCGAGCTTAGGAATATCTCGACGAACGACGCGCCCATGCCGGGATACTTGTCCTCGAGTATGTAGATGGCCGGCAGGGTGAATATGGCGCCGGCCACCACCGCGCCCGAGCACGCGCCGATGCTCTGTATGATGACGTTCTCGCCCAAGGGGTTGCGCCGCTTGGCCGCCGTCGACACTCCCACGGCTATTATGGCTATGGGTATGGCGGCCTCGAACACCTGACCCACGCGCAGCCCTAAGTAGGCGGCCGCGGCCGAGAACAGCATGGTCATGAGCACGCCCCACGTCACCGACCACCCGTTCACCTCGGGGTAGGCCTTCTGCGGGTCCATTACCGGGCGGTACTCCTCGCCCTCCTTAAGTTCGCGGAACGCGTTGTCTGGCAGCCGCACTCCGTCTTTCTCCATGTCTTCCATTGTCGTATGAATGTTTTAAGTTATTCAGCTTAAGCGCGCCCGCCGCAGGCGGAGCCGCAACATAGGCGCAAATTTAAGAAAAATATCGGTTACGGCGAAGAGAAACGGCGTATTTTTGCACATGCGCCTTGCAACGGGGCGCACCCCCTGTGCCAGCCCCTGCGTAACGCACTGATAATCAGCGCCGTTGCAAAAGGTCGCCTTTTACCTTCAAAAAGGTGGCCTTTCAGCCTGCAAAAGGATGCCTTTCAGGCTGCCGTTTGCCGTCTTTCAAGAAGCGTCCGCATTTTCGCCGAAAACGTTCCATGCGTAAAAAGTTTTATGAAAAACGTGCACTAAACGTTGAAAAATTTGCAAGAACGCGGTTTTTAGATTAATTTTGCAACCTATTTTACACATTATATATTATAGATGAAGATACAAAACCTCTTGCTCTGCGCTACGGCGTGCGCCTCCTTGACATCGTGTTTCAAGGAAGAACCGCTCAACGCCGAATGCGACATCGAGCAGGCTTACGTCCATGCCGACGACCCGACCGAGATATTCTTCGCCGCGAGCGACACGCTCGTCAACGTGCTCTCTGACGCCACCGACGTTGTATTCGAGATAAAAGAAGGCGCCGACGTGTCGGCAATGTCACCAAAGTTCAACATCACCGACGGCGCGACGATAGAGCCGGCGAGCGGCTCGACGCACGACTTCAGCGGAGGCAAGACCGTTGTTTACACCGTAACGTCGCAAGACGGTCAGTGGACGAAGGCGTACAACGTATCTTTCAAGGCCGTATATCCCGTCAGCGAATACGACTTCGAGCACTACAACCTCGTAAAAGGGCCTAACCGCGGCGAGATATACGCATGGACCGACCTCGCCGCCGACGGCTCGCCGCTCAACAACTGGGCCACGGGCAACCCCGGGTTCAACATCAGCATGGGCAGCGCCGCCCCCGACGAATATCCCACCGTGCCCGTAGCCGACGGCCACAGCGGCGCATGCGTGAAGCTCGAGACCAAGGAGACAGGCACGTTCGGCGAGATAATGCACATGGGCATAGCCGCCGGCAACATGTTCATCGGCGAGTTCGACGTGCAGCCGGCCATATCCGGCGGCGCCGAGGGAGCCATGCGCGCCACGCTCTTCGGCCGCCCGTTCGACAGGCAGCCGCTGCAGTTCACCGGCTGGTACAAGTACAAGTCGGGCGGCGAATGCATCGACGGCGACATGAACCCGATACCCGGCACTTACGACCAGGGCGACATCTACGCCGTGCTCTACCGCAACCACGACGACGAGGGCAACCCCTTCGTGCTGCACGGCGACGACGTATTAAACAGTCCGCAGATAGTGGCGGTAGCCCGCGTGCCCGAGGTCACGGACGTTGACGAGTGGACAGAATTCAACATAAACTTCGAATACAGCGAGGACATAGACCCGCAGTTGCTGGCCGACCGTGGCTACAACCTCACCGTAGTGTTCACCTCGAGCATCGAGGGCGCAACGTTCAAGGGCGCCGTTGGCAGCACGCTACACGTTGACGAAGTAAAAGTAATATGCGCGGAAACAACCGAATAGACATGAGGAAAACAATAATAACACTTATAACGGCGGCCCTTACCGCCGTACAGGCAGGCGCGGCGACGTTCCACCTGTTCGACAACATGACCTACTACCTGCGCTTCGGCTACGGCCTCGGCGGCACCGCCCCTATGGGCATGCCGGCTACGATAAGGAGCATGGACAGCTACAAGCCGACGGCGAACTTCACGCTCGGTCTCGGCCTGCACCGCGCCATAACCGAGCACTGGGGACTGCAGTCGGGACTCTACCTCGAGAACAAGGGAATGGACGTCGACGCCACCGTGAAAAACTACCACATGGCAATGGTGCAGGGCGGACAGCGCCTTGAAGGCAACTTCACCGGCGGCGTGGCCATCGACGTAGAGCAATGGATGCTCACCCTGCCGCTGCTCGCAACCTACTCCATAAACGACAAGTGGAGCGTACACGCCGGTCCGTACTTCTCATACGTGAAGTCGCCCAAGTTCACCGGCTACGCCTACGACGGCTACATCCGCATAGGCGACCCTACCGGGGCGAAGGTAGACGTAGGCTCAGACGAGGGCAGCCGCGGCACATACGACTTCTCCGACGACATGCGCTCGTGGCAGTTCGGCATGATGGCCGGGGCCGACTGGCGCTTCTACAAGCAATGGGGAGCCTTCGTCGACATTACCGTCGGAATGTCGCAGATATTCCACAAAGACTTCGACGTGCTTGAGCAAGACCTCTACCCTATCTACGGAACAATAGGTATTTCCTACAAATTATAAACAGAGAAAAAACATTTTGTCAAACAAAAAAACAGTAAAAAGATGAAGAAAATCATTACCCTTTCAGCCTTGGCACTCATGGCTTTGACTGCCAACGCAGAGGATTACACCGACCAGCTGTCGGTAGCTCTCGCAGGCAATCCTTTAGGAACCCAAGAGACAACCATCAGCGTAGACGCACAGGACAACGGCAAATACACCCTGAGCCTCAAAAACTTCCAGCTCGCCGGACTCGGCGGCATCGGCAACATCGTGCTCTCCGACGTTGACGCAACCGAAAAAAGCGGACGAACCGTCCTTGCGGCAGACCAAGTAATTAAGATAACCGAAGGCGACGATCCCAACGTATCCATGTGGATGGGCCCGATGCTCGGCGACGTTCCCGTATCGCTCAAAGCCGACATGACCGACGACAACCTCTACGCAGTAATAACGATCGACGGCTTCGGCGGCGTTGACGTAGTGTTCGGCGAAGGCACATACCAGATTAAGAACTCTGGCTTCGAGGAGTTCCATACGGCAACGGCCGGCAATGCCACAAGCGACGAGCCCAATGCATGGCACTCGTTCATGAGTTGCACAGGCGATTTTGCATCAATGGTAAGCTCAACTCCCCATACGTTCATATCTGAAGACGTGCGCCCCGGATCAACCGGAAGCAAGAGCGTAGCAGTTGTTTCAGGAATTGTATTTCCTGGACTCCTCAACATTCCGGCAAACGGAACGATGACCACGGGACAGATGAAAGCAGGATCAATAGATGCGACCGACACGGACAACTGCGCTTTCCTTGACTTCGAGAACGATTCTGTTTTCGACGGCAACGGCGACCCGTTCTATACGGTAATCGAAGGCCGTCCCGACTCACTGGCCGTATGGGTTAAGTTCAAGCAGGGAACACTCGCAGAAGAGAACGCCGACTACAAGTTCGCCTCAATAAGCGCTATCCTCACCAACGGCGGATACTACCAAGATCCGGGCGACTCTATCGCAACCAACGTTGTGGCAAAGGCCGCCAACACCCAGATTGAAAGCAAGGACTTCACTTGGCAGCGCATATCGATCCCGTTCGACTACGCTTCCTACGTAGCCAACAACGCCGAGGCACGCGCACTGCTCGTAACCATCACAACCAATGCGCAGCCGGGCGTGGGTAGCACCGACGCTGCAAACCTCGACTCCATATACGTTGACGACATCGAGTTGATATACAACAACAACCTTACCGCCCTCAACATAAAGGGTACGGACATCGCACTCGAGGCAGGAAAGGCCGATTATGAACTCAGCGGCGCAAGCGGCGAACTGTCGCTCAACGACATCACGGCCGAGGCCGACGGACAAGGCGCGATAATCAACACCGTTATCGAAAACGTAGAGGGCGGAGCGTTGGTTACGGTCAAGGTAACTTCCAACGACTACCTGAAGACCAACACCTACACCGTAAACGTGAAGGGCGTAACCACCGGCATAGACAAGGTCGAGTCGACAACCGTGAACGGCGTGAAGGCAATCTACACCATCGACGGCCGCCGCGTAAGCTCTATGGACGCAAAAGGCATCTACGTAGTACGCAAGACCGACGGAACAACCGTAAAGGTGATGAACAAATAACGACGGCACAGCCCGTAGGCAAAGATTAAAAATCCCGGACGCAACGACACCGCGTCCGGGATTTTTTTGTAGTTTTGCATTTAAATAGCAGACGAACGGTCAGCGACGAGCGGACGAGCAGTCAGCGACGGATTGGCAACCGACAAGGCATTCGGCTTTAACTTCTCTAACTTCATTAAATCCTCTAACTTCTCGAAAAAAGATGGAAGCACTCCTGCAATACGTATGGAAGCACAAGCTGTTCCCCTGGAACGGGCTGAAAACCACCGACGGACTCGACGTCGAGGTAATCGACACGGGCTTGCAGAACGCAAACGCAGGCCCTGACTTCTTCAACGCAAAGGTGAAAGTCGGCGGAACAATGTGGGTAGGCAACGTTGAGATACACGAACGCTCGTCGGCGTGGCACGTACACGGCCACGACCGCGACAAGGCTTACGACAACGTAGTGCTGCACGTCGCAGAACAAATCGACGCCGACGTGACGGCGTGCGACGGACGACGCATAGCCCAAGTGAAGTTAGAAGTGCCCCAAGACGTCAAAAACAACTACGAGGCGCTGCTATCGGCCGACCGCTATCCGCCGTGCTACGCCGTTACCAAGACGCTGGACAAGCTGACCGTACACAGCTGGATGAGCCGCCTGCTGACCGAACGGCTCGAACGGAAGACCGAAGCGATAAACCGCCGAGTCGGACTTTGCGGCGGCTCGTGGGAATCGGCCTTGTTCGTCACCACGGCCCGCAACTACGGCTTCGGCGTGAACGGCGACATGTTCGAGCGCTGGGCGTTGAGCTTTCCGCCGCAATGCGCCGCCCACCACCGCGACGACATCTTCCAGATCGAGGCCCTTTTCATGGGGCAAGCCGGGCTGCTCGACCAACCGCATGGCCGCCGGCGGCAGAACGCCGGCGGCGAAGGAGACGATTATTACAACCGCCTGAAAGGCGAATATGCATACCTCGCCCACAAGTTCGGCCTAAAACCCATCGACGGCAGCGCGTGGAAGTTCCTGCGCATGAGGCCACAGAACTTCCCCTACATCAGGCTTTCGCAGCTTGCCACGCTCTATCATTCACGTCGGGCCGACCTTAGCCGGATAGCCGAATGCACCACGGCGGAACAGATGAGAGAAACGCTCGACACGCACGTAACACCGTATTGGGAAACGCATTATACCTTCGGCAAAGAAAGCAAGAGGACGCGCAAGGGGCTTTCGGCGGCGTCGCTCGACCTGATAATAATCAACACGGCCGTGCCGATGCTATTCGCCTACGGCCGGCACCGGGGCGACGAGGCCATGTGCGGCCGCGCGATAGACATCATGTCGCAGCTAAAGGCCGAGGACAACAACATCGTCCGCCTATGGCGCGAATGCGGAATAAGCGCCGACAACGCCGGCGACAGCCAGGCATTGATACAATTGAAACGGGAATATTGCGACAAGAAAGACTGCCTGAGATGCCGCATAGGCTTTGAATACTTGAAACGGGGCAAGCCGTAAGACAATACTGAAGCATCCGGAATGGCGGCTCCGACATACAGTAACCGCCCCTAACAGCCTGTACACAGACGGTTAGGGGCGGTTTGCCTTATCCTTAAACCAAAATCGGTCATTAAACCGTAAGAACCTAAACATGACGTATTTTACTTACTCTTCGTCAGCTTATGCGTTTCTGCCGACATCTTGCTTTCAGCCCCGTCTCGGCGTAGAGAGCTACACCTTCGCCGAAACGGAAAGCAATCTACACGGCATAAGCACATAATCAGACTGAAGCCTAACGACCGATTTGGGTTAAAGACGCTCCCAACGATTACTTGGAACGCCACTGGCCGTGCAGGTTGCAATACTCACGGGCGTACACTTCGGCAGCGTCGGTATGGAACACGGCCTCCGGCTTCTCGCCCGGATTGAGGTACTTGCGCTGCGTCTTGCCTTCTTCTACCAGCTCAATCCATTCGATATAGTGGTTTTCGAGCATCGGATGCTCTACGTCGCCCACCTTAACCTTGTATCCGCCGTCAATCTTCTCGATAACGGGCACATGCTTTTCCACCGCAGCGTCAACGCTGTTCTCGGCCAAGAGCGTCATCGGCTGGCCGCAACATGTCAGCGTTCCGGCTCCGGCATGCAATACTTCAACGATGTTGCCGCACACTTGGCAGCGGTAAACTTCTTTCCTGTTAGTCATAATCTTGCTCCTTTCTTTATATAAGTTGGTTAATGGAAGAACCGCGGCACGGAACCTTCCTCCGCCACGTTACTTCCCCGTCAGTTCTCATTCATCCTCCTGCAGTCCGCCGGCGTCGTCCTGTCCGTCGGCGCCAGGCTTGTAAGTGCCGTCGAGCACCGACTTATATTCGGCCGGATTTTTAATCAGGTCGAACGCCGCCTTAACCTGTTTGTCGTGCCTTAGGCTGTTCTCGACCGCTCCCGACTGGAAGTAATAAGCCGCAACGATGTCGCTCGATATTATCTGTTTCAGCACGTCGCGGTGCATGTCGAGGTCGCGGGCGATGTCGTGTTTCAGTTTCTTCTCAAGGTTTTCAAACTCAGCCTTAGCGTCCTCGTAATACCCTTCGAACTGCACTATCTTCTTAAGCGACTTCAGCGCGCGCTCGCTCTCGGGGTCGTATGTGAATCCACTCTCCACCACCCTGCGCTTGAAATCCTCGTAGTCGGCGTCCGAAATCTCGAAATCGGCAGCCGGGGCTATTTCCGGATGAGCGGCGATGTAATCTATCTCATAGTCGAGAAGCACCTCGGTGGAATCCAACCCTGTTACGCTGAGGTAATAAGCTATGTTCGGCAACGAGTCGGGACGCACGATGATGTCAGGCTTTATGCCGCCGCCGTCGCGCACCTCGCGGCCTCCAGCCGTATGGAACACCTTCGTCAAACTGTCAGGGATGTGCTCGGCATACCCTCCGCGGCCATGCCGGTAGTTTATAGCCTGTATGCAACGGCCGCTCGGTATGTAATACTTGCTGGTCGTCAGCTTCAGCCTTCCGTTGTCGGTTAGCTCCACCGACGCCTGCACAAGCCCCTTGCCGTAGGTGCGCGTGCCGAGTATTACGGCGCGGTCGAGGTCCTGCAGGCTGCCGCTGGTAATCTCGCTGGCGCTTGCGCTCTCGCCGTTTACGAGCACAACCATCGGCATCACCGAGTCGACGGGCTCGACAGAACTGACATAATCCCTGTTGGCACGCTTCAACTTGCCGCGCGTCTTAACGAGCGTTATGCCCTTCGGCACGAACAGGTTCACTATGTCAACGGCGTCGTCGAGCGAGCCGCCGGGGTTGCCGCGCAAGTCGAGCACGAACCCCTTCATGCCCTTGTGCTTCATCTCTACGAAGGCGCGCCTTACGTCCTTGGCGCAATCCTCGGTGAAACTCGACAGGTTCAAGTACCCTATGCCGTCCTCATTGATGCCGTAAAACGGTATCGAGGGCATCTCTACCGACCGCCTCGTTATCTTGAAGTCCATAACCTTGCCCGTCGACGGGCGCTTAACCTTAAGCACGAACGTAGTGCCGGCGTCGCCCCGAAGGTGCGAACTTACATAGTTTACGTCCTTACCAATCATCGTAGAATCGTCGATGCTTAAGATTATGTCGCCCTTTTTCAACCCCACCTCGGCAGCAGGATTGCCTTCGTAAGGCTCGTCGATTACCACGCGGTCCAACTTCATGTTAGGGCGTATTATCGCCCCGATACCTACGTACCGCCCCGTCATCAGCGTGCGGAGGTCGGTAACCTCGCTTTCGGGATAATACACCGTGTACGGGTCGAGCGAGCGCAACATCGAGCTGATAGCCGTACCGACCACGTCGTCGGCGTCGAGCGTGTCGACGTACATCAGGTCAAGGTAGCTGTAAATCTCGTTGAACACCTGCATGTTCTTAGCCACCTTGAAGTTATGGTCCCTGCCCTCTTGCGCCGCTACCGGCGCTAAAGGCAGCATCAGCAGCACTATAAGCCGCAAAATCCTTATCTTCATCTTTTTAAGCCCATTATTTCCCTGCAAAGATACAAAATATATGTAAATAACGGACTATGCCGGTCGGAAAATGCCGAACTTGCAACAATAGATTTAGACGTTCTTTATCAAAACCTTAGGGTTGTTATCGGCATATAAGAGAAAAGTGCCGACTACTTGTCTGTAAGTAATCGGCACTCGTTTCATACAGCGCTTCAAGATGGGCTTGAACCAACGACCCCCTGATTAACAGTCAGGTGCTCTAACCAACTGAGCTATTGAAGCAGTGTCGCATTGTTTCTTAAATGCGATGCAAAGGTAATATGTTTTTCCGTAACATCCAAATTTTTCGGCGAAAAAATTCAAAATTCGGATAAATTTATGCTTCTCGCGGCTTTTCGCGGCTTCATTGGAGTGTTTTACGCGTATAAAAGCGCAAAACAGCGTCAGTTCGTATAAGAAAAATCAATCATCTTATACCGGACTCACGTTAAGACGAGCGCCGGTTGTAAGCCTTAGGCTGCCTGTGGCACGGCCTGCCTCAAGGTGGTTTCCACTTGCCCGTGGACATGTAAATGCCAAGTGTGTGCAGGGCCGACGGCACCGACCGTGTATGGTTATTGTTTCGCCCGGCTAACTTACTGATTATCAGTCGGTTTGTAAAAGACGGCTTTTCAGCCTGCAAAAGGCGGCTTTTTACACGGTGAAAGGATGCCTTTTACAATACAAAAGGCCGTATTCAATAAAACATGTACCGGCAGACGGAAAAAGGCGCGGCCGCCCACACGCTTGTGGAAGAAGGGCCGCGCCCGCTGGTTTAAACTGTTATGTTGATGATGTTTCCGCTTAGAATACGAGCTTGTGGGTCGCCGTAGCGCCGTCGGCTCCGTAAACTTTCATGATGAACATGCCGTGGCCGAGCTGGTCGAGGCTTACGCCCGTGCCTGCGCCTTCATATACCTTCAGGCCTTCGGCGTTGTATATCTCCACCTTAGACGCGCCGCCGTCAACGGTCAGCTCGCCGTCCTCTATGGTGTAAGCGCCGTCCTCAACGCCTTCTACCGAGCCTATGCCTACGGTCGTGCCGTCGTTGGCCACGGTGTTAGACAGTTCGGTGCATGTGCCGTCGGTGTAGAACACTCTTACCTGGTATTGGTCGCCCTTGACCGTTGACTCGTCGGTGTAGCCGCGCTCGAGCAGGTAGACGAACTTCTTCGTCAGCTTCTCGCCGTTCTTGTAGACTTCGGCTGCGAAGCGGTCGAGGTCGAGCTTCTCGGGAATCTCGGGCGTAGCCGAGTCGGTAACGTTGCCGGTTATCTGCCAGCTGGCGTATCCGTCGGTCTCGGTGTCGGTCCCCGCCCACAGGTCTGACAGCTTATGCCATGTCTCTCCGCCGTCTTGCGAGTAGAGGTCGCTCTTTCCTGCAACGAAATCATTTGTGTTGTAATAAGGCAACGGCAGCTGGCGCGCGTCGTAGTCGAACACCTTAACGCCTATCTTAAGCTCCTTGGCGGCGTCTATCTGCAGCGGTTCGTCGAGCTTGATTACCTGGTCGGCGTTGTAATCGGGAGTGAACTCCTGCTCCCTTACCAACTTGCCGTCCTCGAAGATTACTATCGAAGCGTGTGTGTCCGTCGTGCCCTCGATGCTCGTGTCGTGGTTCACCGTGGCGGTAACCGACGTAAGGTACTTGCCGTTGAACAGGCCGAGGTCGTCCTTGTCGAACATGTTGGCTGCGATGATGGTGTTGCCCTCGTCGCCGATTGCGAGTCCGTAGCTGTTGTAATACGGGTCGGAGAGGTAGGTAAGCGGGTATGCGTCGAGCGAGTTCTTCCACGAGAGGCGGAACTTTCCGTCGGCGTCTACGCCGCCGAGCACGTCGGTCATGCCCTCGCGCTCGGGCTTCTCGGCTATCTTAAGCTCGTCAACGTTGACAAGGTATTGGGCTGCGCCCGTGCCGTGGAACCTGAAGCGTATCTTGAACAGCTTGCCTGCCGTCCAGGGAGTAAGGTCGACGTACATGAACGTCCATGCGTTCATCATGTCGTACAGGTAGATGTCCTTGGCCACTTCCCATGTCTCTCCGTCGCTGCAAACCTCGAGGCTGATTGTGTCTTCGTCCAAAGGCCAGTCGCGGCTGTTCACGTATTCCCACCTGAACGCGAACGAGGCGTAAACCGTCTCCTTGTCGCGTGCGTCAATGCTGCGCGACACTGCCGAGTAAGAATACGGCAGGAACTGCATCACGCTTGTATTCATCGCGCAGCTGCTCTTCAGTCCGATGTACATCGGCGCGCCGATGCTTTGGTAGTCGGTCTCGCCGTAATACTTCACTACGGTCCAGTTGTTGTAGTCGAGCGAGCCTGAGTCGAAGTTCTCGTAGAACGGGAACTCGAACGAGCTTTCCATCTGTATTGACACTATCTCGTGGCGCGGCGACTTCACGGTTGCGCCCTCTGCGTCGGTATATACTATCTCGGCGGTGTAATAACGCTCTCCGGCCGGCACGTCCTTGTCGAGATATGTAAGCGTCTTTTCAGTTCCGACGGCCACCTCGCCGACTATCTCGCCGTCGCGGTAAACCACGACCTTGCTCATCGTAAACCCCTCGGGAGCGTCGGGCAGACCGATCGTCACCATAATTTGGCCAAGATCTTCCACCTTCGCCTTAAGGTTTGCCACGGTCGGCGGTATCACCTTGTCGGTTGCGTCGGTAGTGATCAGGAACGAGTTGTAGTTGTCTCCGCCTGCTATCACCTTCCCGTCGGCCGACACCGACACAAGGCTTACGCTCTCCTTCGACTCGTAAGTGAACGCGTAAGGCATCTCCACGCCGGGCATCCATGTCTCGGTGAAGTAGTTGAAATCCATCATCATGCCGTTAGAACGTGAGTACCAGAACGGGCGGTTGGACATGTCGCCCGACAGGTATGCGCCGTACTTGTACGCGCCGAACACGTCGCCGTTGTCGGTAACGCCGCCTATCTCAAGGCCGCTTACGTCGGCGTGGCGGCCCAACGTTATGTAACGGCCCTCTTCAACGAAGTAAAGCGCCGGCTCGCGCTCGTCGAGCGTAAAGGCGACATACTTGCCGTCGGAGCTTACAGAGTATGCGCAGCCCGAGGGAACGGTCACCGCGTCGTCCTTAATTATAGTATATTCGTCGGCCGAAGTCCAGATGCAGGCATAGTCGTTCTGCATGCCCGTGGTGGTGTCGCGCAGCCTCGTGTAGCCTACAATGACGCGTCCGTCGGCCGAAACGTCGTAAACTATGCTCGCCGAACAGCCTTCGGGCAGGGCCAGCATTTGGCATTCGTATTCGCCGGTGGCCTCGTCGAGCGTCCACTTGCACGGGTACATCCACGCCATGTTGCCGGCCGACATGTAGCCTACCACGGTCTTCGCGTCGGCGGAAATGGCCGTTGCGAACGAGCCGTCGTTGAAGTTGTTGAACCGGGTTGTGTCAAAGTCGCCGAACGGCAACGCCTTTACCTTGCCGTCCTTCCATACTGCGGCAACGTTGAGGGGCAGCGTATATGTTGAGCCCCACTCGGCAACGGTTATCGTATTGTCGGGATCCTTGAACCAACCGCATATCACCTTGTCGTCGGTTACGTCGACGAAGCGGCCCGACTTTGAGTAGTCGGCCTCGTCGAGTGTGGTCATCCACTCCTGCTCGCCGGTCTCAACGTTCCATAAGAAGCTCTTGAAGCCGGTCTGCGAGTCGAGCCCCCACGGTTGCGACTCAAGGCTGTAGCCAACTACGTACTTGCCGCCGGGCGACGTCTTGTCGACCCGCGTCATCGATTCGCCCTGCAAGAACTTAGCCTCGTTCTGTGCCCCGGCGTACCATGAAGCCAGGCATGCACATAAAAGAAGTATGGTCTTTTTCATAATAAAGAAATTAGTTAATTATTAAACTGAACGTGGGCAAAAGTAAGTAGAATCTTAATAAATTGCAAACCGGCAAGGTTCGAATGCATGAATTCGAACCGGAAACGGGGCGTTACGTGCCATTTTTACACATCAAAAGCGCCTTCCCGCACTTGGGTAGGCGCTTTTCACCATATCGTCAGCCTTTGTCTTGCAAGGCCATGCTTTGGTAGAGCGAGGGCGTTATGCCGGTAACCTTGCGGAAAACGCTGACGAACGACGAGTAAGACTTGAACCCCACGCTCTCGGCCACGGCCTTCATCGTAAGGTGGCCGTAGTGCTCGGGTCGGCGAAGCGGGCGCAGGCGAGGTGTATGCGGTAAGGGTTCACGTAGTCGTTGAAGGTCTTATGGAACGTGTCGTTTATCACTTGCGACACGTACTTGCTGTTGGAGCCTACGAGGTCGGCCAGCGCCGAGAGCGAGAAGTTTACGTCGCAGTAGGCCGTAGAATTCTCCATGACGTTGCGTATGGCGTCGGCCAGGGCCTGCGCCTGCTCGCCGGCGAGTCCGCTCGACACGTATTTCGGCTGCACGCCCTGCTGCTTCGGGGCTTGCCGCCGCCCCTCCGCGCCGGCGGCCTTGACTGCGGCTATCTCGTCGTCCTTGGCCTTAAGGGCCTCGCCCATCGAGCGCAGGCGCGCCGTAAGCTGCTCTTGCGTATCTACGAAGTTGCGGTTCACCGAGTACAGGTCGGCGTAACTGCGGCGCAGGCGGCGCTTCTGCCTAAGCACGATGGTCAGGAATACGGCCGTGACTACGGCCACCACGGCCACGGCGGTCATGGCCGTGCGCTGCTGGCGGATGGTCTGCAGGCGCTGCTGTTCGCGCGCCTTGAGGTCAGAGATCTCGCGTGTGGTCTTGCCGACCTCGTATGTAAAGAGCGAATTGCGCGCCGCGTCGAACTTGCGCGTGTCGTAAATCGAGTCCATAATGTCCAAGTAGCGCGACTTGTACATGTTCGACTTAACCACGTCGCCCTTGTTTTCGTAAAACTCGGAAAGGTTTTTCAGCGTGGTGGCGAACGTGTGCTGAAGGTTGTAGCGGCGCGCCGCGGCGTCGCAAAGGTTCATGTATTTCAGCGCCGAGTCGGGCATGCCCAACTTGTTGTAGGCCGAGTAAATCTCCTGGTAGGCAAAGCATTCGTACTTATGCTCTATCCTTTTCCCGACGGCGTAGCGCGCAAGCTCCTTCAGCCGGGCCACGGCCGGCACGGCGTCGCCCTCGTTAATCTGTATCAGGCTGAGCGTATATCCGCTCATGTACACGTCCTCAGGGTCGGCCGCGTCCTTCGTCCGTTCCGACAGCTTATAGTATTTCCGGGCGTTGGGCAGGTCTTTCATGAACGTGTATATGCCAGCCATGTTCACCAATATGTCGTGCTCGGTCACCCGGTCGGGCATCTTACGGCACAGCTCGTAAGCCTTACGGTAATAGTCCATGCCCTTCTCCCAGTCGAGAAACATGCAATACACGTTGCCTATGTAGTTGTACAGGCTGGCGGCGTGCTCGGGCTTGGCGCACTGCTCGCTTACCTTTACGCCGTTGATGAACTCGTCGAGAGCCTCAACATAGTCGCCGCGCCCGTAGTAAACCTTGCCTGCCTTACGCCTCGCGTCGGCGCAGAGGTTCTTCGCTTCGTCGTCCATGTCGTCGGCGAAGCGGCCGTAAACCACGGCGTAGAGCACCAAGGCTTCGCCCTGCTTGCCATCGGCGGCATACTTGTCGGCCATGCCCAAAACCTTGTCCGACGGCATGCCGTCGGCCTTGCGGGCCAGCCATGTGTACTGGGTCTTGTCGGCCGACCTAACAGCTACGGGCGGCACAAGCAGCAACAATAAATATAATAAGGTGTAAAATCTTGCCATCTACTTATCTTCGCCCCTCCCGGCGGACTGCGCCGGAAAGGCAATTGCAAAAATAAGTAAAATATCCGAAACGACCGTAAACTACCGGCAATTTTCTTGTTTATCGATCCTATAAGTATTATCAGGCCCATTAGCCCGGTTGGCCTAATAAGACTGATAAGCCGATTAGCCTAATAAGACCTATTAGACCAATGGGGCGTATAAGCCCTATAAAAAACCTCGGGCTAACCGCCTGATTATCAACGGCTTTGAAAAAGGTTGCCTTTCACATGCCAAAAGGATGCCTTTTACAAGGCGAAAGACGGCCTTTTAGGGCGTAAAAGGCAGCCTTTGAAAACGAAAAACCGTCTTCCGCATCACGCGGAAGACGGCCCAAATCAAAAACAGTAAGATGATTATGCTAAAAAGATTTTACTTTTTCACAATCTTGGTGGCGTAAGAGCCTACCTTCACGATGTACACTCCGGCAGGCATTCCGCCCATGCCTACGGTGTCGCCGTTGGTCGAAGCCATGCAAGTTCCGCCTGCGTTGTAGACGTTTACGGTTGCTCCGTCGGCTCCGGTCACCGTCAGGATGTCGCCGTTAAGCCTTACCTTCACGTCAGTGACGACGGTCTCGGATATGCCGGTAGTGTTGTGCTCGGTCCAGTAATACAGCCTGTCGGCAGAGAGCCATCCGCCCATGCCGTCGCCGGAGAGGTCGTGTATGGCGTCGATCTTGTACGGGTCGGTCCAAGTAACGGGCGTTACGACGGCGTCCATCGGGTAGTCGAAGTCGTATTCTACGGTCTGTCCGTCCCTCGGCATCCACTGCTCGTCCCTCCACGAGTAGCATATCTTCTCCGTGCGCTCGCCGTTCTCGTAGGCGTAGGTGAAGTGGGTCGAGTTAGTCCAGCCCTCGAGGTCCTCCGGCTCGATGTCCTTGCCGCGCAATGCGGGCGCGCCCATCGGTATCATTCCGCCCGCTCCGCCGCTGCGGTTAAGCTGGTCTACTACGTTGCCGTCGGCGTCGTAGGTAAAGTTCTGCTCCGTCTCGGGCTTGCGCTCGCCGTCGCGCCATATCCAGTGTGCCTCGTATGTCACGTTGCCGTTGCCGTCATACTGGGTCTTCTCCTCCTCGTTCTCCTCGAGCTCGTAGGTTTCAAGGTTGCAGTCCCAGTACTTGCGCCACGTCATCCGGCCGGCGGCGTCGTATGCTTCCTCGAAGCGTTCCTCGGTGTATTGCAGCGTTATGTTCTCGTAGTTTTCGTCGTAGTAGTAGAATATGATGTCGTATGTGCCGTCGCGGCTGCCGTCATCGTTGTAAGTCCAGTTGTAATTGGTGTCGTAGCTCTTCACCCATTTCGTGCTGTCGTTCACGCACAAATAGCCTGAATTTGAGGTTGTAACGTTGTTCTCGTCATACGTCCAGAGCGAAACCGACGTCGAGCCGTTCTCTCCGCCCCAGTTGCGGCCGTTCCACCAGCATGTCTCCTGCATGGTGATGTAGCCGTCGGGGTTGTCGAACTCCTGCACGTACATCAGGTTGGGAACCCACTGCGAGCCGTCCCATGCATAGAACTGAGCAAGGGTGAAGCGGTCGGTCGAAGCGTCGTCGACGGGCGTGGGGTTGGGCTTGTCAGTCCACTCGTAGAAAGCCTTAGAGCCTCCCACCCACTGCGAGCCGTCCCATGTGTAGCCTTCAAGGTAAGTCTGGCGGTTCTTCGAGTCGTATTCGGATACGGCCTTCGTCGACGGCTGCCACTGCGAACCGTCCCATACGTATGTGCGCTCGGCCGTGATGTTGGCGTTGTCGTCATACTCGTATTCGCCCTTCGACTGGTAAACCCACTCGCCGTCGGCGCCCAACGTGTAAATAATCTGCTCCGTGCCCCAGCCGCGGTCGTTGTACTTATACGTATGGCGCGTGCCCATGCCGTAAGCCTTGCCCCACTCGTCGAGTATCAGGCCGTCGTCGGTCCACTCGTAGCCGTATTCCTCGGTCAAGTCCCACGCGCCGGTCTCGGCGTTGTAGTAAGAGTTTTCGCGGTGGGTCTCAAGGCCGTCGGCCCTGTACGTAAACGCCTGCAGCGTGGCCTTGCTGCCGTCGGCGTTGTAGCCGATCACGCTGTCGAGCTTAAGCGTTCCGTCCGCAGCGGCAGCGCGCATGGCGCGGCGCGCCTTCCAGGGCGTGGTGACTTTCTTGAAGGGTTTTACGGCACGCATCACTCCGTCGGCGCCCTTGGCCGTTTCAACGGGCTGTATCACCCTCTCCAAGGCTTTGCCGCCGAGGTTTGCATTGTTGCTTACGAACGACGTGCCGAAAGCCGGCTTCTGGATGGTTTGCGCCGAAGCCCCGAGGCAAAGGCACGAACCGATGATGGCAAGTAAACTATTCAACTTCATAACAATAAGTTTTTAACAGGTTTATGTATCGCGCGGCATTATTCCAAGCATTGCAAGCAACAGTCGCGTGGTAAAAGTTTTCACCGGCAAAATTATAGCATTTCACAACAAAATGCAAACCGACTTTATTCAAATTCTTGAATCAATACCCATCAGGCTGGCGCCAATTATGTAACACCCTGATAACCAACGCATTGTAAAAGACGGCCTTTTACGATGCAAAAGACCGCCTTTTACAATGCGAAAGGTAGCCTTTCATGAATCAAAAGGCTGCCTTTCATGAATCAAAAGGCTGCCTTTTAGGTTGCGGCAGGCTGCGCCGCATAAAATCCAAACCGGAAGTTAGGCTTTTGTCTGATTATATGTTTCTGCCGCGCAGGCTGCTTCCCGTTTCGGCGAAAGCGTAACGGGCTACGCCGGGACGGGGCGGAAAGCAATCTACACGGCAGAAACGCATAAGCTGACGAAGAGTAAGTAAAATACGCCAAAGTGAGGTTATTTAACGTCAGTTCAGTATAAGAAGAACGTAATCATTATAAAAACAAATGGCACCATTCAAAACCGTAAGAAGTCTGTGGCATACCGTCATTCCGGGCTTAGACCC
>CALUFA010000036.1 GCA_944319795.1 uncultured Prevotella sp. | reverse complement strand
TTGATATTCATTACAATCTATGATTTTAATTATATCTATTTACTCATATATACCTGCTTTGTATATAGCCCGCCACACCTGGGCTTCGCTCGCCAAGCGCAGCGGAGTGAGCGTAAACGTGATCTGCGAGGCAATGGGCCACAGCAGTCCGGCCGTTACGGGCATATACCTCGCCGAGCTCGACGCCGACGTAGTCACCGCCGCCAACCGCAAGGTGCTCTACGCCCTGTCGGGCGTTTAGCGCCGGCTTTTGCCTCGTAATATGTGTTTTTACGCCCTGATTCTTGCCGTTTTCGTTTTATTTGACTATTTTTGTATTTCAGAAAGGCGTCTTCCTCTTCGTAAGAGGAAGCCCTTACGGTAAATTCTGTTTATTTATTTTCTCGGTGCAAAGTTACGTATGTTTTACAAACATTCAATGCTTTTAGCACAACTAAAACCAACCATAATTCTTAGATTTTATACCATTCTGTGCCGGCTTACGCCTGATTACGGGCGTATTGGCGCCTCAGCCTGCGCATCGCTTACGCCGAACGTGCGCCGACGCCGGCCTGATATAAGGTAAAACGATCAGTGGAGCGTCGTTAAATGCATGGGGTTGGCATGGGGGAATAAGGAAAGTAGGCACCGTGGAATGTGTGTGGTTTGGTATAATGGTAGAGAAAGGAGGCACAGTAATCAGTGCAAACATGCACATATTTTTTTAACGTCAGTTCGGTATAAGAAGAATGTAATCATTCCAAAAACAAATGGCACCATTCTAAAGCGTAAGAAGTCTGTGGCATACTGTCATTCCGGGCCGGGACCCGGAATCTAGTGTAAACACCAACGTTACCAACAATTTGGGTGATTACTGGATTCCGGGTCCCGGCCCGGAATGACGGTATGCTGCCGACTTCTTATGTCTTGGATGATGCTTTTGGGTGATGGCCAACGCCTATCCGGCGATGCGTTGGCATGCATGTCGTAACCCGTTGGGAATCAACGAGTTGGCAAAAGGCGGCCTTTTACCGTGCAAAAGGTTACCTTTTAGACGCTAAAAGGCGGTCTTTCGCATTGCGAAAGGCCGCCTTTTGGAATGTCAGTGGTTGCAGGCCGTCGTGCGAGTGGGTTCAGCCCGTAGTGCAAGTAAGTGCAAAGCGTCGTGCGTGTGGGCATAGGCCGTCATGCGAGTGGGTTCAGACCGCCTTGCAAGTAAGTGCAAAGCGTCGTGCGTGTGGGCATAGGCCGTCGTGCCAGTGGGTTCAGCCCGTAGTGCAAGTAAGTGCAAAGCGTCGTGCGTGTGGGCATAGGCCGTCATGCGGGTGGTTTCAGCCCGTAGTGCGAGTAAGTGCAAAGCGTCGTGCGAGCGGCCAAAGTCCGTCGTGCCGGTGGCCACAAAACGGAGTGCCGGTGGTCAGTCGCCGCCGGCCGAGGGGTTGTAAACCCGGCGCAGCTCCATTGGCGGCAGGCCGAAGCGTTCTTTGCAGAAGGCCGTAAGATAGTTTGACGAGAAGCCGTGCTTGCGCGCTATCTGCGCCACGCCGAGCTTTGTCATGATGACGTCGCGCAGTATGCTCTCCTTCTTCTTCTCCATTATCCAGTGGCCGGCAGGCATGCCGAAGGCCTGTTGGAACTTGCGGTTGAACGTTGTAGGGGGCGTGTTCGTTAGGTTGATAAGCTCTTTCACGCTTTTGGCCTGTGGGTAGAGGCCGAGCACGAGGTTCTTGAAGTCGATGTTCTCGCCGAGCACCGGCTTGAACAGCGAGGCGAGTTGCTCCCTCTCGTAGAAGCCGCGCATCAGTATGAGCACTATGTTCACCTTGGCGAACTGGTAGTGGCGGCACATCAGCTTCTGGCTTACGGCGGCCTCGGTGGCCTCGAGCTCGGCCATCAGCTGCGGCACTATGGGCAGCAGGTAGGGTTGGCTTACGCTCAGTTTGTCGGCGTAAGCGCCGAGCTTTTCTACGGAATACTTGTTGCAAAGGGTGAACCCTTCGACGAGCGACATGCGCATCAGCCTGCTCGGGGCGCGCATCTTGCAATACAGGCTGCCGCCCCGTGGGGCGAGGAACATAAGCCCTTTGCCCACCGTATGGTTGACGTACTTGGCCGAAGTGATGCTTATCTCGCCCTCGAGGACGAAGATGAGCGTCGACGTTTCCAAATAGTCCTTGATGAAACTGTCGCCTTCGGCGAAGCGCTGGGCGTCGATAACGGCGTCGGCGCCAGGCAGGTAATTGTCGCATGACAGGTGTTCGCCTACGTACTTGAGGTTAGTGTCTAATATTAGTTTCTTCATGTTTCCACCTTTTATATATATACGCACGCGCACGGAGGCCGCAACCGGCCGTGCCGGCGTGCGCCGGTTGATGTTTTTCCGCCTTACGGAAAGGCCGCTGACGGCGCCCGGCCGTTCTTCCTCTTACGAAGAGGAAGATTCACAACAATGCGGCCGAGGGCGGCGACGGGTGCCGGGCCGGATTATGAAAGGTAAGAATATTGCGAACATATTATAACGATGAATATAAGGAAAAAAGTTATCCTGCTGCTCTGCGTGGTGGGGTTGTCCGTTCAGGCGGCCTTCGCCCAAGACGTAGCTCTTAAGACCAACACGCTCTATTGGGCCGCCGCTACGCCCAACCTCGGCCTTGAGGTGGGCCTCGCGCCAAAGTGGACGCTCGACCTCGGGGCTACATACAAGCCGTTCAACATCAACGACGACGACTACGCCCGCTTCTGGTTCGCCCAGCCCGAGGCCCGTTACTGGTTTTGCGAGAAGTTCGAAGGCCACTTCGTCGGCCTGCACGCGCACGGCGGACAGTTTTACAGCGCGCTCAACGGCACCATATACGACGGCTGGATGGCAGGCGGCGGACTAACTTACGGCTACGACTGGATACTCTCGCCCCACTGGAACCTCGAGGCCGCCGTAGGCATAGGCTACGCCCGCCTGTGGTACGACAAGATGCCCGACGGCCCCTGCGTGAAGTGCATCGAGAAGGACTTCACCGACTATTTCGGCCTTACCAAGCTGGCGCTTACATTCTCTTACATCTTTTAGCATCGTAGGTCATGAAGAAAACAACGATATATTCATACGCTTGCGCCGTGGCTGTTGCCGCGTGCCTGTCGGCCTGCCGCTCGGGCGGCGGCCAACGCACGGTCAGCGTTACGCCGCGCGTGCCGGTGCTCGTACCCGACAGCGCCGGCTGCGTAGACATGCGTCTCGACGTCGCCGTGCCGCCGCGCTACTTCTCGCGGCGCAGCCGCCTCATAGTGCTGCCCCAGCTGCGCGAAGGCTCGCAGACGCTCTGCGAGTACGACCCCGTAGTGCTCGACGCGCCCGTCTACTCGAAGAAGATGCACCGCCTCGAGGCCCTTTACGGCTACGCCGACTCGTTGGCAGGCCTGCGCCGCCCGGTAAGCCGCACGCGCCGGGGCATGGTTGTGCCGTATAATAATAAGGTGGCGCTGCCCCAGGGGCAAAACAACGGCCGCCGCGTCTACGGCGTCGTTACCACCGACGGCTGCGGCGAGTGCTCCGCTATCGACACCGTGCTGCTCGCGGTGATCGACGATCCCGCCGACCTTTTCCGCCGCAAGCTCGCCCCCAAGTGGGTTGAGCCGCGCTTCGAGGTGAAGCCCAAGATACGCAAAGGGCGCGGAACGGCGCACATACAGTTTATAATCAACCGCTACGACATACGCCCCGAGCTGGGCAACAACCGCGCCGAGCTCGACACTATGCTTGCGCGCCTCGCACCCGTAGTGGCCGACACGCTGGCCGAGCTTACATCCGTCGGGATATACGGACTCGCCTCGGCCGACGGCCCGCTCAGCTTCAACACGCCGCTGGCGCGCAACCGAGCCAACTCGGCCATGCGATGGCTGTGCGACCGCCTCGGACTCGGAGCCGCCGAGCGTCGCGTATTCACCACGGGGTCGCGCCCCGAGGGCTGGGAACCCGTAGTGGCCGCTATGGCGGCGGCCGGCAACGCCGACTCAACGGCCGTGCGCGAGATACTCGACCGCTACGCCGGGCAGAACGACGACGTGGCCGAGCGCTACATACGCCGACTGGCCTGCTGGCCCGTAATACGCGACAACTTCCTGCAGAAAGACCGCAAGGTGGAGTACGTCTACACCTATAAGATAAGAAACTTCACCACCGACGACGAGCTGCTGCGCATGTACGCCACGCGCCCCGACGCCTTCAGCGAAGACGAGCTGCTGCGCGTGTCGACCCTGAAGCCCACCCGGGCCGAGAAGGAAGAGGTTTACCGCACAACCCTGCGCTACTATCCCAAGTCGCAGGCTGCGGCCAACAACCTCGCCGCCATACTGCTCGCCGAGGGTAAGGCGGCCGAAGCCGAGGCCGTGATAAAGGGCGTAGGCCCGGCCGACGGCGCGCTTTCGGTCAACCTCGCTGCGGCATACATAGCCCAAGGCAGGCTCGACGAGGCCGAACAGGCGCTCGCGCAGGCGCCGGCCGGCGACCCTGAGGCGCGCTACAACCTCGGAATAATACGCGCGTGCCAAAACCGCTACGCCGAGGCTTACGACATACTTAAGCCCTACGGCGACGCAGCGGCAGCCTTAGCCGCCCTCTGCCTCGGGCGCGACGGCGAGGCCGAGGCCATCATCAGGCAGCTCGAGCCGCACGATAAGTCGCCCCTAACGGCATACGTAGGCGCACGCATAGCGGCACGCCAGGGCCGCGCCGACGACATGTTCGCACGCTTGCAGCGCGCCGCGGCCGACAAGGAGCTGGCACGCCGCATAGCCTCCGACTACGACTTCGACCCCTACCGCGCCGACGGGCGCTGGACGGCGCTCGGCGTCGGGCGATGAGACGGCCGGACGGCCGCAAGGCGCGGAAAGACGCCCGGCCACGGGCGGCCCCCTAAAAAATAAAACATAAGACAATGAACATCAGCAACATAAAACTCGTTATACTCGCGGCGGCGGCCACGCTGCTCTGCTCTTCGTGCATCAGGGAGGAGCTGCCGCCATGTCCGCCGCTGCAAGTCGACGTGGTAGTGAAGGACAAAAACTACTTTAACGCAGCCGCCACGGACGGCATCGAGCCGGTAAGGCCCGAGAATCTGCCCTTCCGCGAATACGTGTCGACGGTGTACTACCGACTCGACGACGCCGAGACGGGCGAAATGGTGCTCGAACAGACAAACACGGTAGTGGCCGGCGACGCCGACACCTACGCCATAACGTTTCCCGAATCGCTGCCGTTCGGCCGCTACATACTTACCGTTTGGGGCAACATGCAGAGCCCGAGGCCCTTGGCCGACGACGCCCTATACACCGAAGTGACCCAATACCACGCGGCCGAGAACGACATCTACACCACCGTTGACACCCTCGACTACGACGTTTACGACGCGCGCTTCACCGCAGAGCTTGAGCGAGCCAAGGGCAAACTTATCGTTATGGCCGAGAACATGCCCGAGGACGTAGACTTCTCTACGAAGGACATCGACGCCATCTACCAATACATAGGCCGCGGACTGAGGTACGGCGGCGAGACGGAGTTCCATACCGACACCCTTTGGGACCGCACGGTAGACTTCTCGACGGACATGCTGCTCTGCCCCTCGACCGGCCACGACGCCACCACGCTCGACGTAAACTTCTACCGCACGGCGGCCGGGGCGCAGCAACAGCCGCTCGAACCCGAAGACATAAACATAACCATGAGCCGCAACGAGGTTACGATAGTGCGCTACGTTTACTATGACGGCAGTTTCACCATTTACGTATTCGTTGACGACAGCTGGGAGAAAATGCACGAAATGGAGATAGAATAGCCCGGTAGGGGCAATCAGCATAAAGGCAATTGGCATTATAGAAATACGTTTTTTATTAATTTATTTATTAATATTTAAAAGTTTTAAGCAATGAGAAAGAATTATGTTCTTTACAGCGCACTTGCCCTCGGAATGATGGGCTCGTTCGCATCATGTAGCAGCGACGACGACTTCACCATGAGCGGAGTTGACAATGGTGGCATTGTTGCAGACGCAGACCAGGTGATCGAAATCGCAGTTGAGAACGCAGGCAACGGCCTTGAAACTCGTAACGGCCGTCCGCTCAACTCTTCTGTGGCCGATCAGACGATCAATAGACTTAAATTGATCATTGTTGACAACGATGGAAGTGTCGTAGCCGATACGCTTTATAAGGATTGGTTGAATGCTTCTGAGACTTACACAGAAAACGGTCATGGCCGCAAGGTTCGTTTCCCACTTATGGGTTGCAATGAACTTGCTAAAGGTGGTACTTATACTGCTTATGCGATAGGTTATCACCATGACACAAGATATCAGGCAAACGGTCAGGGACTTGATGCTTATTTGATATCTGTTGGTAATGGATCTACGAACAATGAGCAGGTTGAGACTGTGCCCAATAAATCAGTAGAGAAAGTTTATAACTTCTCCGCCGATCTCGTTATCACAAATCCTTCTGCTAATAACAACGCAGATGAGATATTCGCAGGTTCTGCAGCCATCAAAATGGATGCAAATGGAAAGTTCACTCAGGGCGTAACTCTTCACCGTCAGGTTGCAGGTGTATTCTCTTACCTGATGAATGTACCTTACATGGCGACTATAGAAAACGGAATAGCTACAGACAAGGCTGACCACTTACAGCTCGTTGCAGTAAAGAAAAACCAAACAGCCACTCTCGGCCAGTTCTATGGATACGCTCTCACGGATAACGGTGGAAACTCTGGCGATCCTAATTATACGCCTAATAATAAGCTCCAAAACGTGGTAAATGGTGGTAGCACTGTTAATGCAGAGACTGTTGTTTACGACATCGACTTGAATAAGTGGTTCAAAGAGATCGTGGATGAAGGTGGTGAAGGCGGTACCGGTGCTGACGGTATCATTGACCGTTATGGCTTTACAAAAGGTGCTGACGGCTTGTTGCATGAGGATAAGGCTGATAAGAATTGGTTGAGTCCAAAGACAAACCAAGCAGAAAGGTTTGCAGGTTGTACATTTGTTACGGGTTCCGTATACGGTGGTGAGTTCATCATTCCGTTCAAGTCTGCAGGCAAAGACGACAAGTATACGTTCAAACTCCGTCTTGTAAGTCTTGAGGCTGGCGGTAGTGTAAAAAAGAATTATCGTGAGTGGTCTGTAAGTCTGCCCGACTATGACGTTCTTAAGACCGGTACAGAACTTACATGGTGGAATGGTACGTCATGGACCATTAATGAGAAACTCGCATCAGGTGAGTCTGAATCGACATACAGCGTACTCCGCAACCACCTTTACGGAGTAGGTACAAGGACATCTAACGACCCGGGGGGTAATGGTACAGATCCTGACGATCCGACTCCCGATGTTGATGAGCCTGAGGATTTGACCACTAAGCAGGATCTCTTGCTCCAGGTAAATGACAACTGGGAGTTGATCCACAAGATGGTTATCGAGTAAAAGCGTATGTATTGAAAGTAATGTTTTATCAATAGGTATGATGTAACGGGGCGCGCCGGCGTGCGTTCGGCGGCAGGCCGGGCTTTCGCTCGGCGCGCCCTTGATGATTGTTGACGGTAGCGCAGCGTGCGTATCAAAAATCGCAGGCGCGCGAAAGGCGGCCTTCGGCCGCGCAAAAGGATGCCTTTTACGGCATGAAAGACGGCAAACGGCAGCCCGAAAGACGGCAAACGGCAACGGCGCAGGCAACGCCCTGGCGCATAGCGCATTACGGGCGTAGCAAAAATCACGGGCCGGCGCACGGCGCAACGGCGTAAGGCGCACCCGTGGAACGCATACGGCCACACCGCCGGACACATACGGCCACATCGTGGGACACACCTCTTGTAGGGACATAATTCATTATGTCCGCACGCCTCGAAGAGGCGTATCGCGCAAACAAGGACGTTTTCCCGACATACGTTTCTGCCGAAACGTGCGGACATAATAAATTATGTCCCTACAAGAGATGCCCGTTTACGATAACAATGGTGTCCGTCGGAATGAACAACGGTGACCGTCGGGATTAGCAAGGGTGGTGTAACCTATTTATAAAAGAGACAAGGCATATTGCCATTGCGCGTTGAAAAAGCGGGCATGCGTGTTTGGCTGCCGGCCGAAAGGAATTATTTGAAACGGAAAAAGGAGACATACAGATATATGAAATCGATTATAAAGGCATTTCTGCTTTTGGCGGTGTGCGGAATGGCGTCGGCCTGCGTAGACAGGGACGACGACCAGACGTGCGACGAAGACCTCTTCGGCGCCGATACGCAGACGTTCGCCGTAAGGGTTGAGAGCATAGGCGAGGCGCAGCAGTTGGCGCGCGCTGCCAACGAAAGTTTCATAAACAGCATCACACCCGTACAGACTATCGACAAGGTTGTGGTGCTGGTTGTGAACCGTGCCGACGGGCGCGTGGTGCACAAGGAGGCCATCTCGGGATGGAGCGACACCGACAACATGGCCAGCCGGCCTTACTTCGAGGGCGACAGGAGCGGCCGCGAGGCCGACATCGTGCTGAGGAAGTGCCACAGGCTGAAGAAGGGCGAGGAGTACATAGCCTACGGCGTGGGCTACCACGAGGGCACCTACGGCGGCTACGAGCCGTTCAAGGGCGTAGAGGTGGGCGACGTGCTCGACCGCCCCGAGACCGCGACGAAGCCCGACGGCGAGCTGGCCGCCGAGCTGTTCGCCGGGGCGCAGACCTTCGTAAACGAGGGCGGGCGCATAGTGAGCCGCTCGATGAGCGCCGACGAGAACGAGGGCGCCGCCGCCGTTACGCTGCGGCGCCAGGTGGGCGGCACGTTCGGCTACTTTACGCGCATACCCGTAGAGGTGGGCGGAGTGGCCGTTGCCTCGGTGCGCATGGCGTCGCCCAAGGCGTATAAGACGATAATAATGGCCGGGTTCCGCTCGCAGGAAGACCCCGACCGCTTCGACGCCGAGCGCGTTGTGAACGGCGCCGACGAACGCACCGTTTACGACGCGGCGATGTACGGCGCCGGCAAGGACGACGCCTTCATGATATACCGCATTGACCTTAAGAACTGGTTCCCCGGCAACGAGGCCGACCCCGACCTGCCGCTCGACATGAACGGCGACGGATACCTTGACGCCTCGGACGGCAACTGGCGCCTGTCGCCATACCTCGAGGGCACGGGCATAAAGCTGGCCCGCGGCACGGTGTACGGCAGCCGCTACCTCATAGCAACGGCGATGGACGCGCAGGACATACTGGCCGGGCGGCCCACGTTCGAGCTGCAGCTGCTCGACAAGCAGGGGCGCATACTGAAGCACTGGCCCGTCGAGATGCGCGACGAATACAGGCTGACGCAGCCCCGCACGGTGGTTACGCTGGCCTCTGACGGCAAGACGGTGACCACCACCACGGTGTACACGCCCGAAGCGCCGCTGACGTACAGCATACTGCGCAACAACCTTTACACGCTGGGCGACAAGACGTCAGACCAAAGCTACGGCGAGGATACGCCCATACGCCTCGCCGAGGAAGACGTGCTCGTAATGGACGTCAACCCCGAATGGCGCGCCTTCGACTCGATAATATTCCAGTGAGGGAAAGGTGAGGGAAAGGTGAAAAGGTGAAAAGGTGAAAAGGTGAAAAGGTGAGAAAGTGAGAAGGTGAGAAAGTAAAAAGACGAAAAGGAGAAAAAGTAAAAATAAAAAGGTGAAACAACAGTGCATTTGGATTTTTCGCTTTTCACTTTTCACTTTTAACTTAAAAAGATATGATTTTTTTATTTATTATTCTCTTTTATGTTCGTTGCGGCCGCGAGGCCATGCGACGTGACTATTCTACAAGCTGAGCGGTGTCCGTGAGGCTGCCGCCAGCTGCCTTTTAACCCGCCTTACCCGGGCCGGAGACGAACAACGAATAAAAACATAAAACACTATATAATTATTTCTGTCTTGACAATATGAAACATCTGATACGAACATTGATAATCAGCGCCGTGGCCGCAGCTGCACCCTTCGCAGCCGCGACACAGGCCGCCGCACAAAACGCAACCGGCGACAACGCCCTGATAAACGGCACGGGCATAGTCGACGGATGCCGCCCCCTGCTCGCGCCCGACTGCGTGGTCGACGACATCGTTGAAGAGGTAAGCGTGTTAGGCGGCAAGCCTGATTATTCGGGCGTGCTGGACGCTAACCTTAGCAATTACGCAGAAGTGCCGTGTCTTATTAATGTGGGCGTAGCGTCGAATCCGATAATCAGCATACGCGACTTGAATAACAAATATTCGGGCGGACAGCAAGTGGGTTTCGTTTTGGGTAGTGGCTCTAAGTTGCTGGGATTAAATGTGATAGACAACTATACTATTACGCTTTACAACGATAATGAAATGGTTTATAAACCAATTACCGTTAATGATGATTCTTTCACGTTGTTGTCTTTAGACGTATTGTCGAGCAGTGGCCGTAATACGTTGGTTGTTGATGTTCCTGAAACAGATGATAATGGAAATAAGATAGTTTTTGATGAAATAATGCTTTGCGCCAATGGCGTAGGCGCAGACGTCGCATCTTCCAGCATGCAACTATATTACGGCTTTGTTGGGAACAAGGAGGAAAAGATGCATAACGAGCGTTTGGCGGACGGATCGGTCAGTACAACGTTTGAGGCGACAGAAGGAAACCATACAGATTTTGTGTCTCCTGATATAAAGCCGGTTAATATTCCAACGGTATTAGGCTCGAAGGGAACGATAGGCATTAAGTGTAGTAAAGATAGTTTTCCGAGAAATACGGAAGTTGGTTTCCATTATTCAAATAATAGTCTCATTAATCTTTCCATATCAGAAGTTACAATTACATTATATAAGGATGATGTAGAAGTTTATTCTGAAGTATTAGATATAGGTCTTCTTGATGTCGACGTAGCGGATTTTTCAAAAGGTGTATATTCTTTGTATGCGCCTTGTACATGGGACGAGGTCGTATTTTCAACTGTTGGTGTAGGCGTAAATGTCGGATATATGTCGATAGAATATGCCTACGTCAAGGAGTTTGACATCCCCGAGGAAGCGGAGCGGTGTGACCTCAACCTTTCAGCTGACGCGCTGATTTGCGCAAGCGAACAATCGTACACCCTGACGAGCGACAAGGAAGTTACTTGGGCTTTGACTGAAGCTAAAGGCCATGACGGCGCAGATATAACGAATCATGGCGTAACGATTGACCCGACCGGCGCGACGAAGAACGCTACGGTGGACTTCAAGCAAAGCCCCGAGGGCGTTTACACCTTCACGGCGACGCACGACCACGGCGACGGAACGAAATGCACGGGCACGGTGACCATAACGCGCGGAAAGACCGACGACATGCTGACGGCTACGGCCAACGCCTTCTGCGGCACTCCGCTCGACGCCGTTGCCGACAAAGTGGAGATAGGCAAGGGCGACGGCGGTGGTCTGATAGTAATCGACGGATTGGAGAACGCCGACAACATAATCGACGGCGACCTTACCAGCTACGCCTCTTACGCAAGGGGCTTGCAGATAGCCGACAATACATGCATCGTAAAGGTAAGCAAGACCGACGGCTCGAAGTTTGACAAAGACCAGGCCGCCGTGGTGGGCTTCGTTGCCGAGACGCCGGCGCAGGTGCTCGGGGCCAACGTGCTTACGTTTTACCGCATAGTATTATATAATAATGGTAAAGAAGTTTACAGCTCGGTTACGGGCGAGAACAACGCCGTAAACGTGTCGCTCGTCGGCGCGCCGGGCAGCGGCATGGTGCGCTACGCCATCGAGGTGCCAGAGAAATTCCGAGGCAACTTCGACGGCTTCGCCCTCTACACGTCGGGCTTGCTCAACCTCGACGTTACCAGCGAGACGATGAAGATATACAACGCCTTTACCGCCGACGAGGATTGCTCGGTAATGCCGGCCGGCCCGCTCGACCATGCGGGCGTGAAGGCGATAAGCATAGACGACGGCGCCAAGATAAACTATAAGTACACGGGACAGAGGGGACTGGCCTCGGTGGTAAGCGTAACCGAAGGCTTGGGCTACCTTGTCGACAACGAGCTGACCGCCGACGATAAGACGGAGCAGGGCGTTACGGCCTACACCGTGGCCGGAGTGCTCAACGATTTCGGCCTCGCCGTGAAGACGGGCCGCCGCTACGAAGGAGGCCGCTGGGTTGGCCTGGTTATGAAGAACAGTGCTGCCCTTGCCGACGTGAGCGTGCTGACGGACATGGAAATATCTCTGTATAATAATAACATATCTACGGGCGACGAAGAGAACGCCGGCATACAGCTGCTGTCGACAAACGTGATAGGCTGGGGCGACTACTCGTATATCACGGTTTACACGGATAAAGAGTTTGACGAGGTGCGCTTCAAGAAAGGGCAGCTTGTCGACGCTCTCAGCGGACTTGAGTATCTCGGCTTTTACACTTACGCCGACGCCGACGGCGACGGAATACCCGACGAGGAGGACCCCGACTTCTGCGGCGACGACACCGACATAGAGTTCGACAAGCCGGCGGTGGGCGGAGACATTAACGGTATATGCGCGTCGAACCCCGACGAGCATTTCACCGCCACCGTTACGGCGAAAGATGCTGGGAAAGTGGTTTACACTATAACCGACATCGACCGGGAGAATGAAGTAAGCTCGGGCACATTGACAAATCCGGCCGACGGCGGTGTGTTTGAGAAAGAAATAGCGCTTAACGACCCTGAACTTGGCCTTCTCGACGAAGACGGCGTGCCCGTCTACGGCCGTTACGAGTTTAAGGTAGTGGTTCCGGAGAAACCCCTGCTCGCTCCTGCCCGCAAGACGTTCACCATCCACGCCGTGCAGACTACGTGGAATCCGCAGAGCGTGCTGGTTGACAGCGACGCGCAGGCCGAGGGCGGCGAGGAGCCGGCCGGAACTTACGTATATTCGACCGACTGGAACGAGTGGAAGAACTGGACCCGGGGCGTGCCCGTTATAGGCTGCACCGACGTTGTGATACCGAGCGACTCTAAGTCGTACCCGATACTCGGCGTTTACAACGACGAGACGGTCACAAAGCCGACGGACTTCAACAGCTGCGACACAATCCACTTCATGCATGGCGGCGAAGTGCTCGGCACGGAGCTTCTCGATTATAAATACGCATCGGTAGACCTCGAGCTTGCCTCGGGCCGCTACTACATGCTCTCGACGCCGCTTAAGGCCACTTACGCCGGCGACTTCTTCGTGCCGGCCGGCATGAACGGCTCGCAGGGCAACGACCTCTTCGTCAAGCTCGACGAAGAGACTTCGCCCGAAAACCGCTTCTCGCCGCGCGTTTACCAAAGGCTGTGGATGCAGTCGGCGCCGGTGGTAGACAAGGTTGAAAGTGGAAATAGCGGCGACGTAACCGGTCAAACAACCCCAGTTAATTACGACGAGACCCGCTGGACTCCGCCGTTCAACGGCCTGACGCAGGAATACGGTGTCGAAATACCGGCCGGAGCTTACAGCCTGGGTGAGGATGCGTCGATTGAGTTGTACAATCCGGCCGGCGACGATCATACTTCTTACACGCCGGGAGGCTTCTCGCTCATGGCCGACGCCGAAGACCTGGCCGTAACTACGCTGAAGTTCCGCCTGCCGAAAGAGCACACGAAGTATTACTATTACAACGAAAAGAACCAAAAGACCGACCTCTATGAGACCATCAGCCGCGGCGGAGATGCCGGCAGGCTGATTACCGACGACTTGAATAATAAGGAGGATTGGAGCTTTAACGTCAATATCACGCTGAACGACGAAAGCGATTATTTCCTCGTAGGCAACCCGTTCATGGCCCATATAAATATAGCAAAGTTCTTAGAAGGCAATAACGGCATAACCGAAGTGAAGGTTTACGACGGCAACGCGCTTAACTCAGCCATACTTTGCGACGGCGAAGGACTGCTGACGAACAACAACCCGGGCAAGAAGGATTGGACGAGTATAGCCCCGATGCAGGCGTTCTTCGTGAAAGCCGGCTCTAAGGCAAAGTCTTACCAAATAACGTTCAAAAAAGATATGCTCGAAACGAAGCCTGAAGACGCCCAGCCGTTGCGCGTAAGCCAGAGCCGCGCGGCCGAAACCGATGCCGACAGGATAGTGATAAAGGCACGGGTAGGCGGCGTTGAGTCGAGCGCGGTTGTACGCTTCAGCGCCGGCGCGTCGGCAGGCTTCGTGCCGGGCGAGGACGCTTCGCTCTTGGTAGACAACGAGGTAAGGCCGTGCGTTCAGGTGTTCACACTTGCCGGCGACCGCGCCGCCGACATACAGCAGACGCCCGACGTTGACCGGCTGACGCTCGGACTGATGGCCGGCGGCGGCGAACCGCTGACGCTCAGCCTCGACGGCGACACCGGCTGGACGCTCTACGACACGCAGACCGGAGCAACCTATCAGATGGACGGCGGAGCCGAAGCCGACCTCGGAACCGTTGGCAGCTCGACGGGCCGGTACATGCTCGTAAGAGACATCACGACCATTGGCGACGGACTCGTTCCGGCGCGCGGAATAACGGTTAGCCGCACGCCGCAAGGCATGATAACCGTGGCCTCGGCCGACGGCACGGCCCTCGCCTCGTGCGCCGTCTACTCAACCGACGGCACACTGACCGACAGCGCCGACGGCGACTCTGACCGCTACGAGCTGCGCGCCGCCCAGGGCGTAAGCATCGTAACCGTGACCAAAGCCGACGGAACAAGTTACACGCAGAAAATTTATTGAGAAGGTGGGAAAAGGTGAGAAAGTGAGAAGGTGAGAAAAGTTGAGAATGTGAAAAAGCAACAACGACGATGAAGACAAACATAATATATAAGGTATGCGGCATGGCAGTAGTGGCCGCATTGTGCGCCGGATGCGCCGACGACGACTCGTTGGCGCCGGGCGGAACAGTCGAGCCTGACGGAACGTACATAACGCTCGCCGTGCCGTCGGGCATAACGCCGGCCACGCGGACAGTGCTGCCCGGTTCGCAGAACGTTCAACACGCAACGCGCGTCGCTCTTTACGTGTTCAAGCATGACACAGAGACCGATACCGATACGCTCGGCGCAACGTACACGGGCCAGTGCTTGAGTTTCGACGAAATAGAATGGGAACTGCAGGAAGACCACGACATAGCCAACGCTATGGACGGCGGCACGTCTACCAAGACCCAGCGCGTGAAGCTGCCCGACGACTGGGAAATCTCCGAGAGCAATTCCGAAAACTGGAACGCCACCTACACATTCCTCGCCGTCGGCTCCGACGAGACTGGAAGGCTCAACGGCGACAAATACGAATTTTATAATAACAACGCCACCGCAACTTACGGCTTGGACGGTTTGGACAGTTACTTTAAAGATAAAACCCTCGGCGAATGCTACGCCGAGCTTGCTAAGGACAAGACCGACGACATCCACGGCTCAGAGCTGTTCGCAGGAACGCTGACGTGCAAGGGCAGCGCCTTGGGCGGAAAGGTCGTCAACCTATACCGCCGAGTGGCCGGCGTGAAGGGATACTTCAGGCGAATACCTGAGACGGTAGGCGTTGATACGGTCAACGAGCTTCGCGTCGTTTACTTTAACAGTCAGGCCACGTCCGTGCCCTATTTCAAGCGTTGGCCCAAAGAAGGAATTTTCTCTGACTACGATAAAAGGGAAAACGCTGATAATCCGCTTTATGGCGTATCCGGTTCGAAAATCCCTGACGACGGTGAAGAAATCAGCACGACCGAGCTCGACGAATGCACATATTTCACGATAAGCAAAGACCCAGCAAGCGGCGTGTTCGTATCACAGAACGGAACGGCCGAGGCTGAAGACAAAGAGAACGAATACGACTACGTTACGGCCGGCTCTTACGTCCTGCCTGCCCCCGGCGCGCCTACTGAGGGTGAGGGCGGTAAAGAGTCGACAACGCTCTACGTAGTACTCGTTTCGGAGCCCGACGCCGCCGCCAACGTTAAGATACTTAAGAAATACCGCGTGCTCTTCGCCGAGGCTTACGACACCCGCTCCGCCGAGACGCGTACCCCCGGCGTAACCGACCAGGGCACGGGCGTCATCGTAGGGCAAGAGCCCGACCAGGAAGCCCTCGACCGCGAACGCCACTATCCCATCATCGCCAACAACTATTACACCATAGGCACGCCGGCCGAACCGATTGACCTAAGCACTGGCGAAACCGAGGTGCATATCGACATCGATCCGACATGGAGCGACAAGCACGAATGGGATGAGATAGAAGTAGTTGAGTGATGTGGTATTCTACTTTTTGCAAAGCCTCCGGTTTACTGCCGTTGCGCCGTGACTTTATAAGGCTAAGATAAAGGTTGTTTAAGTAAAAATACAAAAGATATATTATCATGATACGTAAGTTGAAATATGGTTTTATTTTATTGGCCCTCGCCCTTGCAAGCTCTTGCTCGCAAGATGACGCCCTGACCGACGACGGCGGACAAGACGCGCCTGCAGCCACGGGCGAGACCAAGCAGCAGAAGGTACGTCTGCTGATAACCACCGCACCGCAAGAGGACATCGACGGCGGCACACGCGCCGTGCCGCCCGGCTATGAAGGCTCTACCATGACCGAGTCTTTCGACGAGTGCCGTGTTACCGAGGTTGCCCTCTTCGTGTTCAAGCGCAAGGCCGGCAGCAGTGACGAGTTCGTGTTCGACGCAGCGAATCCGGCTGTTGTTACGTTCGACGGCGAAGGTAAGATTAACGGCAAAGGCTTAACCGACATTAAGCCTTATTCCGACGTAGAGGGCGATCCAGACTTCGACGCTGACAAAGCCAGCCGGAATATGAAGTATGTTGAGGGAACGATAACGAAAGAGAAAGATTACGAATACCGAGTTTTCGCCCTCGGTTATAATACCAAACGCACAGATGAACATCCTTCGGCTCAAGGCGAGTTTGACGAACGGGAAGATTTCAGAATAGTAGACGGTAACGGTAATGGAATAAGCGAAACCACGACATTGTCGGAAGTAAAGCTCAAGTTGGTGCAGAGGAAATATAGTGATCTTGTAGAATGGTTGGCACATCGGGAATATAGAGGATTTAATCAATTAAAAAAAATTAACCAGAACATTACAGGTTGGTGGGTGCGTACGCCTGAAATATATTACGGTGAATGTTTCTCCGCCGGTAAAACTGATAATATAATTCGGTTTGAGGATGATAACAAACTTACGGGTGTGATGCGTAGAGGAGTAGCTAAGGTTACCGTAAATTTGAGCGATGTAGGTGGTGCTGTTAATGATAGAACTCGTCATCTCTGTAAGTTCTCTTTACTTATAGACCAATTACCCACAGAGGTTTATCTTGATTCTTACGATCGTTTTAATACCCCGGGAGGAATTGTAGAAGAACCGTTAAAAAATGAATTAAAAGAGACTTATTGGCCAGGTAATCCTGAATATTATGAATACGGATCTGATGCAAACAGTAGCAATTTTAAGATATACACAGCAACTACTGGCGAGGATGAATGCTTGAAAGATTATGATAACGATGAAGAAAAGGTTTTACCCCTGTCTTTTTATGTTTTGCCTACAAAAACTCAAATGAGGGCAAGATATTCAACAAGCAATCATATTACACCTGGTGCATGGGAGGCATATATTGCAGTAAAATCGTTGTCAAATGGAAATCAGGCGACAGGCGTAATAGATCCTTCATCAAGCGGAAAATATTTTTATTTCCGAAGGAACCAACTGTATGTGATTAATGGGACCGGTGGAAATATTAAAGATACGGATGATGATTAGTCAATTAAGATGTTAGAGAAATGGAATCACCATGAATAAAGTGTATGAAGTCAGTGGCATATTGTCATTCCGGGCTGAGACCCGGAATCCAGTGTATGCATCCACGTTATGGTCAGAAAGAGTGTTTTTCCTGGATTCCGGGTCTCAGCCCGGAATGACAGAATGCTGCCGACTGAATGGACATTTAGTGCAATGACAGAATGCAACCGACAGAATGGACATTTGGTGCAATGACAGAATGCAACCGACAGAATGGACATTTGGTGCAATGACAGAATGCTGCCGACAGAATGGACATTTAGTGCAATGACAGAATGCTGCCGACAGAATGGACATTTAGTGCAACGACAGAATGCAGCCGACAGAATGGACATTTGGTGCAATGACAGAATGCATCCGACAGAATGGACATTTGATGCAATGACAGAATGCATCCGACAGAATGGCAATCCAATGTAACGGAAGATGCTTTTGATGGTAATCCTTATACCGAACTCACATTAAAAATGAAGAAATAAATTTGAATTATGAAAACTTCAAGACTTTACAACATACTGCTGCTCTTTGCGCTTGCGCTTATGCCGGGCATGGCGCAGGCTCAGGGCGGCGCAGAGCCTGAGTTCACCCAGCCTGTAACGCAAGGCCAGCTCGGCGGCCGCCGGGCGTTGGTGGGCAAGGGTTGCGTAGTCAACCAATTTGCCACTAACGTGCAGCTGCTCAGCGGCGTATCGGGACTTGAAAACCTTGTAGACGAAGACCTTAACAACTTCGCCACGTTCACCCAGGGCATCGCCGTGGGCGTAACCGAGCAGCCGCTGTTCAGCGTTAAGGATATGAACAACACCTACGCCGCAGGCACCGAGGCCGGCATCTGCATGGTGTCGAGCCAGAGCGGAGGCTTGCTCTCGCTCAGCGTCATACAGCTGTTCTCAATCAAGGTTTACAACAACGGCGAGTTGGTTGAGACCATTAACGAGCTTGAGAGCGGACAGGCCGGCAGCGGCGTGGCCCTCGACCTTATAAAGATACCAGGCTCTGACGACTTGGCCGTCAACCTTACGTGCCGTCCGACGAAAGAGTTCGACGAGCTTTACGTATTCCTCAGCGGCGGACTCGACGTAAGCGTAATCAAGGAGCTTAAGTTCAAGTACGCCTTCGTAGGCCAGCCGCGCCAGTGCCTTATGACCCATAGCGGCGTTAAGGCTTACGGCGAATCTAAAGGTATCGACAACGCACGGGTAAGCGGCAACTCGTCGTGCACTACCTTGCTCATACCTACGCCGACCGTCGACTCCGGCAATCTCGTTGACGACGACATTACCAACTCTACGAGCATAGTCAGCGTTATTTCGATAGGCTATAAGGGAGCTGCAAAAGTATCAACCGACCCCGACGAACCTAACTGCGGCGTAAAGAACCGAACGCCCGAGCCTACCGTTACCTTCCCTGCCGGCAGCGAGCTTGGCTTCGTTTACACCAACGGCTCGGCGCTCGACCTCGGCCTCGGCAACTACGTCGAGATAAAGGTCTACAACACCGACGGCACCACCCAGACCGAGCGCGTAGATGCCGGCGTGCTGTCGCTCGGCGTGGGCGAGGGCGGCAGGATGACTTCGTCGGTAGTGGCCGACAAGGAGTTTTACGCCGTGGAGATAGGCTTCTATGCCGCCGTTAACGTAAACCTCGGAACCATCAACGTGCATTACGCCTACGTAAACGAGCCGCCCATGGTGAACCACCACTGCCCGATAAACCCGTCGGTAAGCAGCGAGATTTGCGACGTGCAAGGCACTTACCAACTGTTGTCTAATCCGTCGCTGTCGGTGCAGTGGAGCCTGAAAAGCGCCGACCCCTTTACTGACTATGCAGGAGAGAGCTGGCCTGAAGACCTGAGCCAGGTAGTTACGGTTACGCCGAGCGGTGCCGTGACCTTCCACGACACTGAGGACGTAACGTATAGCGGAGTGTTCGTCTTTGAGGCTACTTCGGTAGGCTGCACGCACAGTCCGAAATGTACGGACATAGTCACAATCACGCGCGGCTGCAACCTGCATAATCCGCAGGAATGCTCAACGCCGATAATCGGCGACGACTATGCGTTGTCCGAAGGCCCGCATGAGGTTGACGGCTCGCTCTTGACGATATATGAGGATATTAAAGACCCTGAGAACATATTGGACGGTAACGATGATTCTTATGCCACTTACGACAAGGGAATATCATTGGCAAGCAATCTTCATATAATCGGCGTGAAGACCAAAGACGGTAGCCCTTTCAAGTTGACCGACGAGACGCCGGACGATCCGAAGGACAAACGCATAGGCTTTATTATCTCTACCGACAACACCGTGCTTACGGCCGACGTGCTGCAATTCTACGTGATACGTTGTTATGACAAAGACGGCAACAAGGTATATGAAAGCCCGATTGAGGAAGCCAACGCCGTAGGCGTGGACCTGATAGGCGACAGCAACACGAAGAAAGTGCGTTACAGCATAGCCGTGCCTGCGCGTGACGACGACGGCAACCCGATTGAGTTCAGCGAGTTCACCTTGTGGACGGCGGGCGTGCTGAGCCTCACCATCGAGAGCCTGCACATCTACAACGCGTTTATCGAGGACGAGGCCGCCGGATGCAGCGACCCGTTGAACTGCGCCGAGTTTATCACCGCCAACAGCGGTGCCACGGCGTATCCTATGTTGCCGTTCCAGCTGGCATCTGTGGCAGGAGCCATGGAAGACTTAGGCAACCTTATTGACATAGACGAAAACCAGGAAACTTTCTTCCGCTACCATAACACCGTGCAGGCGGGTTCGGGCCTTGTAGTTGCCGTTAAGCTCGGCAAGACCGTTGAATACCGCCACCAGATAGGCGTCGTAATGGACGACCAAACATTCCTCGCCGGCGTGAAAGTGGGTACGTGGATGACAATCGAGACTTATTACAACGGCCAGCCTACGGGCGACAAGTTTGATGACTGGGGCGTGCTCGGCCTTAACCTCATAGGCTACGGCGACAAGCGCTATCTCGTGAACCAGCCCACGCGCAACTTCGACGAGGTGCGCATAACGTTCGCCGGCATAGCCGACGTGCTCAACAGCTACAAGCTGTACGGCCTGTTCATCCGCGGCGACAAGAATCTTAACGGCATTCCCGACTGCATCGACCCCGACCAAAACTGCGCCGAGGACTTGAAGTTGTCGGCCACGAAGGTATGCGCAGGCGAAGGCAACTATATCACGTTGACAGGCGAGATATCGGCGGATGCCGAGATTTACGTATCCGCGCCCGATCAGAATTATACAAGCGAAAAGGTAACAGTAACAACACAGAATCCGGACTTTACTTTCGATAAGATTCCTGCAATTACGGCAGGTACGGGTCTTAACATGATGGTATATGAGGCCGGTTCGGGCCGTTACCTCGACGGAATAACTTACACGGTTTATCCGGCGCGCGCCGAGTGGCGCAAGACGCCTATCAGCACCGACTGGAACGAGCCTAACAACTGGGACGGCAACGTGAACCCGTATTGCTGTACCGACGTAGTGATACCCGACGGCGCGGAGCGTTACCCCGTGCTCGTTACTGACGAAGAAAATCCTGCCGACACGTACTGCTGCAACGGTATATACTTCAAGGCTTCGCCCGACGGCGACGAGGACAACCCGGCGCAAGTGGTGAACGTGCCCGAGCTGGCTTACAGCAAGGCGTGGGTTGACGTAAGGATGATGCCAAACCGCTATTACATGTTCTCGTCTCCGCTGAAGAGCGTTTACACGGGCGACCTCTTCGTGCCGGCCGGTATGAACGGGCAGCACACGGGGCAAGAGTTTGAAGATCTCGGCGACGCCGACGCGCAAAACCGCTTCAACCCGAGCATATACCAACGTATGTGGAATACGACTCCTGACGTCCGCCTTTTGGACGATTTTGATTATACGAATGATGAGAAAAGGAAAGATAAGTGGGCGGATTCGTCGCTTGAAACCGACGTTGAGACGGGCATGGTAGACTGGTCGCGACCGTTCAACACCCTTAACCATCCTTACACCACGGTGGAAGGTTTCTCAGTGTGGGTTGACAACGGCGACCTGCCCGAAGACCAAGCCGTGATAATGCGGTTGCCCAAGCAGAACAAGTATTACAATTATTATACGCCCGAAGGCGAGCTACTGCCCGAGCATGAGGGGGACCCAGGCGAGGAATACCCCGGTGAAGGCAACTTTGGATATAATAGCGATAAAACCAATCTTTCACGCCCGGCATACAATGTACGTTTCATATATGAAAATTATGAAAACGGTTATGACGGTTTGCCTTTTGCGGACGATGAGAATGGTGATAAATATAGGTATAAGGCAAAGAAAGCCGACAGCCCGTTCACGGATAAATCTGACGGCGAGCCGAGGTTGATTGTTTATGCAGAGACTGAAAAAAACAATGGAACCTTTGCGGTAGGCAATCCGTTCATGTCTGACATCGACATAAAAACGTTCCTTGAAAAGAACGGCAACATAGAGGAATTGCGCCGTTACAACGGCGACTGTTACGAGTTCTACAGATTGGGCGACGGCGGCGAACTTGTAACCAACATGCCGGTTGAGGAAGACGTGATAGGCACTGACGGTGAAGTTGAGATGTATGCCGACGGCAATGTTAAGACGACGACTGTTTTGGGTGAAGTCTCACGCAAGAAGGTGATACACCCGTTGGAATCGTTCTTCGTAAGCACTGATACTACCAGCGCGGACGGCATGTTGCAGACAAGGGCCGGGTCGAGAATTAATTTACCGGTGTATTTCACTCGCTCTATGATGCTCGAGGCCGGCAGTGCCGAGGCTGCGGATAGGGCCCGCGAGGCTGGGCGCGCGCTACCGATGCTGCGCGTAACGGCCGAGGCCGGCGGGCGCAGGGCGGCTATGTTAGTGGCCGACTCAACGGCGGGCATCAACGTAGAGACGATGCTCGACGCCGAGGTTGCGCCCACGGTGGCCGTGTTTGCCGCTACGGGCGGCAAGGCTTGCGACATGGTTAGCACCTCGGCAGCCGAGATACCGTTGGGCGTAGTGATGGCCGAGGCCGATACGCTGAGGTTCAGCTTCAGTGCCGAGGGCGGCGTTGACTTGGCCGACTGGGAATTGGTTGACCGCGCCGACGGCTCGGTTTACGGTCTCGACGGCCCGGTTGAGATTTGCGGTACAGGCTCTAACGTAGGCCGCTTCGTGCTGAGGTCGCGCTCGCGCATGGCCGAAGAGATGGCTGCCGGTGGCAACCGCGTCTATGTGGCGTGCCGTGGCGGCGAGGCCGTGGCTACGGCCTCTGCCGGGTTCCGTATCGGGCGCATGGACGTATATACGGTTGACGGCGTTATGTACGGCAGCGCCGAGTCGGCCGACGGCGCTACGTGCGCCGTCAAAGTGCCGCGTGGCTCGGTTGTGGTAATCCGTGTTACGGGCGACGGCGGCGACGTAGAGACGTTCAAGATGCTGACGCCCTGACGTTATATGTATTAGGAATCTATATGTATTAGGAATTTAAAGAATTTAGAGAAGTTATAGAAGTTAAAGCCAAATGCCCCGTATCTTGAACGGTGGCGTTTGGCTTTAACTTTTTCGTCCGTTTTCCGTATGCGGCAAACCGCCGTGCGAAAGGTCGCCTTTTGTAGCGTAAAAGGTTGCCTTTTGCGGTGTGAAAGATTGTCTTTTGCGGTGTGAACGGTCTTCTTCTTAGAAGAGAGTGTATGTATTGTGGTTAATTGTGGACATTAATGAATACGTCAGTTAGGTATAATGAAAGGAATCCATTCTAAACTGTAAGAAGTCTGTGGCATACCGTCATTGCCTTAACGGCGATTTTCAATTCCGGGCTTAGACCCGGAATCCAGGAAACACCATTTAGCG
>CALUFA010000035.1 GCA_944319795.1 uncultured Prevotella sp. | reverse complement strand
AGCGCAGCTTTTCTATGCCGTAGAGAGCGTCAGATTGTGGTTCTGAATGTCGTGGGTTCGAGCCCCACCCTCCACCCTTCAACGAACAAGCGGAAATCCTTAGTTTATTGGGATCTCCGCTTGTTTGTCATTTGGGCGGAATTTCTTACTGGTCGGTATGAAAAACTTTAAGTGAGTTTATTTGTCGTACCTTATAAAATAGTTTGTTGACAGGTATCAAAAACGTTTGATATTTTATTTTGATTTGCTGGTGGGCATTCGTTTTTTTGCGTATATTTGCAAAAAGGATTTTATGAACAAGATTATTTTAGGTGCGGTATCAGGTGACGTTATAGGTTCTTATTATGAGCGTAGGCCTGCAAGAGTTGTGGATTTTAAGCTCTTCAACGGTAGGTTTTCACGTTTTACTGACGATACGGTAATGACGGTAGCCAATGCCGAATGGCTGTTGGCGGGAGGTGGATTGTCGGATATTATGCGTGATTATGGCACCAGATACATCAACGCCGGATATGGAGGGAGATTCTTAAATTGGCTGAAAGAGCCGGAACCGAGACCTTATAATAGTTTTGGCAACGGTTCGGCCATGAGGGTGAGTCCGGTAGGTTGGGCTTTTGATACATTGGAGGAGACTCTGGCCGCTGCAAGAAAAAGCGCAGAAGTTACTCATAATCATGTAGAGGGTATCAAAGGGGCGCAGGCTACGGCTGCCTCTGTTTATTTGGCTCGTATAGGGAAATCAAAGCAGGAAATTAAAAAATATGTAGAAGAGACTTTCGGGTATAACCTTAGTAGGACTTGTGACGGAATAAGGGAAAAGTATCGTTTTGATATAACTTGTCAAGGAACGGTACCTGAATCGATAATCGCTTTTTTGGAAAGCACGGATTATGAGAGTGCGGTGCGTCTTGCCGTATCTTTGAACGGAGATGCTGACACTATGGGGGCTATCGCAGGCGGAATAGCCGAAGCATTTTATAAGGAAATTCCTGATGAAATAAGTAATGAGGTCGTAAAAAGGCTTCCGAATGAGTTTATAAGCGTGATGCAGAGGTTTTATGAACGATTTGTGAGCAAGGAATAAGTCGTTTTTTTAGATGTAATGTTTTGTTTATTTCCATATTTGTCGGACAGCAGTTGATTTTATATTGAAAAACATCGCTTTATTAAATAAAAATGCTAAATTTGCACTGATATAAATCGTCAATCAAGGAAATGATGAATAAAAGCGACAGCATTGTAATAATACCGACATATAACGAGAAAGAGAACATCGAGAAAATCATCCGTGCGGTGTTCTCGCTTGAAAAGTGTTTCCATATTCTTGTAATCGACGACGGGTCGCCCGACGGTACGGCTGCGATAGTGCATGGCATGATCGACGGCGAGTTCGGCGACAGGCTGTTTATTCTTGAACGTAGCGGCAAGTTGGGTTTGGGTACGGCTTATATCGCCGGGTTCAAGTGGGCGTTGGCTCATGATTATGAGTATGTTTTCGAAATGGATGCCGATTTCAGCCACGACCCTAACGATCTGCCGCGTCTTTATTCCGCCTGCCATGATGAAGGTTACGACCTTGCCATTGGGTCGAGATATGTCAGTGGTGTCAATGTTGTTAATTGGCCTATCGGCCGTGTTTTGATGAGTTATTTTGCATCGAAATACGTTAGATTCGTAACCGGTTTCAAGGTACATGACACTACGGCGGGTTTCAAGTGCTATCGCCGTAAGGTGCTTGAGACTATCGAGCTTGACAAGATTCGCTTCAAGGGGTATGCTTTCCAGATAGAAATGAAGTACACTGCCTATAAGATTGGTTTTAAGATTAAGGAAGTTCCGGTGATTTTCATTAATCGTCGTGAAGGCGTTTCCAAGATGAGCGGCGGCATATTCGGTGAGGCTTTTTTCGGTGTCATGAGATTGCGTTGGGACGGCTTGACAAGAAAATACGCGAAGATAAAGTAATGTTTTTTTGAAACGGACGAGTAACGACAGATTGATGATTAGTTGATTATGAAATACATTTACCGCGTTTATCAGATAGTTGTCGCTTTGCCGATAATAATTATATTGACCATTTTGACCTCTATAACAACGAGTATCGGTTGTACGCTGGGTAATGGCCATTTCTGGGGCTATTATCCTCCGGTTATATGGTCTACGTTGGTTCTCAAGGTTCTTCTTCTTCCGGTTGAGGTTGTCGGTCGCGAGAATTTGACGCATGGTGAGTCATACGTCTTTGTAAGCAATCATCAGGGAGCGTTCGACATATTTCTCATATTCGGCCATTTGCGCCGCAATTTCAAATGGATGATGAAGCGCCAGTTGCGCAGCATCCCGTTTGTAGGATATGCTTGTGAGAAATCACACCAGATATTCGTAGACAAGCGTGGCCCGAGCAAAATCAAGGAAACATACGATAAGGCGCGTGTCACGTTGCGGGGCGGAATGAGCGTAGTTGTTTTTCCTGAGGGCTCGCGCACTTACAACGGCCGCATGGGCACTTTCAAGCGCGGTGCTTTCATGCTTGCCGATGAGCTTCAATTGCCGGTTGTTCCGCTTACGATTAACGGCTCGTTCGACGTAATGCCTCGAACAAGTAAATGGTATTGGGTTCACCGCCGTAAGCTGACCCTTACGATACATAAGCCGATCCGCCCCGTAACCCAAGGTGCTGAAAATATTTCACGCTTGATGGAAGAAAGTTACGAGGCCATACATTCGGGGCTGAATAAGAAATATCAATGAGGTTTATATAAGTCCGGCGTGAATCCACGGTCATTAATGTGATGAGAATGGATTCACGCCGGATTTATTTCTTTCTTAACGTTATAACGACTATCTCATTACTTGCGCCGAGCCTGAACGGAATGAACCCTCCGACTCCTGCCGAGACGTTCATGGCGCGGTCTCCTTCGTAATACATTCCGTACCATTCTTCATACGAGATAGCTGCCGGCGACCAACCGAAAATCTTCAATTGTCCGGCATGGGTGTGTCCGCTTAGCGTAAGTTGGGCCTTGCTCTTGGGCAAGATTGTGCGGCGCCAAGCCGATGGGTCGTGTTGCAGCATCACTATGAAGGCATTGCCGTTTACGCCGGCGAGGGTTTTCCTTATGTCGGCTTTTTGTGGAAATGGCGGACGGCCGTCGTTTTCCATTCCAGCGATGACGATAGAGTCGCCGTTGCGCCGTATTGCACGGTTTGAGTTCATCAGCAAATCCCAGCCGAATTGCTGTTCGAGGCTTACAAGCTCGCATTCGTTGGCGGCTTTTTTTTCGTCGCTTGCCTTGATGTATTGTGCGTAATCGTGGTTGCCGAGCACTGAAAATATTCCGTCTTTTGCCCGTATTGAACTTAATAACGGCGTGAATTGGTATAACTCTTTAGGCTCCATGTTTTGCACGTCGCCGGTGAAAACAACGAGGTCGGCGTTTTGCGCATTGATGCTGTCAACCGCTTTTCTTAATACCGAGGCGTGGCTGCTGCCGTAAGTGCCTACGTGGGCGTCGCTGAATTGTACTATCTTGTAGCCGTCGAAGGCTTCAGGCAAGTCGGGCGAGCTGTATTCCACATGCCTGATGTCGAGCCTGCTGAAGCCGATGGTGCAACCGTAAATAACGATAACGTCTACCGCGACGGCGGCGACCAGCCCTACGAGGTTGCCCCAATTGTTGTGCGTGTGGTGGAAACGGCAGTGGGCCCATCCAAGGAACGAGCACGCCGAGAAAACGAACTTGGGCGCAACCATGACGCCTAAAAGCAGCAGATATATGTCGAGAACGAGCATGCTGTCCGGCGCGAAGTTGCGTGAAGTTGCCAATACAATGGTATAAACGAACATGAAAGCGCCCGGCAACCACCATAAGACGCGTTGCCACCATAGGTAACGCGTGCGCCGCCGCAGGAAGCGGCGGTCTAAGTATAGGTCGGGTAGGGTGATGAATATGAGCAGATATATGAAGATGCGCGCTATCATGTGTGGTTATTGGGTTTTGCGGTTATCGGGTTATTGGGTTTTGCGGTTGTGAGGTTTTACGGTTGTAATGCCATGATTTTTTATTTTTCCCCCTTTCCATTTTATCTGAATGCGATTTCCTCGCCACGGCACGAAGCGTCGAACCGCCCGTCGTTGAGTATGTGTCGGCCGTTGCAGAATGTGTGTATTACTTTCCAGTTGAACGTGTGTCCCGTCATGGGGCTCCATCCGCATTTGCTTTGTATGCATTCCGTGGTGACCGTCCAAGGGCATTGCGGTTTCACGATGGTGATGTCGGCCTTGTAGCCTGTGCGCAGGAAGCCGCGCCGGCGGACGTCGAAAAGCATGGCGGGGCGGTGGCACATCAGTTCAACCACCCGTTCTATGCCGAGCACGCCTTTGTCTACAAGTTCGAGCATAGCAACCAGCGAGAACTGTATCATGGGCATTCCCGAAGCCGCCCGGCAGCATCCTCCCTGTTTGTCTTTCAGCAGATGTGGGGCATGGTCGGTGCCAACGACGCTTATCCTTCCGTCGGTCAGCGCGCGGCGTAGTGCGTCGCGGTCGTTTTCCGATTTAACTGCCGGGTTGCATTTTATCAAAGTTTTCAGGTTCGTGTAATCCTTGTCGGTAAAGAAAAGGTGGGCTATTACGGATTCGGCTGTTATTTGCGGCATGCTGTCCGTCCACGGTTCGAACAATTCAAGTTCGCGTGCGGTTGTTACGTGGGCTACGTGCAGTCTTGCGCCGTGCTTGCGCGCAAGGTTTACGGCGTGCTTTGTTGAGCGGTAGCATGCCTCTGCGCTGCGTATTTCCGGATGATGGACTACTGACGGATCGTCGCCGTACAAGGCTTTGGCGTTGAGCATGTTGCCGTTTATCATGCCTGTGTCTTCACAATGGGCCATTATCGGCACGGGTGCGGTTGAGAATATACGTTCGAGCGCATCGCCGCGGTCTACGAGCATGTCGCCCGTAGACGAGCCCATGAACAGTTTTATTCCGGGTATGCGGTGCGTGTCGAGACTGTTGAAAAGGCCGGCGTTGGTGTTTGTCGCGCCGAAGAAGAACGAGTAGTTTACATGGCTTTTCTCGGCGGCGAGTGTGAATTTCGCGTCGAGCGCGTCGGGCGTGGTGGTCTGTGGCACGGTGTTGGGCATGTCAAAGAACGACGTCACCCCGCCGTAAGCCGCTGCGCGGCTCTCGCTTTCGATGTCGGCCTTGGCCGTAAGCCCCGGCTCGCGGAAGTGTACATGGTCGTCGATCACTCCCGGCAAAACGAAACACCCCGCAGCATCGACCGTCCGGTCGAATTGCCCACGGGGTGTTTCGTCTCCCTTAAAAATGTCCTTTATGCAATCGTCTTCAATGGCAATGGCTCCTTTGAAAGTCTTGCCTTCGTTTACGATTATGGCGTTGTTTATCAGTAAGCGCATAAAAACAGTTGATGGTCGTTTGCGTGTTAGGTGCTCATCTTATGCCTGCGTCGGCTATTGAGTCGGCTCCTCCTGCGGTGGGTGCGGCCAGCTCGTTGGGCGTCGGCACGTCGGCAACGGGCGTGTTAATGTCTTCTGGCGTGGCCGTACCGTTCATTATTGCTTGGTTTTGCTGTGCCTTTTGGTAATAATCGCTGACGTAAGGGTCGTTCTTGAACTTGTCTGTGGCCTTGCTCATGATGTCTTCTATCCATGGCGAAAGCTGTGGATAGCGGTGGCCTGCGGTCATCATGAAGAATACGCCCGGGCCGAGCACGTTGTCAAAATTCTCTACGATGAACGACGTCACCAATTTGTCTTCGCGTTGGGCTATTTCGTTTGCCTTCTCGGCCAAGTGCATGTTCACGGTGTTAAGGTCTTTACCGTCCATTATGGCCTGGCTTTGCATGTGGCCGAGTTCGCTTACTTCGCTTTCGAGCTGTTTGTATTTGCTTATGAAGTCGAACAGTTTTTCGTTCAGCGGCGTGCCGCTTACTTTTTGTTGCGTGTTGTCGATGTGTATCAATATCTCGCCGCTTTCGAGCACTACCGGCATTATGCCTTCGTCGTCCATGAAGAGCATGGCTATCTTCGTGGAGTCGAGCGTGCCGTTGAAGTGGAACTCTCCGTGCACGATGTCGCACGAGTCGATGTCCTTCATGTCGTCGCCTTCATACGCTTTCAGGAAAAGCATGCGCCCGTCGAGCGTAGGCACGTTTGATGAGCCTTGTATGTTGTATGTGTTCGCGCATGAGGCGAAGGTGAGTATCGTGAGTAGTGCGTAAAGGGTCTTTATCATAAATCTTGGTTTTATACGGCCACAAAAGTACAATGTATTATCGATGTACAAAAAAAAATTTATGCAATTTAAAACAAAAGCATTCTCTTTTAGGTTTTTTTTAGCAGAGTGCCGGTCGGCCGGCAATGGCCGACTGACGGCGCGCAACCGTGCGGCCGCCTGCGCTGCCGCGTCCGGTCTGCGCCCGTCAACATTCTTAGTTGCCGGCGTTTTCTTTTTTCAGCTCGTATGATATGCGGTGGGTGGTGTATATTTCGATTATCGCCGCGATGAGCAACAGCACCACCCAATTGTTGTGGATGTACGTAACGTAGGCCATATACCCGTTGTCTACGTATTTAACGAACAGCGGGAGCATGAACTTGAACGCGTTTTCGAGCATGAGCACGCCCGACAGGATGAACAGCACGTCGCCGACGTCCATTATGCGGCGCAGCCGCCTTATGGCCGTGTTGCGCCCGTCGTAGGTCTGTCGTAATTGCATTGAGGCGAAGGCTGCCGCCCCGGCGGCGAACATCACCGACGACGGTTCAGGCGGTGCGCCAAGTACGTACATGCCGGCTCCGGCGGCCATCAGCGCCGCCCCGGCGAGCATAATTATGGTTTGTAACTTATTCAGCTGTTTCATTCTCGTTCTTCTTTGCGTTGTCGTCGTCGCTCAATACGAAGATGTCTTCGTCGTCGGCTTTCATGAAATATTTCTCTCTTGCGATTTTTGTTATGGCCTTAGGGTTTGTCCTTAGCTCCTTAAGGGTCTGTTCGGCCTGTTCGTGCTGTGTTTCGTAAACGCTGATTTCGGCTTCCATATTTCTCACGAGCATGCGGTTCTGCACATGCTTGAGTATGCTGTTCTCTCCCACGAAGCCGACGAATACGACGCCGAGCACCGTCACTATGAGGTATTTCCTGCGGCAGATGTATTTCCAGATTGAATATAAACGTTTACGGTTCATCTTGGATAAGGGTCTTGTTAAGGGTGCAAAGATAATGCAAACGAGCGGAAAGAAAGTTTACTTTCGATTTCCCGAGTGCGGCTTATCTTGCCGCAAAGGTAATGTATTTTTCCGATTGTGCGAAATTATATGCCTCCGCATGCGCTTATTTTAAGCAGATTTTAGATTCTTGTTTAGGAGTATGGTAACGGCATGGCTGTAATGTGGATTATAAATAGCTGATAATCAAATACTTGCATGCGTTGCTGCAAAAGGTGGCCTTTCGGTTTCTAAAAGGTAGCCTTTTGGCTTCTAAAAGGTTACCTTTTGCAGCATGAAAGGTTGCCTTTTGCTGAGCGAAAGGTTGTCTTTGCAAATTTCATCCACGCATTATCTTAAATGAATGTTTGCATTTTGGCAAACGGCATAATCCTTTTTTAAGCGGTTTTTGGGTAATTGTCATTCCGGGCTTAGACCCGGAATCCAGTACGCATGCATTGAAAAACTTGGCTGTTTACACAGGATTCCGGGTCAAAGCCCGGAATGACAATTATCCAAAAGATTGCTTAACGTGGGATTATTGTCATGCTATCTTTATACCAAGCGCACGTTACATTATTATGACTGACTGAAAAAGTGTTGGTTTTATTTTGTTTTTCATGCAACTTGCGCTATCTTTGCATAAGATAAGCTGCACTCGGCAATTTGAGAACAAGTTCTCATTGCGCTCGTTTGCGTTATCTTTGCATAAGATAAGCTGCACTCGGGAAATTGAAAGTAAACTTTCTTTCCGCTCGTTTGCGTTATCATAGAATAAAATAATTCAGATTATGAAGAAGTCGTTTTTATTTCCGATACTCTTGTTCCTGTTGGCTGCCGTAAGCGTCAATGCGCAAAAGAAGTATTCGGTTTACGCGGTAGGGTTTTACAATCAGGAGAATCTTTTCGACACTTGCCACGATGCAGGCAAGAACGACCGTGACTTTTTGCCTAACGGCTCGTACCGTTGGAACGGACTGAAGTACACCCACAAGCTGCGCAATATGGCCAAGGTGCTGGCCGATATGGGCACAGACGTGCTTAAGGAGGTTGGCTGCGCCGTGATAGGACTGTCGGAAGTAGAGAACTCAAAAGTGCTCGACGCGCTCATAGCGCAAGAGCCCTTGCGCGCGCGTGGATATAAATATGTACACATAGAGGGGCCTGACGTGCGCGGAATAGACTGCGCACTGCTCTACAATCCGGCCCTGTTCAAGGTGGAAGAGGCAAAACTGCTGCCTTACGTGCCCGGCGAATCGATGGACGCAGGCTTCAAGACGCGCGGATTCCTGACCGTAAGCGGCGAGATGGCAGCCGACCCAGTGACATTCATCGTGTGCCACTGGCCGAGCCGCGCCTCCGGCCCTGCTTACCGTGAACACGCCGCATTGCAGGTGAAAAGCATAAAGGACTCTATCCTGAAGGTTAATCCGGACATGAAGGTGCTCGTAATGGGCGACATGAACGACGACCCGACTAACAAGAGCATGAAAGACGTGCTCGGGGCGAAACCCGACGTGAAGAAAGTGAAGGACGGCGATATGTACAACCCGTGGTATAACGTTTTCGTGAAAAACGGTACGGGAACGCTGACGTACCAAGGCTCGTGGAACCTGTTCGACCAGATTGTGATGACGCCCAACCTCGTGAACGCCGACGGGAAGAAAGACTTCACGACGCTTAAGTACTGGAAAAACCAGATATTCCGCCGCGACTACCTGATGAACACCGAAGGCCGTTACAAGGGCACGCCCAAGCGTACGCACGCCGGCGGAATATGGCTTGACGGATACAGCGACCACCTGCCCGTAGTGGTTTACTTGGTAAAGGAGCAGCAATGAACGGCGTAGAGCAGCATCCGCTTGAGCCTTTCACGCCCGAAGGGGCGCGCCTGCTGATGCTCGGCAGTTTTCCGCCGGCGCGCCGCCGTTGGTGCATGGACTTTTTCTATCCCAACTTCCAAAACGACATGTGGCGGATTTTCGGCATCGTGTTCTTCGGCGACAAGGAGCATTTCGTCGACCGCGCGGCCGGCGCTTTCCGCCGCGGCGACATCGTTAGGTTCTTGGAAGGAAAAGGTATCGCTCTATATGACACGGCTTGTGCCGTGAGGCGGACGAAAAACACAGCGTCAGACAAAGATCTTGAGATAGTGGCCGAGACCGACCTCGACGGCCTGTTGCGCGGCATGCCGTCGTGCCGGGCGGTGGCGACGACGGGACAGAAGTCGACCGAAGTGTTCACCTCGCATTTCGACATACGGCCTCCCAAGGTGGGGGAGAGCGTAGCGTTCACGCTCGACGGCCGCGAACTGAAACTGTACCGCATGCCGAGCAGCTCGCGGGCTTACCCTCTAAGGGTTGAGCGCAAGGCCGAGTATTATGGAAATATGTTCAAGGCGGAGGGATTGGCGGACTGACGTGCGCCGACAGGCGGTGACGGCGGCACTCCGATGCAGCGCCGCATGTAGTCCCGACCCGTAACATCCCTTCTATGAAAAAACAATAAAATATGACGATAATAGGAATAGCCGGCGGTACGGGTTCGGGCAAGACCACCGTCGTAAGGAAAATTGCCGAGGCGCTGCCTCCGCATTATGTGGTTGTCGTGCCGCTCGATTCATACTATAACGATACGTCCGACATGACCGAGGAAGAGCGTAGGGCCATAAACTTCGACCACCCCGACGCTTTCGATTGGAAATTGCTTGTAAAGCATGTCAACGAACTGCGCAACGGCAACGCCGTAGAACAGCCTACGTATTCTTACCTGAAATGCAACCGGCTGAAGGAAACCGTACACGTAGAACCGCGCCCGGTAATAATAATAGAAGGTATAATGACGCTGCTGAACAAGAAGCTGCGCGAAATGATGGACCTTAAGATATTCGTTGACACTGACTCGGACGAACGCCTTATCCGCAACATACAGCGTGACGTCTTAGAGCGTGGCAGGACGGTGGAAATGGTTATCGACCGTTACCTTAAGGTACTGAAGCCGATGCACGAACAGTTTATCGAACCGACGAAAAAATACGCCGACCTGATAATTCCACAAGGCGGTGAGAACCATACGGGCATAGACATTTTGTGCAAGTACATAATAAGTATAATTAAGAGTTAAGAATCGGAAGAATTAAGAGTTAAGAAATATGCCATGTTCCTTTTTTATTAAAGCGTCAAGACATATTTTCTTAACTCTTAATTCTTAACTCTTAATACTTCCGATTCTTAACTCTTAACTCTTAATTCTTAATTGCCTGTTCGTTTCCTTGTATATCTTAATTGCGTTGACGCATTCGGTAACACCGTAGAACAGCAGGCACCAGCCTATGATGAGCAACGGCAGGGCGGCCGTGTCCATAGGCCGGATAAGCACGAACAAGCCTGTAATGAGTATGACCGACGGCGCAATCCAAAACCACAAGGGAACGTGGAACATCTTTTTTGCGCCGATGAGTGTCATGAACTGGCTGATAGCCCCTAATATTATCAATGTTCCAAAGACGTACATCAGCGACGTTATGAACATGTTCGGAATTATTGCAAGTATCAGTCCGAGCAGGATGCTGCCAATCCCGACGATCGGGAACGGCGGCCTGCTCGTCATGATAAGCCTTCCTTCAGAGTCGTAGACTTCGGCGCCTTTGGCGTTTTTCCTTGAAATAAGGTAAGTGGCGCATGATATTACCCCTGAAATCAGGAACATCAGACCTATTGCGATGGTTATGCCTACCACGGTGTTGTCCGGTTTACAGATAAGCAAAATGCCTGTGGCTATTGCGCAAATGGCGCGGAAAATGGAGCTTTTAAGAATCTTCTTCATGACGTGCAGTTGAATGTTTTAAGCAAAAGTACGAAAAATGTAGTCATGAAGCAAATTTTTTATTACTTTTGCAGAAAAAATAGAAGTATATAAATAAGGAATCACGTCAGTCTGATAAAAATCTTATATGACCACACTTTATCTTGTAAGGCACGGCGAGACGGTTGACAACGCCAACCACATAATGCAAGGACAAACCCAAGGTGAACTTAACAGCGAGGGGCGGATGCAGGCGCATAAGGTGGCTGAAGAAATGGCGGCGGTTCATATAGACGCCTTTATCTCAAGCGATCTGAAGCGTGCTTATGAGACGTGCGGGATAATAGCCGAACCCCACGGGCTTAAAGTTACTACCACTCCGTTGTTGCGCGAGCGTGACTGGGGTAGCTTTACCGGCAGGTTTATTCCGAGCCTGAAGGACGAGCCTTGGCCGGACGACATAGAGAGCTTGGACGCATTGAAAAGGCGTGCGGCTGATTTTTTGGATTATGTTAAAGCTAAATACCCTTCGTCCACAGTGCTTGCCGTCGGTCACGGGATAATCAATAAGGCAGTGCAGTCCGTTTTCTACGGTAAGGATATGCATGACGTTCCACCGATGCGCAACGCTGAGGTGCGGATGCTTAAGTTGTGACATAATGTAAATCAGTACGTAACCAAACAACGTTTACAAGGTGGCAAGGCTTGCGTAAATGTTTAATAATGCGCACTTAAGGTTACAATATTTGATTTAATATTGTAAAAAGGACAACCAAAATGCGGTAATAATGCACATTTTGTAATTTATTTTGGATAAGATTTGTTTTATTTGGAAAATACATGTATTTTTGCAGGGAATAAACACATAAAAATAAATAAAATGAAACATCTATTTTCTTTAATCGTATTTGTCTTTGGAATGGTTTACACGGCGAACGCCCAGCTTCCGTCCGTAACGTTGAAAGACATTAATGGCAAGACCGTTAGGACCGACACTTTGTCGAACAACGGCAAACCGTTCATCATCGACTTCTTCGCCACATGGTGCAAGCCTTGCAACCGCGCCCTCTCGGCAATCAGCGAGGTTTACGAGGAATGGCAAGAGGAAACCGGCGTGAAGCTCATCGCCGTTTCAATAGACCAGGCACAGAATATTAATAAGGTGAGACCGCTCGTCGACAACCACGGATGGCCTTACGAAGTTTTACTCGACCCGAACAGCGACTTCAAGCGTGCGCTTGGTATCAACATGATTCCTTACACGATTATTGTCGACGGCAAGGGAAACATCGTTTACAAGCATAACGGATACACCGAAGGTGCCGAGCAGGAGTATATCGACAAGGTTAGGGAGCTGATAGCCCAGTAAACCCGTCGGTCGGTTATAGTATTTTTTTGTTTGAACAGATAAACAGATAAAAGTTAATTGTCAATGATTATGACGACAAACAGGCTGCTTTGCCTTTTTGCCGCGTCAACGTTGTCTTTGTGCTCGTTTGCCCAGGAGGACGGCGGCAACAAGGTGACGGTGAGCGGAAGCGTGCAAAGCGACATCATGTTCCCTCAGGAAGATAAGGCCATCGGAGCTGAGAAATATGAATGGGGATTGACGAACACTTATGCTGACGTGACTTTGATGAGCAAGTATATTGATGCCGGTGCACGTTTCGAGTTCTTAGAGCATCCTCTCCCCACATTCCAGGAAGAACCCGGTTTTAAAGGATGGGGCGTACCTAATATATATGTAAAGGCGCACTTTAAGAATATCGAGATAACGGCCGGTAACTTTTACGAGCAGTTTGGTTCGGGCTTCATCCTCCGTACATACGAGGAGCGCACGCTCGGTATCGACAACTCTTTGTTCGGCGGTAAGATTGTTTTAAGGCCGGCCAAGGGTGTTACCGTTAAGGCTCTTTCGGGAAGGCAGCGCCGTTTCTGGAAACTTAATAAAGGACTTGTAAGCGGTGCCGACGTAGAACTTAACTTAGACCAGTGGTTCAAGAAGATGGCCGAGAAAGGAACTTATCTTACGCTCGGCGCTTCGTGGGTGAACAAGTATGAGAAGAGCGACGGAATGGTATTGTCTGATGGTGCCCACAAACTAGATTTACCTGAATATGTTAATGCATTCGATGTAAGGGCCAACCTGCAGAAAGGTGGTTTCAATCTGTTGGCCGAGTATGCTTGGAAAACAGAAGACCCTACGCTTAGTGGCTCAGTGACAGGTAGGGACTATTCATACATTTTCCGTAAAGGAAATGTGGCCATGTTGTCGGCTTCATATTCTAAGAGGGGATTGAGTTTTCTTGTGCAGGCTAAGCGCAGTGATGCGATGGTGTTCCGTAGCAAGCGTGACGATGTAAGCAGCATAGCTTCGTCAATTAATCACTTGCCTGCTTTCACAATGGATCAGACTTACGCCCTTGCCGCCCTTTATCCTTATGGTACTCAGGCTAATGGAGAATGGGCGTACCAAGCTGAGTTCGGTTACAGGTTCAAGCGAAACTCTTTATTGGGTGGTAAATATGGAATGAATCTTAAAGTGAATTATTCTCATGTTCATTCTATTGACCGTAAAGACCATGCGGATAATCCTTATGACGGAACGGCAAAGGGCACGAAAGGTTACGGTTCGGCATTTTGGAAATGGGGCGACCAGATGTATTATCAGGACTTGAACATTCAGATTGAGAAACCTCTTTCACGCGCATTCAAGTTAAATTTGATGTACATGAACCAATTCTATAATATGACGATTGTCGAAGGTGGAGGAGGCATGGTGCATTCTGATATATACATTGCCGAGGGTAAATACAAAATTAATAAGAAGCTGACCTTGCGTGGTGAAGTTCAATATTTGAACACCGAAGATGATGAAGGCGACTGGGTTTTCGGGTTGCTTGAGTTGTCTTTCCTGCCGCATTTCATGTTTACTGTTTCAGACATGTACAATTGCGGAGAGACCAAGGAGCACTATTATCAAGGCTATGTTACGTTCAACCATGGTTCACACCGTTTGCAACTTGGCTATGGACGTACCCGTGCCGGAATGAACTGCTCAGGAGGCGTATGCAAATATGTTCCTGCCGGAAAGGGCTTTACTGTGTCGTATAATTACAATTTCTAAAGTTTGGTATGAATTTAAATAGATTTATATATATTGTTTCAGCATGTGTGGTAGGCGTTATGTTTGCTGCATGTAGTAACATTGACGAAGACGAAAGGTTCGTAACCATAGATCCTGTAATACCTGATTCAATACCCGATGATACTTTAGTTGTCGTAAAGCGTGTGTTGGTAGAAGATTTTACCGGTCAGGATTGCTTGAATTGTCCAAACGGTGCTGCAGTGATAGAGCAGATGCAAGAACGCTATGGAGACAGGATCGTGGCTGTTGGTCTTTACGGCGGAAATAATGGATGGATAGGTAATACGAAATTGCCACTGACAACCGACGACGGTAACTGGTATTTTGAACAGTGTGGAGGCGGATCACAGCCTGCGGCGAGGGTTGACCGTGGTAGTGTGCTCCGGAATTATAATACATGGGCCGCCGCTATAATGGAAAGGTTGCCGGTGGAGGCACCAATGTCGCTTAACGCTTCGTGCGACTATGATGCCGATTCGCGTAAGGTAGGCATAACCGTAGACGCTGAGGGTGTAGAGAATGTAAGCGGTAAGATTCAGGTTTGGTTGATTGAGGATAATATTATCAGTGTGCAAAAGATGCCTGGAGGTTCTTATAATACCGATTACGTCCACAACCATGTGTTCCGTGCTACGGTAAACGACCGTGCAGGCGAGGACATCAGCGTGAACGAGGGCGAAAAGGTTACGCGCACGTTTAACTATACGCTCGAGTCTGACTGGGTGCCCGAGAACATGTCGGTGGTTACGTTCATATTTAATGATTCCGGAGTGCTTCAGGCTGTCAAGGCTCCGCTTATACCCAAAGCGGAAGATGTAGAAGGAGAGGGGAGTACCGAAGAAGCCGGTGGCGAACCCGGAGCAGGGCAATAATAGCTAAGGATATACAAATTTTATATAATTTAATGGCGGCGGTATGGGCGTTTGTGTACCATATTGCCGCCATTAATTTTGTCGTTAATTTCGTTTTGTTGCGCCATTTTTTGCTTAAAAGCTTTGCCGTATTATAAAATATATGTATTTTTGCAACGTTTTGATGATGAAAATGGCAAAAGTGTAAATAAACACTATGCGTGAAGCTATAATTTATTAATCGAAACAACATGGTGTGAATATTTGCAAGTAACTGATTAATAATGTGAAAAGCGGCTGTAAGCCGCATGGTTTGTTAAATTAAATTTTACGTTTATGAAAAAAACATTACTTTGTTTGTTCGCTTTCTTGCTGTCAGTGACAGCGGTGAACGCACAGAATGTAGTGAAGAAGCAAGTTCCCGAAGGCTTCGTAACGAAGAATCCGGCTGCCAGCATGCCGCGTGTGTTGAGGGCACCGTCGGTTCCTAACAGGATCGCCCTTGACGAGGGAGAGCGTATCATGGGTTTCTATGATACTGACGATCTTGACCCTAACTATGCATTATGCTTGAACGTAGCCGGCGATTATGAGATCGGAACATTGTATCCCGAGTCGGTTATCGGTAAGTTCGTTGGCGGCCAAATAACGAAAGTACGTATAGGTCTCGGTGCGTCTATCGGTGCTACTACGTTGCGCATTTATCCCGTAACCCGTGGTACTGAAGGCTTTATCCAGCCAGCCGTAGCCGAGGTTGAAGTCGCAACGACCCAAAAGGATTGGAACGAGATAACCCTGCCGACCCCTGTTACGATAGAGCCTGACATGGATTACCTTTTCTCTTATACTTATACGGAGAAAAGAAATAATACATTTCCAATCATGGTCGATTATTCGGTAAATCCCGGTGGCGCTGTCGACGGCGGTTTGCTTATATACGGAAACTTAGGCCAAGGCGAAGGTTGGTACAACCAGGGCACGAGCATGGGCAATCTTTGTATCCAGGCCGTGGTTAAGGGCGGAAGTTTCATCGACGACGACATAGCTGTGAGTGGATTTGACCTTTCGCAGAAATACTTCAAGTTGGGCGGAGCTGACGAGTTAGGTTACAGCTTCGACTTGAAGAATACGGGCAACATTACTCCTACCTCATATACGTTGAACGTAACTCTTGACGGCGAGGTTGTCGAGACGCTTGAAAGCCCCGTGGCATTGTCTAATTCAAGCCAGACATACGAAGGCAAAATCGCCTTGCCGGCCGAGATTGCATTAGGAAAGCATACTATTGCCGTATCTGTCGCAACGATTAACGGAGAAGTTCCGACCGAGAACGTAGACGACGACCAGCAGACTTTGTCGTTCTGTGTTTACAATGAGAGCGTGCCCCGCCAGTTTAACGTGGTTGAGCAGTTCACTTCGATAAACTGCGGTTATTGTCCTATGGGTTCTGAAATGCTGTCGGCACTGCAGGATCTGCGCGACGACGTAGCGGTAGTAGCTATCCATAGCAGCGGTATGGATTACGGACATGCCATACCCGACCCGTATGTATTGCCCGAAGGCGACAACTTGGCATATACTTTCACAACAGGTTATCCGACCGGTATGTTCAACAGGTATTATGTTGACGATCCGAATATGAATTCAGAAGGATCGCTTGCGTTGGTACTCAGCTGGAACGGTTCGAGCCAGGCCGTAGCCCAAATGTTCAGCGAGAGCGTTGTAGACGCATCCAACTCGATACCTTCTTTTGCTAATGTCAATATTGATGCAGAATATAACGAGGACAACCGCCAGCTGACAATTACCGTATCAGGCGACGCAGTAGATGGCTTTAAGGACTTGGTTGAGGACGCCGCCTTGACGGTTTACCTGACTGAAGACAACGTTGAGGGCAAGCAGATCAACTATAGTGTAGGTTCGTCTTATTTGAATTACGTACATAACAACGTTCTCCGCAGCGTAGTGAACGAGAACCTGTACGGCGACCCGGTTGTTTGGACTGGCGACAACACTTATTCAAACGAGTACACAGTTACGCTTGACGACGAGTGGAAGCCCGAGAACATGAAGGTTGTAGCATTTATCGGTAGACCTATTACGGACGACAGCCAGCTTGACGACGTATGGGTGAACAACGCCAACATGCTTGAGCTTGGTACTTCTACTGGCATTGCCGGCGTTACCACCGAGGGCGAGGCTGCCAAGGAAGTGGCACGTTACAGCATCGACGGCGCTAAGGTTTCCGCCCCGGTTAAGGGTGTAAACGTAGTAAAGATGTCTGACGGAAGCATAAAGAAAGTGATTGTTAAATAAAGGAAATCTTTTTTATTGAATGGTTGAAGGGCGGCGCATGGTTTATGCGGCGCCCTTTTTATGTTTGATGGTTTGTAAACTCCAATCGGTCTTTAGAATGTATATACTTACGTCAGTTCGGTATAATGAAAAGGAATCCATTTTAAACCGTAAGAAGTCTGTGGCATGCCGTCATTGCCTTAACGGCGATTTTTCAATTCCGGGCTTAGACCCGGAATCCAGTATATGCAACCACTTAATTTGCAAAATGTTTTTTCATGGATTCCGGGTCTAAGCCCGGAATGACAGTTACCAACAGACTTATTAGAATTAGAGGCAGAAATTAGAAGAGGAAGTTAGTATTTAGGTTGAATGCGGACATTCATGTTTAGTTTCGCAAAAGGTTGTGTTTTGCTTTGCAAAAGGTTGTGTTTAGCTTTGCAAAAGGTTGCCTTTTGCGTTGTAAAAGGTTGCCTTTTACACGATAAAAGGCGGCCTTCTGCACGATAGAAGGCGGCCTTTTGTTGTTATCCTGATAACTGTATGCCTGTGTTTGCTTTGCTGCAATATTGTTAGGGCTTGGTTGGGCGGACGACGTAGGGAGATGGCGTTGATCCTACTTGTGTTGCCGGTAGTTTCCCTTCGGTAGCGCGTCGGCTTATCTCTTTCCGCCTTGGTTGCCCCTGTGTCCGCCTCCGCGGTTTCCGCCTGTGGGTTTGTTGCGGTTGCCTTGGCCTAACGATTTCCTTGTGCCGGTGCTCCTGTTCACTGCTGGGCGTTGGTTGTTTCTTTTCGGTGTGAATATTCCGCTTGGTTTGTTGCGTGCGCCGTTGCCGAAGTTTGCCGGCTTTTTCGTGCCTGTGTTAGGGCGCGCCGTGGTGCGCGTGCTGCTTTCCCTGTGTTTCCTTGCGCCGGCCCTGTTGTTCCTGAAGGCTTGGCCTTGCTTTTGTGTCTTGAAGTCTTGCGGCCGTTTGCCTTGCGCTACGCTGGGTGTGCGGCCGTGCCCCGGGGTGAAGTGGTTGTTCCGGTCGGTGTGCGGTTTGCGCCCGTTTCCGTGGTCGCGGTCGAATTTTCTTCGGTCGTGTCCGCCTTTATGGAAGTCGCCACGGTCGAAGCGGTCTCTCAGTCCGTGCCCTTTGTGCGCGTTGCCGTGGTGGAACGTGCGGCCTTTGTACCAACTGTGTCCGCCGTTGTGGTGCCAGCCGTGGCCTCCGCGGTAGGTTATGTATATCCTCGGCCGCCCGAAGTAGAAGTAGTTGCGGCGCGGATAGCGCGAGTATATAGCGAAGTGCCATACGCCGTCCGTCCAGTAGAGTGGTCGGTAGAAGTAGGCCGCGGCGCAGAATGCGCGGTATTGCCAGTCGAGCAGTATGTAGCTCAGGTCGATGTTTCGTTGCCTCCAGTAAGCCTCGTAGAGGTCGTCGGGCGTGTTGACGCTCATCAGGTAGTCGAGGTTTATTTCGTATGCTGCGTCGTATTGCTCTTCGGTCAGGTTAAGTTCGTAAGCCATCTTGTCCGTCAGGAACAGTGCTTGTTCGCGTGCTTGCTCGTAGCTCATGGCGCGGGCCGTGGTGGCGAGCGTGAGCAGAAGCGCCAGTGCAGTCATTATCCTTTTCATAGCTTGTCGTGTTTTAAGTTGTTATTTTATTGCCGTATGCTTGTTGTTTGATGCAAAGTAACGGCTTTTTCCTGATCCGGCAAAAGGTTTTTCCCTAATATGCCACGGGGAAATCCCTATTGTCGGCGTTTTTCCGCCTTTGCAGGCTTTTTCCGGCGTGCGGTGAAGATGTGGCCGGGCCGTGTTGGTTTTGCGTTTCTGATTTTGCCTTGCCGATACAATAAATGTATGATTTAAGCGTTGTTAAAAATAAAAAAGTTGATGAAAAAATATCTACTTGCGTTGTTGCTGATGTCGGCCGGGAACGTTTTTTCCCAAGATTTTGACGACGACGTAACAGGCATGATCCCATTGGGGAAAGGGTTGGAGTATGGCGTAGAGTTGCAATCCTCTTTTTCTAACGGGCGCACGCCGCTGTGGCTTAACGCCAACTGCTACGGGCTCAGTTCGTTAGAGAAAAACAACGGATACGTAATGGCCGGCGTGTCGAGGCCGCTGCATACCGACTCGGCCCGGCGTTGGGGCATGGGTTTCGGCGTAGACGTGGCCGTGCCGTATAATTTCACGAGCAAAGTCGTTGTCCAGCAGGCTTATGTCGAGGGGCGGTGGCTTTACGGCGTGTTGACATTCGGCAGCAAGCAGTATCCAATGGAGCTGAAGAACAATAGGTTGAGCAGCGGCTCGCAGACGTTGGGAATAAACGCGCGCCCAGTGCCGCAGGCGCGTTTGGCCCTGCCTGAGTATTGGACGTTGCCTTTCGGCAACCGCTGGCTTCACCTTAAGGGGCATGTGGCCTACGGGCGCATGACCGACGACAATTGGCAGCACGATTTCACCAAGCGCAAGAGCAAGTATGCCGACGGAGTGCTTTACCATAGCAAGGCGCTTTACCTGAAGATAGGCAACGAGGACAGGTTTTGCCCTTTCTCGCTCGAGCTTGGCGGCGAGATGGCCGCCATATTCGGCGGAACGGGCTATAAGCCCGACGGCAAGGGCGGGATGGAAAAGTTGGAGGGCAATAGCGGCCTTAAGGCGTTTCTCAACGCGTTCGTGCCCGGCGGATACGATGTAGGCGAGGACAAGTACCGGAACGTTGAAGGCAACCATCTTGGAAGTTGGGTGATACGCGTGAACTGGGACGACGACACATGGCGTCTCGGAGTCTACGCCGATAAGTATTTTGAGGACCATTCGGCCATGTTCATGCTTGATTATGACGGATACGGCGAGGGCGACGAGTGGCAGTCGAAAAAGAAGCGGCGTTACTTCTTATACGATTTCAAGGACATAATGCTGGGAGCGGAGCTTAACCTGAAGTATAACAAATGGCTCAGCGACATAGTTGTGGAATATATTTATTCGAAATACCAAAGCGGCCCGATATACCACGACCATACGAACAACGTATCCGACCATATCGGCGGCAGGGATAATTATTACAACCATTACATTTATACCGGTTGGCAGCATTGGGGACAGGTGATCGGCAACCCCCTTTACCGCTCGCCCATATATAACGACGACGGCAGGATAGAGGTGGAGAACAACCGCTTCATGGCCTTCCATCTGGGGTTCGACGGCCGGCCGGCCGAACGTTTCGCCTACCGTGTGCTTGCGTCTTGGCAAGAGGGGCTGGGCACATACGACATGCCATACGACAAGAAACAATACAACCTGAGCTTCCTCGTCGAGGGCGAATACTCCTTTAAGGGGAAAGTACTTGACGGTTGGCGCGTTAAGGGCGGTTACGGCATGGACTTCGGGAAGATACTCGGCAATAACTACGGATTCCAGATAACCGTAGCTAAGAGCGGATTGCTTAAATTTTAAACCATTGGATATGAAGAGATTTTATATAAGTATTCTTTCAGCCGTGCTCGCTTCCGTATTGATGGCCTCGTGCGAGTTGGAAACGTCGGGCAACGGTAAACTTGACGGAATGTGGCATCTCGTAGGCGTTGACACGTTGTCGACTTCCGGCGTGAAGGACACGGGCAAGGACAAACTTTATTGGATGTTCCAACATGACTTGCTGCAACTCGACGACAAGATAGGCGTCAATAAAAGCATATTGCTCCGCTTCAAGCATTCCGGCGGAAAACTGAGCGTCCACTCACCATACGAATATGACAGGTTGGAGGGCGACGAGCCCGTTACCGACGTCAAGCTGCTGGCTCCCTACGGGGTGAACGCTCTTGAGGAAGAATTTACCGTTGAAGGCCTCAGCGGCGGAAAGATGACGCTGCGCTCGGGCGATTTGCGCCTAAGGTTCAGGAAGATTTAATCGCCAATGGGCGCATCAGGAGCCTTATGGCTTTGATGCGCCCATTGTTCTTATGCCGTTTGCGCTTTCGTCGCTTCTTTTTTCCTTATCGCATGGTTAAGCGCAATGTTGAGGCAGACGTAGATTGCTACGTCGATGAAGAAAACGTAAGTATTGCTTACGGCCATAAGCAAGAAATGGTTTAACGCTATGTATGCGGCCGCCAAGGCTACGATGCACGCTAAGGCCTGGTGCTGCGTAAGCCCGGCGTTCATGAACTTGTGGTGTATGTGGTTCTTGTCGGCCTGGAACGGGGAGCGTCCGTGCAGCAGGCGTACCATGAAAACCCTTACGACGTCGAACATCGGAACCAACAGCAACGTGAAAGCAATGTAAAAGTCAAAGTTGTGTTGCGTGATTACGGCCGGATTAGCCATCGTGTATTTAACGCAAAAGAAACCTAAGATGAATCCCAACGTAAGGCTGCCGGCGTCGCCCATGAATATCTTCCTGTTCTTGTTTACGTCGCCGAACAGGTTGAAGTAAAGGAATGCCACCAACACTCCGATAAGGCCGGCTATGAGTATGGCGTAAGCCCAGATGTCTTGCGACGAGAATATGTACAGGAAACCGGCAAGGGCCATTATCGAGAGGCTTGCGGCCAACCCGTCGATTCCGTCGATAAGGTTTACGGCGTTGTCGATGAACACGATGACGAGCACCGTAAGCGGAAATCCGATAAGGTATGGTATTTCGTGTATGCCCATGAAGCCGTACAGGTTGTTAATGTACAAACCGGAGAACGGGAGGAAGCATGCCGCCACTATTTGTACGACGAACTTGATCAAGGGCGACAGCCCCAGCACGTCGTCGATTATGCCCATGACGTAAATCAGGAGAATGCTTATCAGGAAGTAAAGGCTCCAGATGTTGACGGTTATGAGCTTGTCGGTAACGCTTATGGCCGACAACGCTATGGCGAAGGCTATGAACATACTCGGCATAAAAGCTATACCGCCTAATCTCGGTATTGCGTTTTTGTGGATTTTCCGCGCGTTGGGAATGTCGTACAACTGTTTGGCCTTGCAGAAATTTAAGATTATCGGTATGAAGATGAATCCGCACACCATGCTTATTATGAAAACGCCGATTATCCAATAAATATATATGTTCATAAAGATTTACACTTATTCGGTTGTATTTTATAAACCCGTAAAGTCTTAAAATATTGCACTATATCCTAAAATAAATTGGCAATGGGCGGATTCCGGCCGTCAAACCGCCCTTGGCAAAGCCTGCAAACAGCCAAGCCGGCGCGTAAATCCGACGGGCAGATACGCCCCATACGCGGCCGGCTTGGCTGATGCCTTATGTATGTTAGGTCGTCTAATTAAGTTTGTTCAGTCCGTTGCGGCATTCAGTCGCGTTTCCTTCGGCGTCCTTTATAGTTATCCTTTCAGCCTTATTCCCCTTGATTTCGATGTCGAGGGCGTTGCCCGGCACGTAGAACGTCACATCGTCAAACGTAACGTTGCGGCTGTCGTCGATTGTCATCCTGTTGTCGGTGGCTTGTATCTCGAGGTTGCGGAAGGTAAATCCGTCGGCGTCGTTCATCGTCCGTATTATGCGGTTTGTCCTTATCTTTCCGTTTTCAATCAATACGTTCGAGCACGGTATCTCTGGGATGGCGTTGACGGTAAGCAACCGGTCGGCCGATTCGACGGCGAAGTTTCTTATCGTAATGTCTTTCACGGTCGGCGTCAGCGGCGTTATGTCGAGCGGCGGATAGCGGCGCGCCAATTCGCCCATGTATGTCTTTGAGCCGAGCAGGTCCCATGTGAAAGCCTCGCGCACGTCGACGAGCCTTACGTTTTCGTATGTGATTCCCGCCACGGTGCCGCCACGGTTGCGCCTTGTCTTGAAGCGGAAGCCCGTGCGCGTGCCGTAGAACAGGCAGTCGTGAAGGTAGACGTTGCGTATTCCGCCTGCGGTCTCGCTGCCGCATGTTATCCCTCCGTGCCCCTCTTTAGCGAGGCAGTAGCGTATTACCACGTTCTCCGTAGGCTTGTTTACACGCAAGCCGTCTTCGCAACGGCCGGCCTTTAGCGTGAAACAGTCGTCGCCACAGTTGAGGGTGGAATATTCTATAAGGACGTTCTTGCACGACGATATGTCGATTCCGTCGCCGCTCGGCACGTCGGTGGAGTTGACGGTTATCCCCCTTATGATGACATTCTCGCAGTATACGGGGTTTACGTTCCACAATACGCTGCGCTCGAAGGTCACCCCTTCGACGAGCACGTTCTTGCAGTTTATCGGCGAGAACGATTTCGGGCGGTAGAAGGTCCTTCCGTCGTAGCCGTCGCAGACGCGCTCTTTTACGGGCATGTCGTGCGGAACGTCGTTTTCAACCACGCTCTTCCCGTTGGGCAGCGTGCGCATTTTCACGTCCATCGGCGGCCCGATTATCTTGCCGTTGCCGGTCAGCGCTATGTTCTTTTCGTTGTTGGCGTAGACGAAAGCTCCGGCTCCCATTATCTCAACGCCTTCATGGCGTGTGAAAACGGCAGGCTGGTAATCGTCGATAGAGCCTGAAAACTCTATTACGGCCCCTTTCTCAAGATGCAGGTTGACGTTGCTCTTAAGCACTATCCTGCCCGACTTCCAATGCCCTTCGGGCACGATTACCGTTCCGCCGCCGCGTTTCGACAAGTCGGTTATCATTCCGTTGACGGCCTTTGTTATCTTCCCGTCAGCCGCAACCGCCGCTTCCGTAACGGTTACGCTCCTGTCGGGAAAAGTCGGGCGCCTTAAGTCTTTCATCTTGAAAGGGGCGTTTGCCAAACTCTCTATCCGTTCGGGCATGGCTGCCGCGCCGACCGTCTTGTCGGTCAGGTTGCCGTAGGTTGTGTCCGCATAGGCCGCATGCGCAGGCATCAGTGCTGCGAATAATATGAAAAGTGGTTTTAAGTTGATAATCATGATAGCCGTTTTTATAATGACGCAGGCGCATGTTTTTTGTAATGTTCCTTTTCGCCCGAAATTTCAATTTGGGGTAACAAACTCATCTGCTTTGTTGTGAATTGTTTATTTGCTGGTAGTAGTGATGTGAAAATAAATTCCAAGCGTCTGAAGATAAGATGCTTGGAATTATTTTAGTTGTGGAGCTGGAGGGAATCGAACCCTCGTCCAAACAGGGAAACCATACGCTTTCTACACGCTTATTCCGGCCTTCGG
>CALUFA010000034.1 GCA_944319795.1 uncultured Prevotella sp. | reverse complement strand
GACCCGGAATCCAGTATAAAAAACGCTTTATTCGCAAAATGATGTTTCCTGGATTCCGGGTCTAAGCCCGGAATGACAGTATGCCACAGACTTCTTACGCTTTAGAATGGTGCTATTTGTTTTTATAATGATTACGTTCTTCTTATACCGAACTGACGTAAAATACTTCATCCTCTTTTAGCGTGAGTTGGATGTAAAAATGGCGTGATAAAAATCTCATGTTTTCAATTACCGACAGACTTATAGAATAGTAATTGGCAAAGCGTGTATGCACGTAAAATGAAAACATCCAACCGCAAGCAAGTAGGAGATGGGTTTGCTTATGGTTGGATGTAAGTTGGTTGCTTTATTTGGTTTATATTTCAAACAGCGTTTAAATATATTCCAGACAGCGTTCAAAAAACTATTTCTGTACGCCGAACTCTGCCTGCTGGCGGTTCACTTCCTCGAGCGTGCGCTGGCGTTCCTCTTCGCTCATGCCGCCTTTGTTGGCCTGCCTGCTTGACTGCCGGGCCGGCGTAATCTTATATGCCGGCATCTCGTTGAAGCATGTGGGCACGTCGTAAGGCACGCTTTCAATCGTCAGCGTGGCCGGGGTGGGGGCGTAGTTGCCGTCGTAGGCCGAACGTGCGGTTACGGTTATCTTGCCCGGACGGTTGGTTGCCTGTATCAGCACGGGAGCCGTACCCCATTCAACGCGGCGCGGATTGGCCATTATGCCTTCGCCTTCGCCGATTATGCGGCCTTCGCCTTCAACGGTGAACTGGATGTTGTCCGAGGCCAGGCGCTTCACGTTGCCGTTGTCGTCGGTCACTTCGGCCACTACTACGACGAAGTCACTGCCGTCGGCCGTCAGCTTGCGGCCCATGTCGTCGGCGTAGAGGCGCAGCTTGGTTGAGCGGCGCGAGGGCATCTTCTTTTGTACGGCCGCCACCTTGCCGTCCTTAATGCCTTCGGCCTTGAGGCTTACGCGCTGCCAGTTGCGCTGCTTGTAGCTGTACTCACGGGCATGCCAGAAGTCCCAGAAGTCCTCGAACACCACCGGGGCCGACTGCACTCCGTTGGGGTCGTGCTTAACGGGCAGGGTCATGACCTTGTCGCCCTCGAAGGCCGTCAGCCGCACGCTGTCGCAGTTGGAGAACACGGTTACGTCGTTGTCCGAGAACTGTGTCATCTCATGTGCTATGAACACCATCGGCTCTGCGTCGAGGTCTTGCGAGCGGAACATCTCGAAGGCGTACTTCTTCTGGCGGAAGGCGTCGTATATTCCGCCGTAATACGGGTCGGGATGATAGCCGCGCTGGTGGTCGAAGGGGTGCCACTGGCATCCGCCGATGAACTGCCTTTGGCCGTGGTACATTTCGCCGTAGGTGTCGCAGAGCGACAGGGCGGCCATGAGCATGGGCCGCTCGCCCCACGCGCGGGCTGCGCGGTTGATGTTGTTGTGGGCGTACCAGTCGTCGACCATTTCGCCGAACTCTCGCGTGAATACGCATTTGTCCTCCGGCCAGTCGCCCTTGCCGATGTTGTCGGCCCAGTCGTACACTACGTCGTAGTTGTCCCTCACTCCGGCAGACTGCACGTCGGCCACGGCCGCCGGCCGTCCCGGATATGGAAATTCATCTTGGGTTATCTTTAGGGCTTCAAGAGCGAAGTCTTCGGGATAGCGCGTCTCGTTGAGTATCGGCTCCCACATGAGCACCGAGCAGTGGTTGCGGTCGCGGCGGATTATCTGCCGTGTGTTCTCGTGCACGAGTTCGCCGAAGCGTGGGTCCTTGTTCCAGTATTGCCATCCCGGGGTGGGCACGATGACGAACAGCCCGAGTTCATCGCATGCGTCCATGAAGGCCGGGTCCATTGGATAGTGGGCGCAGCGTATTATCTTCATTCCGGCCTTGCGCAGCCGCTTTGCGTCGCGCCACTGCTGGCTGTTGGGCATGGCGTTGCCTACGTAGGCGAAGTCTTGGTGGCGGTTGCCGCCTACGAGCTGGTGGTAGGGCTTGCCGTTTAGCCAGAAGCCGTCCTTGCCGCGGAACTCGGCTTTGCGTATGCCCATGCGCACGACGCCTCCGTCTACGGTGGCATTGCCGTCGCTGACGGTTATCTCCACATTATATAAATAAGGGGTCTCGGGCGACCACAGCTTGGGGCTCTTCAGCTTCATTGCGAGGTAGGCCGTGGCTGACTTGCCGGCCTTCACTTTTATCTTCTTTGACACGGAGCAGACGGTCTGCCCGCCCTTGTCCTTAACAACGGCGGTCACCGTAGGTTGCGCCGTCTTGCCCGACGTGTTGCCTACTTCTACGTTGACGAACGCGTCGGCGCTCTGCTCGGATATGTTGTCGTAGTGCAGGAACACGCCTCCGCCGGCCGTGCGGTTTGCCTCAACGGCGTCGGTTATGGCCACGGGCGACTTGCCTATGAGCCATACGTCGCGGTACATGCCGCCGTGGTAGCAGAAGTCGAGCGCGGCCTGTTTCTTGCCCGGGGGATACGTCTTGTCGTCGCTGTTGTCGGCCTTTACGGCTATCAGGCACTTGTCGCCGGCCTTCACGCCGAGCTTTGTCAGGTCGACGGTTATCGGAAGGTAGCCTCCGAGGTGGCTCTTCACCTTCTGCCCGTTTACGTAAATGTCTTGTTTGCCCATTATCGCCTCGAAGTGCACGGTGACGTTCTTGCCCTGCATGTCGGCAGGAACGGTGAAGTGCTTGCGGTACCAGGCAACGCCCTGGTAGTTGCGGCCGCCGCTTGCCTCCGACGGTTCAAGCCTTACGCTGTGCGGAGCGCATACCACTTGCCAATTACTGTCGTCGTATGCCGTAGCCTCGGCTCCTGCGGCGTCGCCCAAGTGGAAGCGCCAGCCCTGGTTGAAGTTGTAGACAATGCGTCCGCTGCCTTGCAGGGGGAACAGTCCCGCTACCGAGTACGTGTCGGCGGCTGCGGCCGTAAGCGATATGAACAGGGATAAAAGGAATAACAGTTTTTTCATTATTAGTTTTATTTTGGTATGTGGGGAAGTTAAAGGTTTAAAGGAGTTATGGAGTTAAGGCGGATGTCTTGCTTCTTAACTTCATAACTCCTGTGTTCCTGAGAATCACTTGTTGACATCGAGCACTACGTGCTTTATCCTCTGCCTGCGCCATGTATAGATGCAGTGCAGCTTGCCGTCGGATGTCTGTATGATTGACGGATAAGAGTATTGGTTGATGGGCGAGTCTTCAAGCGTTACCCAGTGACGCCAGTTTACGCCGTCGTCAGACAGCATGACTGACAACGGAGTGCGCGCCCCCTTGCCGTTCTTTATGCCTTTGGGAATGGGGCGGTCGTTGCAGATAAGTGCGTGGCGGCCGTCTTTCAGGGTGACGGCGTCGAGTCCGCTGTTGTTGTTCGGCGTGTCGATAAGCTCGAGTTTCGACCATGTAAGGCCGTTGTCCGAACTGTAGGTTATGCCGATGTGCTCGCTACGTGTGCGCGCCACGGCTGCCAGGCGGCCGTCGGCGAGCACCATGATGGCAGGCTGTATGGCCTTGACCCCTTCGTCGGCTTTCACGAAGTCGGTGCGTTTCCACGTCTTGCCCATGTCGTCTGAATACTCGAAATACAGTCTCCAGCCGCCTTCCTCGATGCTCGTCGGGGCGATGAGCCGCCCTTTGTTGATGATCGGTTTGTTCTTTATAGGGCCGAGGAATCCCTCTTGCAGCGGCTCGCGCTTGCTCCAAGTCTTGCCTCCGTCCTTAGAACGGACCAACCAACCGGTCCAGTCGGCCACCTTGTTGCCTATCTTGAAGTAGATTATAAGGTCGCCGCCGGGAATCTGGTAAACCACTGGGTTCCAGCATGCCTTGCGCTGCCAGCCCTCGGGATTCTTGCGCACGCTCTTGTCGATGATTGGGCCTTTGTCGGCGGAAACGTTCGTGCTGTCGAGTCCCGACAGTCCGGCGAGCTTCGCTTCCTCGCTTCCCGTCTTGAAAACTCCGTCGGCCACAAGCTGCGGAGCAGTCCATTCGTCGCTGCCTTTAGGCTTGCGGCTCACCCAGATGCACACGTCGGGGTTGCGCTCCCTTGTTCCGCCGAAGTAGGTTGCCACCAAGTCGCCCTTCGTGGTCTCTGCGATAGTTGCGGAATGGGCTTGCGGGAACGATGTTTTCGTATAGAGGAACTCGTCGGTTTCCACGGCTTCGTCTTGTACGGGGAGCGTTGAGGTGAGGTCGTAGACTCCCGAACCGATGTTTTTCACCGTGCCGTCAGGCAGGTGGACTTCGGCCGTCGTGTTGGCCGGAATCTCGATGTGCCAGTACAGTTTGCCGTTCTTCTTGTTCCAACGGCTGACGATGTCGCCGTAGATCGAGCGGTAAGAAGCCTTTATGTCGTCCATTTCGTCTACCGTGAAGTCGGGCTTCATGATGATGTGCTTGAAGCCGGGGCGGTCGGGGTCGGTGCTTATTCCGGCCACGTCCTCATACAGCCATGCGATGAGGTCGCCGAGTTGCATTACGTGGTTGGCGCTGTTCATCTTCGGGTTGGCCGTGTCGCCGTTCCAGAGTTCCCATATTGTGGTGGCTCCCTTCTCGGTCATGTATCCCCAGCTCGGGTACTTCGTGTTGGTGGCCAGCAGCCAGGCGATGTCGGCGCGGCCCATGTCGGTGAGTCCGTGCATCAGCCATTGTCCTCCGATTATGCCGCATGGCATCAGCCCCTTGTTTACGGTTATGATGTTGTGTATTACGTTTTTGACCACTTCTCCACGCACATAGTCGTCGTCAATTATGCCGAACACGAACGGAAGCAGGTTTGCCGTGGCCGTGTTGTTGCCGTAGAACGTGCTGTCGGGATACAACAGGGTGCCCGGCACTTGGCTCGTGCCGCGGTTGACGGTGAGGAATTTCTTATTGAAGGCATCCTTAACGACGGCTGCCTCGGCAGCGTATCCGGCTGCTTCGGCATCCTTTGACAGTATCTTGGCGAAGCGTTCCATGAGCTTGTTGAGCTGGTAATAGTAGGCCGTCGCAATGAGTGTGCCGTCGGTCGTGCGCTTCGGGTCGCGGCAGTGGATGGTCTTTTCGTCGGTCGGGGGCAGGCACCAGTCGGCGAACTTGTCGCGCGGCATCAGCCCGTCTTTGCCGTATTGGTACTTCATGTGTGCCAGCCACTTCTTCACCGCAGGGTAATACTTGCGCAGGGGCTCGTCGTCGCCGAACTGGTTGTACATCATTTCGAGCGAGAACGGCAGCGCGGCAGGCCATGTTATGATGTCTGAATAATAGTTCCAGAATGCCGGAGCCACGTCGGGGATGCATCCGTCTTCACGTTGCGACTCAACGATGTCGCGCGCCCACTTGGCGTACAGGTTGTTGTTGTCGAAGAGGTAAGCCTCGCCGAAGCATCCCCTTGCGCGGTCGCCGAGCCACGGTTGGCGCTCGTCGCGCTGCGGACAGTCAACGGGCATGCCCTTATAGTTGCCGAGAATGCCCCAGTATGCGTTCTTGTAAACCTTGTTGAGAATGGTGTCCGAGCACTCGAACGTGCCCGTTTCGACCATCTCGTCGCTTATGACTTCGCCTATCAGGTCGTCGGCCGTGACGCCGGCCATGCCCTTGATCTCGGCATAGCGGAAGCCGTGGTAGACGAACGTGGGAGCCCACCAACGGCCGTTCTCCGTGCCGTCGGCCACGTATTTGTCAGTGGAGAAGGCGTGGCGGAAGTTGGCGCGGTTGAGGCTGCCGTCGGGATTGATGTTCTCTGAGAAGATGATGCTGACGGTATCGCCGGCGTTCACTCCGCTTACGCGCATCTTAAGCCAGCCGGCCATGTTCTGGCCCATGTCGACAATGAAACCGTCGCCGAGTTTTTTTACGCTTATTGGCTTAATGGTTTTGAGCACCTTCATGTTGGGCGACATGGCTCCGCGCAGCGTTCCGTAAGGAATGGCGACGCGCTCTGCCGTCATCCACTTGGCATCGTCGAAGCCGGCCGTAGCCCAACCGTCGAACTCCTTGCGTGCGTCGTAAATCTCGCCGTCATACTCGTTGTTCGAGCGGATGGCCCCGTCTGGGTTCAGTTTCCACTTGTTGTTGGAAGCAATGGTCTGCTTCGTGCCGTCGGCGTACTCTATTACGAGGTTAAGGCGCAGCTTCGGATAACCGAAGTTGGTTATCTTGTAAGGCTTCTTGTTCTGCTGCATGGTGTAGTAGCGGCCGTTGCCGAGCACCACGCCGACGGCGTTGTCGGCGGCGAGCATCTGCGTTACGTCGAACGCATTGTAGAGAACGGTCCTGCGGTAGTCGGTAGGAGCCGGCGCAAGCACTTGGTCGCCCACCTTCTTTCCGTTAATGTAAGCCTCGTACATGCCGAGTCCGCTGATGTAGAGCGTGGCGCGGCGCACTTCCTTCTCGACCTTGAACTCAGTGCGCAGGTAGCGCGAGCTTAGCTGGCTGTGCACGTCTTCCACGTCCCACGGCATGGCTCGGTCGAGCCCGATCCATTGTCCGCTCCAGTCGGCTTCGTTCAGCAGGCCGACGTTCCACATCGCCGTTTCGCTCCAGTCGCTTTCGCCCTGTGTGGTGTTCACCTTCACGCGCCAGTAGCAGGGCGTGTTGCTGCGCAGCTCCTTGCCGGCGTATCTTATCCATTGCGACTGGTCGCTGTTGACGGTTGCGTCCCAAAGGTCGCCGACGAGACTGTCGGCCTTCGCCTTGGTCGACGCTACTATGATGCGGTACGACGTCTGCATTACGTCCTGCTTATCAGACGTGAGCACCCAGCCGAGCCTCGGCCGGGGCGTGTCTATGCTCATCGGGTCGGTCATGCGCTCGGTCTTAAGCTCGGTTACGGCGACGGGAAACGGCGACTTTTTCGCCGTTTTCTTCTTCGCCGCCATGCCCGGCAGGCAGAGCAGGACGGCCAACGCCGTTATGAATGCCTTGCGTATCATTGCTTTTCGGGTATTTGTTTGTCAGTCTTGCTTATGTAATTCTTGCTCGAGTCTACGGCTATGAGCACGCGGTCGCTGCCGCGCAGGTAGGCCGCGTCGTAGCTGAACTGGGTCACCTTGCTGTCATATTCGCCGAGATAGGTAAGCTCGCCATTGGCCGGATTCATCCACCATACGTTCTTCTTGGCGCCGCTTATCTTAGCGAGGTCTATGCTCATGGGCTTTCCGCTGTAATTGTAAACGAGCATGTAGTCGTTGCCGCGCGTCGCTATTACTCGGTCGTAGCGTTCGCCGTTCTGCCCGGCTATGCAGCTTTGGTCGGCGATGCGCTCGGTGAACGGGAAGCTCAGCATGAGCCACTTGAGGTATTTCATCTGGTTGTAGCCCGGGTCTTCCATAGCCTCCCACCACGGCTTTTCGGCTCCGAACGACGCCAGCAGGCCCGGACGGATGAACTGCATCACCGAGTTGTGGCCGTAAGTGTGGCCGAAGGCTCCGCCGAATACGGCCCAGTAAGCGTAGCGGCGCACGTCGTAGTCCATCCAGCGCGGGTCGTTCACGTCGTGAAGTCCCTGCGGAATGTCCTCGTAGCTCGGCTCGCCGTCAATCACGGGGCGCAGCGGCTCCTTCTCGAAGCTCATGTCAACGTAGCGCCAGTTGTCTTCTTCGGTGTTGTCCTTGATGGTGTAGTCGCCGTCGCCCTTGCGCTGTCCGTAGCGGCGGTGTCCGCTCTGGAACATGTTGAAGTCCATCCACTCACGGTCGTTGTACCACCAGGCCGAAGTCGTGCGTCCTCTCGGGTGGAACGTCATTACGTGCACCTTGTCTATTTTCTTTATGGCGCGCGCCATTGCGTCCCACACCTCGGGCTTCTTGTCGCCCATGATGTCGCCGCCGATGAGCCAGATGATGTTGGGGTAATCCTTATACCTCTCGGCGAGGAACGTGCCGAGGGCGGCCGCCTTCTTGATGTCCATAGCGTTGATTTGCGAACCCCAGATGCAGTCCATGGCGATGTAGATGCCGTTGCGCTCGGCCGTTTCAACGATGTAGTCAAGATGCTCCCAATAACCGTACACGCCGGGCTTCGACACTTCGCTGAAGTCGAACTCGGCGTTGTTGGCTGCGTGTCCGTAGACGTTGAACGTCGGTATGGCGTTCAACACCTGTATCTGCTCTACGTTGTAGCCTTTCAGGCGTTCGTTCGTGAGGAAGTAGTCCACTTCGTCGCGGTTGAGCCTTTCGGGCAGAAGCCACGCCGTGTTGCCGAGCCAGAAGAACGGCGCGCCGTTCTCGTGGACAAGGTAACGTTTGTTTTCCGACACTACGAGCCGTCCGTTGCTCCACGGCTTGTAGATTTTGCTTGCCGCATTGGCCGCCGTTGCGGCGAGCAGCAATGCCAAGGTAAAGATCAGATTTCTTTTTTTCATAATTTATTAGTGTTGTTTTTATTTAATTCCATAAGTTAGTTCGTAATCAAATATATGATGTTCACCCGATTTTCCCTTTCTTTATTTCCTCGTCTAAAAAAGCGAACACGTATCTCGGGCTTTGGTAATAAAGCCTTGTCTCTTCGTTTGTTATTTTCCGGTATGTGTCTGAATTGAATACGTATGAAAGGGCTTCTTTCATAGTAAGCGTATCGTCTTGCCTTATTAGGAGTAAGGCAAGATTTTTCACCATGTCTGCAATCATTACCGTCTTGTCGTTCATATTCTTTTTAATAATTTAATGGCACGTTCCGTACCGAAGAAGTATTGTATTGTCATACCTTTCATGTATTGAAGCCTTTTTACTAATGTCGGTAGGTCTATTGAATGGTTTTCATATTTCCAAAGTTGTATGCCTACACGGTCGTTTGCTATCGGACCTATCACGACGTCGTATTCATGGGCTGGCATTTCGTTTGGATTATTGCGGTTGAGAAGTATGAATTTTGCCCATTCTTCTGAATAGTTGTCAAAACGCAACGTGCGTAATTTGAACAATGCTTCGTCTGATACATCGTAAGTTATTACAACGGGAGCGCCCGTGTCCAACTGTTCTACTTTCACCTTAGCCATGTTCAGGGCTTGCCCGTAGTTGTCAGACAAGTAAAAACCTCGTCCGAAATCTTTATTGGGTTTTGACTTAAGTAGGTCGATTTTGTCAAAATCCATATTCGTGCCGTGGTATAATATCATACAAGCGCCCCTCCGTGGCGGTGGCAGTATTCTGCTAAATCATCCACCATTGAGGCGAACGATTGCGTATGGACATAATCATAATGGCTGTCAATAAAGTCTATGCCTTTGAAACGGCTAAGATAATTGAATGCCTGCTTCATCGTCAGTCCATATTTTTTGCCGAATTCAAGGATGAATATTATTGTCCATTCTAATTTGTCACCTATGTCGTAATTCATGTTGAATTTTTATTGTAATCTGTTTTCCGCAAATTTAAGGAAAATATCTGAAACAACAGACATTTGCCTTTAAAACTTTTGCCTGTCCACTCAAACTTTCATGTTTGATTACGAGTGCGGATTAAATGCGTATTAGTTTATTTACATGAAATATGACTATTGTTTCCCTGTTTCCTGAAAGGCAACCTGTCGCATCGTAAAAGGTAACCTTTCATACGCTAAAAGGCCACCTTTCGCACGGTAAAAGACGGTCTTTTGCAAAGCGTTGGATGTCAGGATGTTATGTCGCTGCTTGCCGGGTGTTTTTATGTTTGCTTGTATTATGCGTGGATATCGAACGGGCAGACAAGCGCTACGGGCTTGTTCAGGCCCCGGCTTGTCTGCTCGTTAATCGTCAGTTACGCAGCCGTGAAGGTGTAGGTTTCGCCCTTCTCGGTGTTGATGTCGTAAAGATATGTCTTCTCGAGTGCCGGCAGCGGCTCGATTGCGTCGGGAGCGTTGATTTGCTGTTTTACGTCGGTAGGCACGGCGTAGAGCGGATTCTTGTTTTCGCCTTTTGCCTTCTTGAGCCCTTTGCCCTTGAGTGGCACGGCCGAACGGATGCGCAGGTTGCCGCCGAGTTCCGACTTGATGACGGTTTTCGTCACCTTGTTGCCGCTCCATTCTACGCTCACCTCGAAGCCTCCGCGTGCCTTAAGGCCGCTTACGTTGCCGTCTTTCCATGCGTCGGGAAGTGCCGGCAGCAGGTAGACGAATCCGTCGTGGCTCTGCAGGAGCATTTCGCCGATGCCTGCGGCGCAACCGAAGTTGCCGTCAATCTGGAACGGCGGATGCGCGTCGAAGAGGTTGGGGTAGGTGCCGCCTTTCTTCTTCTCGTTGCGCACGAGCGTTAGCTGGTCGCCGATGAGCTTCCATGCGTGGTTGCCGTCGAGCAGGCGCGACCACAGGCAAACCTTCCAACCCATGCTCCAACCGGTGGAGGGGTCGCCGCGGTGGACGAGCGACGTGCGCGCCGCGGCTGTCAGTTCGGGCGTGCGGAACGGCGAAATCTGGTTGCTCGGGTAGAGTCCGTACAAGTGGGATACGTGGCGGTGGGTGTCGTCGGGATTGTCCCAGTCGTCCTTCCACTCCTGCAGCTGTCCCCAACTGCCGGTCTGCATCGGCGGCAGCATGGCTAATTTGGCTTTAAGACTGTCGGTAAACGCCGTTGCGTCGGTCTTGCCCAATATTTCGTTGGCATCGATTACGTGGTTGAACAGGTCATAAATCAACTGGTTGTCCATTGTTACTCCGGCCGCCGTGGTTGCCTTGTGCCTATGCTGGTTTTCGGGCGAGAGGCTCGGGCAGATGAGCCAATACTTCTTCGACGGGTTCTGCACCATTATTTGGTTGAGGAATCTCGCCGCGCTTTCCATTATCGGGTAAACCTCGGCAAGGAAATTCTTGTCGCCCGTGTATAGGTAATGTTCCCACAGGTGCTGGCACATCCATGCGCCGCCCGTAGGCCACAGGCCCGACGGGGCTTTGTCTATCGCGCCCGTTACGCGCCAAAGGTCGGTGTTGTGGTGGAGTACCCAGCCGTCTGCTCCGTACATTATGCGTGCCGACTCGCGGCCCGTCTCGCTCACGTCCTTAATCAGGCTGAACAGCGGTTCGTTCAGTTCGGTGAGGTTTGTCAGCTCTGCCGGCCAGTAGTTCATCTCCAGGTTGATGTTGCAGGTGTACTTGCTGTCCCACGACGGTTGCATCTTGTCGTTCCAGATGCCCTGGAGCGTGGGCGGTTGCGTGCCCGGCTGCGACGTGCAGATAAGCAGGTAGCGGCCGAACTGGAAGTAAGTCTCGACCAAGTGCAGGTCGGTGTGCTGCTTGAACGTCTCCACGCGCTTGTCGGTCGTCATGTCGGCGAAGGCGTCTGCGCCCAAGTCGAGTTTTACGCGGTCGTATTGCGACTTGTATTTCGCAACGTGCGCCTGCTTCATCGCCGGATATTGGGTTGCCAAAGCCTTGCGCAACGCCTGCTCGGATAGTAGCGTGTCGTTGCCCGAAATGTCGTCGTAGTGCTTGAAGTTGGTGGCTATGGTGAGGTAAATCGTGGCTTCGTCGGCTCCGCTTATTTGCAGCACGCCGTCGCGGCTGCTCATCTTGCCGCCCTTAACCTTAGCCGTGGCGCGCCCGGTGAAGGTTACTTTGCCCTTCAGTCCTTCGTGCCAGCCGCTTATTCCGCTGAGCACTATTTCGTCGCCCTCGGTCCTTATCGTAACGTCTTGCTGTGGCGAAGTCATCTGCGCGTTGCATGTTATCATGCCTTTCTTGCTCGCTGTGAGGTGCACTGTTATCACGTTGTCCGACAACGACGATATGTATTCGCGCTGGTAGGTCACCCCGTCGGCTGTGAACCGTGTTATGGCGCGCGCCGAGTCGAGGCTTAGCTCGCGGTAGTAATCGGTGTAATCGCTTACGTTGGGAAAGTTGATGTACAGGTCTCCGAACGGTTGGTAGGGCATACCGCTGTTCGTCTTCGCCTGGACATGTGCCGTAGCAAGGTCTTGGGCTTCCTTATATTTACCCTCCCAGACAAGCTGGCGCACCTTCGGAAGATACTCTAAGGCCTCCGGGTTGGCGTTGTTGTTCGGCCGGCCGGCCCAAATCGTTTCCTCGTTGAGCTGGAGCCGCTCCGCCGACGGCGAGCCGAATATCATCGCTCCGAGGCGGCTGTTGCCTATCGGCAATGCTTCCGTCCATGTGGCAGCAGGCTCGTCGTACCACAGTATGTGGCTGTTCTCCTTTTGCGTGCCGGCGTATGCCGTACCTAATGTAGCGGCGATGCACGCCATTGTCAGTAATATCTTTCTCATTTTGCCTTTGGTGTGAATCTTAATGCGTTTTCTTCTTCAATCGTAACCTTACTTTCATCGAGTTTGGATGCGTCGAGATTGAATGTCTCGATGAAAAACTTGTACACTGCGTTGCGCTTGTTCGGGCCGAAGTCGTGGCGCTCTTTGGGCAGATGGATGTTTTTTACGTTGTCCGTTGCGCCGTAGAATCCGTAGATTCTCTGCAAGTACGGGTATTCGAGCTCGGGCGTGGTGGATGTCCAGTCGCCGCCGTCGCTGACGAGCATCATCGGCTTCGGGGCGAACATCGCTGCAAGTTCGGCGTTGCATGTGCCGCCTCCGGAAAGCTGGATAGGCATTCCGCTCTCGCACGGACAGCCTCCGTCGAACCATGACGACACGCTGACCACGGGGCAGCAGGCCGTGTATCGGTCGTCAAGAACACTGAGAAGAACCGACTGCGTGCCGCCACCCGAACCGCCGTTCACGCCGACGCGGCTCGTGTCTACGTCCTTGCGCTGTATCATCCAGTCGAGTATGCGTATGCCGTTGAGCGCTTGCATTACGTGCGCTTCGGGCGTTTGGTGGGCCTTAGAGCACACCTCGTCGGCCGATTCTCCCCATCCCCAAAGGTCGTAGTCCACGCAGATTGCGCCCATGCGGGCAAGCGTTGCGAGCCTCTGTTGCTGCACCTCGCCGTAGCGTCCGTTGGAGAAATGACCGTTCGGACATATTATAAGGGGATGTTTGCCCTTACCTTTCGGTGCGTAGATCGAGCCGCAAACGGTGTGCCCGTTGGCTGTTTTCAGACGGAAGTTCTGCACCGTATAGCCGTCGAATTTTCTTATTTTGCCGTATTCGGGAGCTTCTTTCGAGCACACGGCGAGCATATTGTCGATGCCGAGACGCTCACGTACTTCTTTCCGTAATGTGTCCCTGCGCGCCTCCCAAGCGGCCTTGTCTGCGTAGAGCGACGACAGGTAGGGTATCAGCTTCATGCCGTCTTCGGGCTGGCGGCGCGGATATTCGTAAGGCTTTATCTTGTATAGCCTGTTGTTTTGCTTTACAGCCTTAAAGTCGAAGGGCGAGAGTATGTTGTTAAGTGTTTCCTCCAAAGAGTACGGGCGCACGCGGAAATCGGCGTAGGCCAGCTTAAGTCCGGTTGTGTCGACATTGTATTTCAGCCGTATTCCGAATCTTTTCGACACGTCGTTCAGTATGTCCGACAACGGTCTTGCGTACTTTGTTTCGTATGTCTGTGCGCCTGCGGTAATTCCGAAGAGCAGTAATGCAGGCAAAATCAGTTTTCTCATATTATTAGTAGTTGAAGTTTTCATAAGCAGTTAAAGTAGTTAAGGACAAACGTTTTGGCGTTTTGTCTTTAACTACTTTTCTTTCTTACCGGTTTACTTTTTGTATGTCAGTTTGCCGAGGTCTTCACGCTGGGCGGCCAACTTGCCGTTGACGAGCAGGCGGAGCCCCTTGCCCTGGTGGTAGCGTTGCCCGTCCTTGTCGTATATTATGGTGAGAACGTCGCCGCGGTAGTTTACGTTGTCGAGGCAGAAGTAAGTCCAAGTGTCTTTCGGAACGAGTGGATTTACGACCACGCTTCCGTCAGCCTGCGGGCGCAGACCTACCAATCCGGTGATTACGAGGTCGGCAAACGTCGAATGGTTGTAGTAGCGGCTGCGTTCACGGTCGCCCATAAGCCATGCGCCGTTCTTCTCGTCGAGGTATTCGCCGATGTACGGACGGCCGCGGTGGTGCTGGCTCTCTACATACAGTTTCATCTGTTTGAAGAACGTTGTGTCGCCCAAAACCGGGTCTGGATAGTTGTTCAGGTAGTTGGCGAAAGCCGTAAGCGTTTGGCTGGATGCGAACGGCCACACTGCGCCGTCCCACTCGCAGCGGCCTACGCCGTGGCTCCTGAACTCGGGATGGCGGCGCTCGGCCGTGGTGAGTCCGTATGGAGCTGAGAATCCTTCTTCATCTTCTAATTGCAGCCATGCCGCGTCGTACTTTTTGGCATCGGGCAGATTGAAGTACCACGGTATGTATCCGATCGCCTCGCGCACGGCTGCAGCCGTATCGCCCCTTACAGTCTCGAAGAACGAATGCTTCTCGTTCCACAGCCTGCCTTGTATCAGGCTCTTGATTGTGTCGGCCTCGAGGTCGTATCCGTTGGCCTTTGACGCGTCGCCGGCGAGAAGGTTTAACTGGGCCAATGCGCGTGCGTTGCCGTACATGTAGCTGTTTATCGTCGGACGGGCGTACTGCTTGCGGCGGCCTCCGCTTATGCTTTCCTCCATTCCGTCCTGCACGTCGCCCTGCCAATAGAGTCCGTTCTTCAGGCGGTTGGTGCTCTTCCAGCGTGCGTATTCCTCTTCGAGCGACGGCTTAAGGCCGAGCACGAACGTCGTGTCGCCGAGCACTTTGTAAGCCTCGTAGACGGCGGCCGGGTTCCAAGAGCTGAACTTGTTCATCTTCGTCATGGCCTTGCCGTCGTTGCCGTGGTACCATGTGTTGAGTATCTGGTGCAGATACGTAGTGTCGCGCAGCCAGCGCGTCTCCATTATGTGGTGGCCTACGGCGCAGGCTATGAGGTTGTACTTGTCGGCGTAAGAACGCTGTACGAGGAACTCGGTCATGCCGAGGCCGACGGGAGTGCGCTTGATATGCTTGCGCAGCGACCACCAGCGGAAGTAGTAAATCTCTTCCATATCCTTGTCGGGGCAGTCGAAGAGGGGAATGTTGCGCGCCATCCACTCCGACGATTTGCTGTTGGGTATGTAGGTTACGATGTTCTCGTCCTCCATAGTGTTGAAGTAGTCGGCGTAGTGCTTGTAGTCGTCGTACCTCAATACGGCGGCGTTGGCGTCGGCATCTGACGACTTTGTCGTAAGGTTGGCTATTGCGAACGTAGCCATAGGGTCTTCCTCGTCGGCGCGCGGCATGTCGACGTATTGGTCGGCAGGGGTCTCGATGTCGGGTTTGTCAAACAGGTTGCCGGTGCGGAACACGATGCGCGTTATTGCGTCTACGGGCGTGTCGAACATGCGTGCCGTGGCCTTCTTGCCGTTTACGAAGTAAGTGCCTACGTGCCCGTCAACAGAGAGCACGGCCTTAACGTGGTAGCTCTGTCCCGGTTCGTAGCGCTTTAGCATGCCGCCGTAGCGCGCTCCGCCCTTGACCTTCATCGTTGCGGCAGAGTCTAATACGATGCGCGAGCACATGTTGCCTTTTGCGTCGAGGAACTCGATGTTCAGCTGTCCGTGGTTGTTTTGCATGGCTTTCACGTCGAATTCTACGGTGAGCTCTTTCGTGGCCGGTATCACTTTCTCAACCCGTGCGTAGTCATACGGGTCCTTGTCGCTGAGCGTAAGCCAGTCGCCGTCGAGCCTTACGGGCGCCCAAAGCGGAGAGTAGATGTTCCAGTCGGTCATGTCGGCCAGCTTGCCGTACTTGCCGAAGCCGCCCGAAGCGTGCTCGGTGGCCTCGAGTTTTACGGGCACTTGCACGCAGGCCACCCACATGTCTTCCTTGTTGTTGCTGTATGTCACCCACAGGTTGCCGTCCTTCGGCGTGCCGTTGCCCTCGAGGATGCCGCGCGTGTATTGCGGCCCGTAGCTTTTGTAGAGTCCCCAGTGGCGTTCGGGGGTAACTTCGCCGTTGATGAGGTTGAGCGTGGTGTACTCAAGTCCGTCCTTGCTCAGCGAAATGGCCAGCGGCCAACGGTATTCGGCCGGGTTGTAGACCGTGGCGTAGGTTCCGTCGGAAAGGCACTGTCCCCATATCTTAGCGTTGGAGTTTACGAAGCCGTGCGCACGCTTTGCCGGGTAGCGCCAGGTGTTGCCGCCGTCGCTGCTCATGCTCGTCAGGGCGTGCTTCCACAGGCCCACCTTGCGCCCGTCGGGCAGGGTGTAGCCGCTGAAAGCCTTGTAAGGAGTCTTAAGCGGCAGTATTTCGTCGTTCCTGTCGGCTTCCTCGGCCCACTGCATGCGTATCATGGGGTCGGCCAGCAGCTCGTCGCAAGCCTTTACGAACTCCTTGTCTTTTGCTTTCTTATAATAAGGATAGTCGGTGTTCTTCTCGTTGAATCCGTGGTTGTAATATATGAAGTAGATCGGGCCAAAAGAGCCGTCGGCCTTTATCTCGCGCACGACGCGGCCTATGGCGTTGCCGTCGTTGGGGTCGTCCTTAGGCGTGATGGCCACGCAGTAGTTGCCCATAGCGATCAGTTTGTTCGACTTTGACACGTAGAAGCCTACGCGCTGGTGCATTATAGCCTTCAGGTCTTTGGCCACGACGCCCGGCCAGGCCGGTTTGGTGAAGCCGTCGGGCACGTCGTATTCGGGGAACAGCTCTACCGGGTCGGTCCATGTGTAGCCGTCTTCCGAAGTCTGGAGCATGGTTTTTCCCGGCGCCTCGTGCTCGCTGCGCGGGTCGGTCAGGTAATGCATGTAGAACTTGTCGTTCCAGTATGCCATCATAGGCTGGTGGTTGTAGAGCCAGCCTCCGCCTCCGCGCATGGTCTGTATGTTGTGTACGCCTACCACGGGCGACAGTCCGCCGTCGTGGCGTGCGGGCGTTGCCACCACGCTGCCCGTGTAGTGTACGGCGTCGCGGTTTTCCTTAATAAGGTTCTGCACGATTTCCTCTGGAGCCATGAACACCGTGCCGTGCTTGTGGCCTACGGGGAAGCTGACTGCTCCCGTGCGGTCTTGGAAGGTCTTGAAGTCTTTCGTCCTTGCCGCGCCGTAGATGCCGTGGCGGTAAGAGTCGTAGTAGATGTAATACCAGCCCTCGGCCTGTGCCGTGGTGGGGCCTTCGGTGAAGCTCTCGGTGAACGGCTCTGACGCCTTGCTCCACGGGCCGTAGGGCGATGAGGCGAACGCCACCTTAAGGTTGCGCTGCTTTCGCGAGTTGTCCTTAAGCACCATTACGTAGTCCTTGTCGCCGCGTTTCAGTATCGTTGCGTCGATGCAGCTGAAGTCGGGGTCGATAAGGACTTTCGCCTTGCTGAACTTCTTGAAGTCCTTCGTCGTTACGTAGTAGAGGCGGTGATTGTTGTAGTGGTCTTCCTCGTAGTCGGGGAACTTGCCCGGCACGCACGAAGCCCACACTATCATGTACTGCTTCTTAACGTCGTCGTAAAACAGCTCGGGAGCCCATACGTTCACCGTCGTGGGGTCGTCCATTACGTTTACGAGGCGCGGCTCGCTCCAGTGGATGAGGTCTTTCGAGGAGGCGTAGCCGAAGCCCTTGTCGCCCTTCCAGCTCGAAGTCCACACGAGGTGGAACGTGCCGTCGGGCCCCTTGACTATCGACGGGTCGCGCATCACTTTCTGCGTGCCCACCTCCGGGCGCAGGAAAGTGCCCTGGATGGTGTCCCACCGCAGGCCGTCGTAACTGTAAATAAAGCGCAATCCCTCGTTCGCCGGTTCACGGAACGACGTTGAAACGTAAACGTCTTTGGCTGATGATATGCCGGTTATCATCGTCGCGGCGGCAACGATGGCGGACAAAAAAAGTTTTCTCATTTTTTATAAATAGATAAGTTTGATATTGTTATAACGATTGAGTTTCGGTTTTGTAATCACTATATGTCCTAATGATGCTTATTGTCTGAAACTTTGGTCTTGTTATTAACGCCTGTTCGGCATGATGATGATTCCGCAAAAAGTATCGTTGTTGTATTAAACCCAAATCGGTCATCAGACCGTAATGAAGCGAAATTTGACGTATTTTACTTACTCTTCGTCAGCTTATGCGTTTCTGCCTGCATCTTGCTTTCCTCCCCGTCTCGGCGTAGCCCGCTACGCCTTCGCAGAAACGGAAAGCAATCTACACGGCATAAACACATAACCAGACTGAAGTCTAATGGCCGATTCGGGTTAAAATTAACGTAGGTCCGGTATAATGAAGAATGCGCCTTGAAAATGTCCGTGTTGCAAAACACGGCATATTGGCTTGCGAAAGGCCGTGTTTTGGGCGGCAATATGCGGCCTTTTGCAAGCTAAAAGGCCGCATGTTGCTAACCTGTTGGATTTGTGGCGTTTACGTAGAGGGTTGAAAAAACGCTTATGCGGCCTGCCGGCGATGTGGTTTCGGGCCTAAGCCCTGAATTGCATCACCAACAGGCCGCATAAGTGTAAATGCGATATCAGACGGTTTCGAAGATAATCCTTATCTGTTTTGCTCGGCGTTTTGCGTTAGAAGTCAATCTTGCGGCCAGCCCCTTCGTGGTCGGGGGCGAAGTCGATGCCGAGCAACGAGGCTATTGTCGCAGCCACCTGGTTGTTGTGGTATTCACCCGAAGTAAGCTCGCCCTTTGCCGGTATGCCTTTGCCGAAGGCCATGAGCCATGTCTGGTCGGAGTAGGGTATCTTGTAGTAATGGTCGCGCCAGTCCGTCGTCGTGCTGCTTCCGCGCCCGTGGTCGCAGGTTATTATGAATGTCGTCTTGTCCTTGTAGAACGGGTCTGACTGCGCCTGCTCCCACAGCTCGCTGATGAACCTGTCGGCGTCGTTGGCCGCTTCGAGGTATAGGCGGTATTTTCCGGCGTGCGCCCATTCGTCGGTGTCGCCGTAGCCGACGAACATCAGTTCAGGATGGCGCGTCTTCATCGCCTCCAGTGCGTATTCGTGGGTGAACACGTCGAAACGCTCTTCTTCCCAGTAGCGCGGCGCGCCGTCTTGCATCTTGTCGATGTACAGCTCGCGCTCGGTGGGCTGTTCGGCCGTCGAGTGGCGGTAGTTTGCGTTCACCTCAAGGCCGCTGCGGTTCTCGTTGAATATCTGGATGAAGCGTCCCCAGCTGCCGAATACGAGGACTTTGCCCTTGTATCCGGGTGTGTTGTTGGCAATCTCGAACACTGTTTTGTTCGGGTTGTCAACAGGGTCGTTGGAGTTTACGTTTACGTCGTCGGCGTATCCGCACAGGGTTTCGCTGTATCCCGGGTAAGAGAACCACATGCCGTTGGTGACGCTCATGCTGCATCCCTTGTCACGGTTGCCTATCATGACGCCGTTGTCCGCAATGTGGCTCCATGTGAAAGGCATAAGCGCCTTGCGCCGTTCGTCGCCCGTGGCTTTCCAGAAGTCGGCCTTCATCATGTCAACGTTGCCGAACTCTTTGTTGTTTATCAGCGTAGAGTCAGCTCCGCGGAAAACCTCTTGCCATCGCAATCCGTCAATCATCACCACGATCACGCGGTTTTGTGCGTCGCATAATAACGGCGCCGTAAGCAGGACGGCCAGCATCGATATGACAATTTTCTTCATGTCTGTATGTTTATAATGTTTCCTTGATGTCACGAACCCCCGGCCCTTATTTCTTCTGGAAATCCCCGGGCCATGCCACACGGTTTACAACAGAGCCGTCGCTCATGCGGATCCAGGTATTGAATCCGCGGTCGCCTTCGGTCAGTTCTATCACCCTGGCGCCGCGGCGGCCGTCGGTGTACGTCGTCTTGCCGCCCGTAAACTGGCCGTAACATAACAGGATGCCGTGCCACGGGGTGACATAATTGTTCACATGGTCGTGGCCTACGAACGTGCCCATCACGTCGCCGGCCTCAAGCATTGCTGCGAACATGCCCGTGTTGATGGCCGGCGAGCATGCGTTTTCGCCACGCTGGCCTACGAGGGGGTTGTTGATAGAGGTAGAAGCCTCGTTGTATTCAGGGAACGGGATGTGGAAGAAGGCCAGCGCGGGCAGCGGTGTGCCGCCGTTGGCGTCGGTAAGTTCCTTGCTCTTCCGTGCGTACCAGTCTATTTGGTCGCGGCGGAACCACCCGTAGCCTTTAAGTCCCTTGATGGTGGAATAGGCGTTGCTGTCCATCACGTAGAGTACGGCTTTCGTCCGTTTGCCGTCGGCAGACGTCACGGTTATGGCGAAGTCAGTGCCTTCCGCCTTGGCGTCGAGGCATCCCGGCTTCTTCTTTATGTATTCGTAAAGTTGCGTACGGGTAAGGTCTTGCTCGTCGTCGTGGTTGCCGAAGGTTACGGCGTAAGGTATTCCGCGGCTTATTACAGGCTCAAGAGCCTTGTCGAGGCCCTCGGTTGCGGGCTTGCCCGTGGTCACGTCGCCCGTATATACAACGATGTCGGGCTTCTCTTCGTCGAGAATGCGGTTCATGTTTGCCGCCGCGTCGGCTGTCTCGGGTTTGCCTGCCACCCAGTGGATGTCGGTGAACTGTACGATTTTCAGTTTCCCATCTTTGTTGAAACTTACGCTCTGCGCGCTTGCGCCGGCCAGCCCTGCCATGCATACGGCTGCCGCGCAAATAAGGTTCTTAAATATTTTCATATTTGTTTTTGTTGGTTTTATGCGGAATATGGTCGTTTCTTAGCCATGCCTGCGGCGTGTGCGCCGCCGTGGGCTGTTGGCGAAGAAGTCTTTCGATACCGCGGTTTCGTTTAAAGTTTGAATATTGTACACCCTTATATAAAAGGGCCGACCGGGCGCAAGGCGCTTGCCGGCCGGTCCGGGTAGTGTGTAAAGATAGTTGTTGTCAGTCTTTCAACCACCAAGGCAGTGATGTTATTCGGTCGTTGTTGGCGCCGAACTGACGGGTTATAGCCTCCTCTACGTTAGCCGTGTTGTATCGGTACTCCGAGTCCGGATACATCCAGCGGTAAGGTATGGGGTTCTCCGGCAGGTGCGCAAAGCCGGGATAACCTGTGCGAAGGTTCTCGAAGAACGGGTCCCAGCCTCCTTGGTAGAAACTTACGCAATACTTCTGGAAGATGATGCGCTCAATCTTCTGCTCGTCCGTAAGCGTGTCGTCGAAGCGTACAAGGTCGTTTGTAAGGTATTCGGCCGCCGCTTCAGGGGTTACGTATTGTGAATATTCGGTAGCGTATGTCTCATAAAATTCAAATGAGGCCCTTACTCCGTTCTCGTAATATTGCTTGGCGTCGCCCTGTATCCATCCGCGTACAACGGCCTCTGCCAGCACTTGTTGCAGCTCTGCATATCCCATGAGCATGGTCGGCTCTTCCGTCGGGTCGAGGCGGAATCGTGAGTTGATCTGGGATATTTTCCCCTTGCTCACTAATGTGATGTTGTCACCGTAAGGTACGGTGGGGTCGCCGCCGGCATAGGCTGTGAAGTCGTTTATTTCCTTGCCGGCTTCCGACGCCTCGGTAGTTGGCAGACAGAAGAGGAACAAGCGGGGGTCGCGGCGCTCTGCCATGCGGTCTACGTAGGTCTTGTCCATGTAGTAGCCTGACCATTGTGCGTTGAACTGCGGATAGCGGTTGCCTTCCTGGTCGAGGTATTCCAGCTGGCCGTTGTCGGCGTTGCTTTCCATGAGCGGTAGTCGTGCCACTTCTGCGAACTCCTGCCGTATGTCGTGGCCGCCGACAGTGGTCTTGTGTGACAGGGTCATCAGGACTTTAAGGTGGAACGAGTTGATGAGCTTGCGCCATTGTTGCAGGTCGCCGCCGTAGATGATGTCGCCTTCAACGGTTACTCCGTCTGCCGTCGCCGCCAGCTCTTCCTCGGCCGCAGTCAGCTCGTCGAGTATTCCGGCGAAAACCTCTTCCTGCGTATCATATTTGGGAGTGAAGTTGCCTTCGCTCTGTCCTTTCATGGCTTCAGAGTAAGGTATGTCGCCGAAGCGGAGCGTAAGCTCGTAATAGTGATAGGCGCGCAAGAACTTGTAAAGCGGCATGTAGTTTTCGTCGCCTGTGCGTTCCGCTTCCTCGCGCATCTTTTCAAGTTGCAGAAGTTCGTTGTTGTATGTGTCGAAACTTCCGCGGTCCCACTCGAAGAACTGATCCTCGCTGTGCCCGTCGGTTTGGATGACCATCTTGTCCGCGTACATACCGTCCGTGCCGCGCGTGAAGGCGTCCTGGCATACTTTCGGCAAGAGCAGTTGGGCGGGCACCTCGACTGGGTTGTTCGGGTTTGTATTCATTTCGCTGAAGCTCTCGCATGAGCAGAGACTTGCGGCAGCGACGAATATCGATAGCAATATCTTTGATTTCATGATTTCCTTCTTATATGGTTACATTAATTGATTAGAATGTTACGTTCACTCCCAATCCTACGTAGCGTCCTGTCGGGTCGTTAGAACCGTCGTTCTCGCCTGTGTCACCGCTGATGTCCGGGTCGACCCACGGAGCTTTGGCCCAAAGGGCGGCGTTGTTGCAGAACACAGTGGCCGTAAGACCTTTGACTACCGCGTCTTTCGGCAGTAGATCCTTGAAATCGTAGCTCAAGGCTATCTGGCTTATCTTGAGATATGTACGGCTGAAGGTGTTGGCGAAGAACTTGTCCATCTTGTCCGTCACCGTTGCCTGGTAGGGATAGTTCTGGCACCAGGACTGCCAGTCTACGGCCTTGTCGAACTTCTTGAACACTCGAGTGTCGCTTATGACGTTTCCGTGGGTGTCGTAGGTGACTTCTCCACTTACGACCGTAACGGCGTTAGGCACGTACACTGGTATCGGGTTGCCGTCGGCGTCGCGGTTGGCGTACTCTTCGTCGCGGTATTTCGTCGAGTTCGGGTGCTTACCTCCCCACCACAGCTTCGGGCTGAGGTTTGAGAACATCAGGCCGCCTATGGCTCCGTTCATGTTTACGGTAAGGGTGAAGTTCTTATATTTGAACTTGTTCTGCAATCCCAGGCGCACGTCCGGCTCGTAGTGTCCGACGTTGCGCTGGTAGGGGTCGGCCAAAGGCTGTCCGGTGGCGTCTACGATTACTGTTCCTGACGGGTCGCGCTGCCATACCGTTGCGTAGAACGCATCGGCGCGTTCGCCCTCGCGCAGGTTGCCAAAGTATTCCTCGCCTCCGTAGATTTCGGTGAGTTTGCGCACGCTGTGGCTTGCGTTGAGGTCGAAATCCCACTTGAAGTCCTTCGTGTTTATGGCTTTCACGCTGGCCATGAACTCTATACCGTTGGTAGTGTATTTGTTACCGTTGATTTTTCGGCTGTCGAATCCTGACGCCTGCGATATGAGCATGTCAAGAATTTGGTTCGTGTCGATGTTGCGGTAGTAGCTGAAGTCGAGGGATACGCGGCCGAACAGCGAGGTTGAGAGACCGACTTCCCACGACGTGGTCTTCTCAGGTTTGATGTCATAGTTCACGAGGGCTGAGGGATAGCTCATCACTGGGTTGCTGCCCCAGTAGTTCTCCTTGTTGTAGACTTGGAGAATCTGGTACGGGTCGAGGTCGCTTGATACGGTAGCCCACGATGCCATAACCTTCAAGTAGTCAATGAACTTAGGCATCTTCACATAGTCGGAGATGACGGTGCTGATTGCAACGGAGGGGTAGAAGTATGAGTTGTTGCCTGTGGCTATGGTTGAAGACCAGTCGTTACGGGCGGTAGCTGAGAGGTAAGCGTACTTGGAGAGGTCGATGTTCACCGAGCCGTAGACGCTTCGTATCTCTTTCTCGCTGCGCGAGCCCCACAGGGGGTTGCTTGCGTCGAAGGTGATGATAGAGCCGGTCGAGTTGTTAAGCGAGTATACACCGGGAACGTTCAGGCCGTCGGTAGAGGCGTAGTCGTTGCGGTAGCGGCGGTAGAATAATGAGGAGCCGGCGTTCACGGTGAGGTTGATGTCGCTCATGAAGCTCTTGGTGTAAGTCATAAGTACGTCTGCGTCAACGTTGTCCTGGCTTTCGTTCCACACCTTGTATCCTCCCTCGCGCGAGTCGCTGTAATTCATGTACGACTTGGGAGTCTCGTGCTCGGTCAGGTTGCGGTTGCTGCGCATCGACACGCGCCCCATCACGCTAAGTTCCGGCAGAATCTGGTAGTTCAGCCTGAGCTGGCCGGTCAGCACGTTGCGGCGCTGCTTGCGGCGGCTCTGCATTATGGCGAAGTAGGGGTTGTTGTACCATGCATAGTTGTAGTTGGCTTGCTTGTAGCCTTCCATTCCCGGAACCCACTGGTGCTTCTCAAGCTCCTTGCCGTCGACGTCGTCGCCCATCCACTCGATGATGTTGTACATGTAGTTCGAGGGGTGGTAGCCGTAGTCGGGGAAGTTAGGCGAGTAGACCATGTTGTAGTTCATCATTGCGTCGAGAGTCAACTTGTCCGAAATGTCGAACGAGGTGTTGATGTTGAGTCCTCCGTTCTGCAGCGACGTTGTGGGCGCCTGGCCTTTCTGGTAGGCGTATTGCCCTAACACGTAGACGCGCGACTTCTCACCCTTGTACGACAGTGAGAGCGTGTTGTTGGTTATAAGGCCGGTTTCAAGGAAGTCGCCGATGTTGTCGTGTGACACGAGCGGCATCGGTACGCGCTCGTAGCGTCCCTGGTCGTCGTATATCGTGCCTTTAACGCTTCCCCACCATGGAATGGTCTCACCGGTAACCTTGTCGCGTATGGGGCTGTTCCATTGAGGGGCCATGTTGCCTACGTCGAGCTTCGGTCCCCACTGCATGTCGTCGTCCGAGATACCTCCGCCTTCGCCGTCCCAAAAAGCGTACTCGCCTTTCGAACCGCTTCCGTATTCATGCTGTGTCTCCGGGAACGCCGTGTATCCGGCCTGTATCATGTTCTTGGTCGAGAATTTGATTTCGATGCCTTCCTTATCGGCCTGTTTAGAGGTAATCATTATGGCGCCGTTGCGTCCGCGCGCACCGTACAGGGCCGATGCCGCCGTTCCTTTAAGCACGTTTACGCTGGCGATGTTTTCGCTGGAAAGGTCGAAGAGGTCTGATTCGATTGGCACGCCGTCGAGGACGATCAGCGGCGACTTGCCGCGCAATGAGAACGTCGGCGACTGGAACATGCCCGAAGGTATGGATACGGTCAATCCGGCCACTTCGCCTTGCAGCGACGCTCCGGGGTTCAGGTTTCCGGCAGCGGCCAACTCAGCTCCGTCCACTTGCTGGGTTGTGTAACCGAGTTTTTTCTTCTCTTGTTTGATACCGATAGCGGTGACCACCACCTCGTTGATGCTCTGTACGTCGGCCGTCAATAAAACGTCGATGACGTTGCCGTCAACCTTTTTCTCCACGGTTTCCGAGCCAACGTATGTGAATACGAGGATGTCGCCTTTTTCGGCATTGATAGTGTAGCGGCCGTCAAGGTCTGTGATAGTGCCTGTTTTGGCTCCTTTCACCATGACGGTGGCACCGGCAGCCGGCCCCATGTCGTCAGAAACAACTCCGCTGATCTTGATTGACTGGGCGTACATCGATGCGCTTACGCACAGCAATCCGGCGAAAGTAACAATTTTTTTCATAAGTTATTATTAAATTGACAGAATTGTCTTTTCTTCTTTTCCAGGGCGGGGATGAACGTTTTCTTGTGAGGGCGGCTCACAAAAAAAAACGGTGCGAAATCTAATCAAACGTCCCGTCTTGATAGGTTTCGCACCGTTGTCACCATTTTTAATAATTCTTGAGTGACTCTTTGTCGTACACTGCAAGCAGCTTGTTGTGGTTTTTCTTGCTTGCGCGCAACGCCTTTTCAAACGACTTGCTGTCGTCTGAATAAAATGCTGCGAGCGCAACGTTGAGCACATGCGTCATCTTCTCGGAAGCCTCTTCGCTGCTGATGCTCTTGTCCTTTACGTCGCCCTCGAGACCTTTGCCTATGCGGCGGACGGCGTTGAAAATGTCTCCTTTAGAGAACACGATGCGTGTGGTGGGGTCGCCGGGCACGACGGGCACGCGCTTTACGCAGAGGTCTTGCAGCTTCTTGAACAGGCAGTCGGCTTCTTTGCCGAAGTCGGCGTCAGGGTCGGCTGCGGCCAGTTCCTTCTCGGTAGGCTTGATTGACACGGCCATGAAAGTCCATGTGGAATTTGCCTTTTCGTTAGTCTTGTCGGCAGCATTGGCGCTCATGCTGAAGCCGAGGCCGATCAACATCAAAAATAAAACAACTTTTTTACACATAACCATTAATTTTTCAATTAAGAGATTTTACTTATTTTTACGCTGCAAAATTACGCCGGCTATGTTGCAATGCCGTTTCGTTGATATTTAAATAGTGTTCATATAATGTTTATTAATTTTTTCAAAATGGCGAAACGCAACAAACATTATATATATGTGTGGGTTAGGTATAAGAAAAATGGAATCTTTCTAAAAACGAACGGAATCATCCTAAAGGACAAAATGCCGCCGACTGTATTAAGGCCAATGCAATAATTGGTGCTTTGTGAGTTTATCCTTATACCGAATTGACATATATAACGTTAGTTCGGTATAATGAAAAGGAATCCATTCTAAACCGTAAGAAGTCTGTGGCATACCGTCATTCCGGGCTTAGACCCGGAATCCAGGAAACACCATTTTGCGA
>CALUFA010000033.1 GCA_944319795.1 uncultured Prevotella sp. | reverse complement strand
CCGGGTCTAAACCCGGAATTGAAAATCGCCGTTAAGGCAATGACGGTATGCCACAGACTTCTTACGGTTTAGAATGGATTCCTTTTCATTATACCGAACTAACGTTAAAATTAATGTGAATCCGGCATGAGTAAAACTAGGTCGGTATCGGTATTAACCCCCAATCGGTCATAACCGATTGGGGGTTAAACCAGTCTGTACCCATCAACGCACCGCTTTATTGTGGTAAAGTTTTGCAGATTGCAGAGTTTCCATTCATTGCTCCTAAATACGAGAAGCTCCGCATTCGCATAAGATGAGTCACTCAACAAGCACTGCAAGTGGAGCGTAGCCTGCACCCAAAGAGACCACGTATGCTCCGACCGGCACTTTGACTTCCGTATGCCCGTTCACTGTAACATTTGCCACGCATACACCACCGGTGGAATAAACTTTTACGGGCGTAGGACTGACGGCTGCAAGCCTAAGTCCGCCGTGTACAGCTGACACGCTAACGGGACTATCCGCAGAGACAGCACCGACCGCAGTCGGACTATCGCCTGATGCCATGCGCTTTATAACTTGGGTCATGCAGTGGGCTGCGCCGTAGCCACGAGTCAGATTGTCGAGCGGCACCCATACAACCTCGACGCCATGCTCGGCAAGCGCCGACTGCAACTCTGCCGATTGTCCGGCCACCATGGCTATCTTGCGCGCCTTTACCGTAAGGAAGTTGTTGGCGTAGTTAAGTTCGTCATCATGTCCGATGGGGATTATACTGATACCACGCGCAGTCAGGAAATCAACGAACGACAGGCCCGTCACTGTCTTCTCATACTGCCCGGAAGTGTTCTTTGCGTAAACATCCACCGTCAGATAGTCTTTGTCTCCAGCTTTGGCGTTTACCCTGTTGGCGCACAAAGTGACTAAGTCGCGGTCAATAATGTTGAAATATGTGTCAAGGTGCATTTGGTCCTGTGACTTCCACTGGTCACAAACAACAACGAGCGTGTCCTTACCTATGAGGTCATTGTCGAGCAACTGGTCAATAGCCTCCTGCGTGGTGCGCAGTCCTTTGCCGATAAACGACAGCGAACCGAAAGGCAGATAATCGCCGCCTTCAAGAAAAGCACCGTCACCGCTGATGCGGTAAATGGGCTCTTCGCCGAGCTTGCGGTAACAGAACTCGGCGATGTCAGTCTCGGCGCTGCGTTGCGAAGAGTTCATCTTGCCCACAACTATGCCCTTAGATGTAGTGATTACTTGATCACGCATGAAGAAAAGGTTCATTACGGGGTGCAGCATATAAGACGCCTCGAGGCTGGTGTTTATATCGGTGTGGCGCAATATTATCTCCGGCTGCAGCAGAATGATATTTACGAGGTCGTTTGGGGTGAACTTGGCAAGCATTTCACTGCGGTATGCGGCTTGCTCTACCGAGTCTACGCCCTCACCGCATGTGTACTTAAGGTAGCGCGAGGCAAAAGCACGCAGCTCATCCATGGCCGGTCCCTCTACTGTGTTGCCCGCGGCGTCAACGCAATTCTTGAGTAAAATGTCGCGCACCGTCACCACTTCTGCGCCCATGTTACGCAAGGCTTGACGGTAGCCGCTGTGCTCCTCAGAAGCCTTGTCGGCGGCAAAATAGTCCATGAATAAGGCTGCGGCAGGATGCATCGTTCCTACGAACAGCTCTGATTTAGGATCATGCATCACGATTGTGGCAGCCTTGTCGTACTCGGCCCAAGGATAAACGGCCTGCGCAAATGTAACACAAGGCAACGACAATATAACACCAAGCAGCATGGTCTTGAAATTTTTCTTTCTCATAGTATAGAAAATATTACTTAATAATTTACATTTTTGATTGCAAATATACAAAAACAATCGGATACCAATACGTCAGAAATGCGAAATTGCTGTAACCGATATAAAAAACAAAAACGGACAGCCAAATTGGGCTAAATAATTAAGAGTTAGGAATTAAAAGAATGCTCATTGTAGTTATACTATATTCAAAGGCATATTTCCTTAATTCCCAACTCTTAATTCATCATTCAAACCGTCTTGTGGTTTATGCAGATTCCAAGTTTATACCACTCATACAGTTTGTGAACACCTTCATCTATCTCAATCTTATGATGCCAACCAAGATTGTGCAGTTTGGTAACGTCGGTTAGTTTACGCGGCGTGCCGTCAGGCTTTGTCGCATCCCAACGTAATTCCCCCTTGAAACCAACCTCGGCTACGACTTTCTCGGCCAACTCGCGTATGCTAAGTTCTTTTCCCGTACCAACGTTGATGTGGCAATTTCTTATCTCCTTGTTGTTTGGATTATAAGTATCCTTAAAATCTACGTTCAACAATACGTGTACGCTTGCATCTGCCATTTCCTCGCTCCATAAGAACTCACGCATAGGGCTTCCGGTACCCCATAAGGTGACAGCCTCCGACGTTATGCCGAACTTTGCAAGTTTGTCAAGTATTTCCGCATTACTATTCTTACCACAAACGCCTTCAACCGGACGAAGATCGAGATCTTTTCTTACATCGTCCCACCTACTTTCATTCAGGCACTTGGCCAAATGAACTTTACGTATCATAGCAGGCAGAACGTGGCTGTTCTCCAAATGGAAATTATCATTAGGACCATAAAGGTTCGTCGGCATGACGGCGATGTAATTGCAACCATATTGTAGGCTGAGACTCTCGCACATCTTCAAACCGGCAATCTTAGCTATGGCATAAGGTTCATTAGTATATTCAAGTTCGGATGTCAGCAATGTTTCTTCCTTCATCGGTTGCGGTGCCATACGAGGATAAATACACGTACTACCGAGAAACAAAAGTTTCTTGACGCCATGTCTGAAACTCTCGCCTATGACATTCTGCTGTATCTGAAGATTCTGATAGATAAAATCCGCACGGTAATTCAAATTTGCCATAATACCGCCAACATGCGCGGCTGCAAGCACTACTGCATCAGGATTTTCTTCATCAAAAAACTTCTTTACGGCAACCGGGTCGAGCAAGTCAAGTTCCTTATGACTGCGGCCTACAAGATTATCGTATCCGCGTGATTTCAGATTATTCCATATTGCCGAGCCCACAAGCCCGTGGTGCCCGGCAATATATATTTTAGAAGTTTTATCCAACATTATCATTCTGCCATTTGAGCTTTGATATAAAGTTTCTTAACGAACTTCATATCGTGCTGAACCATTATACGAATCAACTCATTAAATGAGGTCTTTGTAGGATTCCATCCTAAAACCTTCTTTGCCTTTGCAGGATTGCCAAGAAGCTGGTCAACCTCGCACGGACGGAAATATTTCGGGTCGACTTCCACAAGCACTTTGCCAGTAGCAATGTCTATACCTTTTTCATTCACGCCCTCGCCTTCCCAACGCAAATCTACGCCTGCCTCCTTGAACGCAAGCGTACAGAACTCACGCACTGTATGCATTTCTCCTGTGGCAATTACAAAATCTTCAGGCTCAGGCTGTTGCAATATCATCCACATGCACTCAACATAATCACGGGCATATCCCCAATCACGGCGTGCGTCAAGATTTCCAAGATATAATTTATCTTGATAACCTTGAACAATTCGGCATGCAGCAAGAGTTATCTTTCGTGTAACGAAATTTTCTCCACGACGCTCACTTTCATGATTAAACAAAATTCCATTACAACAATACATTCCATAGCTTTCACGATAATTCTTCATTATCCAAAAACCATACAACTTAGCAACTGAATACGGCGAACGTGGATAGAACGGCGTAGTCTCGCTCTGTGGCACCTCTTGGACCTTTCCGTAAAGCTCTGACGTAGACGCCTGATAAATCCGACAGGACTTATCAAGTCCGCATATACGTACGGCTTCAAGTAAGCGTAATACTCCGACTGCATCTGTATCAGCGGTGTATTCGGGAACATCAAATGACACCTTAACATGACTTTGCGCCGCAAGGTTGTATATTTCCGTAGGTTGAACTTCGCCAATGATGCGGATTAAAGAGGACGAATCGGTCATGTCAGCCCAATGCAAATTAACAAGACGCGCTTTTTTCATGTCGCGCACCCATTCATCCAAATACAAGTGCTCTATCCTTCCGGTATTGAACGACGAAGAACGACGCAACAATCCATGTACCTCATAACCTTTTTCGATTAGGAATTCAGCCAAATAAGAACCATCTTGGCCTGTAATTCCTGTAATCAATGCAACGTTTTTTTTCATTCTCAAATTGTTAATTTTTATGTTGTTTTATTTTAATTAGCCTTCTTCTGAAAATTGTTTTATACGCTGTTCTTCAGAAAGCCTGCAAATCAGCAACTTGTCGTCTTTCTCTGCAACAATGAACCCGTCAAGTCCTTGTATGACAACTTTTTTCTTGTCTAAAGTATGTACAATGCAATTATGGGTGTCGTAAAGAGAAACATTATTACCGATTATACCGTTACCGTAAAGGTCTTTCTTTGTCTGAACCAATAAAGACCCCCACGTCCCTAAGTCGCTCCAACCGAAATCAGCAGGGCACACGAATATTTCTTCCGCCTTTTCCATTATGGCGTAATCTACTGAAATATTCTCACACTCAGGAAATCTTCTGTTTATTTCATCCTGTTCTTGCGGAGTTCCATAAACAGGCAACATCCCCTCGAATATCTTACTTATTGCAGGTTGGTATATTCTGAATGCATTAACTATTGTACTGACGCTCCAAATAAATATGCCGGCATTCCAAAAATAACTCTTATTCTTTATATATTTCTGCGCTGTTTCCAAATCAGGCTTTTCCTTAAATGAGTCCACCCTGAAAATTTCCTTGTTGCGCGGAGAACTTGAAGACAAGTCGGCTTGTATATAGCCGTATCCGGTCTCAGGGCGTGTAGGTTTCATTCCGAGTGTTACTATTGCATCAGTCTCACTCGTAAACTTAAGGCACTGCGTAACGACGCGGCGGAATTCATCACAATTCATGACAACATGGTCGCTCGGTGAGACAACTATGTTCGCATTCCTATCTTTTGCCTTAATCTTCCAACTGACGTAAGCGATACACGGAGCGGTATTTCGCCTACATGGTTCACATAGAATATTTGTCACAGGTATTTCAGGAAGTTGTTCCCTTACAATATCCTTATATTTCACATTCGTTACGACCCAGACATTTTCAGGTTCGCAAATACCTTTAAACCTGTCGAATGTAAGTTGCAACAATGAACGTCCTGTCCCTAACACGTCGATAAACTGTTTAGGTTTTTCAGTCGTACTCATAGGCCAAAAGCGGCTTCCTACCCCACCGGCCATTATGACTAAATGATTCGAATAAGCCATAAATTTTCAAATGTTATAAGTAATAAATTTAGCCACAAAAATAGATAAAAAAGTGCAATAAACAATGGAATGAAATAAAAAAGGCGGAAAAATTTTTCCGCCTTTGATTTTTGTCAAGCCATAATTACTTGCAATACCAACTTACTATTGTCTCGTAAAGTTCTTGCTTGCCTGAAGTTTGCTTAGGCTCGCCAACTTCTTTAGCATAAGCAACAATATCCTCAAGCGAGAGCTTGCCTTCCTCGAAATCCTTGCCCTTACCGGAATCGAACGATGCGTAACGATTCTTCAACATTTCACAGTAGGGAGACTTTTCAATCAGGTTGGCTGCATTTTCCAAAGCGCGTGCCATAGCGTCCATACCGCTGATGTGGGCAATGAAGATGTCTTCCAAGTCTGTTGAATTACGACGAATCTTTGCGTCGAAATTAGAACCTCCGTTACCAAGACCGCCGTTGCGTATAATATGAATCATAGCCTGGGTCAGTTCCCAATTGTCAATCGGGAATTGGTCCGTATCCCAACCGTTCTGGTAGTCACCGCGGTTGGCATCAATGCTTCCAAGCATACCGTTATCAACGGCAACGGCCAACTCATGGTCAAACGTATGGCCGGCAAGAGTTGCATGGTTTACCTCGATGTTTACTTTGAAATCTTTCTCGAGTCCATGAGCACGAAGGAAGCCGATAACAGTTTCCGTGTCGACATCATACTGGTGCTTTGTCGGTTCCATTGGTTTCGGCTCAATTAAGAACGTACCAGTAAAACCTTTTGAACGTGCATAATCGCGGGCAGCCTTGAGCATGTTGGCCAAATGGTCTTTCTCACGCTGCATCTGAGTGTTAAGAAGGCTCATATAACCTTCGCGGCCACCCCAGAACACATAGTTTGAGCCACCAAGTTTGATGGTCGCGTCAATAGCGTTCTTTATTTGGACGGCTGCGCGTGCAACGACATCAAAATCAGGGTTTGTAGCGGCACCGTTCATGTAACGTTTGTTGCCGAATACGTTTGCCGTTCCCCATAAGTTCTTGATGTTGGTGCCTTTCATTTTCTCCAAGGCGTAATCGGTTATGGCCTTCATGCGTGCCTCATACTCTTCAATAGTATCACCTTCGTCTACAAGGTCGACATCATGGAAACAGAAATATTCTATTCCAAGTTTTTCCATGATTTCGAAGCCGGCGTCCATTTTGTCTTTAGCGCGCTCTACGGCATCAGCCTTTTCGTCCCAGGGGTAAACACGGGTTCCACCTCCAAACTGGTCGCTGCTTGCCGGGCCGAGCGTATGCCACCATGCCATGGCGAACTTCAACCAGTCTTTCATCTTCTTACCCATTATTACTTTCTCTGCATCATAATAATGATAAGCTAACGGGTTGGTGCTGTCCGCACCTTCAAACTTAATTTTTCCAATTTGCGGAAAATACTCTTTTGCCATAATTGTTGATGTTTATAAGGTTACTAATCTATGCGATATAACTATTTGGTAATATGTTATTTACTCATGACTTGTTGAAGTTTTTCCTTCCAAGACGAATAAGCGTTTAGGTATTCAGTCCTATGTTTTTCGTCCGGTTCGATAACCGAAAGTTTCTTCAACGTTGCAAAAGCCTCGTTATTGTCCTTGTATATGCCGCATCCCATGCCGGCCCCCTTTGCCGCACCGACGCTTCCGTCAGTCTCATACAGTTCAATGGTTGCCCCGCTGACACCGGCCAATGTATTTCTGAATATTTCACTAAGGAACATGTTTGCCTTGCCTGCATGTATCTTGCTTATGTTCATCCCCATCTGCTGCATCACTTCCATGCCGTAACAGAAGCTGAAAACTATTCCTTCCTGTGCAGCACGCATGATATGGGCCTTGTCGTGCTTGTTGAAATTTATTCCATGTATCGAGCAACCTATTTCCTTATTTTCAAGCACCCGTTCGGCACCGTTGCCAAACGGAATGATTGTCACGCCTTCACTGCCGATCGGCACCGAAGCCATCATGTCGTTCATGTCGGAATAAGAGACACCTTCCGGAGCAACCGTCCTACGTACCCACGCATTCAATATACCAGTTCCATTGATGCACAGCAAAACTCCCAGGCGGTCCAAGTCCTTAGTATAGTTCACATGCGCAAACGTATTGACCCGGCTGCGTTTGTCGTAATTAACATCACCCAAGACGCCGTAAACTACTCCCGACGTGCCTGCGGTCGAAGCTATTTCACCTGGATTGAATACATTCAGGCTCAATGCGTTATTTGGTTGGTCGCCGGCCCTGTAACTTATCGGCGTACCGGCTTTCAGTCCCAATTCCGCAGCAGCGGAAGCACTGACTTCGCATTGTATGCTGAACGTCGGCACGATGTCGGCAATAAGGCTCTTATCGAATCCGAAATAATCAAGAAGGAATCCTGCAGTATCTTTATTCTTAAAATCCCAGAACATGCCTTCGCTCAATCCGCTTATTGTCGTATTGGCAACGCCGCTCAGCCTCATTGCGATGTAATCGCCGGGAAGCATTATCTTATAGATCTTATCAAACACCTCGGGTTCGTTGTCCTTCACCCAAGCCAATTTTGCTGCTGTGAAATTACCTGGCGAGTTAAGCAGGTGCGACAAGCATTTTTCCGCACCGATGCTTTCAAAAACGCGCTCGCCGTATGGCACCGCACGCGAGTCGCACCAGATAATCGACGGACGCAACACTTGCATCTGCTTGTCAACGCAGACAAGACCGTGCATTTGGTATGAAATACCTATCGCCTTAATGTCTTCGCCATTAACCGATGCGTCAGACATTACTTTCTTCAAACTTAATTTAGCATTGTCCCACCACATTTGCGGTTCTTGTTCTGCCCAACCGGCTTTCACCGCAAGTATCGGGGCTTCCTTTTCCGGATAGAATGCGGAAGCTACGCAAACACCGCTATCCGCATCGACCAATGATGCCTTGACAGACGAACTGCCTACATCAAAACCTAACAAATACCTTCCTGACATATCAATCGTTTTTTTTATGTTTAAGTACGAACTACAAGGCCAAATCCCTACCAATAAACGCCGATAATTTGTCTTTAGAAGATTTAAAATAAGGACAATGACCTGTCTTCCGTGTTTTTTTCTTCGTTTGTTTCTTCAGTTTCATCCCCGTTTGCGAAATCAAGGAATAATTGGCGTGACGTATTAGAATGGTTTAGGCGGTAAACTCCGCGGATTTCAGTCCGCTCTACCATTGAATCGGCAGTTTTGCTGTTGCGGCTCAAGTATGCTCCCACATACCGGTGCACATCCTCAAAGGACACTTCGTTAAAAAGAGTATTGCAATTGTTGAATACGTGCCTGGCTATTTTCTTAACACTAAGTCCCTTATACCCCGCTTCGTTTAGGATGAATATTATTTCGTTGTCGTAATTCATAGGATTAGAATGAAGAAGGACCGGTGAATGTTATCGCCGGTCCTTCTTTCAATATCATCTCGGCAAATTAAGCTAACATGATCTTGTTCTCTTCAGCCTTGATTTTGCCTTCCTTAAAGAGCCAGCCCATTCCAAGCAGCGTTTCCTGTTCGGTTATCTTAGCTGCCTTGGCTATTTCCGCCACACTAAGAGATTTTTCCGCAGTAGCAAGAGCTTGATAAACGTCGCCGGCCTTAAAACCGACTGTCTCTGCGTTGATTTCAAAATCCACTTTCTTTGCAGCACTTCTCCTGGGTGTTGTCTTCTTCTCTGCCGCTGCCTTAGATGTTGCGGTCTTCTTTACGGTTTCTTTCTTTTCTGTCATAATCCAAGTAAAATCACATTAAAGATTAAACTTTAAGTAGATAACAATCTTTTTATATTTCTCTGCAAATATAATGTATTTATTTATAATACAGGCATTTTTACAGGAATAAATGTAAAATTAAAAGTTGTTTCTACTGACAATTCTACTTTTCTTGATTTAAATCAACCTTTATTTGTAATTCGTCGAGTTGTTTCGGGTCGAGAGGCGCCGGCGCATCAAGCATAACGTCGCGTCCGCTGTTGTTCTTCGGGAACGCAATGCAGTCGCGGATGCTGTCGAGCCCGGCCATGATTGACACGAAGCGGTCGAGGCCGAAAGCCAAGCCTGCATGGGGCGGCGCACCGTATTTGAACGCGTTGATGAGGAAGCCGAACTGGGCCATGGCGCGCTCCTCGGTGAAGCCAAGGATGTTGAACATCTTTTCCTGCAACTTGCCGTCATGGATACGCAGGCTGCCGCCTCCTACCTCTATGCCGTTGCATACAAAGTCGTAAGCCTTTGCGCGTACACGCTCAGGATGCTCCTCAAGCAGCGGTATGTCGTCAGGATTCGGCATTGTAAACGGATGGTGGGTAGACATCAGGCGCTGCTCCTCGTCGCTCCATTCGAACAACGGGAAATCGATGATCCACAGGCACTCGAACTTGTCCTTGTCCCTAAGTCCGAGCCTGTCGCCCATCTCCAAACGGAGACTGCACAACTGCACGCGCGTCTTATTGGCCCTGTCGCCGCTCAATATCAGAAGCAGGTCGCCGTTGTTGGCGCCGGCCTTTTCCTTCAAAGCCTGCAGTACGCCTGGCTCATAGAACTTGTCTATGCTGCTCTTTATGGTTCCGTCCTCGTTGAACTTCACCCATACAAGACCCTTGGCGCCTATCTGCGGACGCTTTACGAAATCCGTCAGCTGGTCGAGCTGCTTCCTCGTATAGTTTGCGCATCCAGGCACGCAGATTCCTCCGATATACTCGGCCTCGTTGAACACACCGAACGAGCCAGTGCCTTTCAGCACGTCCATCAGCTCGACGAATTCCATGCCGAAACGCAAATCTGGCTTGTCGCTGCCGAAACGGCGCATAGCCTCGGCCCATGTCATTTGTTGGAGCTTGGCGGGAAGTTCAACGCCGCGTACCTCCTTGAAAAGGTGGCGGCACATGTCCTCAAACAAATCGATTACGTCGTCTTGGTCAACAAACGACATTTCACAGTCTATCTGGGTGAACTCCGGCTGGCGGTCGGCGCGCAAATCCTCGTCACGGAAACACTTGGCTATCTGGAAATAGCGGTCGAACCCACTAACCATCAACAGCTGCTTCAACGTCTGCGGACTTTGCGGCAGTGCGTAAAACTGCCCCGGATTCATACGGGAAGGCACTACGAAGTCGCGCGCCCCCTCGGGCGTACTACCTATTAATATAGGGGTCTCCACCTCTATGAAATCCTTTGAGTCCAAGAAATTGCGGATAAGAATCGTCATGCGGTGGCGCAACTCAAGGTTTTTCCTCACGCTCGGGCGGCGCAAGTCTAAGTAGCGGTACTTCATGCGGATGTCGTCGCCGCCGTCGGTATTGTCTTCTATCGTAAACGGAGGCGTAAGGCTCTCGCTCAGCACGTTGAGCTTCTTCACCACAATCTCAATATCGCCGGTCGGCAAATTGGCGTTCTTGCTCTGGCGCTCGTTCACTACGCCTTCAACCTGGATGCAGTACTCACGCCCCAGCTTATTGGCTTCTGCGCAAAGCTCAGCATCATCGTTCTCATTGAAAACCAACTGGGTTATACCATAACGGTCGCGAAGGTCGACAAAAGTCATGCCGCCCATCTTACGGCTGCGCTGCACCCACCCGGCAAGCGTAACCTGCTTGCCGGCGTCACTGAGGCGCAACTCTCCACATGTATTCGTTCTATACATAAAATGTAATTGCTTAAATTTCAATGCAAAATTACAAAATTTGTATGAACGGGCAAAAATTAATGGTTAAAATGACTAAGACTTTTTAATCTACTTGGCTTTTAGCTGCATTAAACATACGTATTCACATTTTCCCATTGCAACGTAACTGCCAACACACCCGTTCAATACCGAATGGCTGTATGCAGACGCAATATTTCCAAAAGGTCACCTTTTACGTTGCAATAAGCTGCCTTTTATCTTGTAAAATACGGCCTTTTGGAAGCCAAAAGGCCGTATTTTACAAGATAAGTCATAACTTGTTGGCTTACAAGAGTTTGCATTCAAGCATACGAAGTCAATCCACGACAGGTATTTGGAGGCCGACACGGCGCAATCGATTCTATCCTGTCTAACGTGCCGTAACTGCTGCAACAAGCTCTTTCGGACGATTCCTTTCACTACTACGCCTAAATTTATATAATGAATATCCGCATTTTGCCAAGTATTCCATCATCATCCAATAAGACCGGAATGAAAGAATGACACAGACTTATTAAAAGAAAATTATGCCATTGGACAAAATACGGACATTTATTTTATCCTTTACCTAATTCTAAAAATAAGCCCTTGAGAGATAATAGCGCATAAGCCGGTAAGGATAAAAATACCAAAATATATGTAAAATAAAATGTAAATAATTCATTCGTATTAAAATATAGAGTAATTTTGTCAACAAAATTTTAAAACAGAAATGCGAAAATGAAGAAAATTTTATTAATGTCGCTTATGTTGATGTTGTCGGTATGCTATGCGTCGGCACAAAAACAAGCGCAAATCAAGTTTGACAAACTTACTTACGACTTCGGAAAATTCTCAGAAAGCAATCCTGTACAAAAATGTACATTCACTTTCACCAACGTCGGTGACGCGCCACTCATCATCAACCAGGCTGTGGCAAGCTGCGGATGCACAGTGCCTAAATACACTAAAAAGCCAGTCGCACCCGGGCAGAAAGGCACGCTCAGCGTAACCTACAACGGCAAGGGACGCTTCCCCGGGCATTTCAAGAAGACCATTACCGTAAGGACTAACGGCAAACCCGAAATGACACGCCTCTACATAGAAGGAACTATGGAAGAAGCGAAATAAAGAGGATTAAGCGCCGGTTTAGGCAAATCAAGGATTAAGAGTTAAGAATTAACGTCAGTTCGGTATAATGAAAGGAATCCATTCTAAACCGTAAGAAGTCTGTGGCATACCGTCATTCCGGGTCTAAGCCCGGAATGACGGTATGCCACAGACTTCTTACGGTTTAGGATGATGTCATTTGTTTTTAGAATGATTACATTCTTCTTATACCGAACTAACGTAAGAATTAAGAAAATATGCTTTTGTTGACTTCACGGAATTTGCAAAACATATTTTCTTAATTCTTAACTCTTAATCCTTAATTTACTTAGAAAGAATAAGAGAATCCTATCGACATATATTCCTTAAACTGCCAATAGCCGAGGTCGTGGTCGCGGTTGGACGTTCCGTCGTCAAAGCGAGGATAAACAAACAGGTTTGAAGAAATATACTTGTTGAATTGGAATGTTATCGTGTTTTCCCATTCCAATTCGGTACGCTCGTAAGTCGTATATCCGTATAAGCGTGTCTTCCATTTGATAAGCTCCGAGAACGTCCAAGTAAGGTCGAAATTAAACTCTGAACCGAAATCGTTCAACGTATGCTTGCCTTCGTCCAATCCGTAACTTGTTGCGAGCGATTCACGCCCGACATATTTAAAATTATACGCCAACGGCGCAAGTTGTATGGAACCCTTCAGTTTGCTGTTAAAAACGTCGACGGTATAGCTCATACCCAAAGAGAGATTCAGGTTTAAGGGCGACAATATGTCGGAATAAACAACCGGGTCATTGCTCTTATAGCCGCGCATAAACTGGGTGTAAGCTATCAACTGGAACGTATAATACCATTTTTTCGTAGCCTGAAGGCCGAACTTACCCGTATATCTAATGAGGTCTTCCGACGTCTTTAAGCTGTGAAGCGTGTCGCCGCGCGAGGTTTGGAAGCCCAATTTCAGTTCCAGTTTATTCTCGAACTTCACTTTCTGCTTATTGTTATAATTGGCCTGTAACGTCGCGCTGGCAAGCATCGAATAATTGCTTTCACCGCCCTTATACCAATTGTCGGATACGTAATTCTGCAAAAACTGAAGGTAATAGTCGCCGTTGAACGTCCAAAAGTTAGGTTTTTCAACGACAATCTCGAACGGGTCGTCCGGCTGTACCTCCGGCACGACATCGTCGCTACTTACATATTCCACCCTGTGACGCAACGGTTTGGTTATTTCCTCATGCAAAGAACCGGCCCTGCGGATCTCGTCTTCAGTAGACACAACCTTGCGCGGATTCCTCAAGTAGGCCGTCATCAACGCACGGTCGATGGCTTCGTCAACCTCGTCTGGCCTGCTCTCTGCAAGCACCATGCCGCTGTTGGCAACAGAATGATAAAACGTCAAGGGAGCGAACAGTTTGAAATAACGCGCATCAGGGTCTGGCGTTATCGACAAAGAATCCTTAAGGTGCGACAACGAGTCAAGCCGTATTTTATATTTAGAGAGTGAATCCACGTATGCAACAACGACCGAAGTATCAGGCCGCGCGGCCTGCACACGACGATGGGGAAAACGCCTCTGCCCGTAAACGGCGCACACGCAAGTTAATGACAATACCGCAAATAAAAGTTTTAACCTCATCGCTTCAATTTATATTTGGATTGCAAAGTTAGCATTTATTTCATAAATATAATATAGGTTGTCGTTTTTTCACCTAATAAAGAGATTATAATTTTGGCGTATCAGCATTTTTTCTTAATTTTGCACGTCATTATTTCATTTCGCATTAGTAATCAAAACATTATAACAGTGGCAGAAACAAAATACATCTTCGTCACAGGCGGTGTAGCTTCCTCACTTGGTAAAGGAATCATATCGTCGTCAATCGGAAAACTTCTTCAAGCCAGAGGATACAACATCACAATCCAAAAGTTTGACCCGTACATCAACATCGACCCGGGAACGCTCAACCCATACGAGCACGGCGAATGCTACGTAACCGTAGACGGACACGAGGCAGACCTTGACTTAGGTCACTACGAGCGCTTTACAGGCATACAGACAACCCGGGCCAACAACCTTACCACGGGCCGGATATACAAGTCGGTAATCGACAAGGAGCGCCGCGGCGACTATCTCGGCAAAACGATACAAGTCATTCCGCATATCACCGACGAAATAAAACGCAACGTTATGCTGCTCGGGAAGAAGAACAAATACGACTTCGTAATAACCGAAATAGGCGGCACCGTAGGCGACATAGAGAGCCTGCCATTCCTTGAAAGCATACGCCAGTTGAAATGGGAGTTGGGCAGAAGGGCGCTCTGCGTACACCTTACATATATACCTTACCTCGCGGCGGCAAAAGAACTTAAGACGAAACCGACACAACACTCAGTAAAAGAACTGCAAAGCGTCGGTATACAGCCGGACATTCTTGTTTTAAGAACGGAGCATCCGATAAACGACGGCATACGCAAGAAAGTTGCAAATTTCTGCAACGTTGATTTCGACGCCGTGGTCCAAAGCGTAGACATGCCTACAATTTACGAGGTTCCCGTCCGCATGCAGGAACAGAAACTCGACGAAACCATCCTCCGCAAGATGGGCGAACCAATCGGAGAAACCCCGACATTAGGCCCGTGGCGTTCGTTCCTCGAGCGCAGGCATAAGGCAACAGAAGTGGTCAACATCGGCCTCGTCGGCAAATACGACCTACAAGACGCATACAAGAGCATACTTGAAAGCCTGTCGCAGGCCGGCACTTACAACGATTACAAAGTTAAGGCGACATTCATCAACAGCGAAAAGCTGAACGAACAAAATGTTGCTGAAAAACTTGCCGGCATGGACGGCATCGTTATTTGCCCGGGATTCGGCCAACGCGGAATAGAAGGAAAGATAATAGCCGCACATTATACCCGCACGCATGACATACCGACCTTCGGTATTTGCCTTGGCATGCAGATGATGGTAATCGAGTTCGGTCGCAACGTGCTTGGATATGAAGACGCCAACAGCCGAGAAATGGACGAGAAAACTCCCCACAACGTCATCGACATTATGGAGGATCAGAAAAACATTACCAACATGGGCGGCACGATGCGCCTCGGTGCTTACGAGTGCATACTTAGACAAGGTTCGCGCGTGTTCAATATTTATAAAAAAGAACACATTCAGGAACGCCACCGTCACCGTTATGAGTTCAACAACGACTTCGAGCAGGAATACGAGCGCGCCGGCATGAAGTGTGTAGGCCGCAATCCGGAAAGCGACTTGGTTGAGATTGTTGAGATACCGGGCTTAAAGTGGTATATTGGTACGCAATTCCACCCGGAATATTCAAGCACTGTGCTGCATCCGCACCCGTTGTTCCTCGACTTTGTAAAGACTGCAATAGAAAACAAGAACAATAAAAATAAATAACACACATACAGTTTTCCAAAAATGGATAAGAATACGATTATCGGTTTTGTCCTTATCGCAGCCCTCCTGATAGGCTTCAGTTGGTACACAAGGCCATCTGAAGAGGAGATTGCGCAACAAAGGATTCAAGACTCAATAACCGCCGTAGCTAAACAAAAAGCCGAGCAACAACTGAAAGCCGAGCAACAGGCAGAGTTGTCTAAATCAGCAAAACAAGCGTTACAAGACACAACCGTTGCATTCTACAAGGCATTGAACGGAAAGGCGCAAAACGTTGTCTTAAAGAACTCTAAGGTAGAGCTTACGCTCAGCACTAAAGGCGGAGTCGTAGAAAAAGCCGTATTGAAAGGATTCAAGGACAACAGGGGTAGCAACGACCTGACACTATTCGACGAAAAGAACCAGTCGTTAAAGTTCATGCTCGCCGGAAAAGAAACCAATATCATAACAAGCGACCTGTTCTTTACTCCTTCAAACGTTACCGACTCTACCGTAACAATGACCGCCGACGCCGGCAACGGCAAGTCGCTTGTGATGAATTACAAGCTCGGCAAGGATTACATGCTCCACTTCTCGATGCAAGCCAATGGCCTTAGCGGAATGTTCGCACCGAACTATGACAAGATGGACATAGTTTGGACGGATCTCTGTCGCCAGCAGGAAAAAGGCTTTACGTTTGAGAACCAGCATTCGTCGCTCACTTACCACATGACCGACGGCGGAACTGACAACTTAAGCGAGACAAGCGAAAAGGTTGACGAAAAGATTGAAGATGTCATCGACTGGGTTGCTTTTAAGAACCAGTTCTTCAGTGCGGTGATGATTGCCAAAGACGACTTCGGCGCCAATACGTTGATGACCAGTATTCCGCAAGAAAAAGGTTCCGGATTCCTGAAACAGTATGCGGCAAAGATGAAGACATCTTTCGACCCGACTGGAAAAACTCCTACAGAACTCGAATTTTACTTCGGCCCTAACGATTTCAACCTTTTAAAGAGGGTTGAGAAACAGAGCACGTTTGACAAAGACCTCGAGATGCAACGCCTTGTCTATTTAGGATGGCCGCTGTTCCGCATAATCAACCGTTGGTTCACGATCTATGTGTTTGATTGGCTTACGGCGATGAACATCAACATGGGATTTGTTCTCATCCTAATAACATTGCTGCTTAAGCTCATAACCTACCCATTGGTGAAGAAAAGCTACATGTCGTCAGCTAAAATGCGCGTGCTCAGACCGAAAATAGAAGAAGCAACCAAGCAATACGACAAGCCTGAAGACCAAATGCAGAAACAGCAGGCGATGATGGCCATGTACTCAAAATACGGCGTAAGCCCGTTAAGCGGATGCCTGCCGATGCTCATACAAATGCCTATTTGGGTTGCAATGTTCAACTTCGTACCTAATGCGATACAATTGCGCGGCGAAAGTTTCCTTTGGATTAGCGACCTGTCGACTTACGATCCTATTATTGAATGGGATAAAAACATTTGGCTAATCGGCGACCATCTCAGCCTGACGTGTATCCTGTTCTGCGCTGCCAACGTACTTTACTCTGTGCTTACAATGCGACAGCAGAAAGACCAAATGATCGGCGCACAGGCAGAACAAATGAAAATGATGCGCTGGATGACTTACCTCATGCCCGTATTCTTCTTCTTCATGTTCAACGACTATTCGGCAGGACTCAATTTCTATTACTTCATATCGTTGTTCTTCAGCGCCGCCATAATGTGGACTTTGCGCAAGACGACAAACGACGAGAAGTTATTGAGAATATTGGAAGCCCGCTATCAGGAGAACAAGAACAACCCACAAAAAATGAGCGGACTCGCCGCCAGGCTCGAAGCCATGCAGAAACAGGCCGAAGAACTAAAACGCCAACGCGAGCAACAAGAAAAGATGAAACCAAGAAAATAAGAATAACCTCGTAAGGGCAGGCGTTTTTGCCTGCCCTTGTATTAAAATCATGATATTATGAACAAAACATTGATGATTGCCGCCGCCATAGCGATAGGCTGCAACACAGTAAACGCACAAGAAGCCGTGGACTTCATCGGGAAAAACAACATCACACTGCAAAACGACCTAATGACACCCGAGGCCCTTTGGGCTATGGGGCGTATAGGCGGGCACCAAGCATCTCCAGACGGCAAGAAGATTGTCTACCAAGTAAGTTATTACAGTGTCAAAGAAAACAAAAGCCACACTGTAATTTACGTAATGGATTCCGACGGGAAAAATAACAAGATGCTTACTACAAGCACAAAGAGTGAATCAGATGCCGTATGGACTGCCAACGGACAAAAGATTGCCTATCTATGCGACGGACAGATATGGGAAATGAACGCCGATGGAACCGGCCGTAGGCAACTGACAAACGACAAAACAGGCATCGACGGTTTCATGTTCTCACCAGACGAAAAGAAAGTTGTACTGATAAAACAGATCCCATATCATGAGACAATAAAGGAAAATCCGTCAGATTTACCCAAAGCTACTGGACGACTTATTACCGATATGAATTACCGCCATTGGGACGAGTACGTCGAGTCAATCCCCCACCCCTTCCTTGCCGAGGCTACAACTAACGGGATAAGTGAAGGCGTGGACATCATGCAGGGAGAACCATACGAAAGTCCTGTAAAACCGTTTGGCGGCATAGAGCAACTCGCATGGAGTCCCGATTCAAAAACAATAGCTTATACTTCTCGGAAAAAAACGGGCATAGAATATGCAATATCGACCGATACCGACATCTACCTTTATGATACCGAGACTAAGAATACGGTAAATATCTGTAAGCCCGAAGGTTATATTGAGCCTAAAATAGACCCGACAAAATCAATGAAGCGCCAGGCCGTAAACTCAATTGAAAACCTGAAGAACAATCCCGGATACGATACAAATCCGCAATACTCGCCCGACGGGCAATATATCGCATGGCTGAGCATGCCGCGCAATGGCTACGAGAGCGACCGCAACAGGCTTTGTGTCTACAACGTGAAGACCGGTGAAAAGACTTACGTAACAGAGACCCTCGACACCAACGTAGACGCATTCTGTTGGGGAGCCGAATCCGAGACGCTTTATTTCCTTGCCGTATGGCACGGCTGCGAAAACATCTACCAGACAAACTTGAGCGGAGAAGTCAAACAACTTACCGACGGCTGGCACGACTATGGCTCAATACAATTACTTAATGACGGCAAAAAGCTACTGGCCGAAAGACATAGTATGTCGCAGGCTTCAGAACTTTACGTAATCAATCCGAACAAGAAAGAGAAAGAGTCTAAAGCCGAGCAAATCACCTTTGAGAACAAGCATCTTTACGACCAAATGACTTTCGGAAAGATACAACAGCGTTGGGTTAAGACAACCGACGGCAAGGACATGCTGTATTGGATTGTACTGCCATCCCATTTCGACGAAACCAAGAAATACCCAACTCTTCTTTTCTGCGAAGGCGGACCGCAAAGCCCCGTATCACAATTCTGGAGTTACCGTTGGAACATGCAGATTATGGCAGCCAACGGATATGTCGTGATTGCGCCCAACAGGCGTGGCTTACCGGGATTCGGCAGCGAATGGAATGAGCAGATCTCAGGCGACTGGACCGGGCAATGCATGAAAGACTACCTTACGGCTATCGACGACGCATGTAAGAACCTGCCGTTTGTCGACAAAGACCGTCTCGGAGCTGTCGGCGCAAGTTTCGGAGGATTCAGCGTCTATTATCTCGCTGGACACCATGACAAGCGCTTCAAGTGCTTCATCGCCCACGACGGAGCTTTCAATCTCGAGTCAATGTACACCGATACTGAAGAGGCGTGGTTCAGCAACTGGGAATACGATGACGCTTTTTGGAACAAAGACCAAACCGAGAACGCTAAAAGGACATACGCAAACTCTCCGCACAAGTTCGTCGACAAGTGGGATACGCCAATCCTTTGCATACACGGTGAAAAAGACTACCGCATAAACGCCAACCAAGGCATGGGCGCATTTAACGCCGCAAGGATGAGGGGCATACCGGCGGAACTTCTGCTTTACCCCGACGAAAACCATTGGGTGCTTAAACCCCAAAACGGAATACTTTGGCAGCGCACTTTCTTCAATTGGCTTGACAGGTGGCTCAAATGAAGTTAAAAGTTAAGAATTAAGAGTTAAGAAAATATGCACTGTCAGCAATTAGGCCGTGCATATTTTCTTATCCATAAATCAATAAACATACAAACAAAAAACAAGAATCATGACAGAAACGATACAAAAGACACTTCGCGACTCAGCCGCCACAAGATGGATGGTGCTGTTCTTCCTTGCGTTTGCGATGTTCTGTTCATACATTTTCATGGACATCCTCTCACCTATCAAAGACCTCATGCAGTCAACCCGCGGCTGGGATTCAACCGCATTCGGAACCATGCAGGGCTCGGAAACGTTCCTTAACGTGTTCGTTTTCTTCCTAATATTCGCCGGAATCATCCTCGATAAAATGGGCGTGCGCTTCACGGCCGTGCTTTCAGGCGCGGTAATGCTTGTCGGAGCAACTATCAACTGGTACGCCGTAACCGAAATGTTCATGGGCAGCAGCCTTGAAACATGGTTTAACAACAACCTCAACTACATTCCGGGCTTCGACGAACTCGGCATATCCCCATTCTACCGCGGCATGCCGGCATCGGCTAAGTTCGCAGCAATAGGCTTCATGATTTTCGGATGCGGAGTCGAGATGGCCGGCATCATGGTGTCACGCGGTATTGTAAAATGGTTCAAAGGACATGAAATGGCCTTGGCTATGGGTTCTGAAATGGCCTTGGCTCGCCTTGGCGTGGCTACATGTATGATATTCTCGCCCGTATTTGCTAAGCTCGGCGGAGATATTGACGTTTCACGCTCGGTAGCCTTCGGAGTCGTTCTCCTGATGATAGCGTTGATCATGTTCATCGTTTACTTCTTCATGGACAAGAAACTCGACGCGCAGACAGGCGAGGCGGAAGAGAAAGACGATCCGTTCAAGGTCAGCGACATAGGCAACATCCTGCGCAGCAGCGGCTTCTGGCTCGTCGCCCTTTTGTGCGTATTATATTATTCCGCAATCTTCCCCTTCCAGAAATACGCCGTAAACATGCTTCAATGCAACCTTACGTTCACCGAGTTGCAGCCGGGTTCGTTCTGGGCCGGTAATACGGTTACGATAATCCAATACGTCATCATGCTCATCGTTGCCGCGGCTGCATTCGCAAGCAATTTCTCGAAGAGTAAAGGCATGCGCACATTGATGCAGATCGTTGCTGTTGCAGCGCTCGTCGTATTCTGTTACATGGGCTACATGCGCCAAAGCGCAGAAACCGTTTTTGCGGTATTCCCACTACTCGCCGTTGGCATCACCCCTATCCTTGGCAACTACGTTGACCATAAGGGCAAGGCCGCGTCTATGCTCGTCGTAGGCTCGCTTCTCCTCATTGCATGCCATTTGACATTCGCCTTCATACTACCAATGTTCAAGGGGAACGCCGTAGGCGGAGTGATCGTAGCTTATATAACCATCCTCGTGCTCGGAGCCAGCTTCTCGCTTGTGCCGGCTTCATTGTGGCCCAGCGTGCCTAAACTTGTAGACGCAAAAATCATAGGCAGCGCCTACGCCCTGATTTTCTGGATACAAAACATAGGCTTGTGGCTCTTCCCCTTGCTTATAGGCAAAGTTCTCGACAAGACCAATCCGCAACTTGTTTCCGACTTGCAGAACGGACTTATATCACCCCAAGAAGCAGCCGTTTCATATAACTACACCGCACCTCTCGTAATGCTTGCCTGCCTCGGCGTAGCCGCCCTTTTGCTCGGTTTCGTATTGAAGGTTGTCGACAAGAAGAAAGGATACGGACTTGAAGAGCCCAACATCAAGGAATAACCGTTCCCATTTATTACGACATGTAATAAGAGCCGTACAGACATATCATATAAAAGGCGGTCTTCTGTAATGCAGAAGGCCGCCTTTTAACGTGTAAGAGGTTACAAATTAGCGCATGAAAAGCCGCAAATTAAAGCTAAGGTTCATATCCTTATCACTTGCTTCACGCCCTTGACGTTACGTATCTTCTTAATAAGCTGTTCGAGCCTCGACGTATCATCGACGTTCACCGTCAAGTTGCCGCTGAACAGTCCGTCGTGACTGTCGATATTGATATTGCGCATCATTATCTTTTCTTCCTTTGCAATTATGCTCGTTATGTTGTTCACTATGCCGATGTCGTCGTTACCAATAACTTTAAGCGTTATCGAGTACTGCGAGCTGCCCTTACCGCTCCATTTCGCCTTGACTATGCGGTAACCGAAACGCTTACGCAGTTCGGGCGCGTTAGGGCAGTCGTTACGGTGTATCTTTATGCCCCCGTTCACGGTAACGAAGCCGAACACGTCGTCGCCGTATATCGGGTTGCAGCATTTTGCCAGACTATATTCAACCCCCTTAAGGTTGCGGTCTATAACGAGCACATCGTCTGAAGAACGTGCCAACTCCTCGTTCGGGTTGTCGTAGCTGAACCCCTCAGCGCTGCGCGAAGCCTGCTGCGTTCCGGCGTTGTTGTCGTAGCGCAGCAACTCTTGGTATTTATCAATAACCTGGTTGACGTCCAAACTTCCGTCGGCCATGTGACGGTAAAAATCGTTGGCTTCCTTAAAACCGAGTTTTTTTATCAGATGTGATACGGTGCTTTCTTCAAGTTCTATCTTACGGTTCTTCAGACGCCGCTCGAACATTTCCTTTGCATACGCACCGTCCTTTATCATTTGGTCCTTAAGCGCCATCCGTATTTTAGACTTGGCCCTGCTCGTCTTAACAATATTCAGCCATTCCTGCTTGGGTCTCTGCGCGGCGGACGTCAAAACGTCTATTTGATCGCCGTTTTTCATCACATAGCGGAATGTGACAGCCTTGCCGCCGATTTTCGCCCCGACGCAGTGGTTGCCAATGTTTGTATGTATCCGATAGGCGAAATCAAGCACGGTGGCACCTTTGGGAAACTTAACCAAATCACCCTTCGGGGTAAATACGAACACTTCGTCTTCATACAAGTCCATCTTAAATTGGTCGATTACTTGCATGTCATCCTTATTCTCAAGAGCCGTGCGTATGCTGTTGAGCCAGTCGTCTACGCCGCTTTCGCCCTTAACACCCTTGTAACGCCAATGAGCAGCCAGTCCGCGCTCTGCTATCTCGTCCATGCGCTCGGTGCGGATCTGCACTTCCACCCATTTCCCCTCCGGTCCGAGCACGGTTATGTGCAGACTCTCGTATCCGTTGGATTTGGGAACGCTCAACCAGTCCCTCATACGCTTCGGGTTGGGTTGGTACATGTCGGTAATGATGGCGAACACCTGCCAGCATTGTACTTTCTCCAGTTCTTGCGGCGAGTCGAGGATTATGCGGATGGCAAACAAATCGTAAACGCCTTCGAAACCGCACTGCTGCTTCTTCATCTTCTGCCAAATGCTGTGTATGCTCTTGGTACGTCCCTTCATGTGGAACTTAAAACCAGCGTCGGTCAGTTTCTTGTCAATCGGTTCAATGAACCTCTCAATGTAAGCGTCGCGGCTCTTCTTCGTAGCGTTGAGCTTGTCTTTTATCATGTAATAGGCATCATGCTCGAGATACTTCAAACTAAGATCCTCGAGCTCGCTCTTGAGTTTGTACAAGCCGAGTTTGTGGGCCAGCGGAGCATAAAGATAACTGGCTTCCTGGCTTACTTCGGTCTTTGCCTCCACATTGTCGGTGTCCCTGATCTGCCTCATCAAGTTCACCCTGTCGGCAATCATAACGAGGATCACCCTCATGTCCTCGGCAAACGATAACAGCAGATTACGGAAGTTCTCACTTTCTATCACCGGATTTTTCTTGTACAGCTCCTGTATCTTACCCAAACCGTGAATTATACGAGCCACGCTGCCGCCGAACATACGGTCGACAACGTCGCTGTCGGCTGTCAGCGAATAAAGCAATATGGCCAATACGCCGTCGCGCTTCAAACCAATCTCCTCAACACCGATCACGGCCGTCTGCAGGCTCGTAACAACAGGGTTGAGCCCGAATACGTCACGCTTAACCCCATCTGCCTTCAACGCAGCTTTCAATAGTTTGAAAACGTTGCTATAATCCTTATCACCCAACAATCCGCCGACCTCAGAGCGCAACCTACGTACCAACATCATGGCTTCGATCCGTTCGTCGGCAGTGAATATCAGTCCGTCCATAAAATATATTTTATTTGTTAAAAAAGGAGTTGCCACTTAACTGACGGTTATGGCCGGAGTCCAAGTGTTTCGTCATTAGTTTTCCTTGCGTCCACAGCCTGATTCCCCGTCCGTATACAGTCTCGTCCCTGCAAACTTACTCATTTTCTGTGAGATTCAGGCGATAAACCGTGTTTAAAATTAAAGATTGTAAGATTTATTGCATAAAGTAATAACTTTTTAATGCCAATTAGTGCGGATTTTGGCGGAAAAAAGTTAATTTTGCAACGGGATGTAGGCATAACGCCTCATACCAACTACCTGAAAGCCTTAAACACAACCTAAATAAAAACAATACTTATGTTATCACAAGAAGACTTAAAGCAGATTGCCGCAAAAGGCATCACAGCCGCCCAAGTTGAAAAACAACTCGGGCAATTCAAACAAGGTTTCCCTTTCCTCAAGCTCGAAGCTGCCGCAAGCATCGGTTGCGGAATAGAAGCGCCGAGTTCCGACGAACTCGTAAAATATGTAGACGCATGGAATGACTACAAGGCAACCGGCGACAAGAAAATTGTTAAATTCGTTCCTGCCAGCGGAGCCGCCAGCCGCATGTTTAAAGACATGTTCGCTTTCTTAAACGGCGACCACGACCAACCGTCTACCGACTTTGAAAAGAAATACTTCGAGAACATCGACAAGTTTGCTTTTTACAGCGAGCTTAACGACACTTGTGTTAAAAACGAGGGCAAAGACATTAAAACTCTTATATCCGAAGGCAATTACAAAGCCGTTGCAGCCAATATGCTCGAATCAAAAGGACTCAACTACGGTCAGTTGCCCAAAGGTCTGCTCCTGTTCCATAAGTATCCGGAAGCCCCTCGCACTCCGCTCGAAGAACATCTCGTAGAAGGCGCACTCTATGCGGCATCGGCCGGCGAGGCCCATATCCACTTCACAGTAAGTAGCGAACACCGCGAACTGTTCAAGGCCAAGGTGGAAGGGAAATGCGCCGCATACTCAGAAAAATACGGAATTAAATACGACGTTACCTTCTCTGAGCAGAAACCGAGCACCGACACGATTGCCGCCAATCCGGACAACACGCCGTTCAGGAACGATGACGGAACATTGTTGTTCCGTCCGGGAGGCCACGGCGCCCTAATAGAAAACCTTAACGACATTGATGCCGACATTGTTTTCATTAAGAACATCGACAACGTAGTACCTGACAGGCTGAAAGACGATACCGTAACATATAAACAGCTCTTGGCAGGAATGCTCGTCACATTGCAGAAAAAAGCATTCGGATACCTAAACCTGCTTGATTCCGGTGAATACACGCACGAGCAACTCGAAGAAATAATACGATTCGTACAACGCGACCTTTGCTGCCGCAAGAGCGACATAAAACAGCTCGAAGACGCAGAACTTGTAATCTACCTCCGAAAGAAACTCAACCGTCCGATGCGCGTGTGTGGTGTTGTAAAGAACGTTGGCGAACCCGGCGGAGGCCCGTTCTTAACTTACAATCAAGACGGCACCGTAAGTCTGCAAATCCTTGAGAGCAGCCAAATAGACAAGAGCAACGAAGAATACATGCGCATGTTTACAGAGGGCACACACTTCAATCCCGTAGACCTTGTCTGCGCAATAAAAGACTACAAGGGCAATGCCTTCAATCTGCCCGACTACGTAGATCCGACAACCGGATTCATCAGCTCTAAGAGCAAGAACGGTCGCGAGTTGAAAGCCCTCGAACTACCCGGCCTTTGGAACGGTGCAATGAGCGATTGGAACACAGTATTCGTAGAAGTGCCGCTCACAACATTCAACCCCGTAAAGACCGTGAACGACCTTTTGCGCGACCAGCATCAATAATTACGGTTTTTAAAGAAGACATCACAAACGTAGCAACCCGTAATCCGTCCAAGTACGGAAAACGGGTTGCCGTTTTATTTACACAGGCAACAAACATAGAGCAAAAATATTAGCAAACGCTTTAAAACAACATCGTTAAACAAACTTATCGTAAAAAAGCAGGAAAAACATTACCATTTTACTTCGTCTTACAATATATTTACATTATATTTGCATGATGAAAGAAATATAAAAATGAATAACGAAGATACAATCTGCGCCGTAGCGACAGGCAAAGGCGGTGCCATAGGAATAATTCGCGTATCAGGAAAAGACGCCATAAAAATAACCGATAAAATATTCACTACGGCAAGTAAGACGAAACAACCGCTGGCTGAACACGAAGCCAACACAATAACTTACGGTAGGATAACGAACGGAGACCAGCAAATAGACGACGTATTAGTCAGCCTGTTCCGCGCACCACACTCATATACGGGTGAGGATTCCACCGAAATATCATGCCACGGCTCAACATACATCCAACAGCAAGTGATGCAGTTACTCATCGACAACGGGTGCCGTTCGGCCCAGCCTGGCGAGTTTACCCGCCGCGCATTCCTCAACGGGAAAATGGATCTGAGTCAAGCCGAAGCCGTAGCCGACCTGATAGCGTCGACATCTGCCGCAACCCACCGCATGGCCATGAGCCAGATGCGCGGAGGTATCAGCATAAGATTGGCCTCATTGCGTGAAAAACTCCTCAAACTCACATCATTGTTAGAACTCGAACTTGATTTCAGCGACCATGAAGAGCTTGAGTTCGCCGACCGCGGCGAACTGCGAGAGACGGCTAGCGGCATCAGCGACGAAATATCAAAACTCGCATCTACGTTTAGCATCGGCAACGCCATAAAAAACGGCGTGCCCGTAGCCATCATCGGAGAGACAAATGCCGGCAAGTCGACCCTGCTCAACGCCCTCGTAGGTGAAGACCGCGCCATAGTAAGCGACATACACGGCACGACGCGCGACGTAATAGAAGACACCGTAAACATAGGCGGCACGACATTCCGCTTCATCGACACCGCCGGAATACGCGACACGTCCGACACTATCGAACGCCTCGGAATAGAGCGCACATTCAAGAAAATAAGCCAAGCCGACATCGTAATATGGATGATAGACGCTACCGCCCAATGCGCCGACATGACTGAAACGTCAGAGAAAATAATCCCCTTATGCAAGGATAAGCAGCTGATACTCGCCTACAACAAAACTGACATAGCGAACCAACCGCTGCGCATGGTTATCGACAAACTTCCCCTTCAGACTCATGAAATAAACATATCGGCGAAATACGGCACAAACATCGACCGGCTAAGACAAATGCTCGTAACAGCCGCAGGCATCCACGCTATACCGCAAGACGACGTGGTAATAACCAACATCCGCCACTACGAAGCCCTGACCATCGCCCACGACGCAATCAGCCGCGTAATACAAGGTCTCGACAATAACCTACCCTCTGATCTCATTGCACAAGACCTCCGCGACTGTCTCCACCATCTGGCCGAAATCACGGGCGGCGAAATAACCAGCGAAGAGACACTTCAAAACATCTTCAAGCACTTTTGCATCGGAAAGTGATATAAAGAAAAGAAAATCATAAAAAGAGAAAATATATATCTGTAAAATGCGTATTATCA
>CALUFA010000032.1 GCA_944319795.1 uncultured Prevotella sp. | reverse complement strand
TGGATTCCGGGTCTAAGCCGGAATTGAAAATCGCCGTTAAGGCAATGACGGTATGCCACAGACTTCTTACGGTTTAGAATGGATCCCTTTTCATTATACCGAACTCACGTTATTACAGCATAAAAGGATGCTTATTATAGCATAAAAGGCTGCCTTTTGCAAGTCAAAAGGCAGCCTTTTAAGCTGTACGTCATCATGGCCACATAGCCCGACGACCGCAATACCTCACATTCACCTTACGGCAATCTTTACGGTTGTGCCTCCGGCCTTGACTATGTAAACGTCTGAGGGCACTGGTATTTCGGTACGCGTTCCTCTCGTTACGCCGTCGGCAACGGTGCGTCCGTCGATAGCATATACGGCATACCTTTGCGCCGCGCCGCCCTCAATTACAACCGAACCGTTACGGCCCGATACGTTCACGCCGCCCGTAGTCACGGCCTTGATGCCCGTCGGGAAGTCGTCGGTCTCGATGTAGTTGTAGAAACGGTTCCACACGGGCGCGTTCATATACGCGTCCAAAGAGCCTTTGGGTATGTATATGGAGATGGTGTTCGACGTGCCTTCTAAGCCGTTGCCGTAATCGTCGTTGATTTCAGGCGGAACAGGCGAAGCCGAATAGATGGCATAATCACCGTCGTTCAATTCACGGCCAATCTCTATAAAAGACAGCATAGCGGGGCTGATAATAATGCTGAAAGACAGCATGAGGTCGCAGAAAGAGAACTTGGCCGTAAGGGAAATGCAAAAGGATTTCGACAACCAAGTAAACGACGAAAAGGCCGAGAAGAGGCGGCAGGCGTTGGCATGGTGGTTGGCAGCGGCGGTTGTGACGATAGTCGGCACAACCGTAGTTTACTACGCCGTACACAGGCGCGACAAACACATAATAGACCTCGGAACGGAAAAGGAGACGGCATACAAGCAGAAGATAACCGAACTAACCGACGGCAAAAAGAAGGCGGAGTCGAGGATGAGAAAGACCGAGCGTGAGGCGCAAGACAAAATAGCGCGCCAAGCCGGCACAATAGCCGCCGGGCGCAGGTTAGCGCAAAGCCTGGACGAAGGCGGAAGCGTGGCGAAATGGAGCAACGACGACTACCGCTGCGCAATGGAGTATTACAGGACGGTTGACGGCGACTTCATAACCCATCTCGAGAAAGACTATGAGGGGCTGACGGGGCGCAACATGCTGTTCGCCACGCTGCGCCACTTGAACAAGACCGACGACGAGCTGGAACGGATACTCGGCGTAACCCCGTCGGCGTTGAGGGCAATGAAGACAAGAATCGGCAAAAAAGAGAAGAAGTAAGACGGAGCGGCTGATTGCGGATATTCATATTAATTTTTAATTTAATGGGATATGAATATCCGCCGTTTGTGGCCATGCCTACTTCATAAGGTCACTGAGAAACCTGTCAAGGTCTTCGTCGAGCCCTTTCATAAGGTCACCGCCGATAATCTTTATGTCGCTGTCTACGAGGTAAAGCTCGGAGTAATGCTGCCTGTCGTCGTCTTCGAGCACGAAGCTGAAAGGCTTTAGTATGCACATGTTGTCGACCGAAGCGTGCAGGCTTTCTATGACGCTGCGCAGCGCTTCGGCGGCGGAGTCGTAGAAATCAGGCTCTTTATTGTCTATCCATTCGCTTACCACGCAACGCGTTATCTCGTTGTCGTTGTCGTCGAAAGCCAGCAGCTCGCCCGTGTCCTGCGAGATGCTCAGGTGGATGTCGGTCATAATCGTCGGTTCTTCGTCCGACATAAATTTCTGCGCGATTTTCCTAATGAACCGCTCGATTTGCGCAATGGTGGCGTCGTTAGCTTTCATAATATGTTGTTTTTAATATTTTATTGACTTTTTCCGCGGCTTGCTCTCGTTGCTCATGCGGTCGAACGCAGTGACGGCATACTGAACCTTCGTACCCGGCAGAATGTCTTTCCTCGGTATTTCATAATACTCGTCGGTAGTCACGGCCACGATTTTCGACGGGTCGTCGATGTTCACCTTCTCGTGCCCGGCAAACCTGTACACGGCATACTTAACGGCCTTGCTTTTCCAGTTGCTCCCTTTGGGTGCCTTCCAGAAGAGTACGAGCTTGCCGTCCATGTCGAGCACTTTCATCTTCCTTACCTTTTTAGGTGCCTTATCGTCTATATAAGGCATTATCGGGGCGAAGGCGGGGTATTTCCAATAAACCTTCTCAAGCAGCGAACCGTAGTTGCCGACATTGTCGACAACGGCCTTGGCATACCATAACACCGTGCCGTTGACGTTGCGCATCTCGTCGTGCAGCCTGCGCTTGGCCGGCAGCTGGTTGACGTTACTGTTGCGCACGTCGGGGCTTTTGGCCGTGCGCACTACGTCTTCACCTATATAAAGATGGCGTTTGCCGGCGTACTTGTCCCACCACCTTATAAGCTCCTCGTAGTCGGCAACCTTGTATCCGATAGGCCAATACAACTGGGGCACGCAGTAATCAACCCACCCGTTGTTCACCCACATCAGTACGTCGGCATACAGGTCGTCGTAATTCTGCAGGCCGTTCGTTGCGCTGCCTATCATGGGGTCGCTCTTCTTGTTACGGTATATACCGAACGGCGACACGCCGAACTTTACCCACGGCTTAACCTTATGTATGGTTTCGTGCAGCTGCTCCATGAACACGTTTACGTTGTAACGGCGCCAATCGCCGCGGTCTCTTATTCCGTTATTGTACTCCGCAAACTGCTTTTCGTCGTGTATGGTCTGCCCTGGAGCCGGATACGGATAGAAATAGTCGTCGATATGCAGGCCGTCGATGTCGTAACGGGCAACGATGTCGGCCACCACCATGCAGATGTAATCGCGGTTCTCGGGTATTCCGGGATTCAGTATCAGCTGCCCGTCATACGCAAACACGGCCTCGGGATGCCTTATCGCAATATGGTTTCTCGACAGTTCGTTGGTGGTTTTCGTCTTGGCGCGGTAAGGGTTGATCCATGCATGAAGCTCCATTCCGCGCTTATGGCACTGCTCTACCATCCATGCCAACGGATCCCAATACGGCGACGGAGCCTGCCCCTGGCGGCCGGTAAGGAAACGGCTCCACGGCTCAAGCTCGCTTTCGTAAAGCGCGTCGCACTCCGGCCTGACCTGGAAGATTATGGCGTTCACGCCGTATTGCTGCAACTTGTCGAGCTGGTAGGTAAGCGTCTCCTGCATCTTTTGCGTACCCATTCCTAAGAATTGGCCGTTGACGCACTGTATCCACGCTCCCCTGAACTCGCGCTTAGGGGAATTATCCGAATAAAGCGACGTACTTTTGAATAAAAGTACGAAAATTATAAGAAATAACCTTATCGAATTTGACTTAAACTTTTCCATACGCCAAAGTTACGATGTTTCGCCCATAAAAACAAATAATATTAATAAAAAATAGAAATATAGCGGAGTTTCAGATCGTAATATATTTGATTTTTGTATGATATTAGACCATAAATCATTAACCAATGTTAAATATCCGGTTTGTGTGGGCACACACGATTTTAGTCGAAATAAATCTTTAATATTGTTTGGTTATAAAAAAAAAAGTGGTTATATTTGCAACTGTTATCCTGAAAACAATCTTTTTACCTTAAAAAACTAATACCTATTGAAGATATAGAGCGGTTACCTGTGAAGGCCATCGCTTTATTTTTTTATCCACAGGTGTAATTCCCGTGATAAAAGAAAGCAGCCCCGGAAGTTGAGCATGTCAATTTCCGGGGCTGTTTTTTATCCGGCATGTCCGTACCGGCGCATGCATGTATCAGAATTGTTCCAATATTTCTATACGCTTCTTCGTGTCGGGATGCGTGCTGAACAGCGAACTGAAAAAGTTCATTATGCCCGGAGCGAAGTGCTGGGGATGGACGATGAACAGCTGCGCAACGTCGTCGCGCTTTACGTTATCGAGTCCCAGGTCGCCTGAAATCTTGCGCAACGCCGACGCCAAAGCCAACGGGTTGCCGCAAAGCTCGGCGCCTCCGGCGTCGGCCATGTATTCGCGTTTGCGCGATATGGCAAAGCGCGTAAGCAACGTGAAAAGATAAGCCACGGCGCAACAGAGCGCACCAATGACGAAAACGACTATCATCGAGAGGCCGTTGCCGCGGTTGTCCTCGTCATCGCTGCTACGGTGGCTCATGCCGCCGAACCAAAAAGCGTTATACATCATTTGCACAACAAGGCTCATTATTGTCGACACGATGCCGACAAAGATGATGCTCGTTATCAGCAAACGCGTGTCGTGATTGCGTATATGCGTAAGCTCATGGCCTATGACACCGGCCAATTCGTCGTCGTTCAGACGGTTTATGATGCCGGTGGTGAGCGTCACAGTGTAGCTTTTCTTGTCGATTCCGCTGGCGAAGGCGTTAAGCTGAGGGTCGTCGACGATGTTGATCTGCGGCATGTCCATATTGCAGGCAATGCACAGGTTCTCAACGATGTTGTATATCCTCGGGTTCTCCCTACGGGTGACGGAGTGTGCGCCGGTGGCGGCGCGCACCATCGCCGTATTTGAGAAATAGGCTATCGCAAACCATATACCGACCCCTATTACAACCCACGGCACTGTATTCAAGAAATAATAATTCACGGTAGCGGCGTCAAGATGCCGCACGATGTTGCCGTATTGGTCGTAATACCCGCTGCCGAAATAGTTCACCAGCGCAAGGAACACCCAAACCATGCCAAGTATTATGACAGGGAACATCAGCAACAACAAGACGGTGAGCATGTTGTTCCGCCTGATTTGGGTGTACATTCCTACATATCTCATATCTCGCCCCCTGCGTTAGAACTTTATTTCAGGAGCCTTGTCGTGTGCGGCGCGCTCTTCCTGCGGAATCTCGAACATCGGCTCCTTGCCGAACTTGAACATCTTTGCGAAAATGTTCGACGGGAATGTCTCGACGGCGTTGTTAAGTTCACGGGTGGTTGAATTGAAGAAACGGCGTGCGGCGGCCAGTTTGTTCTCGATGTCAGACAGTTCCGTCTGCAAGTGCATGAAGTTTTGGTTGGCCTTAAGGTCGGGATAAGCCTCAAGCGAAACCTTAAGTCCCGACAAGGCGCTTGTAAGCGCATTCTCGGCGTTAATCTTGTCGTTGATGCCCGTTGCGTTCATCGCCGCCGTGCGTGCCTCGGTAACCCTTTGCAGCACTTCGCGCTCATGCGTGGCGTAACCCTTAACCGTCGAAACGAGCTGCGGCACAAGGTCGTGGCGCTGTTTCAGCTGAACGTCTATGTTGGCAAAGGCGTTCTCACGGTTGTTCCTAAGTTTCACAAGATTGTTGTACAGGCTTACTCCCCATATCACGAGCAGCACTACAACCACTAAAATAATGATTCCAATTGTCATATAAAAATAAATTAATTGTTTCAGCTTATTTAGTACAAAGATAATGCCATTTTACATAATGTCAGCGTGTTGTTAGGATTTAATTTAAATCTTTTTGTTTTTTATTCTTTTTATGGCATATAATTAAATCCGAATCGGTCATTAGAAAATGTGAATGTCTGTAATAAACCCAACATTCTCACTCTTTAGAATTAGAAAGAATGAAGTTATTAGGCTTACTGCTGACATTCAACTTTCTAATGACCGATTCGGGTTTAATAAAAAGCAGACAGGCGGGCCGACTTCGGCTTGTCACATCAAGCCCGTCGATCCGCCTGCCTGTTTACCGTCTGCATTATCTAAGCAGCTTCATTACCTTATTATAATACCTCTGCGTTCCCCTTACGCTGTACTTCGGACCGCCGTTCCACGAGCGAATCGCTTTTTCCACGTTGTTTTGCGGATTGTGGTGAGACTGTATCAAGACGAACATCTCCTTTGATTTCGCAACGTTGAAGCGGTCGGACAGTTTAAACCTTTTCTTACTTTTCTGCTTTTTCAGAATGTCGTTGCACTCTTTTACGAGTATCGGGGTAATCTGCATAGCCCCGCATGAGTTTCCGCTTACGGCCTTAGGATTGCCCTCGCTTTCAACTTCAATAATCGCATCCATCACCGGATTCCAATTGAATTTGGAGCCTCTCGCCCCGTTGACGCCTGCAAAAGCGTAAGAACCTGTTACCCAAATAAAAACAATTACAAATACCTTTCTCAATAAATTCTCCATAAAATGTTATTTTTGGCACCTGGACAATGACTGTGAAATGTCCGCGACGCACGGTTCAATCGTAAGACATAATGTAAGAACCGGGCCTGGATGCCAGTTAAAAACTAACGCGAATAGTGGCTTTCAAAACAAAAGAAGATTCACTATCCTGATCTATCCTTGATCTTTTTACCGCTGCAAAGGTACGAAAAAAATACATACGCGCCAAGCATTTTTCCGTTTTTTGGACATTTTAAGACAGTCGAATTATTTTATATCAAACTGAATACCAATTAAATACAGCGGAAATACGTGTAAAAATAAACGAACAATAATACACTTTTAACATATCTGCAGGCAACCTGCGCCAGTTCCGTTTACGGCAAATGCGCCGAAAAAACGAGACAGAATGCCGTGCGTTCAACTAAATTCACACCACATCGTTACATTTTCACGTTTTTACGCCCCAGCTTCTTAAAAATAGTCAAAATAATTTGGAAGTTATAAATAAAATTCATACCTTTGCGTCAATAAGTTTTAAATTATTTACTTAACCTAATTTTTTGTATTATGAAGAAGATATTATTAATGGCGCTTTTCGCAATAGTTGCGGTAGGTGCAAGTGCACAAAAGAACATCTCTGTATGGTGGGGAGGCAACATTGCCAATATCACAGACTCGGAATCTGAGTTCAAGGCTTTAAACATCGGTGTTGCTTACACTGCTCCAATCAACGATGCGTTCGACTGGTCGGCAGGAATAAGCTATACCACTAAAGGCTGCGACGGCTGGGATCCAGGCTTCATACAGTTGGAAGGTAACGGAGCATGGAATTTCTTAAATAGTGCGGATGCCAAGGTTGGAATCTTCACTGGTCCGTATTTGGGATTTATGGTTTCTAAGGACAACGAAGTTATGGACGTCGAAATGTTTGACACTAAAGCGGTTGACTTCGGTTGGCAGGCTGGTTTGACGGCCGGTTGGAAATTCTTGGCCTTCAAGGTTGGATATGAGTTCGGTTTCTGCGACCTTATCGATGGAGGCGACAGCAAGCCCGGCGACTTCTTCTTCAGAGTAGGCGTAAGGTTCTAACACTTAAGTTAAGAGTAAAAAGTTAAGAGTGAAGAATCCAAATGCGTTGTAAACCGTTGCATTTGGATTCTTCACTCTTCGTTTTTAGTTTTCCACTTACATCACAACGAGTTGTAGCGGCTTATCAGTTTACGGCGGAAGAAGCGCCCAACCGTGACATAATCTATCTTGTCGAAAGGCGGATAAAAGCAACAAACATTGTCGCGCACTTCGAGCAAGTAGTTGATATTGATGATGTATCTTTGACTAACTTGCACGAAGCTGTCGTCTAATTTCAGCAAAGTTTCTTTCGTAACGTTGCGTTTCAGCCTCAACGGGCGGTCGCATCCGGCGGCAATTACAGTCCATACGCGCGCCTCGTGGTCGTAGTGGAACACGCAAATGTCGCGTATCTGTACGAGCCGGAAGTCTGCCGTGTTGGTGTAAAACAGCAGTTTTCCGCCGTTGTTCTTCACCGCCCCGTCGTCGTTACGGCGGCTCTTGCCGTTCTGCCGGTCGGCATAAAAGCGTGTCATTATCGTGCCGAGCTCGCCGTCGTCGATCGGTTTCAGCAGGAAGTCGAACGCCCTGTTCCTGAAAGCCGGCAGCATGTAGTCGTTGTAAGCAGTGTAAATCACTACGTAGCACCAGTAGTCAGGCTCTTGCTGTAGGCGTTCAAGAAAATCTATTCCGGTCATGTCGGGCAGTTCCATGTCAAGGAAAAGCAGCTCCGGCTTATACTTTTTCACTATTTCTATGCCGTCGGTTCCGTTGTCGGCCGTAGCGGCAAGCGTAATGTCGCCATATTTTCCGAGTTTCGAGGCGAGGTTGGTTACCGCCTCTTTTGAATCGTCTACTATTATAGCGTTCATCCCTTTCCTTATTTATAATGCGGTTGTGCCATAAACGGTTTTAAGCCCGAGCGGCAGTACCAGCGTAACCTCGCATCCTGCCACGCTGCCGTCGTCGGCCTCAAGGTTCCTTATTCCGAGCCTTATTTTCCGCTTATTTTGGTTGTTTATTATGTTTATTGTTGTCCTTATCACCTTCATTCCCGTCTTCGTCGACGAGGGGCTGCTGCGCCGTATGTCGAATCCCCGGCCGTTGTCGGCCACGGTTACGGTGCAGTCTGCGTCCCCTTTCCTTACGGCTACGGCCAGGCGCTTGCTTCCCGTTAGGTTTTTCAGGCCGTGCTTGATCGAGTTTTCAACGAGAATCTGCACGAACATCGACGGCACCATTATCGTCTCGAGCACGTCGTCGGCCGGCGCGTCGACGCTGAAAACGAAGCCGTCGCCGAGTGCCTGGCGCTCTACGTCGACGTAATATCTTACGAAATCAAGCTCTTCCTTCAGCGAAACGAAGTATTTACCAGACATGTTAAGGTTGGCCCTTATCAGCTTTACCAACGACATCAGTCCGCCGGCATCCGCTCCGCCCATCTTCGCCATGTTGTTGTTCAGCACGTTGAAGATGAAGTGCGGCGATATTCTTGAACGCACGTTGGCGAGCTGTGCCTGCATCATTTGCATGTGCAGCTGCAGGCGGCGCTTCCTGGCGTAAGTATACCCGAAAAGTAGAAGAAGCACCAAGACCACTATGAACAGCACGCCTACCGACAGCCACAGGTGTGCGGCGCGTATGTCGGCGTCTTTCTCCTGTATCTCCATTTGGTGGTGCAGCGTCAGCGTGTCCTGCGCGTAGCGCATCATTATCTCCGCCGCCCTCATGTTCGCGATGTTATGCTTCAGCGAGTCGTTGCGCCTTACGTTCTCGTCGAGCACGCGGTAGGCGTTCCCGTAGTCGCCTTTCCTTACGAAATATTCGCGCAGGTAGCGGTGGCGTATGTTCACGAGGTTGAAGTCTATCGTGGGCATGGGCTTTTCCGTGTCGAGTATCCTCCTTACCTTCGCTATGTCGCCGGCCTTAAGCGCAAGCCCTATCCCTATCGTGCGGCAGTAATACAAGGCCGTATCGTCGCCCAACTTGTCGAAGTAAGCGTAAGCGTCGTCAAGCAGTTTTGCGGCCTCGCCGGTACGCCCGAGGTTCAGCAGTATGTCGGCCATGTTGAGCTTGCAAAGGTACATTTCATAGCTTTCGCCCTGGCGGTTGTCTAAGAGCAGCCTCTCCAACCGTCCGAACACCTTCCACGCCCCGGCGTAATCCCCGGCGTAGTAATAGTAATTGCCGTAGTTATTAAGGAAATACGTCTGCATGTTGAGCGGCATCAGGCTGAAGTTGGCGTCGGCCGTCTTGTAACATTCGAGCGCCGAGTCGTAGTCGCCGAGGTTCAGGTAGATCCGCCCCAACCCCATATACAGCGACACGTAGTTCTCTGACGGGAGGCGCAACGAGTCGGCAAGGAACAGCGCGCGCCTGTACCACATGGCGGCGTGGGGCATGTCGTTGGCGAACACGTAGGCGTCGCCGAGGTTTGCGCAGATGTCGGGCAGCCTGTGCTTACTGTCGCTGTCCATAGTCTTCAGGTAAGCCGAGCGGTATGCCCCGACGGCCTTGTCGGGCCCAAGGTGCAGCTTTTGGTAAAGGCTGCCCTTAGCGTTGAGCAGATAGCCCATAATGCCGTTCACGCGCGGCGTAGGCTCAAGGCTTTCCAAGTAACGCGTTACCCTCTCCCAGCGCAGCGATGCCGTGTCGGGCACGCCCACCTGTATGCTGTAACGTATGCGCCTCACGTACCAATCGCAGTAGTCAATGGTGTCGGCGGCGCTTTCGAGTCCGCGCCTTATCATCTCCGGAACGTGCGGAGAGTTGACGGCTGCCGAATCGTCGACGGCGGCGAGTGCCGCCGCCGTTTCGTCGCTCCGTGCGTCGCTACGACGGCTGTTACCTCCACACGATACGGCTACGGCGCACGCAAGCACCGCTATCATGGCGCAAACAGCTTTCGTACATGCGCCCTTCCTTGGTTCACCTTTGCTCATGATTTATGCAAAGTTAATAAAAATACTTAATATTTGTGCATCTGATTACAGCAAATTGGACTTTTATCAGTATTTTAAATCAAATTTCAAATGCGATGTAAACCAATAAGTTACACCCGATAAGGCGGAATACCGATTTGCGCTTAGTTGCCGCCTGTTACGGCAACGGCAAACAGGGCTGTTACAAAAGGCCACCTTTCGCCGCTCGAAAGGCTACCTTTTACACGACAAAAGGCCGCCTTTTAGCACGTAAAAGGTGGCCTTTCGCAAAAAGGTTGATTGTCAACCGATTACAAGCACGTATTATTTAACGTTTCCTACTTTTATAAGATACTCGGCTATCTGCACGGCGTTGAGGGCCGCTCCCTTGCGTATCTGGTCGCCGCTGAGCCAGAAGGTCAGGCCGTTATCGTCGGCAAGGTCCTTGCGGATGCGGCCTACGAAGATGTCGTCCTTGCCGGCCGTGTCGAGCGGCATGGGGTAAACGAGGCGGTCGGGGTCGTCCTCGAGCGTTACGCCGGGCGCCGCGGCTATGGCCGCGCGGGCCTCCTCGACGCTTATCGGGCGCTCGGTCTCGATCCATACCGACTCAGAATGAGCCCTGAGCGACGACACGCGCACGCACATTGCCGAACATTTTACGTCGCTGTGCATTATCTTGCGCGTCTCGTTGAACATCTTCATCTCTTCTTTCGTATAGCCGTTGGGCTGGAACACGTCTATCTGCGGTATCACGTTGTAGGCCAACTGGTAGGGGAACTTGCTTACGGTGACCTCCTCGCCGCTGACCAACTGGCGGTACTGCTCTTGCAGTTCGGCCATAGCCGCGGCCCCCGCGCCGCTGGCGCTCTGGTAGCTTGCTATGTGGATGCGGCGTATGTGGCTGAGCCGTTCGAGCGGCTGCAGCACTACGACCATCATTATCGTAGTGCAGTTGGGGTTGGCGATGATGCCGCGCGGACGGTCGAGGGCGTCCTCGGCGTTGCACTCGGGCACCACGAGGGGCACGTCGTCGTCCATGCGGAAGGCGCTCGAGTTGTCGATCATAACCGCCCCGTATTTCGTTATGTCTCCGGCAAACTCCTTCGACGTGCCTGCCCCGGCCGACGTGAAGGCGATGTCTATGTCCTTGAAATCGTCGTTGTGCTGAAGCAGTTTCACTTCGTATTCCTTGCCCTTGAACACGTATTTAGTGCCTGCCGAACGCTTTGAACCGAACAACACCAAGTTGTCCATCGGAAAATCTCTCTCTGCGAGCACCCTGAGAAACTCTTGTCCCACGGCTCCGCTCGCGCCAACGATTGCTACATTCATCTTTTCTTATTTTTTAATTTCGCAGTTAATTTTTGCTTGCAAAAGTACAACTTTTAAGCCAATTGTTATAAAATGATGATTTTTTTTTGCACTTTTGCATAAGATTTGCGGCGCTCGGCAATCGGAAAACAAGTTTTCATTGCCCTCGCTGGCATAATCTTTGCATAAGATTTGCGGCGCCCGGCAATCGGAAAACAAGTTTTCATTGCCCTCGCTGGCATGATCTTTGCATAAGGTTTAGGTAACAACAAGCAACGCAACAGAATATTTATGCCCGGCATATCCCAATATTTTCCGATAACGTCACCCACAATGATATTCTTCGTTGTGTTGTGCATTATCCTTTTCGCGCCAATCATAATGGGCAAGCTGCGCATCCCGCACATCGTAGGCATGGTGCTGGCCGGCGTCGCTGTGGGGCCCCACGGACTGAACATACTGGCTAAAGACGACTCGTTCGACCTCTTCGGGCACGTCGGCCTGTATTACATCATGTTCCTCGCCGGGCTCGAGATGAACATGGCCAACTTCATGAAAAACCGCGTGCGCACGTTCACCCACGGCATAATGGCCTTCGTCATACCAATGGCGATGGGCTTCATAATCAACCGCGCCGTGCTCGAATACAACGTGATGACGTCGATACTGCTCGCCAGCATGTACGCCTCGCACACCATACTCACCTACCCCATCGTCATGCGCTACGGACTTACGCGCCAGCGCAGCGTGACGATAGCCGTAGGAGCGACGGCCGTAACCGACACGCTGACGCTACTCGTGCTCGCCATAGTGGGCGGACTGTTCAAGGGGCAGATAACCGGCGGATTCTGGCTGATGCTGTTCCTGAAGATAGCGGCCGTGTTCTTCGTCATATTCTTCTTCTTTCCGCGCGTGGCGCGCTACTTCTTCCACCGCTACGAGGACAACGTGGCGCAGTTCATATTCGTGCTCGCAATGACCTTCCTCGGCGCTTGGCTCATGGAGCTCATCGGCATGGAAGGCCTGCTCGGGGCGTTCCTTACGGGCTTGGTGCTCAACCGCTACGTGCCAAACGTGTCGCCGCTGATGACCCATCTCGAGTTCGTCGGCAACGCGATATTCATCCCCTACTTCCTCATAGGCGTAGGCATGCTGGTCAACGTCAGGCTGCTTTTCGGCGGTTGGGACACTCTCCAGGTTGCTGCGGTGATGATATTGGTGGCCTTGACGAGCAAGTGGGTGGCCTCGCTGTTCACCCAAAAGATTTTCGGCATGCGCGGAGTGGAGCGCGAACTGATCTACGGGCTCAGCAACGCGCAGGCAGGCGCCACGCTGGCCGCCGTAATGGTGGGCTACAACCTGATAATGCCCGACGGCGGACGGCTGCTCAACGACGACGTGCTCAACGGCACGGTGATACTCATACTCGTAACGTGCGTTTTCAGCTCGTTCATGACCGAGCGCGCCTCTAAGCAGATAGCGCTCGAGAACCAGGCATCGGCCCCCGAGGAGGAAAGCAGCGACGACGAGAAGATAATGATCAACATTAAACACGCCGAGACCGCCGAAACGCTCGTAGGGCTCGCAATACTGATGCGCAACAGGCTGCTCAACCGCGGCATGGTGGCGCTCAACGTGGTCTACGACGACTCCAACCGGCTGAAATACCAGGAGAAAGGGCGCCGTCTGCTCGAGCACGTCACTAAGGTCGCTAACTACGCCAACGTCGGCGTACAGACGCAAGTCAGGATAGCAACGAACATCATCAACGGCATAAAACACGCCTTCAAGGAGTTCAACGCCTCGGAAATGATCATCGGAATGCACAACAACGACGACTCGGCCAAGAAATTCTGGGGGGAGTTCATACCCGGACTGTTCAACGGACTGAACCGCCAGATAACGATAGTGCGCTGCCTGCGGCCGCTTAATACGTTGAGAAGGATACAAGTGGCGGTACCGTCGAGAGCCGAGTTCGAGCCGGGGTTCTACCGCTGGTTGGAACGCCTGGCGCGCATGGCCGAGAACCTTGACTGCCGCATACAGTTCCACGCGAAACGCGAAACCCTCTCGCTCATCAACCAATACGTGCAGAACCGCCACCCCAACGTGCGCGCCGAATACACCTTCATGGCCCACTGGATCGACATAGCCAAGCTCGGCGACGGCGTTGCCGACGACCACCTGTTCGTAGTAATCACGGCGCGCAAGGGCACGATATCATACAAGTCGGCGCTCGACCGCCTGCCCGAAGAGCTTACCAAATATTTCTCGGGCAAGAGCCTGATGATAATATTCCCCGACCAATACGGCGAACCCGTCGGCGCAATGACCTTCGCCGAGCCTCAACACCACGAGCAACGCAGCGCCTACGACGTGCTGATGACATGGATGAGAGGAAAAATGAGAAGGCGGAAATAACGACTTTAACCCTTCAAAACCACTAAAAATCATGATAGACGTTAAGAACATAACTAAAAGTTTCGGCCAGTTGCAGGTGCTTAAGGGCATCGACTTGCACATAAGCAAAGGCGAAGTGGTAAGCATCGTAGGGCCGAGCGGAGCCGGCAAAACCACGCTGCTGCAGATAATAGGCACGCTCGACAAGCCCGACGGCGGAGAGATAATGATAGACGGGACGGACGTAAGGGCGCTAAGCTCTAAGAAGCTGTCGGAGTTCCGCAACAAACGCATCGGCTTCGTGTTCCAGTTCCACCAGCTGTTACCCGAGTTCACGGCCATCGAGAACATCATGATTCCGGCTTACATCGCCGGAGTTTCAAAAGGCGAAGCCAAGAAACGCGCAAACGAACTGCTCGACTTCATGGGCCTGGCCGACCGTGCCGGGCATAAGCCTAACGAGCTTTCGGGCGGCGAGAAGCAACGCGTGGCCGTAGCAAGGGCTTTGGTCAACCGGCCGGCAGTAATCCTTGCAGACGAGCCGTCGGGAAGCCTTGACTCAAAAAACAAGGCTGAGCTGCACCAGCTTTTTTTCGACCTGCGCGACAAGACGGGGCAAACGTTTGTCATAGTAACGCACGACGAGAACCTTGCCAAGATAACCGACAGGACCATTTCGATGAAGGACGGACTGCTGACAAACGACACTTTCAGCCCAAACTTAGGGCAGCTTGAAGCCGCGGCCAATACGCCCGACACGGAATATTAGCCCCACCATCCCGGTAAGCCCGGCCAAAAGCGGCATGGAGATACGCCGGGCACACCCTATTTCCACTACTTTAACAACAACAAACGATAAGAAATGAGCTTCATAAAATTAGGTGACTATAACAAGATGACCGTTACGAAAACGGTGGATTTCGGCATATACCTTGACGGAGGCGACGAAGGCGAAGTGCTGTTGCCGGCGCGATACGTGCCTGATGGATGCAAAGTTGGCGACGAGCTCGAAGTATTCGTATATCTTGACAACGAAGAGCGCCTCGTTGCAACCACCCAAACGCCGCTGGCAAAGGTGGGCGACTTCGCATATCTCGAAGTAGCCTGGGTGAACGAATACGGCGCATTCCTGAACTGGGGGCTGATGAAAGACTTGTTCTGCCCGTTCCGCGAGCAGAAGATGAAGATGGAAAAAGGCAAAAGCTACATCGTGTTCGTACACGTAGACGACGAGAGCCACCGCATAGTAGCGTCAGCCAAGGTGGAGCACTTCATGGACACGGACATTCCGCCATACGCCCACGGCGACGAGGTAGATCTGCTGATATGGCAGAAAACCGACCTCGGCTTCAAGGCAATCATAGACAACCGCTATCCGGGCCTTATCTACCGCAACCAGATATTCAAGGACATACACACCGGCGATCGTATGAAAGGCTACATAGACATTGTGCGCGAGGACGGCAAGATAGACGTCATGCTGCAGCCTACGGGCTGGCGGATGTCGAAAGAGCTCGGCGACGTCATCATAGAATATCTTGAGAAAAACGACGGTATCTGCCTGCTGACCGACAAGAGTCCGGCCGAAGACATTTACCAGCAGTTCAACGTAAGCAAGAAAAACTACAAAAAAGCAATAGGCGGCCTGTACAAACGGCACATCATAACAATAGAAGACGACCGCATCAGATTAGCGGACAACGCCAGACCGAAAGGGCGCAAGTAAGCCGGAAACATAAAACACGCCATAATAACGACAGCCATGAATGGCCATATCAAAACGAAAAAGGAGACTTATGGAAAAGTTTAAGAAATTAGTTGCAATCGAACCGGTAAACATGGTGCCCGAAGGACGGGACAGGCTCACCCTTTACGCCGAAGAAATAATAATGTACGACGACATCCCTTCGTGTCCGGACGAGATAGCAAGGCGCATCGGCGACGCCGACGCCGTATTGCTGAGCTTCACTTCACCGCTGACAAAGGAAACGATGGCACGCTGCAATAACATAAGGTACATAGGCATGTGCTGCTCGCTTTACTCGCCCGAAAGCGCCAACGTCGACATAAAATACGCCAACGAACACGGCATCTGCGTGAAGGGAATACGCGACTACGGCGACGAGGGAGTGATAGAATACGTAATCAGCGAGCTCGTAAGGTGCCTTCACGGCTTCGGACAAGACGCATGGTTCGGCAGCCCGAGCGAGATAACCGGACTCAAAGTGGGCGTAGTAGGCTTAGGCAAGTCGGGCGGAATGATAGCCGACGCTATGAGCTTTCTCGGTGCGGAAGTAAGATATTTCGCACGGAGCGCAAAGCCCGAAGCCGAAAAGAAAGGATACAGGTTCACGCCGTTAGGCGACCTTCTTGAAAGCAGCGACGTAGTGTTCTGCTGCCTTAACAGGAACACCGTGCTGCTACACGAAGAGGAATTCAAGCGCTTAGGCAACCATAAGATTATTTTCAACACCGGCCTTTCGCCGGCTTGGGACGACGAGCCGTTCGCACGCTGGCTCGACGGAGACAACCTTTGTTACTGCGACACGGTAGGAGCTGCAGGCGGCGAACGCTTCCTCGGCCATCCGCACATGCATTGCGTGCGCGTATCGTCGGGGCTTACGCGCCAGTCGTATTACCGGCTTACGGACAAAGTTATCGGCAATATTGAAAGCTATCTGAACGGAGACGACTAACCGGCTTATTACCAATCACTTACAAACAAGATTACATCCATTTTCCAAAAGGCGGCTTTTCGCATTGCGAAAAACCGCCTTTTATAATGCAAAAGGCTACCTTTCACACCATAAAAGGCAGCCTTTGGCAATCCTGCCAATCCAATCTTGCACAACGTTACGCAATGTACGGACAAATGTTCCAATTATGAACATTCACATGCATTTAATTTGGAAATGTCAAAATAAAAACGTAATATTGCAAACGGAAACGTAGAACGCAAACACGTTGACAAGTTTTCACGACTATGACAAGACAACTTCTAAACACCAGAACTGTAATATGAAAACGTTAATAACAACCATCATCGCACTGTCGCTCGGCATCACGACCGCCTGGGCGCAACATACGGCCACGAGCGTGCTGCACAACATGCCTAATGAACTGCTGCCGTACATAAACGACAACCAAATGGACGAAATCGGAAAATTCACGATAGACAACGACACCGTAAAGATAAAAAACGAGCTTAACGGCACCAGCACCGTCACGACCATTAACGACGACTTCGCCAAGGTTGACTTGAACGAAAGCTCGCTGATGCTGATCAAGCTGCTGCCCGTCAACGACAGCACGCAAATTGTCTGCCTCGTCAGGACGGTTAAGACGCCCGTGCCCGAAAGCGACGTAAACTTTTATACCACAAGCTGGAAAAAGATAAACTCAAGATTCAACCTGCCCGACACGCACGACGACGAGGAAATGGTAGACGCAATGACCCAACGGCCGGACGGCATGAGCGAGGCACGGTTTAACGAACTGCGCGACTACTTAGAGCCGGTTATTATAAGCGCCGACATACCCGAAGGGGGCAGCACCATAGTTTTCACCATGAGTGTTCCGCTCACAACGGAGAAAGAAAGGAACGACGTAAAAGCCATACTTAGGCAAAAAACCTTTAAATGGAACGGAACAACATTTAAAATGTATTAAACGCACGATTTTTCCCATAGAATATTTTGCAAGATTGGAAATTATTCGTACCTTTGCACTGTGTTTTTCATGGTATTAGATTATTAAGGTTAATAAAAAGATTGGTTGTCGTGAGACAATCAATTTTTGTTTTATATAGGTTCACCCATTTTCACATCTACGATAAAATGGTGAGCCTATATAAATTTATATGCAAAAAGGCAAAAAGAAGCCCCGCATGCATCACATTTACCAATGTGCATGCGGGGCTTCTTTTTGCCTTTATCCCGTATACCGGGACTGAGGCCGACGCGTGTCAAATCATAGCCACCGTCAAACCGGCCATTACTATGCTGACCATCGACATCAGCTTGATAAGGATGTTGAGCGACGGGCCTGAAGTATCCTTGAACGGATCGCCTACGGTGTCGCCTACGACGGCAGCCTTATGGCACGCCGACCCTTTGCCGCCGAAGTTGCCTTCCTCTATCATTTTCTTTGCGTTGTCCCACGCACCGCCCGAATTGGCCATGAATACGGCCAGCGTAAAGCCGGTAGACATGCCGCCGACAAGCAGGCCGAGGACTCCTGCCACGCCGAGAATCATCCCGACGACAACCGGGATTGCTATCGCAAGAAGCGACGGAAGAATCATCTCGCGCAGGGCCGAACGGGTTGAAATCTTTATGCAACGGTCGTAGTCGGGCGTGGCCTTGCCCTCAAGTATGCCTTTGATCTCACGGAACTGGCGGCGCACTTCCTCTACCATCGAGCCGGCCGCGCGCCCTACGGCTCCCATTGTTATTCCGCTGAACATGAACGCCGCCATAGCTCCGACGAACACGCCGACGAGCACGTTGGGGTTCATAAGGTTCACCTGGAAGAAGTCTATCATGTCGAGCAGGCCGGCATTCTCCGGATTGAACGTTTCGCCTACGTTGTCGATAAACGTCGCGCCCTCGTTCACCGCCCTTACCATGTTGATTTTTATCTCCTCGATGTAAGAAGCAAGAAGGGCCAGCGCAGTAAGCGCCGCACTGCCTATGGCGAAACCTTTGCCCGTGGCGGCCGTAGTGTTGCCGAGGGCGTCAAGCGCGTCGGTGCGTTTGCGCACCGACGGGTCGAGTCCGCTCATCTCTGCGTTGCCGCCGGCATTGTCGGCTATCGGGCCGTAAGCGTCGGTGGCAAGCGTTATGCCGAGCGTAGAGAGCATGCCTACGGCGGCAATTCCGATACCGTAAAGTCCCTTTGAAATACTGTCTGAACTCATTGACATGTCAAAGCCGTTGGCGCAAAGGTAGCTCGCTATGATAGCTACCGAAATCGTAACGACGGGCACCATCGTTGAAATCATACCCGTGCCTATGCCTTTTATTATCACCGTTGCCGACCCCGTTTCCGACGATTTGGCTATGCTCTTCGTCGGTTTGTAGCTTTGGCTGGTGTAATATTCAGTGGCAGCGCCGATTATAACGCCTGCTGCAAGACCGCTGATTACGGAGAACGACACGCCAATCCAATTCTCTATTTGGAGTAAATAAAGTATTACGAACGTGGCAACGGCTATCAGGCAGGCTGAAACATTAGTTCCGAGACTGAGCGAATGGAGCAAATCCTTCATCGTAGCTCCCTCCTTTGTACGCACGAGGAATATCCCGGCGAGCGAAAGGAAGATGCCTACCGCCGCAATGAGCATCGGGGCTATAACGGCCTTAAGCTGCATGTCGCCGTTAAGGGCGAAAGCCGTTGCGCCGAGGGCGGCCGTGCTGAGTATGCTGCCGCAGTAGCTTTCGTACAAGTCTGCGCCCATGCCGGCCACGTCGCCTACGTTGTCTCCAACGTTGTCTGCTATGGTTGCGGGGTTGCGCGGGTCGTCTTCGGGTATGTCGGCCTCAACCTTTCCCACAAGGTCGGCGCCCACGTCGGCTGCCTTCGTGTATATTCCGCCGCCCACACGGGCGAACAGCGCCTGGGTAGAAGCTCCCATGCCGAACGTCAGCATGGTAGTAGTTATCGTTACAAGCGCCGTATTCTCGCCTTCATAAAACGCGCTTAACAGGACAAACCAAATGGCGATGTCCAACAGTCCGAGACCTACTACGACAAGTCCCATTACCGCGCCGCTCCTGAAAGCAATGCGCAATCCACGGTCGAGGCTCTTCCTTACGGCGTTGGCCGTGCGCGCCGAAGCATACGTTGCGGTCTTCATGCCGAAGAATCCGCACAGTCCTGAGAAGATTCCTCCGGTCAGGAAAGCGAACGGAACCCACGGATTCTGTATGTGAAGAACGTAAGACATGAACGCAAAAACAAGGCAGATGACGACGAAAATCAAAGCCACCACCTTATATTGCTGTTTCAAATAGGCCATAGCTCCTATTCGGACGTAGCCTGCAATCTCTTTCATGCGGTCGGTGCCCTCGTCCTCTTTCATCATGTACTTGAAGAAATACCACGCCATTGCCAAAGCGCAGACGGAAGCGAACGGCACAAGCCAAAATACAGGAGGAATATTCATAACTTATATTTTTATTTTTTGCCAAATAAGTAAGTTACATTACGCATCTTTGCCAGCAACAAGACACATTTTCATAATTATCAACTCTCACCCTTAACACTCAGCTCTTAATTCTTAATTATCAGCTCTTAATTATTTAAAACCTGAACGACAGCTGCGTATCTATCATGCTGTAATTGTGCCGGTCAAGCGAACGGTCGTTGACGAAAGCGTATTCAAGGTTTATCTGCAGGTTCTTGCAGAACATGTAGTCTACGCCTACCTCGTAATAAGTCTTACTCGTACCCCACTCCGCTTGCGGACGGTAGAGGTCGTAACGGGCCTTTACATGCAGTTTCTTCTTAATCACGGGGGCGATTGCAAGGGCGTAAAAGCCGTCGGACTTGTTGCCGGCTGACGTGTTCACATCGTCGGCCTTTGCGTCGGCGCTTTGGTTGTAGACGGTCTTAAAGCCGTAACCAGTAGAATGAATGTATTCCGAACGGAACGTCCAGTCGTCGAACACGTATTCTCCGCTTATCGCATAACGGTTCTTCGAGAGGCTTTTTACTCCGTCCGAGCCCTTTCGCGCGTATGAGCCAGTCCATCCGAACGCGCCAATGCGCAACCCTTCGACCGGCATAACCCATGCTCCGCCGATAACGTCTTTCCGGTTGTCAACGTCTTTCGTGTTGATGCCTTGGCCGTTGAACACGCCTACCTGGTAATGCAAGAGCGGACGGCCTGATGCCGTCTTAACCAAGTCGCCTTGCACCTGCACGCCTATGTCGCGGCCGTTAGAAGAGTGTTCACCTACTCGGTCGTTAAATCCGGCGAGCTTCATAATGTTCTGCGAGTAGCCCATGAAGCCTTGGTCGATCGGGTTCATCGGGTTCTCGAACGTGAACGGGCGCTTAAACTGTCCAGCCTTTATCTTCAGAAACGGCAGTTTCTGCCATTCAATGTAAACATCAACCATCCTCGGGCTGTCGCCGAGCGTCGAAGTGTTGCCGTTCACCTGGCCCTGAAGCAAATACGCGAAGTCGCCCAGTATGCGTCCGCTCAACGACATACGGACCATCCTCAGGTTGAACGAATTGCTCTCCGCCCCGTGTTGTCCGTTGTATTGGTATTGGCCGATTGCATAACCGCTGAACTTCGGTTTGCTGAAAACATCGGCCTTTTCCTGTGCCGACGCAACGGAAAAGCTGAAAAGGTAAAAAAGTAAGAAGGTAAAAAAAACTGCGGCGTTACTTCTTACGAAACATTTATTCTTTAACATTTAACGATATGTTTAAGTTCGTCTTAATCTCTTTTTTCCAACAGAACGACGTTCTCCACATGCGGCGTATGCGGAAACATGTCAACCGGTTGCACAGCCTCCACCTTATAATATTGGTCGAGCATTGCAAGGTCGCGCGCCTGCGTGGCCGGGTTGCAGCTTACGTAAACGATGCGGCGCGGGGCCGTGCGTATGATTGTCTGCACCACGTCGGGATGCATCCCGGCGCGAGGCGGGTCGGTTATTATCACGTCGGGGCGGCCGTGCACGGCTATGAAATCGTCGGTAAGGATGTCTTTCATGTCGCCTGCGTAGAAGTCCGTATTGCCGATGCCGTTGATTTCGGAATTAACCTTGGCGTCCTCTATGGCCTCGGGCACATACTCTATGCCGACCACCTTGCGCGCGTAACGCGACACGAAGTTGGCTATCGTGCCCGTACCCGTGTAAAGGTCGTAGACGAGTTCGCCGCCTGTAAGCCCTGCGAAGTCGCGCACAACGGAGTAAAGGCGGAACGCCTGCTCCGTGTTGGTCTGGTAAAAGCTCTTCGCCCCGACCTTGAACCTCAGTCCGTCCATAGTCTCGAAGATGTGGTCGTTACCCTTGAACACCTGCAACTCCAGGTCGTTGTACGTGTCGTTGGCCTTTTGGTTGTCAACGTAAAGCAGGGCGGTAACCTCGGGGAAACCGTCGGCTATGTGCTGCATCAACGCCTTTGCGCGCACGTCGTCGCCTTCCTCGTCGTAGTGGAACTGCACAAGCACCATCCATTCGCCCGTGTCAGAGTTGCGTATAACGATGTCGCGCAGTAGCCCGTGCTTGCCGCGGAGGTCGTAGAACGTCATGCCTGTGGCGTAAGCATAGTCGCGTATTGAGTTGCGTATGCGGTTGTGCAGGTCGTCCATAAGGAAGCACTTCTCCACCGGCAGGATTTTGTCGAACGCCCCGGTGATATGGAATCCGATAGCGTTCATTTGCGAATACTCAGTGCCTGCGGCAATCTCTTCCTTAGTAAGCCAGCGCTTGTTGCAGCAGCCGAACTCAAGTTTGTTGCGGTATCCGTATGTCTTTTCCGACCCGAGTATGGGCCTTATCTCAGGCAATTCAACCTTGCCTATGCGCGTAAGCTGGTCGTACACCTGCCGTTGCTTCATCTTCAGCTGCTCGGCATACGGCACGTTCTGCCACTTGCAGCCGCCGCACACGCCGAAATGGGCGCACCGCGGCTCGACCCTTATGCCGCTCGGCTTAACAAACCTTATTATCTCGGCCTCGCAATAGCTGTGCTTCTTGCGGCGCACCTGCAGATCGACGACGTCGCCGGGCACGGCGAACGGCACGAATACTACAAGGTCGTTGACCCTCGCCAACGACTTTCCCTCGGCCGCATAGTCGGTTATAGTGACGTTCTCTAATATCGGTAACGGTTTTTTCTTTCTGCTCATATCCTTTTATCAGTAAACAAGTTGACAAGTCAACAAGCAGGCAAGCAGATGTCTTGCCTGCGTAACAAGTTTCATATCAACAAAACTTTATGCAAAGATAATTGATATTTTCCAAAGGGAAAAAGCAAAAAGGGAATAAATTTAAATTAAGAGTGAAGAGTGAAGAACCCGTTTGCGGAAAAGTAAAGAGTGAAGAACGAAAAGTGAAGAATCCAAATGCTTATGCTGCAAATAAATTCTTAACTCTTCGTTCTTCACTCTTCACTTAGTCGTTATCCGCAGTAGAACGACTCACGTACAAGCCGCTGCATCAAGTCGGCATCTTTCTCGGCGGCCTCGCGCAGGTTGGCGTCGTCGAAGCGGCGCAGCTTGTTGATGATTCCGTCTATCATGCGCGGCGAGAACACTCCGCGGGCCTCGTACATGCCGCGGTGCTTTTCAAGCCAGTCGGCCGACGCCATACAGCAGTCGGGCAGCTGCTCGAACTTGTCGTTGTCGCTGCCGCTCTCGCCGAGGGCTACATACTTGTCGGCGGCTATGCCGAGAGCCTGCGCCTCGTCCATTTCCAGCCCCGTGCGGCATGCCACGCACAATCCGGCCATAAGCTGGTAAACGTCGGCGGAAGCGTCGGGCGAGCGCATTTCCACGGTCTGCTTCTGCGTTGTGTCGCCGTTTACTTCCTTCTCCAGGCTGTTAGCCTGCGCGCACATGTCCTTTCCCGAAGTCCAGCCTAACGGCACGCGCACGAGCACCGAGCGGTTGCAGTCGCCCCAGCAAACGCTCGTCGGCGCCTCTTGGTGGGGCACAAGGCGAAAGTAAGACACGGGAGTCTTGTTGCCGAAGGCGGTTATCGACGGGGCGAGCGTCATCATTCCGGCAATGGCGCGGCGCGCCTCGTCCGACAGTTTGCCGCCGGCTATCATGCAATTGCGCCCGTCCTTCATCATGCGCATGTGTACGTGCATGCCCGAACCGGCCTTGCCTACGGTTATCTTCGGGGCGAACGTCACGTCGAGACCGTACTCGTAAGCCAAGTTGCGTATCACCCACTTGGCCAAGACCAGCTGGTCGGCGGCGCTCTCTACGGGGCACGGCAGGAATTCCACCTCGTTCTGCTCGTACACCTTGCCGTCGGCCGTGAAGTTGCCCACCTCCGAGTGGCCGTACTTTGTCTGCCCGCCGGTCTGCGCTATGTAGGCCATGCACTTCTTGCGGAACTCGTTGAACTTGGCGAACGGGCCCGACTCGTGGTAGCCGCGCTGGTCGACGGCGGGGAACATCTCGTCGTCTTCGGCTATTACGTAATACTCAAGCTCGCCCATCGCCTCGTAAGTCATGCCCGTAGCCTCGGTGAACGCCGCGGCCGCACGGTGCAGCGTCTGCTCGGGCGAACAGTCGAAGGGGCGCCCGTCCTTGTCGAAGAACGAGCAGAGCAGGCACAGCGTGGGTATGTCGGAGAACGGACTGACGAACGCCGTGCGGAAACGGGGCACGACGTAAAGGTCGCTGCTCTCGGCCTCGACGAACGAGGGGAACAGGCTCGAACCGTCGACACGCTCGCCGTCGGTTAGTATCGTCTCGAGGTAAGCCAAATTGTTGATCATGAAGTTGAGCGTCTTCACGCGGCCGTCCTCGGCCGGATACATGAAGTCGACCATACGTATGCCCTTCTCGCGCACGAATGCGATGATGTCGGCCTTGGTCAATTCGGATGCCGGTTTCTGGAAATACGCCACTAATTCGTTGGCGTTCATCTCGACAGTCTTGTCCATAGTCATAATAATTTAAAGTCAAACAATATGGGATTTTCAGTTAAATCAATCGTATCGGCCGGCAACACACGCACAGCCGGCGACTTTACAAAAGTAAGTATTTTTATCATCCGAGCCAAATTTTCGGCATTACAATTCCTTAAAAAAGCATAAACACAGAGTATGGACATTACAAAATGTCAGCAAGAAGAAATTCCGTTATCTTCCAAAAAGAAAGCGGCAGCGACGTTTCAGGCATCAAAACGTCAATCGGAAAATGTCACCGTAAACCGCTGAAGCAGGAAGCTGCCAGGGCGGAATAATGCACCTGACACGCCTACGGCACGTCTTACAGGCGCAAAAGGCGGCCTTACGCACGCCAAAACATAAGGAATCGAACGGCAAAAGGCGGCCTTTTACAACGGCAGAAGCCGTTTTTCAGCTTGTAAAAAACCATGAAAAGCATGCTTTTAGGCCGTTTTCATATACAGAAAAGCCGTAGTTTATTGCACATAATGCGTTGCGTTCCAGCTAACATAATGAAACGCAACACATTACGATTGCACACGAAATAATGCCTTATTTACGGCCCGACGGTTTCAAACTCACAAACAACGCCGGTATAAACGTCAAGGAAAATCAGAATGAAAGCAATCGAGCCGGAATACCGACAATAAGGTTCAGGCGTCGAGTTCGGAATATTTCTTATGTCCCTTGGCGTAATACTGCCAAAGTATCGAGCGCCGGTAAACTCCCGTTACGCTGCCGACCTTGCGGCGGCCCTGCACCTCGCGCCTTACTTCACGATACTCGGGCAGCCACTTCTTAAACGCCTTACGCCCCTTGACTATCGCCTTAAAGTCGCCGACGCGCCCCGAAACCAACGCCTGGAGGGCGGCTACGTAGTCGAGAACGGCGCGCGCGCGCATCACCCGGCGTAGCTCGTCGTCCGGCAGGTTCTTGTACAGCATCGTAAGGTTGTTGCGGAAGTTGAGGAAAGTCTTCATCGGGTTGTTCTTCGGCAGAGTGCCTCCGCCGATGTGGTAGACGCAGCTGTCGGGAATGCAGAATATCTTCTTGCCCATAAGCCGGAGGCGCCAGCAGAGGTCGATTTCCTCGCTGTGGGCGAAAAAACGTGGGTCGAAGCCGCCGGCCTCCTTAAAGTCGGCCGCCCTTACGACCATGCACGCACCCGTGGCCCACAGCGTCTCAGCTACGTAGTCGTACTGCCCGTCGTCGGCCTCGACCGTATCGAACAGCCTGCCGCGGCAGAAAGGGTAACCGTAACGGTCAATGAATCCGCCGCAAGCGCCGGCATACTCGAACCTGTCACGGTCGCTCTCGGCCAACAGCTTTGGCTGGCACGCCGCAGCGTCGGCGTTATTGTCCATGAACTCAAGCAACGGCGTAAGCCAATGATGCGACACCTCGACGTCTGAGTTGAGCAGTACGTAATACTCGGCTTCTACCTGGTCGAGCGCGCGGTTGTAGCCTTCGGCGAAACCGAAATTACGCTCGAGCTGGATAAGGCGCACTTCGGGGAAATGGGTTTTCAGCACGTCGATGGAGTTGTCGGTCGACGCATTGTCGGCTACATACACCACGGCTTCGTCGCGCGAATAGTCCAACACGTTTGGAAGAAAGCGCGTAAGCATCTTCACGCCGTTCCAGTTAAGTATCACAATAGCGGTCTTATCCATCTCAAAGTATTGCTTTTAATGCGGTTTTATTATGGTTGAAGTCGCCCAACCTTACGTTGACAATCTGGTTGTCGAGACGGTCGTTGTCGGGCGAAGGCGGCAACTCAACGCGTATGTAGTTCCTCGTGAAACCGTGCATGGCCCTTCCGCCGGCGGCTTTCTCGAACAAAACCTCGGCCTCGCAGCCTATGTGCCGTGAGTAGAAAGCCTCCGTCTTCTCGTCGGAAAGCTCTAAAAGGCGTTTGCTGCGCAGCTTCTTGTCCAGGTCGGACACTACGTATGGAATCTTAAGCGCAGCCGTGCCAGGGCGCTCGGAGTAAGGGAAAACATGCAACTGGGTTACGTCGAGGCTTTTAAGGAAGTCGTAGGTCTGCTCGAACAGCTCGGGCCTTTCGCCGCGCGTGCCCACCATAACGTCGACACCTATGAAGGCGTCGGGCATCACTTTCTTTATCAACCCTATCTTATGGGCGAACAGCGCGCTGTCGTAACGCCTGTGCATAAGGCGCAGCACCTCGTCGGAACCACTTTGCAGCGGTATGTGGAAATGCGGCATGAACGCCCTGCTCGTAGCACAATACTCTATAAGTTCGTCGTCGAGCAAGTCTGGCTCAATGCTGCTTATGCGGTAACGGCGTATGCCTTCAACCCCGTCGAGCGCCTTAACGAGGTCGACGAACCGCTCGCCGGTAGTCTCGCCGAAGTCGCCGATGTTCACTCCGGTCAGCACGATCTCCTTTCCGCCCTCGGCGGCGGCCTGCCGTGCCTGCCCTACAAGCGACTCGATGCTTGGGTTGCGGCTGAATCCGCGCGCGTAAGGAATGGTGCAATAAGTGCAAAAATAATTGCACCCGTCCTGCACTTTAAGGAAATAACGGGTGCGGTTGCCGCGCGAACAGCTCGGCGCAAACGTCTTGATGTCTTTCGTCTTCACCGTATGGTAGCGGTGCAAGGCCGTATCCTGCCTTGCGCCCGACCATGCCTCGGACAGGAATTGTATAAGATCTGCCTTCTCGTTGGCTCCTAAAACAAGGTCGACCCCGTCGATTTTACTTACCGTTTCCGGCTTCAACTGGGCGTAGCACCCCGTCACTATGACAAACGCCCCGGGATTCTCGCGCACCATGCGGTGTATGGCCTGCCGGCATTTATGGTCGGCCACCTCCGTCACCGAGCACGTATTGATTATGCAAATGTCGGCATCCTTGTCGACGGTGCGCACCCCCATACCTTCCAACAATCGCCCGAAAGTGGACGTTTCGGAAAAATTCAGTTTACAGCCAAGCGTGAAATAAGCGGCAGTCTTACCTTGAAAGGCTGATGTATCTATCATTATTCAATCATATTTCCACAGCCGTGGCAACACGCCTTACGGCCGTAAAAAGTTTTATACCTTATTATATATATAACAAAACAACCTGCAATCTGCCACAAACGCAAATCGCACGGCGCAAAGGTAGTAAAAAAACTCGATAAAAGTGTCCGTAAACAACAATTCTTAAGAGCCCGATAATATTTAACAGTCATTAGCATTTTGTATCCAATTGAAATTCAAACACTTATGAAAAAGTTACAAAATCGTCACGAAAAAAAAGCATAAAAAGAGAACAACGTATCGAAAAAATACTTACCTTTGCAACGTTTTAATAAACAAATGATTGTTTTACAGATTTAAAAAGCAAAGAAAATGAAAAAGTTAGTTTTAATGTTCGTAGCTATCGCAGCTATTTCATTCGCATCTTGTGGTAACAAAACAGCTCAGGCTGACGC